>JBEAMW010000046.1:0-47351 GCA_041165705.1 Pseudomonadota bacterium
GGTCTATCCTGGCCCCATGGGGTCGGTGCTCACGCCCTCCTACACGGGCCTTGAGAACACGCTCGACCTTCCCCAGGCCGCAACGCTGTGCGGTGAGTGTCATGTGGTCTGTCCAGTGAAGATCCCACTGCCCGACCTGCTTCGTAAATTACGCGAGCGACAGTTCGAGCGGCATCTGCGCCCCTGGGCAGAGCGCATGGGGCTTGCCGTATGGGCCTATGTGGCAGCGCGTCCGCCGCTCTATCGGCTGGCCACCCGGGTGGGCAGTGGAGTGCTTCGGATGCTCGCAGACCGCCGAGGCCTGATTCGGAACATTCCGCTTGCGACGGGCTGGAGTGCCAGTCGTGACATGCCGGCGCCGTCTAAGGGAACCTTCACCCAGCGTTACGCGCGCTGGCAGTCTGATAGAGCAGCGACCAGGTCTGAGACGAGCTGAGGCCCACGGTAGATGAGGCCGCTGTACACCTGCACCAGGTCGGCCCCAAGCGCGCATTTCTGAAGGCCATCTTCAGCACGAAGGATGCCTCCCACGCCAATCAGGGCCACCTCGCGAGGAAGCAGGGCCCTGAGTTGCTGAAGCGCTGCATTGGATCGCGCGAGCACCGGCGCGCCCGAGAGCCCTCCTGGTTCGCCTGCATGGGGGTGATCCCGAACCAGCTCACGATCAAGGGTGGTATTCGTTGCGATGACAGCCTCAATCTCGTGGGCCGTCACCGCGCGGGCAACCGACTCAAGACCTGCTGCATCCAGATCGGGGGCCACCTTGAGAAAGAGCGGGACCCTGCGCTGGTGCCGCTGCTGAAGCGCTGAGGCCTCGCTCCTGAGGCGAGAGAGCAGTCGATTCAGGGCTGCCTCGTTCTGCAAGTCCCGAAGGCCCTTGGTGTTGGGGGACGAGATGTTGATCGTGATGTAGTCGGCCCAGGGAAATACGGCCTGCAGACCGAGGCTGTAGTCCTCATCGGCCTGGTCGATCGCAGTGGCGGCATTCTTTCCAATGTTGAGGCCCAGGATGCCTCGTCTCTCCCGCACCCACTGGGATCGGGCGACATGGCCGAGGAAAGCCTCGAGCCCCAGATTGTTAAAGCCGAGTCGGTTGATGATGGCCTCGTGCTCTGGAAGTCGAAACATTCGAGGCTGAGGGTTTCCTGGCTGAGGCTTGGGGGTTACGGTGCCCACCTCGATGAACCCAAAACCAAATCGCCCGAGCGCGTCGATATGGGCCGCATTCTTATCGAGCCCTGCAGCGAGTCCAACGGGATTCGGGAACCGGAGCCCCGCCACAGTGATGGGCTTCGGAAAGCTCAGCGGGCGGCTTGCGGGTAAGGCCAGACCAAGCCTGTCGTGCGCCCACTGAAGTCCAGCCAGGCTGAGGTCGTGCGCCCGTTCAGGCGCAAGCGCAAAGAGCGCGGGCCGCAGCCAGCGGTAACTGCTCGAGAACAGGCTCATGCGTTCGAGGCGTCAAGGGCCGTCCATTGGCCCTGCAGGAGAATTTCGGACGGGCGAAACCGCGCCTTATAGGACATCTTGGGGCTCTCTTCGATGTAATAGCCCAGGTAGACAAACTCAAGCCCCAGTCGATAACACTCCGCGATCTGCCAGAGCACACCATAGGTGCCAAGAGAGTCTTGCGTTCGGTCTGGGTCGTAGAAGGTGTACACCGCGGAGAGGCCAGTCTGGAGTCGGTCGATCAGCGAGACCATCACCAGTTTTCCTTCCTCGCGGAAGGTGATGAGTCGGGTATCCACCTGGCTCTGCAGGAGAAACTGGGCGTACTGGTCCCGGCTGTCCTGGTCCATGCCGCCGCCCATATGACGCCCCGACTGGTAGCGCAGGTAGAGCGCATAGTGCTCGTCAGAGAAGAGCAGAGGAACTTCCTGCGCCTGCAGACGGGAAGAGAGCTTTCGCCAGGTGCGCAGCTGGGTTTTGCTGGGCTGGAACTGGGCGACAGGGACCCGGATCGGCTGACAGGCTCTGCAGTTGTCGCAATAGGGCCGGTACGAAAAAATGCCGCTGCGACGAAATCCGAGCTGCACCAGGTCGCTGTAGACCCTGGACTGGATCAGGTGATTGGGGGTGGCAACCTGCGAACGCGCCTTCCGCCCCACAATGTAGCTGCAGGGGTAGGGCGCCGTTACGTAGAACTGGAGACGGCTGAGTGGGAGGTCGCGTAGGTTGGCCATGGCAGGGTTTTCACCCCCCAGTCTAGTGCAGGCTGGTCCACTTTGGAATTCAAAAGCGATTCAAATTCGGTCCGTGGGATGGGAAGTGCACCAAAGAGGGCGAGATGCTGGGTCTGTTGCTGGCAGTCAATTGCCTCAGCGCCTTGCTCCTCAGCAAACCGCACCAGCGCGTCTAGGCAGATCTTCGAGGCAGAGGTTTCCCGGCTGAACATGCTCTCACCAAAGATCATGGTCCCAATCGCAACGGCGTAGAGGCCGCCGATCACCTGCTCGCCCCGGTGAAGACTGATGCTGTGTGCAAACCCCTGGGTGTGCAGTCCCGCGTACGCTCGGAGGATCGCGGGGGTGATCCAGGTGCCCTCTTGCCCTGGTCGAGGCTCAGCGCAGGCGCGCATCACGGCGACAAAGTCATGATCCATTCGAACCTCTAGCCCGGATGCGGCTGCCCGGCGAATGGCCTGCCGCAGCGACCGGTGACGACGAAAGCCGCTCACCTTGAGCACCATTCGAGGACTTGGTGTCCACCAGAGTACGGGCTCCCCGGGGCCGGACCACGGAAAGATGCCCTTCCGGTAGGCCTGCAGCAGCATCGGGGTCGTGACCTGGTCGCTGGCAGCAAGTAGACCATTGGCACCACTCTCCTCCGGCCAGGCGTAATGACTGGGCGGGAAGTGGCCATCCGGCTCAACCCACGATAAACGAGGAGAACTTGGACTGCTCACGCGGTGCTGGTGGGCCGAGGAACAGAGCCCGCATGAACGCGCTCAAGGCCGAGC
The DNA here is from genome assembly GCA_041165705.1 of Pseudomonadota bacterium. Lineage (GTDB taxonomy): Bacteria > Pseudomonadota > Gammaproteobacteria > Burkholderiales > Burkholderiaceae_A > Hahnella. The sequence continues at coordinate 2,957 of JBEAMW010000046.1, forward strand.
CGTCGGTCTTCGAAGAATCGCTCAAGTGCCATTCGAACGGACCGAAACGCGAGGGCATCCCAGGGCACCTCAGACTCCGAAAATAGAGCCGCCTCGAGGGTCTCGGGCCCGGGATTGAGCTGAGCGGAGCGCATCTGAGCGAGGTAGAAGAGATGCACCTGGTTGACATGTGGGATGTCGAAGACCGCGAAGAGTCGGCCCAGCTCAATGTCGGCCCCAGCCTCCTCGAGGGTCTCACGCATCGCTCCCTCTGCAGTCGACTCACCGAGCTCCATGAAGCCTGCTGGCAGGGTCCAGAAGCCATGGCGTGGCTCGATGGCGCGCCGGCAGAGCAGCACCTTGTCCGCCAACACCGGCAGAGTGCCCAGCACCATTTTTGGGTTCTCGTAATGCACGGTATTGCAGTGACGGCACACCGCTCGCAGCCGATTGTCATCGGCCGGTACCTCTTGGTGGACCGCTTGGCCGCAGTCCGAACAGAATCTCATGTATACTCTCCAGTCTTCGACGCGGGGTGGAGCAGTCTGGCAGCTCGTCGGGCTCATAACCCGAAGGTCGTAGGTTCAAATCCTACCCCCGCTACCACTCACTTCGTGAGTGTTCGCTCAGCCTACCCCCGCTACCACTCATTCTCTGAGTGTTCGCACAGCCCCCACTCCGCACTCCTCATTTTCCCTGCTAGACAACCGGAGCGGGCGAGGCACACTTGCGCTCCATGAAACCCATTAAATCCGTCATAAGCCTCGCGCTTTTTCTTCCGCTCCTGGCCTGTGGTGGCTCGGGTGCGAGTCCAACGGCCACCTCCGCGCCCACACCGCTCACGCTTGCGGTCACTGATCGAGGGCCGGTAACGCTATCCCCTCCAGCCACCCAGCTGCCGGCCGACTGGCCTTACGGCGCGGTGATGCAGGTGTATGTGCGAGCCTATCAGGATAGTAATGGCGATGGTGTGGGAGACCTCAAGGGCCTCACCCAGCGGCTAGACCATTTAGCGGCCCTGGGCGTCCGGGGGATCTGGCTCATGCCGGTGACCGCGAGCTCCGATCGGGACCATGGCTATGCCGTCCAAGACTATCGGGCCATTGAGCCTGACTACGGAAGCCTCGACGACCTCAGGAACTTCATTGCTGCCGCGCACGCGCGGGGCATTGGCGTGCTCACCGATTACCTCATCAACCACGCGAGCGATCAGCACCCCATGTTTCGGAATGCCCGATCAAGCCCCAACAGTTCAGACCGGGCTGCGTTCGTATGGCAGGCAAGTAAGCCCAGTGGCTGGGATGTATGGGGAAAAGACCCCTGGTATAGCACCGAGACCGGCTATTACTTCGCCACCTTCGGCTCCAACATGCCCGACTTCAACTGGCGCAACCCAGCCGTTGAGTCCTTTCATTTCGACAACATTCGACACTGGCTGAATCTCGGGCTGGACGGTATTCGGTTTGACGCCACCAAGCATCTCATCGAGAACGACTCCCGCAACTGGGATAACCAGCCCGAGAGCCACGCGATCATGCGCAAGGTTCGTGAGTTGGTGAGGCAAGTCCCGCATGCCCACATGGTCTGTGAGGCGCCCGCTGCCGTGAAGGAGACCACTGAGTCCTGTGGTCAGGCCTTTGATTTTGATCTGCCTGGGAAGATTTTTGCGGCGGTGAATTCGCCGGCCGCTGCCTCTGTGGCGGCGCTTGGGGCCCATGTCCGAGGCCTCCCGGCAAACCCTGCAGTCTTTCTGTCCAACCACGACCGATTCGCCGGTGATCGCGTCTGGAATCAGGTGAAAGGCGATCTGGGCCGAGCCAAGCGCGCAGCGGCCACGATCCTGTTAATGCCCGGAACTCCCTATCTCTACTATGGGGAAGAGATTGGCATGGCCTCCAATGCCTCACTGTCAGGAGACTGGGGGCTGCGTACTCCGATGAGCTGGACAGCCAGCCCGTCAGGCTTCACTTCAGGGCAGCCGTTCAGAGCGTCCTCGGACAACCAGGCTCAGCAGAACCTGAGTCTCGAGGAGACTCGACCCAATGGCGTGCTCCAGTTCTATCGGCAGATGATCCAGCTCCGTAACGCCCGTCCCTCCATCGCTCGCGGGGACCGACTCCAGGTCTTGACTGAAGGCGCTGCCCTGAGCCTCGTGCTCCGTCAGGGCCAAGAGGGGTCCGTCGTCCTCATCAACTACGGTGCGCAGGCAGTCCATCAGGAGATCACAGGGCTGGAGGCCTGGAGGCGGGCGCGCGTCCTGGCTGGAGAGGCTGACATCAAGAGCGGGCTCAGCCCCTCTGGGGTGCTGAGTGTGACGATTCCCGCGGGCAGCATCTCGGTACTCGATCTGTCACTCTAAATTGACGCGGTAGTCTGTCAGAGGCAAAGTGGGGGGATGTCAAAGTCTCCCTATCCTTTCTCGGCTCTGGTGGGCCAGGCCGAGATGCAGCTCGGACTGCTGATCGCGGCCGTCGACCCCCTCGTCGGGGGAGTTCTTATCCTGGGCCATCGCGGAACCGGAAAGTCCACCGCGGTGCGTGCTCTGGCCGATGTCCTGCCACCCCTGGGGCGGCAGCCGGTTCCCGTCGTCGACCTCCCCCTGGGTGCAACCGAAGACCGAATCCTGGGCTCGATCAATCTCGAGCGGCTGCTGGCCACGGGTGAAAAAGTCTTTGAGCCGGGACTCCTTGCGAAGGCACACCAGGGCTTTCTGTATGTGGATGAAATCAATCTTTTGGAGGACCACCTGGTAGACCTGCTCATTGATGTGGCGGCCAGCGGGGAAAGCCGCGTCGAGCGTGAGGGGCTCAGCGTGGTGCATCCGGCTGCCTTCGTACTGGTAGGCAGCGGAAATCCGGAGGAGGGCGAGCTCAGGCCCCAGCTCCTCGACCGCTTTGGACTGGCCGTCGAGGTCACCACCCCAACGGACCTCTCTGAGCGGGTGGAGGTGGTGCTTCGGCGCGAGTCCTACGATCGCGACCCCCAGGCATTTGCGCTCGCCTGGGAGGCTCCGCAGGCCAAGCTGCGAAAGCGTATCCAGTCCGCACGAAAGGCCCTGATCAAGGTCCAGACAGACGAAGGTCTTCTCGAGGCGGTGGCCCGGCTCTGCATGAGCCTCGGAACCGATGGGCTGCGTGGCGAACTGGCCTTGCTAAGGGCTGCAAAGGCCTATGCGGCACTCCAGGGTCAGAAACGCGCAGGGCTCGACTGCGTGCGCGCAGTGGCGCCTATGGTGCTGCGCCATCGTCTGCGACGCGATCCCTTGGATGATGTGGATTCAGGTGATCGGGTTCAGCTTGCGCTTGAGCAGCTCTGAGGATGACTGGCGAAGACCTCGACTGTCTGTTGTCTGCCTGGCTCCATCCAGAGTGTGCACGGGGTGGTCTGTGGGTCAGGGCCATGGAGGGCCCAAGCCGCAGGGCATTCATCCGTGCAGTGGAAGAGCGATCGGCTCAGGCTGGTCTGAGGCTCTGCCGACTGCCTGCTCGGCTGGCCGCTGAGTCACTTGATCCGCAGATGGATCTGGCGCAGACCCTGGCGACTGGCCGCCTGGTGATGCAGCCAGGCCTGCTGGGCCAGCTCCGAGCGTCTGTCTGGGTGCTGCCAATGGCCGAGCGTCAGCCGATCGAGACCCTGCAACGACTGGCACAGGCCATGGACTCGCAGGCGATGCGACTGTTGGTTCTGGATGAGTCACTGGAAGACGAGCTGCCCCTGGCTCCGGTGCTGGCGGACCGAATGGGCCTGTCGATCGATCTGCGGGCAGAACCGCGGTTCTCTATTGGCCCAGGGGGCAGGCATCTGGTGCACGAGGCACTGCCTGAGCTTCCGCCGGTGCTCGCACAGCAGGCCGCCGGGCTCTGCCTTGCCATGGCCATACCCTCTTTCCGCCCCCTTCAGTCCTGTCTCCAGCTCACACGGCTGCGGGCGGCCTGGTGTGGGGAGCCGGTCTGTAGCGTTGATCATTTGGCCTGGGCCCTGGCCTGGACCGCTGCAGCACACGCGCGTGTCCTGCCGCCGTCGGACCCACCTGGCGGGCAGACCGACCAAGACCCAAGGGATGACCATCAGACCGATGAGCCCAGTCCGCCGGAGGCCTCCGAGCGCCAGGACGAGGACGAGCAGATCGACCTCTCTGAGCAGACCCTCGAGGTGCTGTCCGCCCAGGCATTGCTGCCGGAGCATCTGCTTCGAACGCTCGCTCAGCGGGGTCGCGACCGCCGACCACCCGCTCGTCGAGAGGGGGGGCGGCAGGGGCAGCGGAGTGTCGCTCGGACAGGGCGGGGCGTGCGCCTCGGGCTCCTGCGTCAGCCTCCTCGCGATGGTCGGGAACGCATCGCATGGCTCCCAAGCCTGAAGGCTGCGCTGCCGCTTCAGCGCCTGCGGCAGGCCAAGGATCGGATGTCCCTCCGGCTGGATGATCTGCACATTTACCGAATCGCGCACCGAAGGCCGGTGACCACCGTGTTTCTGGTGGATGCCTCCGGCTCGATGGCCATGAACCGACTGCAGGAGGCCAAGGGCGCCGTAGAGCTCCTGCTTGCAGACTGCTATGTCCGACGCGATCGAGTAGCCCTGGTGAGTGTAGGAGGGCGGGGCGCACAGCTTCTTCTCCCCCCCACCCGCTCTCTCACTGCTGCGAAACGCGCGCTCTTGTCGATGCCTGGCGGAGGCGGAAGCCCCCTGGGTGCAGGCTTGGTGCTGGCTCAGCGACTGCTTACATCAATTGCCCGTGCGGGCGAGGACTCGGTGCTGGTCCTGCTGACGGACGGCCGCGCGAATCTCTCGCGCGATGGGCAGCCTGGGCGTGAAGCAGCCCAGGCGGAGTGTCTTCAGCTGGCAAGGCCTCTGATCGAGCTCGCCCAGAAGCGACTAGTGATCGATGGGTCGGTCCGTCCAGAGCTTGCAGCCCAGCGTCTTGCCGAGGCCTTACGAGGGCAGTACCTTGCCCTTCCCTACGCAAGGGCTCAGGCCATTCATTCGGCCGTGCAGGCCGCTAGCCAGTAGCGAATACGCGCCTCCACCCAGGCTGCGCAGTCCCGAGGCTGTTGCTCATGGAAGATGTGACCGCCGTGTGGCCATTGACTGAGCCGGGCTCCAGGCAGAAATCGGGCCGCCGCCGATTCAATCTGACGAAACGGAATCCAGGGATCGTCCGCTGCTGCGAGCAGCTCAACCTTCCCCGCTACGCAGGCGCTTGCCTGAAGCAGTGACTCGAGTTGGGTATCGGCCATGAATCGAAGGGCTCCCTCGAGGTGCCCGGGCGTTCGGAGGAGCGCAGCCATCGCGTCGGTTCTAGTTTGGGGAAGTACTGTCCCGGTTGAGCGAATGACCGCTTCCAGAACGCCAGGCAGCCTGCAGGACGCCTCGAGGAGTCGAAGGCTTGGACCACTGAGCAGCACTGGGGCCACCACCGGCCCGAGGGCAAGGGTGTAGAGCGCGGGCGGGACGATGAGCGAGGGTGCGAGCCCGAGTGCTCTCCACGGCTTGTGCGGATGCGGGGTTGCGGGCTGGCTGACCAGGGTCTGAAGCGCCACAGCCGCCCCTGCGGAATGTCCGACGAGGACGACGAGGCCAGGCTCCACGCGGGAGGACGCGAGCAGTCTGGCCAGGCTCAGGCCCATCTCTCGGACCCCCATGGCCTCTCCTCGAGCGGGGCTGGGGCTACTCCCATGACCCGGCAGGTCGACCACCCAGACCGACCAGTCCAGCGGCCAATGCGGCATCAGGGCGTCCCAGCTGCTCGAATCCGCGCCGGTTCCATGGAGCAGCACCAGATGCACCGGAGGCTGGTCTGAGAGGCGCTGATGCCGCTGCCAATGGAGTCCGAGCGACTCAACGGCGTCCGTGGTCCAGAGGGGGGCCTGGTCGGGTGGGGGCGAAAAACCGTTTGACGCGCTCATGATTGATGTCTATGTTAGTTAACAATTGTTGTGTAAATCAAAAATGACATTCAGGAGGTGGCCATGTTGAAGGAGCGGATCGATCGGGTCCTGATGCAGGTCGTCAAAGGTGCTGCCGCCCAGGGGGGGCCACCAAAACTTGCACAGGCCATCCATGATGCCGTCTTTCCGGGGGGAGCCAGGGTGCGCCCCCAGCTGTGTCTTGCGGTGGCCTTGGCCAATGGCGATGACGATCCCGCGCTCTCGGAGTCCTTTGCCGCGGCGCTGGAGTTGATGCACTGCGCCTCTCTGGTTCATGACGACCTTCCCTGCTTTGATAATGCGGCCTTGCGGCGGGGCCTGCCCTCGGTCCATGCAGCGCATGGCGAGCGGCTTGCAGTCCTCGCGGGCGACGCCCTCATCGTGCTGGCCTTTCGCGTCGTGGTTCAGTCGCGTACGCGTCATAGCCATCGCCTGGTGTCGGTGCTGTCTCACCTGGAACAGAGTGTCGCGCCCCCGTTCGGAATCGCCGCTGGACAGGCCTGGGAGTGTGAGCCTCGGGCCCTGCTCCAGACCTATCAGCGCAGCAAGACGGGCGCTCTCTTCGCTGCCGCAACCGCCGGAGGCGCCGCAGCAGCGGGTGCCGACCCAGGCGTCTGGCGCGGTCTCGGTGAGGCTCTGGGAGAGGCCTACCAGGTGGCCGACGACATTCGGGATGTGCTCATGGACGCTGCAGGCCTTGGCAAGCCCGCCCATCAGGACGAGCTTTTGGATCGTCCCAGTGCCGCTCGAGAGCTGGGCCTCGAGGGTGCATTTGCAGCGTTTGATGCATTGATTGCCGAGGCCATTGAGAGCATCCCGCCCTGTCGTGGGGCAGTGAGGCTCAGAGCCATGGTGCTGAAAGAGGGGGAGCGTCTGCTGCCTGTCGACCTGAGGGTTCTCCCAGCAGCCCACCGAGTGGTGAACTGATTTGACTGCTGTTGCTGCCTGGGTTCGCGACTTTGTGCTGGCTAAGCCGAGTCGACAGCGTTGGTTTATGCGGATTCCCTTCGTGGGCGGGTATGTGCGCCAGCAGTCTCGCGAGGTGTTCGATCTGGTGGCCGGATTTGCCTACTCCCAGACACTGCTCGCGGTGGTTGAGTTGGGCTGGCTGGATCGGCTCAAGAGCGGTCGGGGCCTCAGCGCTGCCGTGCTCGCGCACGAGTCGGGCCTCAGTGAGGAGGCTGCCCAACGCCTGGCCTATGCGGCTGCAGCGCTCAAGCTTCTGGCTCCCGCCCTCTCGTCTGCAGGTCAGCCGGAGCCTGGCTGGACCCTCGGTGCACACGGCGCTGTGATTGCCGCGAGTCCGGCCATGATGGCCCTGGTGAGGCACCACAAGTCGGTCTATCGTGACCTGGCAGACCCCGTGGCCCTCTTGCGCGGAGAGCAGACCCAGTCGGAGCTGCGCTCCACCTGGGCGTATGTGGACCACCGTGGCCATGGCCAGGCCCTGGATGAGGCCGCCGTGGCCCCCTATTCCGACCTGATGGCCTCGTCGCAGCCGCTGGTGAGTGAGCAGGTGCTCCAGGCCTACGACTTCTCCGAACACCGGCAGCTGCTGGATCTCGGGGGCGGCATGGCGCGATTTGCCACTGCAGTGGCAAAGGCGCATCCCGGGCTGCCAATCACCGTGTTCGACCTTCCTGCTGTAGCCAGTCTGGCTCAGCGCGCAGTGGCCCAAGAGGGGCTCTCTGCCCAGATTCGCTGCGTCGGCGGCGACTTCTTCAGTGACGAGGTGCCGCAGGGGGCCGACCTCATTAGCCTGGTGCGGGTGCTCTACGACCACCCGGATGCCTTCGTGCTGAGGCTTCTTCGCCGGGTACACGGGCTTCTCGAGCCTGTACAAGGCCGCCTGCTGATTGCGGAGCCCATGGCCCTCGGGCCCTCTGAGGCCGCCATGTCCGATGCCTACTTTGGCCTCTACCTCTGCGCCATGGGGGGCGGGCGGGCCCGATCGCCTGCGGAGCTCGAGGCGCTGCTGCGTCAGGCGGGTTTTCGCTCGGTCCATCTTCGTAAAACCCAGTTGCCCATCCAGACCGGGCTTCTGCTGGCAGATGTGTAAAAAAGATTTGACATCTCCGCCAATCGGCATACGATGGGTGTCATCTAGACTAGACAGTTAAATAGTCAATTAAAAATGACAACACACAGGGCACGTGCCGTAATTCTGGAAAAACCCGGCAGCATTGCGCTTCGAGAGGTGAACCTCACGGCGATGCAGGCGGAGGACATCCGGGTGAGAACCGCCTTCAGTGGCATCAGCACCGGCACGGAGCGACTCTTCTACACGGGCGAGATGCCCGCGTTTCCAGGCATGGGCTACCCCCTGGTTCCTGGCTACGAGACGGTTGGGGAGGTGATTGAGGCTGGGCCCGCTGCGAACCTCCAGGCCGGCGACTGGGTTTTTGTTCCCGGCGCCAATTGTTATGGGCCTATACGGGGCCTCTTCGGCGGGGCCTCCTCCGAGCTCATCACCGCCAGCAGTCGCGCCCTGCGTATTGCCCCCGATCTCCAACAGCAGGGTGTTCTCATGGCGCTGGCCGCCACAGCCCACCATGCCCTCGCTGGCCCCCACTTTCAATTCGACATCGCTCAGCCACGAGCCGGTCTAACGGCCGCGCTGCCCGATCTCATCGTTGGCCATGGCGTTATGGGTCGGCTCCTGGCCCGCATGGTCGTGGCGCTGGGAGGCAGCCCCGTGGTCTGGGAGACCGACGCGCGCCGCCACACCGGTGCGCAGGGCTACCGAGTGCATGAGCCGAGCTACTGCAAAGGTCAGGCCTATCAACTGATCGTCGATGCCAGTGGCGCTGGGCAGGCCCTCTCGAGCTGGATCGATCACCTGCGACCCGGTGGCGAGCTCGTCCTGGCTGGCTTCTACACCCAGCCCCTCTCCTTTGGCTTCGTTCCCGCGTTTCTGCGTGAGGCGCGGATTCGAGTGGCCGCCCAGTGGCAGCCAGACAACCTGCGCGCGGCCGCTCATATGGTGGCTCTGGGGGCCCTGTCTCTCGAGGGCCTGGTGACGGATGAACATTCACCTGAGCAGGCACCGCAGGCCTATGCGCATGCCTTCAGTAGCTCCGAGGCCTTGAAGGTAGTTCTGGACTGGAGGCAGCTGCAATGAGTATGTCGGAGACCAACCTGAAGGGCGCGCCCGTTCAGTTCATGATGAAAACTCGCCTCGCTGCAGAGGCCGCGATGGAGCCTGATCCCGTTCACACGGGCGAGGTCACCAAAGAGACTCAGATTATTGCGATCTACGGGAAGGGCGGCATTGGCAAGAGCTTTACGCTCGCCAATCTGAGCTACATGATGGCCCAGCAGGGCAAACGGGTCCTGCTGATCGGCTGCGATCCAAAGAGCGACACCACCAGTCTTCTCTTTGGCGGAAAGGCCTGTCCCACCATTATCGAAACCTCCTCCCGCAAGAAGAGCGCTGGCGAGGCGGTCGAGATTGGCGATGTCTGCTTTAAGCGTGATGGCGTCTATGCCATGGAGCTCGGTGGACCTGAAGTGGGCCGTGGCTGTGGCGGTCGCGGCATCATCCACGGATTCGAGACGCTCGAGAAACTCGGCTTTCATGAGTGGGGCTTTGACTATGTCCTGCTCGACTTCCTGGGCGATGTGGTCTGCGGTGGCTTCGGGCTCCCGATTGCCCGCGACATGTGTCAGAAGGTGATTGTGGTGGGCAGCAACGACCTTCAGTCCCTCTATGTCGCCAACAATGTCTGCTCGGCGGTGGAGTATTTTCGAAAGCTCGGCGGCAATGTGGGCGTAGCAGGCATGGTCATCAACAAAGACGATGGCACGGGCGAGGCTGCTGCCTTTGCTGAGGCCGCTGGTATTCCCGTGCTCTCAGCGATTCCGGCGCACGAGGATATCCGTCGCAAGAGCGCCGCCTACGAGATCATCGGCAAGCCCGACGGCGAGTGGGGCCCTCTGTTTGCACAGCTTTCGCAGAACGTCGCCGACGCACCCCCGGTTCGCCCCAAGCCACTGAGCCAGGATTCGCTGCTTGGGCTCTTTAGCGCAGACACGGTGGGTCGCAATGTCACTCTTCAGCCAGCGAGCCTGGCGGACATGATGGGCCGAGAAATCACGGTGAAGCCCAGCCTCGAAGTGGTCTACGACGACGCCTAACGCCCATGAACGCCCGTCAGCCCATCCCCATTCAGCCCGTCCCTGCGAGTGAGACCTTGCAGCAGTACGCGGCTGACTATCCCAAGGGGCCGCACGACCAGCCGCAGAGCATGTGCCCTGCCTTTGGTTCGCTTCGAGTCGGGCTGAGAATGCGCCGCACCTCAACCATCCTGTCGGGCTCCGCCTGTTGCGTCTATGGGCTCACCTTCACCTCACACTTCTACGGTGCGCGCCGAAGCGTGGGCTATGTGCCCTTCAATTCCGAGACTCTGGTGACCGGCAAGCTCTTCGAGGACATTCGAGAGTCGGTCTACGCAGAGGCCGATCCAGCGCGCTACGACGCAGTGGTCATCATTAACCTCTGCGTGCCCACTGCCAGTGGGGTGCCCCTTCAATTGCTCCCCAGAGAGATCAACGGGGTGCGCATCATCGGGATTGATGTGCCCGGCTTTGGCGTGCCCACCCATGCGGAGGCCAAGGATGTGCTGGCCGGCGCCATGCTGGCCTATGCCCTGAAAGAGGCTCAGGCGGGCCCGGTTGCCGCTCCGCGCACTGGCCGCACGCAACTGCCCACGGTGGGTCTCCTCGGGGAGATGTTTCCGGCCGACCCCATGATCATCGGCCAGATGCTGGCTCCGATGCAGCTTGCTGCTGGGCCGGTCGTCCCCACTCGGGAGTGGCGCGAGCTCTATGCAGCCCTCGACTCCAAGGTGGTCGCGGCTATTCATCCCTTCTACACCGCCAGCATGCGCGTCTTTGAGTCTGCGGGCCGTCCCTTGGTGGGTTCGGCCCCTGTGGGCGTGGAGGGAAGCGCCCAATGGATCGAATCCATCGGGCGCGCGGCCAATGTGCCTGAGGCGCTCATCGCGCAGGCCAAGCAACAGGTCCTTCCGTCCATTCGCGAGGCCCTGGCCCGCACTCCGATTCGGGGACGCATCACAGTGAGTGGCTATGAGGGCTCCGAGCTGTTGGTTGCCCGCCTGCTGATTGAGAGCGGCGCAGAGGTGCCCTATGTGGGCACCGCCTGCCCCCGCACCGCCATGAGTGCGCTCGATGCCGAGTGGCTCCAGGCGCGCGGCACTCAGATCCAGTTTCGCGCCTCCCTCGAGCAGGACATCGCTGCGGTGGATGCCCTTCGCCCCAATCTCGCCATCGGCACCACCCCAGTCGTGCAATGGGCAAAAGAGCGTTGTATTCCCTCGCTCTATTTCACCAACCTTATCTCCGCCCGCCCCCTCATGGGCGCCGCCGGTGCAGGTTCACTGGCCTTAGTGGTGAACAAGGCTATGGCGAATCACGCCCGCTTTGAGGCGATGCGTGACTTCTTTGGAGAGGTCGGCCAGGGGGATCAGGCCGGAATCTGGCAGAGCGTTCCCCAAGACCGACCGGAGTTTAAGGCCCACATCCGTCGACAGGTTCAGAAGGCAGCAGCCCGCCGAAAGGCCGAGGAGATGGGCGCATGATGGTGCTCGATCACGATCGCGCTGGCGGCTATTGGGGCGCCGTCTATGTCTTCACTGCCGTGAAGGGCCTGCAGGTGGTGATTGATGGCCCCGTGGGCTGTGAGAATCTGCCGGTCACCTCAGTGCTGCACTACACCGACGCACTCCCACCGCACGAACTTCCCATCGTGGTGACGGGGCTCGCCGAAGAGCAATTGGGCCGAGAGGGTACAGAGGGGGCCATGAAGCGTGCCCATGCTGCACTCGATCCCGATCTGCCCGCCGTGGTCGTCACGGGCTCCATCGCCGAGATGATTGGTGGAGGCGTCACGCCAGAGGGCACGGGCATCGCACGATTCCTTCCCCGTACGATTGATGAGGACCAGTGGCAGTCGGCCAACCGCGCCATGCTCTGGCTCTGGAATGAGCATGGCCTTCGCACACCAGGCCCCGTGCAGCGTGTCCCGGGCCAGAAGCCCAAGGTGAATATCATTGGCCCGGCGTATGGCACCTTCAACATGCCCAGCGATCTCGCAGAGATTCGCCGCCTGATTGAAGGAATCGGCGCAGAGGTTCACATGGCTTTCCCCCTGGGCACTCATCTGATGGATGTGCCCAAACTGGCAGAGGCTGAGGTGAATGTCTGCCTCTATCGTGAGTTTGGCCGCCTGCTCTGTGAGGCCCTTGATCGGCCCTATCTCCAGGCACCGATTGGCCTGCACAGCACCACAGCATTCCTTCGTGAGCTGGGCCGCCTGCTCAATCTCGACCCTGAGCCCTTCATCAATCAAGAGAAGCACACCACGATCAAGCCGGTCTGGGACCTCTGGCGCAGCGTCACCCAAGACTTCTTTGGCACCGCGAGCTTTGGCATTGTCGCGAGCGAGACCTACAGCCGGGGACTTCGTCATTACTTCGAGGATGAACTCGGGCTGCCCTGCAGCTTCGCAATTGCTCGCAAGCCTGGAGAGAAGACCCAGAACGAATCCGTTCGTGAGGCCTGTCAGAAGTCCACACCCCTCATGGTGTTTGGCTCCTACAACGAGCGTATGTACCTCGCTGAGGTGGGTGCGAAGGCCACCTTCATTCCTGCCTCATTTCCAGGCGCGATCATTCGTCGTCACACGGGCACGCCCTTTATGGGCTACAGCGGCGCGGTCTACCTGCTGCAGGAGGCCTGCAATGCCCTCTTTGACGCGCTGTTTCACATCCTGCCTCTGGGCTCAGACCTGGACAAGGTTCAGGCCACACCCACAGGGGGACAGACCGCAGACGCGCGTGCCTTGGCCTGGTCTGATGAGGGGCAGTCCCTGCTCACCGAGATCATTACGGCCCAGCCCGTGCTGCTTCAGATCTCCGTTGCCAAACGGCTTCGTGATCGCGCAGAGCGCATGGCGCGAGAGGCCGGCATGGACCGGGTCGAGCTCGACCTGCTGCGAGAGGCCTATGAAGCACTCTATTCCGGGGTAACGGCATGAGCCGAATCGCCCCCAACCGAATGTCGTGGCGTGGTGCCACGGCTGCCCATTCCGTGCGGGCCCTGCGCGGATTTGGCCTTTAAGCCAACTCAAAGGAGAACCTCCCATGAGCAATAACCGAAGCATCTCCGGCCTCACCGACGAGGAAGCCCAGGAGTTCCACACCTACTACATGCAGGGTTTGGTGGGCTTTGCGGCTGTGGCAGTCATTGCCCACATCCTCGTTTGGGCGTGGCGTCCCTGGTTTTACTGATCTCTTAAGCAACAGGAGGAATGTCCATGGAGCAAGTCTCGCACCTCAGCCACCGGCTGCCTCACAAGGGCGACGCGTGGGCGGTTCACGGGCTGTTTGCCGTGCTGTTTATGGCCTTTTTTGCGGTCGCGCTGTTGGCCCAAGTGCTCCTGCTCGACTGGCGTTCCTGGTTCCCTGGAGCCGAGAGCAGCAAGACCATGACCGGCGGCGTAAGGGCAGCGGTTTACACCCTGATGTCGCATCTCACCTAGATAGGAGTAATCAATATGTGGCGAGTTTGGAAACTCTACGACCCGCTTCGCGCCATGGTGGTGCAAGGCGTTTTCTTGTTCGGTCTGGCAGCAATGATTCACCTCATTCTGCTCAGCACCGCACGCTTCAACTGGATGGATGGCATGAGCCAAGCCGAGTACAAGGCATCGGTTCAGAACTCGTCCATGCCCAAGAAGTAAATCGTTGGAACGCGAGCACCGCGGGGCCTCCTTGGGACTCGCGGGGCTCGTCACCTGAATTCGGAGGACATCGACATGGCCATGCTGAGCTTTGAACGCAAGTACCGCGTAAGGGGAGGGACCCTTCTGGGCGGCGATTTGTTTGACTTTTGGATTGGGCCCTTTTATGTCGGGTTCTTTGGGGTCACGACCATCTTTTTCGCTTTTCTTGGCACCGCCCTCATTCTCTGGGGCGCCTCTCAGGGGCCGACCTGGAACATCTGGCAGATCAGCATCGCGCCGCCAGATCTGAAATACGGCCTCGGCCTAGCACCCCTCAAGGAGGGCGGCCTCTGGCAGATCATCACGGTCTGCGCGATTGCAGCCTTCGGCTCGTGGGCGCTGCGCGAGGTGGAGATCTGTCGCAAGCTGGGCATGGGCTATCACGTGCCAGTCGCCTTTAGCGTGGCCATCTTTGCTTATGTCACGCTGGTGGTGATTCGTCCGCTGCTGCTCGGCGCCTGGGGTCATGGCTTCCCCTATGGCATTCTGAGTCACCTCGACTGGGTCTCCAATGTGGGCTACCAGTTTCTGCACTTTCACTACAACCCAGCGCACATGATCGCGGTGAGTCTCTTCTTTACCACCACCTTTGCTCTGGCTTTGCACGGCTCGCTCATTCTCTCTGCCACCAACCCCGGAAAGGGTGAGGTGGTGAAGTCGCCCGAGTATGAGGACACCTTCTTCCGGGACACGATTGGCTACTCTATTGGAACCCTGGGCATTCACCGCTTGGGCCTTTTTCTGGCCCTGGCCGCTGGATTCTTCAGCGCAGTCTGCATCGTCATTAGTGGCCCCCTTTGGACGCAGGGCTGGCCGCAGTGGTGGGGCTGGTGGCTGCGCCTGCCCATCTGGTCTTAAACGGCCCTAAGCGAACAGGCTCAAGGAAAACGTTATGCCTCAATATCAAAACCTCTTTACCCAGATTCAGGTGGAAGGCCCCGCAGACCTCGGGGTGCCCCTCTCGCGTGAGATTGACCAGCGCGAGCGTGGCACCCAGACCTGGCACGTGCACCTGCTCGGTCGTATCGGAAATGCACAGATTGGTCCCTTTTACCTTGGGTTTCTGGGCGTCGCGTCCATCCTCTTTTTTGTGATTGGCTTTACAGCGATCGGCTGGAACTATCTGGTTCAGGTGAACTACAGCCCCATCGAATTTGTGAAGCAGCTGTTTTGGCTCTCGGTCGATCCGCCACCGCCTGCCTATGGGCTGAGCATTCCTCCGATGAACCAGGGCGGCTGGTGGCTCTTCTCGGGTTTCTTCATCACCATCTCCATCCTGCTCTGGTGGGCTCGCACCTACCGACTTGCTGTGCAACTCAAGATGGGAACCCATGTGGCCTGGGCCTTCGCGGCAGCGATCTGGCTCTACCTGGTGTTGGGCTTTTTCCGCCCTGTGCTCATGGGCAGCTGGGGTGAGGCGGTGCCCTTTGGTATCTTCTCCCACCTGGACTGGACGACCTCCTTCTCGCTCCGATACGGAAACCTCTTCTACAATCCCTTCCACATGCTGTCGATCGCCTTCCTCTATGGCTCCACCCTGCTCTTTGCCATGCACGGTGCCACGATTCTGGCGGTTGGCCGCTACGGTGGTGAGCGTGAGATTGAGCAGATCGTGGATCGCGGAACAGCCTCAGAGCGCGCAGCACTCTTCTGGCGCTGGACCATGGGCTTTAACGCCACCATGGAGTCGATCCACCGCTGGGCCTGGTGGTTCGCCGTACTCACCTGTATCACCGGCGGCATCGGCATTCTGCTTACGGGCACCGTCGTAGACAACTGGTACCTCTGGGCTGTGAAGCACGGTGTGGCGCCAAGCTATCCCGCGGTCTGGGAGCCAGTGGTGAGCCCCTACACCGATGCTGTGAATGCTGCCCCGGCGCCAGCGCCGGCCGTAGTCCCTGTCACCCCGGCTCAATAAGGACGACCCCATGAAGATCACACGAACAGGAGTATTCGCGGTCTTGGCCGTCGGCGTTAGTCTGTTGCTGTCGGGCTGTGAACGCCCGCCCATGGAGGTCGACCAGATCGGCTACCGTGGTGTGGGAATGGAGCAGGTAAAGAACCCCCGGGTTCAGGCCAAGCTAGCCAGTACCAATCAGGCACCTGAGGCCTTTCCCCCCGCAGATCCCAGCGGCCCCAAGGCCAAGAACATCTACAAGAATGTCAAGGTCTTGGGCGACCTCTCCGAGGCACAGTTCAACAATCTGATGGCGGCCATGACGCTCTGGGTCGCACCGGAGCAGGGCTGTGCCTACTGCCACAATCTTGAGAACTTCGCAGACGATAGCCTTTACACCAAGGTCACCGCCCGCAAGATGACCGAGATGACGCTGGCGATCAACAGCCAGTGGACCAAGCACGTGGGCAACACCGGGGTCACCTGTTACACCTGTCACCGAGGGAACAATGTTCCAGCCAAGCGTTGGTTCTCTGCGGCCGATGTGAAGGTGACTGGACGTCTCCTTGGCAATGACAATGGGCAGAATCGTGCTGGGGTCGAGGCCAACGGAAACACTTCGCTGCCCTATGATGCATTCACAGCCTATCTGCTCAAAGATCAGGAGATCCGAATGGCTGGCGCTACGGCGCTCCCCACGGGAAATCGTCAGTCCATTAAGCAGACTGAGTGGACGCATTCACTCATGATCCATATGAGCGAAAGCCTTGGTGTGAACTGTACCTACTGCCATAACACCCGTGCGATGGCCGAATGGGAGCAGAGCACCCCTGCACGGCTCACCGCCTGGCATGGCATTCGAATGGTGCGAGAGCTCAACAACAACTGGGTGGTGCCGCTCACGAGCATTCAGCCGGCCAATCAGCTCGGGCCCACAGGCGACATCAGCAAGATCAACTGTGCCACCTGCCATAACGGCGTGAACAAACCGCTCTATGGCAAGAGCATGCTTACCAGCTTTCCCGAGCTTGCAGGCAAAAGGGAAGTAGTTGCTGGCCGCTAAGCGCAAGGCCTCGATCTGAGGCGTCTGAGCGGTCTGTGTTTCGAATGACATCTCGCCTCCTCTCCGGAAGCGTGGTGACCTCAACTCTCCCTGGTCAGAGGTCACTTTGCACCACCTTGGTTTCCAAGGTGGTGCTTTTCTCTTTAGGCCGCGTTCAGCACCACGGTTGCGAGATTGAGGGCGCCTGCAAAGCTCACCCAGAGCCACGTGGGTAGCATCAGCCAGGACGCCTGAACCGAGAGCCTCCGCAGGCGAACAACCAAGAGGCCCACCGAGCCCCAGAGCAGCACCAGTTCAAGGAAGGCGAGCCCAGGCTGCTGGAGAAAAAAATAAAGCAGACTCCAGCCCATGTTGAGCAGGTAGTAGAGGCCGAAGGCCTGGAGCACCCATTGACGAGCGGAGGGCGTGCGCGCTGCGCGCCAGGCGACCACGCTCGACCAGGCGGTGAGCGCAAAGAGAAGCGTCCAGGCGGGCCCGAACACCCAGTCCGGTGGCTTAAACCAGGGCTGGCGAAGGCTGAAATACCAGGCGTCGAGCACCGTGAGGGCGCCACCTGTGCTGGCGACCCCGAAGGCCACCAGCACCGCCACCACCGCATCACGCCTCACGCTTTGGCAAAGCCAAGGAGGTGAGCGATGTCTTTGACCAGAATGCGAAGATGGGCCATGGGCTTTTGGCGAACCATTCGTTTGTTCATATAAGCGTCAAAGGTGATTTTCTGAACGTCTTTGTCGCGACATATTTTAACGAATTGCTCTCGGCGTTTGTCGCTGCCGTACCAGAAGTGCTGAAGCAGCCCAAGCACGAAGAAGATGCGGCCGTGGTCTTTCATGAAGGCCTTGCGTGCGAGCTTCAGTGATGCGGGCTGTCCAGTGCGAAGGAAGCTCTCGCCGGCCTTGGCCGCGAGCTCCCCGCCAAGCATTGCGTAATAGATGCCCTCGCCCGAGGCCGGAGCGACCACGCCGGACGCATCACCAGCAAGCAGAACGTTCTTCCCGTCATCCCATACAGGCAGCGGCTTGAGTGGAATCGGGGCGCCCTCCCGGCGCACCAGATCGAGCTCGTCGAGCTTTGCCTCCCGACGGAGTGCCAGAGTAGCCGACCGCAGCGAGAAGCCTTTGTCCATGCTGCCGGTTCCTACGCTCAGGCAGTCCCCATGAGGAAACATCCAGCCATAGAAGTCGGGTGAGAATCGACCGTCGTAATACACATCACACCGGTCGGGGTCGTAGCCCAGCCGCTGCTGGCTGTCCCGCTGAGGCGCACGAAGAATCTCGTGATAGGCGAAGACGGTTTTGCCCTCATGGGCGCGCGGAATTCGCTGCTCTGCGACTCGCGACCGGGCGCCATCCGCTCCAATCACCAGACGGGCCTTGAGGGAGATGATCTCAGGCCCGTGGTGATGCCCTTCGTCCTTGAGCAGAACCTGCACCCGAGAGAGTCCGTCCTCGCCCATGGCGTCCACCTGCTCGCACAGGCCCGTGAGTCTGACTGCGCCGGCCTGCGCGGCGCGCACCCGAAGCCACTCATCGAACTGGTCTCGGTTCACCATGCCCACGTAGCCGTCCTCAATGGGGATATCCACCTGCTTGCGGCTGGGGGAGATCATTCGGGCGCAACGGATTCTCGCCACGATGAGATGGTCGGGAATCTGATAATCCCGAATCAGTCTCGGGGGAACCGCACCGCCACAGGGCTTTATGCGTCCGCCACGGTCGATGAGCGCAACCCTCCATCCCGCCTGCGCCAGGTGAAGTGCAGCAGTGGAACCTGAGGGGCCTCCGCCGACAATGACGGCATCAAAGGGCTGTTGCATGAAGGGCCTCACTCTCTGGTTGCGACGCGTGTGGACTAGATGGTGTCTGCTGGGATTCGGTGACCGCTGAGCCAAGGTGTGCAGCCAAGGCGAATAGGCCTGCTTCAAGAAGAAAGACGAGGCCGTAGGCCTGGCTCGTGGAGTCGAGAAGGCCTCGAGTGAGGTCGGCGAGCCCAGTGCCCAGCAGGCCTCCCAGGGCAAAGGCAATGGCCTGGGCTGCGCCAAACAGGCCCATTCGGGTGCCCTCTCGCCCTGACTTGCCCTCGCCTGCCAGTCTCATCATGGAGGCGATTGCGGCAATCGAAAATGCGCCATTGGCCAGGCCCAGCAGCATTACATTTGGAATGAGCGGCCAGTCGGCCTGATTGAACAGGCCGGCAGCGGAGAGTCCAAGCAGGGCGAGCCCTGAGACGAGGCAGCCCCCCATGGTCCAGCGTCTGAGAGAGCCGAGGGGGCTCTGGCGAAGCCGGGGGATCGACCCCACCGCGGCAACCAGGAGCATGCCGATTAGGACGCCGGCATGCTGCATTCCTGAAAGCTTGGTGGATTCTCCCGGGGTGAGGCCAAAGACCTCTCCTGCAAAGGGCTCGAGGATGAGGTCTTGGGTGCTAAAGGCCAGCATGGACACGAAGACAAATAAGGTGAACTGCCAGGCCTGGGGCTCGCGCATGACGCTCTGGAGTGCGGCTCTAAAGCCCTGCTCTTGGCCTGGTCTTAAGGGCTCTGTGGGTGCAGGCTCAGGCTCAGGCCGTGTGGACCGGTGCTCAAGCCCAAGGGTCATGACCAGGGTGATGCACACCGCTGCACCAGTGACACCGAGACTCACCTGGAGCAGGCGTTCCATGCTGAAGGGCTCAAGCAGATGCCCTGCAGTGCCAGCCGTGATCGCGAATCCCGCGATCATCATGACCCAGACCAAGGTAGCCGCACCGGCACGCCTGCTCGGATGGACCTGTTTGGCCAGAAGGGTGAGCAGTGCGGTTCCGCAGGCGCTCACGCCCAGCCCAATCATGGCGAACCCCAGAACCAGCCCCATGAGCCCGATGGAGGGGTCGGTCTGCATCTGCAGCGTCGCCCAGGTGGCCAGCAGCCCCCCAAGCGCCAATACCACCATGCCTCCTTGGATGAAGGGCGTGCACCGACCCGCCCGGTCAGACCCAAATCCCATGCGTGGGCGCAGAATCTGAACCAGGTAATGCATTGCAACCAGGACACCCGGTAGGAGCGCAGCAAGGCCCAGCTCAACCACCAGGATGCGATTGAGTGTCGAAGTGGCTAGCACCACCACCGCACCGATGCTGGCCTGGACCATGCCCAGACGGGCGATTCCGAGCCAGCCCAGCGTGGGCGGGGCCAGATCGCTCAATTCAGACTCGGCTGCTGCAAGGCTCATGGAGAGACTCCTGAACTGGCGCGGAGCGCGAACGCACTCACCATCATTCCGGCGACGAAAAGAGGCACACCGAACCCGCTATAAAAGCGCGCGCGCGCGATCGGCTCTGCAAGAAACCCACGCATCAACAGGCCCTGTCCCACCAAGAGCAGCGCAACGGCGGCTGCAGCCACTGGCGTGTCCCACCAGATGAGAAGTGCGATGACACCGACCTGGGGCAGGGCCATTGTGAGGCAGGCGGTGACGGCCGCACCTCTGGCGCCCAGCTGAACGGGAAGAGACCGAACGCCCATGACCCGATCGCCCTCAATGGACTTGAAGTCGTTTAAGGTCATGATGCCGTGGGCGCCCAGGCTGTAGAGGAAGGCAAGGGCCAGTGACCGAGACTCAGGCATGGCGCCGCCAGCCATCACGGCCGCACCGGTCATCCACGCGAGTCCCTCGTAAGAGAGTCCGCAGGCCAGGTTGCCCACCCATCCATTCTGTTTAAAGCGCACGGGTGGCATGGAGTATCCCCAGGCCAGCAGGAGTCCGAGCAGGGCTGCGACAAAACCCCAGGGGCCAAGGGCACTGGCCACCAGAAGAGAGGCGCCTGTCCAGATCACCGCAATATAGAGGCCCCACCGACCTGGAATGCGGCCCGAAGGAATGGGCCGCTGGGGCTCGTTGATGGCATCCACATGCCGGTCGAACCAGTCATTGATGGCCTGGCTGGTGGCGCAGACCATGGGCCCTGCCAGGAGTATTCCAAGCCCGATGAGGAGCCACTGCTGAGAGAGGGATGCCCCAGAGGCCACCACTCCGCAGGCAAATGCCCACATGGGGGGGAACCAGGTGATGGGCTTGAAGAGCTCCGCCACCGCCAGCAGTCGCGTGCGCACGAGGGACATGGCCTGATTCTGTGCTTGACAAATTAAAGCGTCAACTGCAATTTACAGTTTCCGGTCTTGGAGAAGCGACATGCGTATACCCACTGCGGTGGTGATTGGGAGTGGGGTAGGGGGATTGGCCGCCGCGATTCGTCTGCGCAAGAAGGGCTATGCGGTGACAGTGCTCGAACGGCTTGAACAGCCCGGGGGCCGAGCCTGTGTGATCCAGGATGGTGGGTACACCTTTGACATGGGGCCAACCATCATCACAGCGCCCTTTCTTCTCCAGGAGCTCTGGCAGCTCTGCGGTGAGCGGTTCGAAGATCATGTCGACCTTCGACGGATGGACCCGTTCTATCGCATCCGCTTTCAAGATGGCAGCCACTTTGACTACTTCGGCGATACCGAACGCATGCGCGCGGAGGTGGCACGACTGAGCCCCGCCGATGTCTCGGGGTATGACCGGTTCATGCGGGAGGCAGAGCGCTGCTATGCCCTGGGCTACGAGGATCTCGGCACGGTACCCTTCAATCGATTCTCAGAGCTTCTCGCCGCGATTCCCTCCATGCTTCGCATGCGGGCCTGGGAGAGCATCTATGCCATGGCCTGCCGCCACTTTCAGAGCCATCGCCTTCGCCAGGTCTTTAGCTTTCATCCCCTGCTGATTGGGGGCAACCCACTCACCGTGACCTGCGTCTACAGCCTCATCGCCGCGCTTGAGCGGCGCTTCGGAGTGCATTCGGCGATGGGTGGAACCGGAAAGATTGTGCGCGAGATGGCGGCTCTGTTCGAGCGGCACGGCGGGGCCATTCGTTATCGAAGCGATGTCGCGAAGATCCTCACTCAGTCGGGTCGAGTCTCGGGCGTCGAGCTCTCAACTGGGGAACAGATTCCGGCCAACGTCGTGGTCTCCAATGCAGACGCAGCCACCACCTATCAGGAGCTGCTCGCCCATGTCCCTCGTCGCACCTGGACCAACCGAAAGGTGAGACAGGCGCACTACTCCATGAGCCTCATGGTGTGGTACTTCGGAACCCGGCGGCGGTACGACGATCTTCCTCATCACATGATTCTCATGGGCCCTCGGTATGAGGAGCTTCTTCGAGACATCTTTAATCGGAAGGTCCTTGCAGACGACTTCAGCCTCTATCTCCATCGGCCCACTGCAACCGACCCTAGCCTTGCGCCCCCAGGATGCGACGCCTTCTATGTGCTCTCGCCGGTCCCACACCTCGATGCGTCGGTGAACTGGCAGGTAGAGGCGGAGCCCTATCGCGCAAAGATTGCCGCAGCCCTGGAGGCCAGCGTGCTGCCTGGCCTGTCCGAAGCTTTGGATGTGTCGCACCTCATCACTCCAAATCACTTTGACACGCGATATCGATCGTTCAAGGGTGCGGCCTTTGGCATGGAGCCGCGACTGCTCCAGAGCGCCTGGTTCCGGCCACACAACAGCAGTGAGGAGGTGGAGGGCCTCTACCTGGTGGGCGCAAGCACCCACCCTGGCGCAGGCATTCCAGGGGTGCTCACCTCTGCGAAGGCCTTCGACGAAATGATGGAGCCTGTCGCCGCATGAACCAGACACTCCGTGAGTGTGAGGCGCTCATGAGAACAGGCTCTCGCTCGTTCTTTGCTGCCTCTCGCCTGCTTCCTCCCCATCTCCGCGCCCCCTCTGCTGCGCTCTATGCCTTCTGCCGCGTGGCCGACGATGAGGTGGATGAGAACGAGGCCAGCCCCGAGGTGATGAACGCGCTCCTTGATCGCGTCCATGCGATCTACCTCGGGCGCCCAGGCGAGGCGCTCTCCGACCGAGCCTTTGCAGAGGTGGTTCACACCTATCGTCTGCCCAAGGAGCTCCCCCTTGCGCTGCTCGAAGGCTTTGCCTGGGACTCTCAAGGCCGTCGATACGAGACCATCGACGAGGTCTACGACTACGGCGCTCGCGTTGCAGGAACAGTGGGAGCGATGATGGCCCTCATCATGGGCGTTCGCGAGCCCTGGGCTATTGCTCGGGCCTGCGAGCTCGGGGTTGCCATGCAGCTCACCAATATCGCGAGAGACGTCGGTGAGGACCAGCGGCTGGGGCGACTCTATCTCCCGCGCAGTTGGATGCGGGACGAGGGGCTCTGTCCGGATGAATGGCTGAGATCGGGCGGGCACTGCGAAGCCTTGGGACGCGTCGTGGCCCGCCTGATCGATGCCGCCGATCAGCTCTATGGACGGGCGGAGCAGGGGGTGATTGCGCTGCCGCGGTCCTGCCGTCCGGCGATCCTCTCAGCGCGTCACATCTATTCGGATATTGGCCGAGTCCTTGCTCGCCAGCACTACAACTCAGTGGACCGACGAGCGGTGGTGTCTGCCCAGAGGAAATTGGTGCGAATTGCGCAGTCTCTGCCTGCGGTGATCCTCGCGCCTGGCTGGCTGAGGGGCCATAAGCCCCTTCCCGCCGTTCACTTCCTGGTTCAGGCGGCACTCCCGGCCGCTGCCGCGATCCGGCCCAAGACCGTCTCGGAGAAGGCGGGATGGATGATTGACCTCCTACTCACCCTCGACGAACGCGAGCAGGCCCTGAAGGGGCAGTCCCTCTCGCGCGACTAGGCTCGTCTGGGCATGCGCCAGGGCAGCATGGCCTTGATGATCGGTGAGCGAAGGCGAGGGAGGTTGAGCGTCTCATGCATGGCCAAGACCCGCTCTCCAAGCAGGTCAGCCTCGATCATTCCCCTTGCATAGAAGGGCGTGTCCTCCAGGGTGCGAGTGGCGTAGGGCCTTGCCCGAATCGTTCGCTCGACACGCCAGGCCGTCCTGCCAATGGAATGTCTCGGCTCAGGACTGAAGGTGGAGACACTACCATTGGCCTCGAACCGCAGGGCCAGTACTCGATCCGGGCCATCAGTCGGACGAATGTCGTAGAGCACGGCCACGCCCCCATCAGAGAGATCTGCGCGGCACCAGTCCCAGCTCTCGAAGGGCCCTTCAATCGGCTCATCGCCCTCATTGCTGTCGAGGTACCCGTGTCCGGACCAGCTCAGCTCGGGGGCCTGAAAATGTGCCTGAATGCGCGCTCGGGGTGCAATGGGTCCCCACCGGTGGCGACCATTCTGGTCGAGAGAGGTCTGAAACGAGAAGAGCTGCTCAGGTGTGAGCCGAACCTGCCCTTTCACGCGGGTTGGGAAGGGATAGAGGTTCCACTCGTCAATGTCAATGACGAGTGTGTTGCCATCCCAGTGGGCGCGGCTCGGGCCCAGTGCATACTCGGTCTCCTCGCGTCTGAGGGATTTGGCTCCTCTCTCAGTCATGGTCCAGCGCTTCTTCCCTGGGCTGTAGAGGGCTACATTCACCGCGCAGAATTCGTCCGGATTGCTTACCCTGCCTTGACGCTTGGCGAGGCCCTGCGACCAGTGGTAATAAGGGGAGAAGACGCTGCCTACGAAGAGGATGATGGTGAGGCCGTGCTGCCCACAGTCACTGATTCCGTCGACATACCACCAGAGATAACCACCCGGCGGGACCGACTGGCTGAATCCCGGTCCGCCATCAGCGCCTCTGCCGCCAGGCGTCCGGAGAGGGCTGCCATCGGAACTCCCGCCCCTGGATGCACGGTTCCCCCCGCCAGATAGAGCCCCGGGATCCGACTGCGAGATGATGCGCGCTGGAAGACCGACATCCAGCCGTGAGGGGCGCGGCCGTAGAGTGCCCCCCCAGAGGCCGGAAAGCGCTGATGAAAGTGACGAGGGGTGGCTCGCTGCTGAGCGGAGATCTGAAGCGAGAGTCCCGCCTTGGAGAGTTGTTGAAAGACCTGTCGTTCGCATCGGTCGAAGTCCTGTTCGTTTGGAGTGGGGGCATCGCCTCGGGCGGGTGCATTGACGAGAAGAAAAAGGCGCTCGAGGCCATGCGGGCTTGCAGTCTCTTGCGGCCCATACCCTCGGTCCGGTGCATGAAGGTAGACCGTTGGATGCTCGGGCATCTCTTGTCGCCCAAAAATGGACTCGAACTCTCGAGGGTAATCAGATTCAAAAAAGAGGTTATGAACATGAAGTCCTGGGCCCTGTACCTCCGCCAGCAGGCTCCAGGTTAGTGCCGACAGCGACCGTGGCATCACCTCACTCGCAGCCACTGCAGCGCGCGCAGGCTCGCCCAGGAGTCCGCAGGCCAGTGCCTGGACATCTCCATTAAAGACCACCGCCTCGGCCTCAAGCCGCTCCCCATCGGCGAGGCGCAGGCCGCTTACCCGGCCGGACTGAGTCTCAATCGTGCTCACCTCTGTGGAGAGTCGCGCGTCAACCCCCAGTGAACGGGCAGCCTTCAGAAGTCCGGCTGCGAGTGCCTGCATGCCACCATCGGCCACCCACACCCCGCAGAGTTCTACATAGGCAATCAGCATCAGGGTGGCTGGGGCCTGAAGGGGGGAGCCACCGGTGTAGGTGGCGTATCTGCCGAAGAGCTGGCGCAGGGCAGGATCTGAGAACTGCCGCCCAAGGCTCTGCCAGAGTGAGGGCATGACGCCGAGCCGGCCAAGCTCCAGGAGGCCAGCCGGGCCAAGGCCCTGGGACATGCTGATCAGGCTCGGCCGCTCTCCGCGCATGTAGAGCGGCTCCATCCGGTGATAGAGGGATTGCGCGGTGCGAACGAATTGCCGAAACTCGCCCGCAACGCGGGCACCCGCGAAGGCCTCGATGGCCGCCTCGCTCTGCTGCGGGTGGGTGTAAAGGTCGAGTACTCCTCGGTCGGCCCAGTGATGCCGCCCAAGCACCGATAAGGGCTTGAGAGATACAAAGTCGCGGAGTGAGAGACCGGCCGAGTCAAAGAGATTCTCAAAGACCCAGGGCATGGTCATGACGGTGGGCCCCGAGTCCACTCCTCGGCCCTCGAGGCTGGTCTGATGAATCTTTCCACCAGGCTCAGCGGACCGTTCGATGAGTGTGACCTCAACCCCGCGACTCGCGAGGTCGATGGCGCAGCTCAGGCCGCCGGCCCCGGCTCCGACGACGATGACTCTAGGGGCTCGGAGTGCCAAGAGACGCACCCTTCCAAACACCGCCCGCTCGCATCACCTTAAACCGAACGAACATGGACTCACTGAAGTGTTCGCCTCGATAGGCGGTCTGAATGGCTCGCAGATGCGCCCCTGACCTCGCATAGGCGTCCATGTGGCCCAGGCTCTCCCAGAGGCTGAAGGTCGCCTGTCTCAGCAGGGGGGCCTCGCCAAGCCCCACCGCGAGCTGGCATCCCTGGGCCACGGCAAGTTCGGCCTCCGCGGCAGGCGACTGCGACCAGAATGCACGCATCTTGGAGGGGCGAATGCTGGCTCGCGTGAGGGCGGCAATGGGGCCAGCCTCCTCAGGCGGAGGCGAGTGGGCAGTGGGAGAGAAGCCTGACCATGCACCCCGAATGGAATAGGGGTTGAGCAGGAGCCAGGCGAGCTCGTCGGCATGCCGTTCGTAACTGCGGATCACGGAAGACTGCTCGAGAAAGTCACTGGCCTGGCTGGGCTGCTCGAAGGCGCAGAACAGCCCGAGGTGGGAGAGACTCGGAATCAGACCAAACCCACCGCCCTGCCCAGACCCCAGTACCTTCTGAAAGACGAGCCCCGGCGCGCGCAAGGGGTAGAGCGTTCCAAGTGGAAGCCTAAGCATGCCCCAGAGCCGAGCACTGGGCCGCCATTTGACCAGCACCAAGAGCATGGTGAGGTCAGGCGCCTTCATCCTCCTGCCCACCGTCGATACCGAATCGCCTGAGCTTGACATAGAGGCTCTGGCGAGAGAGGCCCAGCATGTCCGCCGCAGACGCACGGTTGTTCTTGGTCATGGTGAGCGCACTCTCAATACAGAGACGCTCAATCAGATCGACTGTCTCTCCCACAATCTCGCGCAGAGGCATGCGGCCAACGAGTGCGGCGAGGTCTTCGCCCGAGCGTCCCACGGGGCTGCTCTTGCTCTCTTGCCCTAGCCGCCGGCCAACCTCACGAATCGTGAAGGCAAAGAGCTTCACGCCAGACTGCTCTATGGCCACCCCCGATATTTCAACGGGAAGCGCACTCTTTCCCTCTGAGAGCAGCTGAGTGGCAAAGAGTCGCACCTGGCCCCCTTGAGCAAGGGAATTCAGCATCACCAGGAGGTCGGTGTTGGCTCGACCGAGCCAGCGGTTGAGGTTCTCTCCAATGAGCTGGCCATGATGACCCGCCTGAACCATCTCGACAAAGGCCTGGTTCGAGAACTGAATGTTCCCGCGGGCATCGCAGACCACCATGCCATCACTCATGCTGTGCGCAACCGACTGCAGCAGCGCGGCGGTGCCGGCATGCGCCGAGTCGACTCGGTCATCGATGCGCACCAGGCAGGCGGAGCCATCATCACGCTTGAGGTGAAAGATCGATACGGTGTTGGCGGTGTCCTTGCCTGCAAAGCGAAGCGTGGTCTCTGAGCTCCGGCCCGAGGTATCCACCTGACGCAGCGCCTGCAGCAGGTTGTCTGCATTCTGATGATCGAGCAGTGACTCGATTGATTTGCCCACCAGTTGCTCCGGCTCGAAGCCAAGAAATCGTCCAGCTGCACGATTGCTCTCAACTACCTGGAGCCGGTCAAGGCGAAGCACCAGGACGGGCTCATTGACCAGATCGAAGAGCAGTCGATACTGATTCTCAAGCCGGCGGAGGCGAAGGTAGTCGCGCTCCATAAACTGCTGAGCCTCCAGCAGTCTTGCCTGAAGCTCGGCCACGCTGCGGAGGTCGCGTCCAATGGCGATGAACTGGTTGGGACGCCCCGTCTTGACCAGGGAGAAGAGCACGGGAATGTCCTGACCCTCATGCCCTCGCTGATTGATGTGCCGCCAGCGGGTAACCGGTTCGCCGGTGCGAACATCGCGAAGCATCTCTTCCACCTTGACTCGGCTCTCCGAGCTTACGGTGTCGATCCAGCGCTTTCCAACCCATGACTGAAACGGCACTGCATCCCATGTTTGGGAGTCGCCAGAGGCGTTCTCGATGACCCCGTCCTGGGTGACCAGCAGAGTGATGTCGGAAGCCGCAGCGACGAGCGCGGCTGCGGTCTCATCGTCGAAAGTGGCCTGAGGCTGTTCGACGCGGCCAGTTCTATCCACGAACTAGACCTAGTGCGAGGAGCTGAGTAGCCTGCTGGAGTGCGTCCGGCGCGTCGCCGCAGAGGGCGTCAGCCTGTAGCGCCTGAACTTGATCTGGAAAGAGATGGACTGCAGGTCCGCCAATCATGACAAAGGGTTGAGAATGCTCACAGGCGATGCGCAAGGATTGTATATGTTTACGGGCCTGATGTAAGTCTCTTTCACAGGAGAGCGACAGCCCAATGACATGAGGGTTTGCCCGGGAGGCATCCAGAATCTGACCCTCAGCATCTGTGTTTTCGCTCACGGTGACTGTCCAGCCCGCAGCAAAGAAAACGGCACCAAGCATCTGAATTCCAAAGCGGTGGTGGGCGCCCGGCATCGCAGTGAGAAACACGGCGGGGCGAGTCCTGCGTTCGCGGCTGATCGGGCCTTGATGAACCTCTGGAACGAGTCGCATGAAGACCTGCTGAAGCTGCCAGAGGCCAACGGTCACGTCTGTAAATCTGCAGCTGTCCTGCTCCCAGCCTTGGCCGAGCTGCCGCGCAGCGGGCTGGAGCACCCCGAGGAAGAGTTCAATCAGGGACATGCCAGACGCCCGTTGCAGCTCTACAAAAGCGAGGCAGGGCTCGAGCCGTCCCTCAAGTGCGAGGGCAGCGAGTTGGCTTGCCGCGGGGTTCGGGAGGTTTTCTCCGAGGGCCCCAGTAACCCAGGCGGCCTGTTGTTGAGGGTTCTGGTCTTGCGCGAGGGCGAGGCTGGGGATGATCGTGTCCACCAATAGGCTTCCCAGCGCAGACTGGGCATCGCCTGGGGGCTGCCCCTGTAAATCTTGACGGTCTGGGTCCTTCATTGGATTTCCCTTAGTCCCGAGGTGTCGGGCCTCCCATGGTGCGCCATTTCAGACGAATTGTCTGTTTCAGTGTGCACCCAGCGCTTTGTCTATGTCAATCAAATTAGATGTCAATAAAAATTGACATTCAAGGGTCTCCGTCCTAGAGTCAGTTCAAGACCCCTAAAAGACAGAGCCTTCAGCCGACATGTCCGACTTTGCAGTTCCCGCACCCAGTGCAGCGGCACCGTCCGCGTCTAGCCGGATTTACACACCGGAGCAGCGGATTCGTCGTGATCAGACGGCCTGGACCTTGGTCCAGGGCCTCTTGGCGCCCCTGCAGTTCCTCGTCTTTCTGGTGAGCCTCGCGCTGGTGGTTCGCTTCCTCTGGACTGGAGAGGGCCAAGACTGGGCGGCAGGCTCCGTTCTGCTCAAGACAGGGGTGCTCTATCTCATCATGGTGACGGGCGCCATTTGGGAGAAGGTCGTCTTTGGGCAGTACCTCTTTGCGCCCGCCTTCTTCTGGGAGGACGTGGTGAGTATGGGGGTCATCGCGCTCCACACGGCCTACCTCATCGCCTGGTTCCAGGGGGACACCTGGATGTCGGTGGAGGCCCAGATGCTACTTGCGCTGGCCGCCTATGCCACCTATGTGGTCAATGCCGCACAGTTTCTCGTGAAGCTGCGGCAGGCAAGGGCTGAGGCACTGTGAACGCCAGCCTCTCTCCAGAGCAGCTGCGCACGGCGCAGGCAGAGGGCCAGCCGGTGCGGTGGGCGCCTCTGCGTCAGCGCGGCCAGCATGAGGTGTTCTGCGGCCTCACCAGCATCGTGTGGCTTCACCGAAAGATGCAGGATGCATTCTTCCTCGTGGTGGGATCACGCACCTGTGCCCACCTGATCCAGAGCGCTGCAGGCGTAATGATCTTCGCAGAGCCACGGTTTGCCACGGCCATTATGGAAGAGCGCGACCTCGCCGGCCTCGCAGATGCCAACGCAGAGCTCGACCGCGTCGTGCACACCCTGCTCGAGCGTCGACCGGACATCAAGACGCTGTTCCTGGTGGGGTCTTGCCCCTCAGAGGTCATCAAGCTTGACCTGGGTCGGGCCTCTGAACGCCTCAGCTTGGCCCATGCTGGTCGGGTGAGGGTTGTTCATTATTCGGGCAGCGGCATAGAGACCACCTTCACCCAAGGCGAGGACGCCTGTCTCTCCGCACTGGTCGCGCTTGCGCCCTCGACCCAAGAGCAACAACTGATGGTGGTGGGGAGCCTTCCCGATCTGGTTGAAGATCAGCTCCTGGCGCTGGCTCGGGACTGCGGCGTTCCCAAGGTCGTGGCCTTTCCGGGAGGCCAGGCCCAGAGCCTGCCGGCCATGGGCCCGGGCACGCGGGTGCTCCTGGCCCAGCCTTTCCTGACCGATACAGCGCGCGCACTGGCTGCTCGGGGGGCAGAGATCCTGGTCGCACCGTTTCCCCTGGGGGCAGAAGGCA
The DNA here is from genome assembly GCA_041165705.1 of Pseudomonadota bacterium. Taxonomy (GTDB): domain Bacteria; phylum Pseudomonadota; class Gammaproteobacteria; order Burkholderiales; family Burkholderiaceae_A; genus Hahnella. The sequence continues at coordinate 33,091 of JBEAMW010000046.1, forward strand.
CGCGTCTCTGGGTCGAAGCGGGCGCCTCTGCCTTTGGGCTGTCGAAGGCAGCCATCGACACGGCGCTGTTCTCCCCCTACCAGCGAGCCCAGGCCTCGCTGGCGCCCTGGCGCGAGCGGCTTGCAGGCAAGCGCGTCTTCTTCTTTCCCGACTCCCAGCTCGAGATTCCGCTGGCGCGATTCCTGGCTCAGGAGCTGGGTATGACGCTGGTCGAGGTGGGAACCCCTTACCTGAACCATCAGCTCATGGCGGCTGAACTCGCGCTCCTCCCCGAGGGAACCTCTCTCTCCGAGGGCCAGGATGTTGAGCGTCAGCTCGACCGATGCGCAGAGGCAGCTCCCGACCTGGTGGTCTGCGGGCTCGGGCTTGCCAACCCCCTGGAGGCTCAGGGCCAGCTCACCAAGTGGTCCATTGAGCTGGTCTTTTCGCCGATCCACGGATTTGAGCAGGCGGCCGACCTCGCCGCCCTCTTCGCGCGCGGCTTCCTGAGGCGAGACCGTATCGGCGCCTTTCAAGAGGGGCACACCTGATGCAGCTCTCCCTCTGGACCTATGAGGGGCCGCCCCACATTGGGGCCATGCGCGTTGCCACTGCGATGAAGGATGTGCATTACGTCCTCCACGCGCCGCAGGGGGATACCTATGCGGATCTGCTCTTCACCATGATCGAACGCGCCAGGCGAAGGCCTCCGGTGAGCTACACCACCTTTCAGGCCCGTGACCTTGGAAAGGACACGGCCGCGCTCTTTCAGGAGAGCGCCAGGGCGGCAGCGGAGCGCTTTCAGCCAAGGGCCATGATGGTCGGGGCATCCTGCACGGCAGAGCTGATCCAGGATGACCCTGGCGGTCTTGCCGAGGCCCTTGGCTTGGACATCCCCGTGATTCCGCTCGACCTCCCCGCCTACCAGAAGAAGGAAAACTGGGGAGCTGCCGAGACGCTCTATCAACTCGTTCGAAGGCTCTGCCCAGCGCCGGACGAGACAACCATCGCAGGGCGCAATCCTCTGAGCTGCAATATCCTGGGTCCAACGGGTCTTGGTTTTCGGCATCGAGACGATCTCCATGCCATTGTTGAGATCCTCGAGGCCATTGGTCTTCAGGTTCAGATGGTTGTGCCGTGGGATGCCAGCGTCGAGGACCTCTCTCGCCTGCCCATCGCGGCCTTCAATGTGGTTCTCTATCCCGAGGTTGCAGGCCAGGCGGCCGCCTACCTCAAGCGAACCGCCAAGCAGCCTCACACGCAGTCAGTTCCAATCGGTGCCAAGGGAACCGAGGCCTTTATTCGGGAGGTGGCCGCACTTGCGGGACTGCCCGAGCAACAGAGTCTTGATCGTGCCCGTGCGGCTCAGCCCTGCCGGGCCCCGTGGTACTCCGCCTCCGTCGACGCGGCCTATCTCACCGGCAAGCGCGTCTTTGTGTTTGGTGACGCCACCCATGCCATTGCAGCCGCTCGTGTGGCGCGAGAGGAGATGGGTTTTACAGTCGTGGGCCTGGGAAGCTACAGCCGCGAATTCGCCCGTGAAGTGAGGGCTGAGGCCGCTCTCCATTCGATCGATGCCCTGATCACCGATGACTATCTCCAGGTTGAGCAGGCGATTGCGCAGGCCGCGCCCGATCTCGTGCTGGGGTCTCAGATGGAGCGCCACATTGCCAAGCGCCTTGGCGTGCCTTGTGCAGTGATCTCAGCGCCTGTACATGTCCAGGACTTTCCCGCTCGACGTGCTCCCCAGATGGGTTTTGAGGGTGCGAATGTGCTCTTTGACACCTGGGTCCACCCGCTCATGATGGGGCTCGAGGAGCATCTTCTCTCGATGTTTAAAGAAGACTTCGAGTTTCACCAGGAGGCGAGTGCCTCACACCTGGGGGCAGCGGCCGTCTCAGCGCCAACGCAGGCCCATTGGACGCCCGAGGCCGAGCAGGCCCTGAAGAAAATTCCATTCTTTGTTCGCAAGAAGGCCCGCAGCAATACCGAGGCCTATGCGCAGGAGCGCGGGGTTCAGGCGATCTCGCTCGAGGTGCTCTACGAGGCTAAGGCTCACTATGCTCGGTAAATCAAAAGCCAGCCAGCCAGCCTCAGGGATACAGGTCGTTGTGGTGACCATGGACACCCACCTGTCCTCCGCGACGGCGTTCGCGGCCAAGGCGCTGGCTCAGGAGGCACCCGGGCTTCAACTCCGCATGCACGCGGCCGCTGAGTACACGGCGGATGCCAAGGCCTTGGCGCGAACCCTCGAAGACATCTCGCATGCCGACATTCTGATCGTCACCATGCTGTTTCTCGAAGAGCACTTTCTTCCCGTGCTGCCAGCCTTGCAGTCCCGGCGCGATCACTGCGACGCCATGCTCTGCGCCATGTCTGCGGCAGAGGTCGTGAAACTCACCCGGCTCGGCCGGTTTGATATGTCTAAGCCAGCGACCGGCCCCATGGCCTTTCTGAAGCGGCTCCGCGGCAAGCAGCCTGAGGCGGGAGAGTCAGGACGGAGCGCCCGAGGGGGCTCAGGTGAGCAACAGATGCGCATGCTTCGCCGCCTGCCTAAGATTCTTCGCTTCATTCCTGGAACTGCGCAGGATGTGCGCGCCTATTTCCTTGGGCTTCAGTACTGGCTCGGTGGCTCCCAAGACAACATGGTGAGCATGGCCCGCATGCTGGTGCATCGTTACGCCAGTGGGCCTCGTGAGGGGTTTCGGGGGCGACTTCCGCCTGCAGATCCGGTCGAGTATCCCGAGCTCGGGGTGTATCACCCGCGCCTGCAGAGCCGGCTCACGCCGAGTCTGAAGGCCCTGAAGCTCCCCGCCAGTCGTCCTCGGGTTGGCCTCCTGCTGCTTCGCTCCTACCTTCTCGCCGGCAATACGGCCCATTACGATGGCGTGATCGCCGCCCTGGAGGCGAGAGGCCTGTCTGTGGTTCCCGCATTCGCGGTGGGTCTGGACGCGCGCCCCGCAATCGAGGCTTTTTTCATGGACAGAGGCCAGGTCACCATCGACGCCATGGTCTCGCTCACCGGCTTCTCGCTGGTGGGAGGGCCTGCCTACAACGATGCCCAGGCAGCAGAGGAGATGCTCAGTCGTCTCAATGTTCCGTACCTGGCCGCACACCCTGTGGAGTTTCAGACCCTGGCCGACTGGGGCGCCTCAGAGCGAGGCCTCATGCCGGTGGAGTCGACCATCATGGTGGCTATCCCTGAGCTGGATGGAGCAACCGCACCAATGGTCTATGGGGGGCGACCCGGCGCGGCAGGAGTGGTCTGCAAGGGCTGCCATAGGGGCTGCACCTTTGCAGATGTCCAGACCAGCCAGGATATGGTGAGCTGCCCCGATCGTGCCGAGCAGCTTGCCGCCCGCGTGGGGCACATGATTGATCTTCGCCGAACCCCCTTGCATGAAAAGCGGCTGGCCGTGGTGCTCTTTAACTTTCCGCCCAATGGCGGGGCAGTGGGCACAGCGGCGCACCTCTCGGTATTTGAGTCGCTCTATGCGCTCTTGCAGTCCCTGCAGACACAGGGCTATGCGCTTGAACTGCCGGAGAGCGTGAATGCACTTCGCGACCGTCTGCTCAAGGGGAATGCCGCTCGATATGGGACAGACGCCAATGTTCTCACTCGTATGCCAGTGGCCGATTACCTCCGCATCGAGCCACATCTCGCCGAGATCGAGGCCTGCTGGGGTCGTGCGCCGGGCAAGCAGCTCACCGACGGCCGGCATCTATTCATCTTGGGGGAACGATTTGGCTCCGTGGAGGTGCTCCTGCAGCCCGGCTTTGGCGTCGAGGGTGACCCCATGCGCCTGCTGTTTGATCGGGGGCTGGCTCCAACCCACGGGTTCGCTGCCTTTTACCACTACATTAAGTCTGTCCAGAAGGCGCATGCCGTGCTCCATTTCGGCACCCATGGCGCGCTCGAATTTATGCCGGGCAAGCAGGCCGGTGGGTCTGGGGCCTGTTGGCCCGACCGTCTGATCGGCAGCCTGCCTAACTTCTATCTCTACGCAGCGAACAACCCCTCCGAGGGCACCATCGCCAAGCGTCGCTCTCATGCCACGCTCCTTTCCTACCTCACACCCTCCATCTCGGAGGCGGGCCTTTATCGCGGATTTGCCGACCTGCAGCAGTCACTCGATCGCTGGCGCAGTCAGCCGCCGCAGGGGCCAGAGCGCCTCACGCAAGGGTCGGAGTCTGCCGTTCTGGCCGCCTTGATTGCCATGCAGGCGCAGCAGCTTGATCTCGAGTGCCCGTCGGCAGAAGAGCTGCTGGAACAGCCTGGTGAGTCGCTGGATGCAGTGTTCTATTCGCTTTCGGAGAGCCTCTCCAGTCTGAGTCATACCCTCATCCCCACGGGGCTCCACATCCTCGGGCGGGTCATGCCGCCAGAGGAGCGAGCCGATGTCCTTCGCGCCATGGCCCGAGCCTTTGCACTGGATGCGGCCAACCCCCTGTCCGTGGACGAGGTGGATCAGCTCGTACGAGTGATCCAGTCTGGCCCCAACCGGGCCGCGTCAGAAGAGGCCGCTCGGTTAGGCTGCGGGTCGCGAGAGGCCTGCCACGAGTTGGTCGACATGCTGGCGCGAGTCGAACATGAGCTTCGCCAAAACCCAGAGATTGAGGCGATCTCACGCGCACTCGAAGGTGGATTCGTTCGGCCCTCACCGGGCGGTGATCTGCTTCGAAGTCCAGAGGTCCTCCCGACGGGACGAAACATCCATGGATTCGACCCCTTCCGAATGCCCAGTCGATCCGCCTGGCTCGATGGTGCCCTCCAGGCGGATCGCCTCATTGCCCGATTTCAAGCCGACGGCTTTGGTGTTCCCGAGTCGATTGCGATGGTGCTCTGGGGAACCGATAACCTCAAGACCGAGGGCGCACCCATTGCTCAGGCCATGGCGCTCATGGGCGCGCGGCCTCGATTTGATGGCTTTGGGCGCCTCGCCGGGGCAAGCCTGATTCCCCTTGAAGAGCTGGGTCGGTCCCGAATCGATGTGGTGATCACGCTCTCCGGCATCTTCCGCGACCTCCTTCCTCTGCAGATTCGGATGCTGGCCGAGGCGGCCTACCTCGCGGCCACTGCAGAACAGGAGCCGCTCGAGTGCAACCCGATTCGACGCCATGCACTGATGCACATGGCCGAGACCGGCGACGATCTTGAGACCGCCGCACTCCGAGTCTTTGGAAACGCGGATGGCGCCTACGGGGCGAATGTGAACCACCTTGTGGAGCAGGGCTGCTGGCAGAACGAGGATGAACTCGCCGACTGCTATGCCAAGCGCAAGGGTTTCGCCTACGGCCGAAACGGCCGTCCTATTCGCCAGCCGGCCTTGCTGCAGTCCACGCTCAAGCATGTCTCTCTCGCTTATCAGAACCTGGAGTCGCTTGAGGTTGGTGTGACCACAGTGGACACTTACTTCGACACCCTTGGGGGTGTCTCGCGGCTGATTCGACAGGCCAAGGGCGGCCGAGACGCTCCGGTCTACATCGGGGATCAGACCTCGGGCAAGGGGGTTGTGCGCTCGCTCTCTGAGCAGGTCGCCTTGGAGACACGCACACGAATGCTGAATCCAAAGTGGTACGAGGCCATGCTCGAGCATGGGTATGAGGGCGTTCGGCAGATTGAGGCCCACCTCACCAACACCATGGGATGGTCCGCCACCACCGGCCAGGTTCAGCCCTGGGTGTACCAGCAGCTTACCCAGACCTATATCCAGGATGAGGCCATGCGCGATCGACTGGCGGCATTGAACCCAGCGGCTTCGGCCAAGCTTGCCGGACGCTTGTTGGAGGCCTCCGACCGTCGCTACTGGAACCCAGATGAAGAGACCCGCCAGAAGCTTCTGAAGGCGGGCGAACTATTTGAAGATCGACTCGAGGGCATTGCCCAGGGAGCAGGCTCATGAATACCGTACACGTACCGTTCTCTGAGATTCGCCGAGCAGGGCCACCTGACGGCGAGGGAAGCGTTCAGGTCCAGCTCGATCCTCACCTCAAGATAGGAAATGCCAAGGTGTTCGCAGTCTATGGCAAGGGCGGAATTGGTAAGAGCACCACCTCCTCCAACCTCAGCGTTGCCTTTTCGAAGCTCGGCAAGCGTGTGCTCCAGATTGGCTGCGATCCCAAGCACGACTCCACCTTTACGCTCACCAAGTCGCTCATGCCGACCGTGATTGATGTGCTGGAGTCTGTTGACTTTCATACCGAAGAGCTGCGCATCGAAGACTTCGTCTACGAGGGCTACAACGGGGTGATGTGCGTTGAAGCCGGCGGGCCTCCTGCCGGAACAGGGTGTGGCGGGTATGTGGTGGGCCAGACGGTTAAGCTTCTCAAGGAGCACCACCTGCTCGATGAGACGGATGTAGTGATCTTTGATGTCCTCGGAGACGTCGTCTGCGGTGGCTTTGCCGCACCGCTTCAGCATGCGGATCGTGCGCTCATCGTTGCGGCCAACGACTTCGACTCCATCTTCGCAATGAACCGCATCGTTCAGGCGATTGGCGCTAAGGCCAAGAATTACAAGGTTCGACTCGGTGGCGTCATTGCTAATCGAAGCGCGCAGACCGATCAGATCGATCGGTTCGCAGACCGTGTGGGTCTCAATCGCCTTGCACATTTCCCCGACCTGGACGTGATTCGCAGAAGCCGCCTGAAGAAGGCCACGTTGTTCGAGATGGAGCCTTCACCCGAGCTTGAGGCCGTGCAGGCCGAGTACCTCCGCCTGGCAGCGCAGCTCTGGGCTGGTACCGATCCATTGGCACCTGAGTCCCTGAAGGACCGGGAGATCTTTGACCTACTGGGGTTTGACTGATGAGTGACGGCCGCTATACCGATCGGCGCAGCCAGATCGAGCAGTACTTTGACCGCACTGCGGTGCAGGCCTGGGCGAGGCTCACCTCTGACGCCCCCGTCAGCGGAGTGCGTGCCACCGTCCGACGAGGTCGAGACGAGATGCGCCGTCTGATCTGCAGCTGGATCGGCGATGAGCCAGGCGCTGTGGAGGGCAGAGACCTCGGGCCTCATGATGCCCCGGTTGTTCAGCGCATCAGCGGACGTCGTGTCCTGGATGCAGGCTGTGGTACCGGCCTGATGGCCGTCGACCTCGCACGCCAGGGCGCTCGGGTGACTGCGATCGACCTCTCACCAAATCTGATTCAGCTCGCTCGCGAGCGCCTTCCCGAGGACCTCGGTGGCGGTTCCGTCTCATTCCTCGCAGGTGACATGCTCGAGGAGCGTCTGGGCCGCTTTGATCATGTGGTGGCCATGGACTCGCTTATCCATTACAGCCCTCATCAGGCCATGGCAGCGATCTCTGCCCTTGCGCCGCGGGTCGATCGGTCAATGGTGCTCACCTTCGCACCGCGCACCGCACCCTTGATGGCGATGATGGCGGTGGGCCGTCTCTTTCCTCGCGGGGATCGATCCCCCGCCATCCATCCGGTGTCGCTGCGCTGGCTTCGTGAGTCGATTGAGCAGGCCCCTGCGATGGAGGGCTGGCGGTGGGCGAGAAGCCACCGTGTGTCCTGCGGGTTCTACACCTCTCAGGCGGTGGAACTGCTGCGGCCATGATGATGCTGGACATGCTCAACCCCCGTCGCTGGTCTCGCGTGGACCCGCGACTCCTGCCGTTTGCAGACCTCGCAACGGCCGATCTGTCTCTGAGCCGGCTGATTCGACTCTCGCTCTTTCAGGTGAGCGTGGGTCTGGTCACGGCCCTGCTGGTGGGCACCCTCAACCGGGTACTGATCGTGGAGCTCGGGGTAGCGGCATGGCTCGTGGCGTCGATGGTGGCCTTGCCGGTTCTGGTCGCACCTTTGAGAGCGTTTGTGGGCTTTCGCTCAGATACCCATCGCTCGTTTCTGGGGCTCCGACGGCTGCCCTACCTCTGGGTGGGCACCCTCCTGTCCTTTGGTGGCCTTGCGATTCTCCCGTTTGCTCTCATCCTCCTCTCCGGTGACACCCACTGGCCGCTCTGGATCGGCCCGCTCAGCGCAGCGCTGGCCTTCTTCATGATCGGCCTCGGGGCGCAGACGGTGCAGACCGCCGGACTGGCGCTGGCCACCGATCTTGCAGCGCCAGAGAGCCGAGGCCGAATGGTCTCCCTGATGTACGCCATGCTGCTCGTGGGCATGCTGGTGAGCGGAGCGAGCCTCTCGCTCCTGCTCGATCCTTTCTCCAAGTTTCGTCTCATTCAGGTCGTTCAGGGTGCAGCCTTTGTGGTGATGGTGCTCAACCTGCTGGCCATGTGGAAGCAGGAGCCTCGTCGGCCAGAAGCCACTCGGCCGGATCGAAACCGTCCGGCCTTTGCCTTGGCCTGGCGGTCCTTTATTCAGACCAAGGGCCATCCACGGTTCATGGTGGCGGTCTTCGCAGCCACGGCTGCGTTCTCCATGCAGGACATCATTCTTGAGCCCTACGGGGCGGAGGTGCTGGGGCTCTCGGTCTCTGCAACGAGCTTTCTCACGGTGCTGATGGCCTTTGGAGCGCTGGGCGCCTTTGCACTCTCCATTGCACTCCATCGCCGCCGTCTGAATCCCCATCTCATCACCACGCTCGGCCTACTGTCTGGCCTCGCCGCCTTCTCGCTGGTGATGCTTGCTGAGCCGCTTCAGTCGCCGCTCGCCTTTCGGGCGGGAACGGTACTCATCGGGTTCGGGGCCGGCATGGTGTCGATAGGCACGCTGCTCGCGGCGATGAGTCTCGAGGATGGCGGCTTTACGGGTATGGCCCTCGGAGCCTGGGGTGCGGTTCAGGCCACCAGCATGGGCCTCGCGGTGGGCCTGGGTGGCGTCCTTCGGGATGTCGTAGGCAGCTATGCCCTCGCGGGGGGCCTGGGCAGTGTGCTCCAGAACCCCGCAACTGGTTACACGGTGGTGTATCAGATCGAACTGATTTTGTTGTTTATTAGCCTGGCAGCGCTGGGCCCACTCGTGAAGCGAGTCTGGGTGCAGGGTCCCGCCAAGCGTCCCTTTGGTCTAGCGGACTTCCCACGCTAGGCCATCTGACTTCCACACAAGGAGAACGCCATGGGAACTGGAGCAATTACCGACTACATCGATGTCGCCCAACTGGTCCTGTATCTTTTCTGGATCTTTTTTGCGGGCCTGGTGATCTATCTCACGCTGGAGAGCAAGCGTGAGGGCTTTCCGCTCGAGACGCCTCGAGCGGACGGGTCGATTCGGTACGAATCAGGCCTGCTGCACATTCCTGAACCGAAGGTCTACAAGACTGCCTTTCATGGTGAGTTTCTAGCGCCGCACAATCGAGATCAAGACGCTCCTGCAGTGAAAGGGGAGTCATTGAGTGGCATGCCTGGAACCCCTCTGGAGCCCATCGGTGATCCCATGTTTGCCGACCTCGGCCCCGGGGCTTATACCCAGCGTATTGATGCCACTGACCGCACCGTGGACGGGCATGACAAGATCGTTCCTCTGCGGATTGCAGAGGGATTTTCTCTCGCGCATCAGGACACCAACCCCATTGGGCTGGAGGTGCTTGGCGCTGACCGGCAGACAGCCGGCACGGTCGTCGATGCCTGGGTTGACCGCTCCGAGCACATGGTTCGTTACCTCGAACTGCGCACCGTGAGCGGAAAGACTGTTCTGCTGCCCATGAACTTTCTCACCATTCACCACCGCCGGTTCGAGCCCTCTTGGATTGAGGTGGACGCGATTATGGCGAGCCAGTTTGACGGCGTGCCCACCACAGCCTCGCCACAGGCGATTACGCTGCTGGAGGAAGAGAAGGTTACGGCCTATTACGGCGCAGGAACCCTGTTTGCTGACCCACGTCGCCGGGATCCGCTGGCATGAGAGCGCATCACAATGGCCATGAGCATGAGCTGGAGCCCCAGTATGGGCTGCCGGAGCTCCTGCCTGCAGACGAGCAGATCGTCTGGCAGGGGTCTCCCGTGGCCACTGAGGTCTTTCAGACGGTCTTTCACGGCCGTGCGCTGATCGCCTATTTCCTCGCCATGGTGGCGCTGCGCATGGTCCTGAGTGCGGGGTCTGGTGAGGGGGGCGGGGCAACGGCCGCCGCCGCAGCTGGCATGGCTGCGGTCTTTGGACTGGCACTTGCCGGATTCTGGCTGATGGCATGGCTTACCGCCAAGACAACCGTCTACACCGTGACCAGTAAGCGGCTCATTCTTCGGATCGGTATTGTCCTCAATGTCACCTTTAATGTGCCCTGGAGCCGCATTGCGTCTGCAGACCTCCGCATTCGGAAGCATGGGGCGGGTGATATCGCGTTCCGTCTCGTCCCAGAGGACAAGATTGCCTACCTTCACCTCTGGCCACATGCTCGTCCTTGGCACTTCTCTCACCCTGAGCCGATGTTGCGAGGCCTGGCCGATGTGAGGCAGGTATCCGAGGTGATCCTGCGCACAGTCCCCCTTTCACAGCCCATTCGCCATGAAACTGATCTCCAGACCGCGCGTTGAGGGGTGGCCTCTGGCCTCCATCGCACTACTGCTGGTAACCACCCTGGTGTTCGCAGGATGGTCTGCCCATGAGAAGCGTCAGAAGGCCGCGCAGGCAGAGCAGTGGAGCAAGCTGCCCAGCCTGTCTGAGCGATCGGTGCAGTTTATGGATGGCGCGAATGGAGACATACAGGTCATGGACGCGCGAACGGGCCAGGTCCTCGCCCCGATTGAGGGGGAGGCTGGGTTTGCCCGTTCGGTGCTGCGCTCATTGGCCCAGGCTCGGCTGCGGGCGGGTGGGTCCCCGCAGGCGCCTTTTATTCTCCAGCGCGGCAGCGATGACAGCCTACACATTCAGGACCCAATGACTCAGAGAAGCGTAGACCTCACAGCGCTTGGCGCAAGCAATGCAGCGGTCTTTGCTGCCTACCTGCGCCCGCACGGAATTTAATGAGAAGGGAGATTGAGATGACCGGCTATGACGATGTTGCCGCAGCAGCGGCAGAGGCCAAGCCAGACCCGACGGCTATGGCCCAGCGTGCCACCAATGAGGCTACCAAGAAGGCGCTTCAGGACACCCTGCTGACGCCCAGGTTCTACACCACCAATGCAGCAGAAATTAGTGCGATCTCCGTTGAACCGCTGCGCAAGGAGTGGGACGCACTCATGGCAGAGTTCGCGGCCGACTCCAACGACGACCATTTTCAGCGGCCCGCTGACATGGTGGGACGCGACTATTCCAACCTGCCGCCCGAGCTCTATAAGGAGTTCTCGGATTTCTTGGTGAGTTCGATTACGTCGGAATTTTCAGGCTGTGTGCTCTACGCCGAGCTCAAGAAGAAGGTACAGAACCAGGACATGAAGGATGTCTTTGGTTACATGGCTCGAGATGAGTCTCGCCATGCGGGCTTTATCAATCAGTGGCTAAAGGACTTCGGCATTGGGGTCGACCTTGGCTTCCTCACCAAGGCCAAGAAGTACACCTACTTTCAGCCTAAGTTCATCTTCTACGCCACCTACCTCTCGGAGAAGATTGGCTATGCGCGCTATATCGCCATCTTCAGGCAGGTCCAGAAGCACCCTGAGCTGCGCTTTCACCCCATCTTTCTCTGGTTCGAGAAGTGGTGTAACGACGAGTTTCGTCATGGCGAGGCCTTTGCCCTGCTGATGCGCGCCAACCCCAAGCTCCTGACGGGGATCAATGTCTACTGGATTCGATTCTTCCAGCTCGCCGTCTTCGCAACCATGTATGTGCGCGACCAGAGCCGTCCGGTGATGCACCAGGCGTTGGGGCTTGATACCAAGGCCTACGACTATCGGGTCTTTGAGATCACCAGCCAGATCTGCCAGCAGGTCTTTCCTGTCACGCTTCGCTTCGATCACCCAGATTTTCAGTCGGGCCTCGATCGCCTCTGCCGGATCCAGCTCCGGATGGATGCGGCGAAGGCGCAGGGTGGTCTGATGGGTGGGCTGCGTCAGGCGGGATGTGCCGTGCAGGCCGCGATCACCCTCACTCGCCTCTACCTCATTCCGGTTCGCAAGCGCGCGCTACCAGCAGATGTGCGCCTAGCCCCGAGCTGGTAAGGCCGTCGCATGGAGCAGGCGCTTTTCCTTCTGGCGCCATTTCTGATCGCCATGCTGCTCTGGTGGTCGCTCACGGGAGCAGTGCTCTGGGCGGCCCGTCGCAGGCCAGCCGGCCAGCGGCAGTCGATGGGAGTGGCCACACTAGGCTGTCTAGCCGGACTGGTGATTGCATCCGAGAGCGCACAGATGCCGAGCCTCATCGGCAGCTATCTCGGCTTTTCCAGTGTGCTGATGATCTGGTGCTGGATCGAACTCGCTTTCCTGCTGGGCTGGGTGTCTGGCCCCAATCGACTACCTTGTCCGCCGCATTCCAAGGGCTGGAATCGGCTTGTCATGGCGGTCGGTACGATTCTTCATCATGAGATTGCGCTGCTGTTAGCGGGCTTTGCCATCTGCCTGCCGGCCTGGAACGCGCCCAACACCACAGCCGCTCAGGTCTTCCTGGTGATGTACGCCATGCGCCTGAGCACCAAGCTCAACCTCTTCTGGGGGGTACGCAACTTCTACGAGGGCTTTCTGCCGGGCCCAACCAGTCATCTGAGCAGCTACTTTCGCAAACGCGGGCTCACGCCCCTGTTTGCTGTAACGGCAGTCCTCGTCTCCGCGCTCACCGTTCTGGCCTGGCAGCAGGCTCTGGTGATTCAGCCGAGCTGGGCACAGGCTCGCGATGCGTTCGTGGCCTCACTGTTCACGCTAAGCCTCCTGGAGCACCTGCTGCTGGTGCTGCCCATCCGGCCCGAGCGGCTCTGGCGGATGGGCTAGAGCCCTTCCGAGAGCTGGACCAACGTCTGACCGCGCGCCCGTAGCGCGGTGGCCAGGTGCCATGCGGGACGCTCCGAGCAGTTAAACCCGTGGTCCACCCCTGGATGCACCACAATCCGAACATTCTCCCGACCTGAGAGCTTGGCGCGGGTGGCCTCCACAGCGCTTCTCGGAATGTAGCCGTCGTTTTCTGCAAAGTGAAAGAGCAGGGGGCAGGTGATGTCGTCTGCCCAATCCAGGTGCTGATGAATGCCGCCACCGTAGTAGCAGACTGCACTGTCCACTCCTGCGCGAGCCGCCGCCAGAAAGGAGAGCAGCCCGCCCATGCAGAACCCGAGGGAGGCGATGGGCCCGATGCAGGCCTCATGACTGCGAAGCCACTGGGTGGCCCTCTGGAGGTCTGACCCCGTGAGGTTGAAGTCGAGCCCACCCATCAGCGCGAGGCCCCGCTCAAAGCCCTGGCTGTCATAACCCAGCTGCACCCTAGGGTCTTGCCGCCAGAAGATATCCGGCGCCAGCACAACAAATCCATCCGCGGCATATTGATCCGCAACAGACTGGATATGGCCGTTTACGCCGAAAATCTCCTGGATCAGGATGAGACCGGGGCCCTGTCCTTGCGGGGGGAGGCTGAGACGGGCGTCAAAGCTGCGACCGTCGGCGCTGGGAACTGAAATCCATTTACTGGTCATACCAAGCTCTCCATCTCAATACAGAGATCGTGCAATGACAACTCAACTGCCGAAAAAGTGTGACACGCTCAAGTGGCGCCGCGCAAGGGTTTGGGCCAGCTTCTCCTCAATTCTCTGGGCGGGTCTGGTGCCGGCGGGAGCCCATGCCCAGGTGGGCATGGACGAGCACGAGGTTACCGTGGGCCAGTTTCGGCAGTTTGCGCAGGCGACGGGCCTGGTCACCCAGGCCGAGCGCGACGGTGGAGGCCAGATCTATGCCTGGGGCTGGGAGCAGCGGCCCGGATGGACCTGGAAGGCCCCTTTTGGCCGCCCTGCGCGGGACGATGAGCCCGCGGTGCATGTCACCTTTGATGAGGCCAAGGCAGCCTGCCAGTTCTTCGGCAAGCGCCTTCCCACCGACCGCGAGTGGACCCAAGCGGCCTATCTGGAACAGCGCAAGGCCCCGCCTGCGCCCTTCGTGACGGGCAAACGATTCCCCTACCCTCATGGCCCGAGTGCCCAGCCGAGCCATTGCCTGCAGGGCTGTGCCGGCCTGCGAGGCCTCGCACCTGAGGGTAGCCTTGACCGAGGAACGGGCCATGTCTCTGTGAAAACCACGCGGCCGGGTGTCAATGGCCTGTATGACATGGGCGGCAACGTCTGGGAGTGGGTCGACGGAGGGTCGGGGGATCAGCGGATCACTCGCGGCGGATCCTGGTGGTATGGGCCTGAGCGCCAGGTGGAGGGCGACCTCGCCACCAAGCCTCGTGACACCCGAGTGGCGTATATTGGATTTCGGTGTCTCAAACCATAAGAAAGAGTTCTCCTCATGTCTGAAGCTGTGCGTG
>JBEAMW010000047.1:0-16090 GCA_041165705.1 Pseudomonadota bacterium
ATGACACCGCCTCCTCCGCCGATGCAGCTGCGAGCGCGATCGCGAAGGCAGCCGCAATCAACCGCGTTTCTGACCAGACAGGTGTTTACGCGAAGGCTCTGGAAACTCGTGTGCACGGCTACGCAGGCACAATGGCTAGCGCGGTCGGCGAGGGCACTATTACGATCAACGGCGTTTCTACGGTGTCTATCTACACTTCTACCGACGAAGCCTACACTCGTGCGTCTGTGGTCGAGGCCATTAATCGCATCTCAGGCCAGACGGGTGTTCGAGCGATCAACACCAACGACGACAACCTTGGCGTTCAGCTAGTTGCCGATGATGGTCGAAACATCGTCCATTCGCTGACCCAAACCAGCGGTAGCTTTACAGATGCCGTCACCGGGCTTGGTGCAGCAGCTACAACTGTAGGCACCTTTGGTCTGTATACGCTCGACGGTCGTGACATTGAGATTAGTCATTCGCTGGCAGGGTCTCGAACCGACTCCGGGCTGGCCGCCGGCACTTACCAGTCCGACACGGCAACTTACACCAGTCGCGTGAGGGGTAACCCTGGTGCTGGTAGTGCACCCACTTCAGGTGACGCGGGTGTCCTTAACGGAGACACTCTCGTTCTGAATGGTGTGAGCATTCGGGCTGCGAGTGGTCTAGACGATCGAATTTCCGACGAAACCACCGGCGGAAGCTCGGTTAAGTCAGCGAGTGCCATTGCGATAGCTGCGGCCATTAACGAACGCACTGCTGAGCATGGCGTGACCGCAACCGCTGCACCAAATGTGCTGAGGGGAGAATCGTTCACCGCTGCAGCCCTCACCAGCGTGTATCTCAATGGTGTAACCATCACCACCAGCCTGACCAACTACACGATTGATGATGTGGTGAATCTGTTCAATGATTATTCCGATCGAACGGGAGTGACCGCCTCTAACTTCAATGGCGCCCTAGAGCTTCGTGCCGAAGACGGTCGAAATATTTCGCTCGGATCCGATGCCGCCAACACCGCGCTGGGCCTTGGCAACGTGACTATTGGCACAGCGTCTGCGGCTGCAGCTATTACGCACTACTCTCGCGTAACCCTCTCTTCAGACAGCGAGTTTACTGTCAAGGCTGGCGCAGAGGGCTACCTCAATTTTTCTGCCCTGGGCTTTAGAGAGGGCGTGTTCGGTGGGGAAAGTGAAGGTATGAAGGTGTCGGAAATCGACATCACGTCTGAGGCCGGCGCTAGTCAGAGCCTGAGCGTGATTGATGCGGCAATCACTCAGATTTCCAGTGCTCAGGCTCGCACCGGTGCGTTCCAGAATCGCTTGGATTATGTGGTGAGCAATCTGTCCGAAGCCAGCCAAAATATGTCGGCTTCACGCAGCCGTATCATGGATGCTGATTACGCAACCGAAACCACTGAGCTTGCTCGCGCTCAAATCATCCAGCAGGCTGCCACCGCCATGCTTGCACAGGCCAATCAGTCGGCCCAGGGTGTTCTGGCACTCCTGCAGTAACGAGTAGTCGCTTTATCCCAAGCCGGCGGCAACCCCGCCGGCTTTTTTATTTGGCACTGAGTTTGCTTCGGTTGTTGCATTGTTCAACAGCCTCGGAGGGCTTACTCATGTCACAGCAGCTATTTCAGAATCTGATGGGCCATTCGGATCTCTCGATCTTCCCTCAGGAACTCCTCAATCATTACTCGCCCGCGGAGATTCGCGAGACGATCTCCCACCTGGTGGCAAACAAGAATGTGCCCATGGCTGAGGCGCTGAGCGCAGCGGCCATCTCCCTCTATCCCGAGAGCGAGGATGTGCTTGCGATTGCAAGCCTGGTGGCCATGCTCTCCGAGAGCTGGGATGAGTCTGTTTCTCACCTGCGAAAGCTCATCTCCGTTCAGGGAGATCGCTCACCTGTGACGACTCATCTGATGCTCGTTCGGGCGCTTCGGTGTTCCTTGGAGCCCGCCGAGGCACTGAACGCGGTGATTGCCGCTCACGAGAAGTTCCCCGAGAGCAAGGAGCTCGAAGCTGAGTTCAAGGCACTTTCCGCTCAGTTTGGGATGCTTGAGGACTAAACGGCAAGCACTTGCCGCTTTGCCGACAGGAAATGCCGAGCCATCTAAACCCATGAAAATATTGAAATTTTCAATCTTGATGTCAGCCCGCCGGGTGTGCAGCGGTTGGCATGCTACCTGCTTTAAAGGTTTAACTCAGTCTCGACTGAATCGAGATGGCTTGCAGGCTAGGTCCTGTCGCTAAGGAGAAGAAGAATGTCGGTTATCAATACGAATACCAAGGCTTTATTTAGTCAAAACGCGTTGCAGGTGACGGGGCGATCCCTCACCAAGGCCATGGAGCAGCTGTCCTCCGGAAAGCGGATCAACACCGCTGGGGATGACGCGGCTGGTCTCGCCATTGCAACCCGCATGACTCAGCAAATTCGCTCGCTCGATCAGGCCTTCCGAAATGCCGGCGATGCAATTGCGCTGATTCAGACTGCCGAGGGTGCGACCAACGAGATTACTGACATGCTTCAGCGGATGCGCGAGCTCGCCATCCAGGCCATTAACGACACCAACAACAACGAACAGCGGAGTTACCTCGACCTCGAATTCCAGCAGCTCAAGCAGGAGATTTCGCGCACGGCCGAAATGACCGAGTGGAACGGATTCAAAATCTTGAATGGCTCGACAGGAACTCCGGTTGGCGAGCGTCCCGTATACAAGGCAACCTCTACTGACGAGGTGGACACAGTATTTATCAACCCCACCACCTCGCGTGTGTTGTCAGGTCGAGACTTTGGGGTGGTAGAGGAGATCGAACTTGATGGAAGCAGTAAGAATGATGGCGAGCAAGAGACCATCACCCTCCAAGACGGCCGCCAGATTACAGTTCAATTCAGCGATGACGACAACGACGGTGGGGTTGATGACCTTGAAGTGGCGGCTCAGGTTGCTGCGGCGCTGATTAATGACGAGGCATTTAACGGTGCCTCCGGTCGAAGGGTTGAGGTCATCGAGGGTGCCAACGGCAGAGATACTCTGGTTCGAGTTTCATACAGTTCGGATGAGACTGATGCGTTGTACGAGTTGGCGAGCACGAATTCAAACGACCTAGTAGATGACCTAATCACAATCGGAACTGGGAGTGTCACGCGCTATGGCCCTGTAGACGTGTCAGACGCCAGTTCGGAGGCGTTCAACCTAAATGGTGAATTCCTACTGGCCGGAAGCCTCAATATCACTTTGGATGGCACTGAGGCGGACGGAGATGAGATTACGGCTCGCTTCCTCACGACGCGTGGAGATGAAATTACGCTCACCGGCACACTGACGCTTTCTGGTAATCCTGCGGCTCCTGCCGGCACAGACGAGACGTCGATCAGCTTTCTTGCTGAAGGTGAGAACGCAAAGGTTATCTCCACTCCTCTCACTTACACCTTTAAGGTGCTCGATGAGGCGGGCGAGCCACAGAACGGATCACTCGAGGGCCGCGCAGTGTCACTCTCTGTGGACGTTGAGGGCAGCATTCCCGGCCTGCGTTCAGATGACCTCCACATCAATGGGGTGAATATTGGCCCCTCCTACGCTGATGACGACACTCTCTCTCCGCCCAATAATGCCGCCGGAAGTGCGATTGCAATTGCGGCAGCGATTAACCGAAAGACATCTGAAACGGGTGTCGCGGCTGTTGTGAACCCCAATATCCTATCCGGAACAGGTATGACCGCAGGGGGAGTCGTCACCGGTAGGCTTATGGTGAATGGGTATTCCACGCCAGAAATTACAACAGTGCTCAACAACACTCGGGCGAGCCGAGAGGCTGTTGTGGAGGCGGTGAACTTTATCAGTCACCTCACTGGGGTGGTCGCTGTAGATACTGGCACTGACGCCCTGGGCGTGCAGCTCAGAGCGGAAGACGGCCGCAACATTGAGGTCCAATTCGATGATCTCGACACCACATCCTCGGTCTTCGCTGGACGAACTGGCCTGCGCACCGGTGTTCTCGCGGGTACATACTCCCTCGAAGCTCGGGTAGAGACTGCCATTCAGGTGTCCACAACGGCAACCGGAGACATCACCCGTGCGCGCTTGCCCGTGGGTGACTTCAGAGACAATGTCTCTACCTTGACGACCGCCCTTCGATCGGTGGTCACAACTGCCGACGATGTCGTGGCAATGTCAGCGGGCGACCTCAAAATCAACGGAATTGCCATACCCGCGGCGGTAGCCGGAGACGATGATGTCTCCGACACGACCGCACTCACGAGCGACCGTGCAGCTAGTGCTATTGCCATGGCAGCAGCGATCAATCGAATGTCAGGTCTAACCCAAGTTCGGGCTGAGACTGTGCCTGCTTCCATTGAAGGAACAGAGGCAACCCGAGCCCTAACGACTGGGCAACATTCTCTATTTGTCAACGGCGTCGAAATTTCAGTGGACTTTTCGATTGGATCCACCACCAGTGAGCGAGTAGACGAGGTAATCGATCGAATTAACACTTTTACGGGCCGGCATGGGGTTCACGCCACCAAGAGCGAGTTGGGCGGTCTGGTGCTTGAAACCATCGACGGTCGAAATCTCTCGATATGGCACGACGATGAATTCGACGCCGACGGAGATGGCACCGACGACACGAGTCTCAACGCATCCGAGTTCGGCTTGGGCGCAACGATTCCCAGCGGGGCTGTGACTGCAATAGCGGACGCCACATCAGCCTCCACTGGGGCAGCAACTGTGTATGGTCGAGTGCGGCTCATCGGATCTGAGCTTTCCCCGGGCCAGTTTCCCACAGATCCTCGCGTACCAGCCCCTGCCTTCTCGATCACTCCGGGGGCAAACGGATACAACAGCGACTCCAACTTTGAAGACCTGGGCTTTCAGGAGGGCACCTTTGGTGGAGAGGTGGATGAGGCCACCTCCAAAATGACGCCCCCGCGCACTGGACGTATTTCTTTCCAGGTTGGAGCCACGGCAGGTCAGCTCATCACCATCGACCTGGCCGACTTTGGCAAAGGCGGCCCGATTACCAGCACGATCACCGGCGATGTTGATGACGCCGTTCAGGTTAACAAGATTGATACCCGAGACGATGCCAGCGCAGTATTGTCCAAGCTTGATGCCGTGATGGATAAGGTGAATGCAACCCGCGCGGTGATGGGTGCAGTGATGAATCGGCTACAGTACACCATGGACAATCTCAGCAACGCATCGATGAATCAGGCCGCTTCACGGTCGCAGATTCAAGATGCGGACTATGCCAAAGCCTCCACGGAGTTGGCCAAGACTCAGCTCATGCAGCAGGCGGCCACAGCCGTGCTGGCCCAGGCAAATCAGAGTCAGCAGAGTGTGCTGCAGTTGCTGCAAGGCTAAGCCAGGTGAATTCGAGTGACCGAAGCTGACCCAAAAGGAACGCCGGAACCCTCCCGTCCAGACTGCTGGTCGTGCCATTATTTTGCGATCAGCTGGGATCCAAGGCGGCCTTACGCCTGCAAACTCATGGGATTTAAGAGCAAGATCACGCCCTGTCTTGAAGTGGTTGCGGCGGATGGCCGGGTGTGCATGGGGTTCACGCCCAAGCAAGAGGTCAGTAAAGAGCCCGCCACTCAAGAAAAAACGCGAGTTAAGCCACGCGGGCGGTTGGTGAATGTGCGCGTCTAGCGCGGAGCTTTAGCAGTCACAGTGGCAGCCGTCCCTGCCGAGTTAATTTCTGTTGCTCGTCCCGAGCGTTTCCCTGAGAACATCTGCAGCCCTGCCACGGTGTAGAGCGTCTCATTCACCACAAACTGAGATTTCGCTCCCGACGGGCAGAGTTCATCGGCCAGAAACCGCATGGAGCTCAGACCAGCCGGGAGAAACTGTTGGGTGCGCACCAAGGCCACCGATTCTCTCTCCTTGCGAACCAAAAAGGTCTCTGAACCCGTGAGCTCAAATGTCATGCCGTCCAGGGGAATACAGGCGCTCGTAGCATCTGTTGAGCCAGGCGTCTGCGCGCCAAGCTGGAATGGAAGCACGCTCGCAGCGATGGCCAACGCCACCCGATGAAGGGCTCTCGTCATTTGGTTCATGTCTTGGGAGTCGGCCGCAATCGTTAAACATTGAGGCTTGGATGAGGCTCGCGGCTAATGCGGCAAGGGCATTCCCTGCGGCAATTGCCGTCGGAAAGCCGTCGCCGCTTCTGGCATATCTGTTGCTTCTAGCTCTGTACTTCATCGTGAGGGGCTTCAAGTGACGAATTCAATCGACTGCAATGCGCTGTGGCTGGACCCGCATCAGGTCGCAGGCGAGATCGAGCGCAATCGACTGGCCGCTGCCGGTCTGAGGCTCTTGCCTGTTCGCACCCTAGACGATCTTCGCACTGCGCTGAAGACAGCCTCCGTCGTAATTGTTCGACTGGTGGGACGGATCGATCTGCTGGAAGAGGTGCGAGCACTGGTTCGTGGGTTCAAGCAGGATGTCCCCATCGTCTGTCGCATTCATTCCCAAGAATTTGGTCTCGCAGTAGAGGCGATGCGTGCAGGTGCCTGCCATGTGCTTCCCTCAGACGACTTCTCTGAGGCCAGTTGGCTCAAGGCCCTGGAGTGGGTGACCGAGCAAGTGGCTCAGCCTCGCTCCTCTGAGGGCATCCACACCGATCCTCCCAGCCGCCCTGACTCGATGGCTGCGCAGAGCCCACGGCTCAGACAAAAGACCTTTGTGTTTGCCGATCCTATGAGCCAGAAGCTATTAGCGCTGGCACAGCGTGTGGCCCAGGCGCAAGTCACCACTCTGATCACCGGGCCTACCGGCGCAGGTAAGGAGGTTCTTGCCACGATTATTCATGAGGGCTCGCCCAGGGCATCGGCACCATTCGTTGCCATCAACTGTGGGGCAATTCCAGAGCACCTCATGGAGGACATGCTCTTCGGGCATGAGAAAGGCGCCTACACCGGCGCAATCTCCCAGCACAAGGGCATCTTTGAACAGGCCCAAGGAGGCACAGTCTTTCTCGACGAGATCGGAGAGATGCCGCTTGCACTCCAGGCCAAGCTCTTGCGCGTACTTCAGGAGCGTCAGCTCACACGGCTTGGCGGCCAGAGCCCGGTGGATGTCGATTTTCGCCTCGTGGCTGCAACCAACAAAGACCTCCGATCAGCGATGGAGGCGAGAGAGTTTAGAGAAGACCTCTACTTTCGAATCAGTACCTTTAAGCTCTGCATTCCTGCTCTGCGTGAGCGGCCTGAGGACATTCTTCCCATGGCGCTTCAGTTCCTGGCGCGGCAGGCTCAGCTCCAGGGCCACACCCAGGCGCCCAGCCTGTCGGACGACGCCATGCAGGTGCTGTGCTCCTATCACTGGCCGGGTAATGTACGGGAGCTCGATAACGTGATTCAACGAGCGCTGGTGCTCTCTCACGGGGGCTCCATCGGAAGTGAGCATCTCTTGTTTGACGAGGCTGCGCAGCAGACTCAGGCCATTCTCAATTGGTCGGACTCGATTCGGGATGTTCCGCACCTTTTCAACCCGGCCTCCGCCTCGGTATCTGAGCCGCCCTTGAGTGCTGAGCCCATTCGGCTTCAAGATGCCGTGAAGAGCAACGAGCATCAGATGATTCTGCGGGCAATCGAGTCTGCACCCACCAAGGCCGAGGCCGCTAAGCGCCTGGGCATTAGCCCGCGCACCCTGCGTTACAAGATGGCTCAGCTCAAGATGGCAGGTGCAGCATGATCGAGAAAACCGCCGCAACGGCTACAGGTGTGGCCGACATGATGGCGCAGATCCGCGCCTATCAGGCCAAGGTGCAGGGTGCTGCGCCGCAGGTGTCTGCGCCTCAAGTGTCCACCCCACTTCAGGGTATCCCGCCCAGCACGCCCCCGGTTGGCAAGCCCAGCTTTGGGGAGGTGGTGAGTGGCTCGCTCTCTAAGGTGAACGATCTCCAGTCTCAGTCCTCACGGATGCGAGAGGCCTACGAGAAGGGCGAGAACGTACCCCTCACCGATGTAGTGCTCAGCATGCAGAAGTCTTCCCTTGCTTTCGAGGCCACGCTTCAGATCCGCAACAAGATCATGAAGGCCTACGAAGACGTTCTCAACATGCCCGTTTAGTGAACACTGATTCAAGGACCTGAGCCATGGCCACCGATCAAGCCACTCTCGCCAACCCCGCAGCAGCGGGTTCTTCAAATACAGGCGCAGGCTCTGGCGGCGCGGCCTCGGCACTGGGTGGAGTCCCAGCCGTTGCTGGCAAGGTGGCTGCTGCCACGCAAGTAGCCACCGACAAGGCTGTGACCACCATCAGCGACTCTCTCGATCGCCTGAACGGAGGCCGTGAAACGGGCCCGCTGGCGGTGCTTCGATCTACAATTCAGTCGCCCACAGCGCGCAAGGCTTTGCCTATTTTCCTGATCATGCTGGTGGTGCTGATTTTTGTGGGCCTCTTTCAGATGAGCAACAAGCCGGTGACCTATCGGCCTCTCATGCCCGGCATGTCGGAGATGGACCAGCAGCTTGCGATGGACGCACTCAAGCTGGCCTCTTTCGACGCAAAGATTGATCCCACCACCGGCGCGCTCAGCGTGGCAGCTGACAAGTATCACGAAGCGCGCATCTACCTTGCCTCTAAAGGCATTCCCAAGCAGCCCGCCCCCACCGGAATTGACGCCCTCAATGGCGATAACGCCATGACCACCAGCCAGTTCATGGAACAGGTGAAGTACATCAAGGCCATGGAGAATGAGCTTGCGCGAAGCATTACTCAGATTGGCACCATACAGGCTGCTCGTGTGCACCTGGCGCTGCCCAAGCAGAGCGTATTCGTGCGCGACCGCGCCCAGCCCAAGGCCTCTGTGGTGGTGACTCCCTATCAGGGCCGGGCCGTCACGGCGGGCCAGGTGGATGCAATTGTGCACCTGGTCTCATCGAGCATTCCCTACCTCGCGCCTCAGTCGGTGAGCGTGGTGGACAACATGGGCAATCTGCTCACCAATCGCAAAGAGAACACCCCGATGGGGCTCACCGAGGCCCAGTTGGCCCATAAGCAGACGGTAGAAGATGGCTATCGCAGCCGCATCATGCAGATCCTCACGCCAGTGTTGGGTGAGGCCAATGTTCGTAGCCAGGTGGATGTCGTGCTCGACTTCACCCAGTCCGAGTCGGCGAGCGAAGACTTTGATCGCAACAAGACAGGCCCCAAGACGAGATCCGAGGTTCTGGCCGAGGACCGCACCCAGCGCCTGAATGCCGAAGGAGTGCCGGGTTCGCTCACCAATGCGCCGCCTCCTCCTGTGGAGTCCACCAAAGAAACAGGTGCGAGTACGGACGACGCGCTCCAGGAGAGCACGACGCTCAGCAAGCGCGCCACTCGCAACTACGAGGTGGATAAGACCGTTCGGTATGTGAAGAACCCCATGGGCAACGTCCAGCGCATCTCGGTAGCGGTTGTGGTGAACGAAAAGACTGGCGGCCAAACCCCTGCAGCTCCGGCTGCCGATGGCGCAACGCCTGCGCCTGCGGGCCTTCAGGGCTACTCCCAGGAGGAACTGGATCGCCTCACCAATCTCGTGAAGGGTGTGGTGGGGTTTCAGGAGGAGCGGGGCGATGTGGTGACCCTGGTGCCCGCAAAATTTGCACCGGTGGACGATCCCATGGGGCCTTGGTATACCAACGAGACGGTGATGGAGAACATGAAGCTTGGCCTGGCCGCAGTGGTCTTCTTGATTATCCTGCTCACCATCGTGAACCCGGTGATTAACTTCCTCACGGGGCGCACCCTCTCCGCGGAGCAGTTGGCACGCATCCATCAAGAACAGCTGGCGATTGCTCAGGTGAAGCAGCAGGCCGAACTCGAAGCGATGCAGGCGGCAGAGGCGGCGAAGGCAGCAACGCTCGGCCCCAATGGAGAGCTCCTGGGCGCGGATGGAATGCCTATGCGCAATGCCGAGGGCAAGATGATCGGTGCAGATGGCCAGCCGCTGCCTGAGCCCGAGCTCAGTGCCGAAGAGATGGGCGTGGTGGAGATGCAGGAGGGCGAAACGCTGGAGGACATCAAGGCCAAGCTCAAGCCCAAGAAGTCCAGCATCTCGCTCGACCTCCTAAATACGGCAAACTCTTACGACGATAAGGTGGCGCTCATCCGTTTCCTGGTGTCCGAAGACTCCGGCCGAGTAGCCAATGTCTTTAAAACCCTGATGCGACCCACTGGTGGTTGATCCCCTGGAGCCCTGAACATGGCAGACGAAAAAGACAAAGCCCCCGCGAAGGACCAGACGCCTGCGCTTCCGATGGCTGGATTTGGTGGCCGGCCCCCCTCGGTGCAGGCCGAGCTTGATGAGCTCAGCAATGTGCAGCGGGCAGCGGTCCTCATGTTGCTACTGGGTGAGCAGCAGGCAGCAGACATCATCAAGTTCCTAAATCCCAAAGAGGTGCAGTCGCTCGGCGCGGCGATGACGTCCGTGGCAGACCTCTCCCAGGAAGCCGTGGATGCGGTACTGGATGAGTTCATTTCTACGCTCAAGAAGCAGACCAGCCTGGGGCTGGGCAGCTCCGACTATGTTGAGAACGTGATGAAGCGAGCACTGGGTGAAGACAAGGCGGCCTCGGTGCTCAGCCGAATCATGCCCGGGTCCTCCAGCAAAGGCCTAGAAATTCTGCGCTGGATGGATGCGCGTTCAATCGCAGACATGATCCGAGCGGAGCACCCGCAGGTGATTGCGATCATTCTCTCCGTCTGCGATTTTGACGTGGCGGCAGATGTGCTCTCGTTTCTGCCATCCGATGTGCGGCCTGAGGTGATTCAGCGTGTGGCTGCACTCGAGACCGTTCAGCCCTCGGCCATGCAAGAGCTGGAAGTGATCATGAAGCAGCAGTTCTCCAAGAGTTCGTCTGCGAAGAGTTCGAGCTTCGGTGGTGTGAAGGCTGCTGCCAAGATCATGAACTACACCAAGAGTGAGCTGGAGAGCTCGATTCTGGGCGGGCTGAACAGCCTCGACCCCGACCTCTCCATGAAGGTGCAGGACAACATGTTCTCCTTCGAAAATCTGGTGGGGGTGGACAACCGCTCCATCCAGACCCTCATGCGCAATGTAGAGCAAGACCAACTCATGGTGGCGCTGAAGGGCGCCAGCGAGGCCGTGAAGGAGAAGTTCTTCGGCAATATGTCCAGCCGTGCGCGCGTCATGTTCATCGACGAGATGGAGGGCAAGGGCCCTCTGCGTCTCACCGATGTAGAAGACGCCCAGAAGTCGATCATGCGCCTGGCCAAGAAGCTCTCCGACAAAGGCGAGATCATGCTAGCCGGCCGAGGGGACGACTTTGTTTGAGGCGGAACTCTGGCCCCGCAAGCGCCCACCCGTGCGCACGCAGATTGTTCGACCTGCTGAGCAAAGCCCATTATTCAAGGCGCCAAGTCACACGGAGCTCCAGGTTAGCCTCACGGCGCCGCGAGAGAGCTCCGGCTTCGTCAAGGGTGTGCCCGAAAAAGTGGTTTTCAAACCCTTTCCGATTCCGGCCAATCCAAAGCCGGTGATCCAGGGGGGGCACAAGACGCCTGATCCAGAAGTTACAGTGCCGCCCGTCGAGGCGCCTTCGATGCCTTCTGAGCCCCCTGCAGAGACGAATCCTGAGGCGTTGATGGAGCAGCCTCAAGAGAACACAAGCCCAGTGGAGGAGGAAGCCAGCGAGCCCCCCCCAGCTGAGTCGGGCGAGGAGGAGGGTGTCGCGTCCGAGGAACCCAGCACCGACATGCTTGAGGCCGAGGCCACTGCCCAGACGCAGATATCTCCAGATAAGGTTGAAGCAGCTGGTGCCCGTCATATCTTCGATGAGGCAGTCCTGGAGGAACTTCGCCAGGAGGCATTTGAGGCCGGCCGCCAGGCAGGCTTTGCCACCGGCCTTGCACAGGGCATGCAGCAAGGACAGCAGGCCGCGGAGGCTGGCCTGCCGCAATTGCTCGAGCAGACGAGAGAGGAGGGGCGCCAGGAGGCTAAGGCCATGCTGACCGAGTCTCTTCGTGAGGAGTTTGAGGCGCCCGCCAGAGCGGCCGCCGCGAGGCTCAATCAGCTGGCCGATGACCTCGCCAGTCGAGCCCGCGACACGGCCAGCTTTCATGACCCGCTGAAACGTTTGGCGATGCATCTTGCAGAGCAGCTGGTGCGAGGTGAGCTCACCCTGTCCTCAGCGGCGATCTCCCGCCTCATCGACCGAGCCCTCCTCGAGCTTGGGCAGGAAACCCGATCGCCCGTGTCGGTCTATCTGAATCCACAAGATCTGCAACAGATTCGCTCGGGAACTCTCACGCCTCCTGAGGCTCTGGAGCTCCGTGTGGACGAGACCCTGACACCGGGGAGCCTGCGCGTGAGTATGAATGGTGCGGTGATTGAAGACCTGATTGAGACACGGCACAAGGCCCTTTGGAGGGCGTTGGTGCAGGACGAGCAGGCAGTGCCGCCCGCGAGTTTCCTGAGAAGCATGGACCTCGTGAAGGACGCCATGGACGATATCGTGGACGAGGTGATTGATGCTGACTGAGGCCTTTGATCAGGCGATGCAACGCTGCCAGGCGCCCCCACCGTCACGGATGGGCACGCTGGCCCGAGTGGTTGGCCTCACCCTAGAGGCCAGGGGGCTGATGGCGCCGTTGGGCTCTGTCTGCGAGGTGGTGGGAGACGAACACAACCGAGTGGAGGCCGAGGTGGTGGGGTTTCAGGACCAGACCCTCTTTCTCATGCCGTTCTCTGAGCCGAGAGGAATTGGTCCGGGTGCAAGGGTGCATGTGGTGGAATCGTCGGCCAGAGCGCCAGTGGGACCAGAACTCCTTGGGCGGGTGGTGGGGCCCAGAGGAGAGGCGCTCGACGGTCGGCCCAATCCCGAGTGCAAAGACATGCTGAGCCTGCTCGGGTTGCCCGTAAATCCGATGGAGCGGGGCCCCATCCATGATGTGCTGGATGTCGGTGTGAAGGCCATCAATGGCCTTCTCACCATGGGCAAGGGCCAACGCGTCGGGCTGGTGGCTGGCTCTGGCGTGGGGAAGAGCAGCCTTCTGGGCATGATGACGCGATTCACCAAGGCCGACTTGGTGGTGATTGGCCTGATTGGTGAGCGTGGTCGAGAGGTTCAGGCCTTTATTCAGGAGAGCCTGGGGCCTGAGGGCCTATCACGAAGTGTGGTGGTGGCCGCGCCTGCGAACGTCTCTGCCATCCTGCGACTGAAGGCAACACAGTATGCGCACCTCATTGCCGAATACTTTCGAGACCGAGGCAAGAATGTGCTCTTGCTGGTTGACAGCCTCACGCGTGTGGCCCACGCGCAGCGGGAGATTGGGCTTGCTGTGGGTGAGCCCCCCACCGCCAAGGGCTACCCCCCGTCGGTCTTCAGTCTTCTGCCCAATCTGATTGAGAGGGCTGGGGCGGGCCGTTTCGGCCACGGCAGCATTACTGCGATTTACACCGTTCTAGCCGAGGGCGACGACGGCAATGACCCAATTGTGGATATTGCTCGAGCCTCTCTGGATGGGCAGGTGATGCTCTCGCGTGCCCTGGCAGATGCCGCGCATTACCCCGCGATTGACCTCAATGGCAGCGTCTCGCGGGTGATTCAGAACCTTCTTCCGCCAGATCAGCTCAAGCGAGCCAACCGGTTTAGGCGCCTCTGGTCGCTCTACCAACAAAACCTCGATCTTATACAAGTGGGCGCTTACCAACAGGGCGCAAATCCAGACCTCGATGAGGCCATTCGGCTCCGCCCAGTGATGGAACAGTTCCTCGTGCAGAGCATGGATGAGAGTGTGGGCTTTGAGGACTCCCAGCAGCTGATAGCGCGCCTCGCGCAGGAGGCTGAGGCAAGACAGAGAGCGGCTCAAGCCCAGGCTCAGGCCCAGATTGCTGCGGCGCAGCGTGCTGCTCAGCCAAGAGCCGCCAGCCCAGCCAATGCGGGTGGGCGGTTTGGGAGGGGCTCATGAGTAAGCCTTGGGAGATTTTGGGAAAGCTTGCCGAGAAGAAGTCGGAGGAAGCGAGGCGAGCGCTGGCCCAGATCGATGACTTGATTCACCGTCTCGACCAAAGAAGGTTACAGGTGGGTGCGCTCCTCAAAGAGAACGCAGCGCGTCTGCGGGAACCTGATCGCCATCTGCAGATGTCAGAGATTCGGGTCATTAATGTGTTTGTGACCAACCTCTCCGCGGCGATGCAGAACATGGATCGAGAGCGCGGTTTGCTTCTGGAGCATCGTCGCCGCCAGTCAGACCTATACGAAAAGGCGCGGCGCGAAGAACAGAAAATGGATTCGCTTCAAGAACGGGAAGCCGAACGCGCTCGCTCGATTAAGGAACTGGCCGAGATGAAGCGCATGGATGCGGCCGCGATTCAGAAATTTAACCACGGTCGAAAATAAGTCGGCACTTTTTTTGCTTAAGAGATTTTTGGGCGTCCTCAATAGATTTATTCACATTCCCTCTCAAGTTTTAATCTGCGGGGCCGACCATTGAGAGAACTAGAAAAGGTGGGCGCATTGCGCCTGCGTGAAGCGACAAGGATCCAAGATGGCCATCGAAAATTCGACAGTTACCGGCTGGAGCAACGCAACCATAGGTTCGGTTGCCACCTCTGACATTGCATCGCTCACCACGACACAGGTCAAAACGATTGCCACCAGTGCAGTCTCTGGCCTAACCGAAGCTCAGTTCACAGCCCTCAGCACCCGGCAGATTGAAGCGCTCACAGCTGAGCAGATTGTTGGGCTGATCGAGACACAGATCGCCTACATGGGCGTCAAAGTCGCCGCTCTGGGCACTGCACAGGTTGCGGCGCTTGAGGTCGCGGACATCGACAATCTCACCACCCAGCAGATGGTTGCGCTGATCACGCGCCAGTTTGCTGCACTCACCACGGCACAGGTTGCGGCACTCACCACCCTTCAGCTTGCGTCGATAGAAACGCGCGATATCGCTGCAATTGGCACTGCGCAGCTCGCCGCGCTCACCACGGCACAGCTTTCTGCCCTTGACACGAAGCAAATTGCTGCGGTGCAAACCAACCAGGCTGCCGCGCTTACGACTTCCCAAATCTCTTCTCTCACTACGACTCAGCTCAGCGCAATTGAAACCGCAGATCTCGCTGCGATGACGACGGCCCAGATCTCGAATCTGAGCACAGCGCAGGTGTCTGCGCTGACGACGCGTCAGGTTGAGGGGCTGACGACAGCCCAGGTGGCTGCGCTTTCTACGGCGCAGGTGGCTGGATTAGATACGAAGCAGATTGCTGCCTTGAGCACGCGCCAGGCGGCGGTGCTGACGGCTGCCCAGGTTCAGAACCTGAGCACGGCGCAGGTGGCTGCGATTGAGACGGCGGATCTGGCTGCGATGACGACGGCCCAGATCTCGAATCTGAGCACGGCGCAGGTGTCTGCGCTGACGACGCGTCAGGTTGAGGGGCTGACGACAGCCCAGGTGGCGAATCTGAGCACCGCTCAGATTCAGGCTTTGAATTCAGGTCAGCTTGCTTCAATGAATTCAGGTCAGCTTGTTCAGTTAACCAATGTGCAAGTGGGATTCATCGGAACAGCGGCAATCACCGGTGTCGATTTAATTGATCTTGCTGCGATGACCACAGCCCAGTTGTCCGGATTGAGCACAGCGCAAGTGTCCTCGCTGACGACGCGTCAGGTGGAAGGCTTAACCTCAACCCAGGTTGCATCTCTCTCCACGGCGCAGCTCTCAAACCTGACGGTTAGTCAGATTGCTGCGCTAGAGACGCGGGATCTGGTTGAGATTGACACGACCAGGCTTGATGATCTGACGACGGCCCAGATTGCTTCGCTTACGACTCGACAAGTAACTTCGTTGACCACGGCCCAGGTTGCTGCATTGAGCACTGCGCAGGTTTCGGCGTTTGATACCAAGCAGGTTGCTGCACTCAACACGACTCAGTCTTCTGCATTGACGGCTGCTCAGGTTCAGAACCTGAGCACGGCGCAGGTGGCTGCGATTGAGACGGCGGATCTGGCTGCGATGACGACGGCCCAGATCTCGAATCTGAGCACGGCGCAGGTGTCTGTGCTGACGACGCGTCAGATCGAGGGATTAACCTCAACCCAGGTGGATTCACTCTCCACAGCGCAGCTCTCGAACCTGACGGTGGGG
>JBEAMW010000048.1:0-21007 GCA_041165705.1 Pseudomonadota bacterium
TTTGCGCTGCTGGGCACCGTGGCCTTGGGCGTGTTCGCACCCCTTGCGCTCGTGCTCTGGTCGATTGGGGCCCTGCTTCAGGTGGTGGTCATGATTCTGGTCCTCAACGCCTGGTTCCACCGCGACAGCTTTCAGCCCGCGCACGCGAACCCGGCCTGGTTTATTCCAGCCGTGGCCAATGTGGTCCTGCCCCTGGCGGGCGTTCGGCTTGGCTTTGAGGAGTTCTCCTGGTGGTTCTTTGGCGTGGGGCTGCTCTTCTGGGTGGTGCTCATGAGTGTGGTGATGGACCGGCTCTTGTTTGTCCAGCCCCCCCTGCCCGAGCGGCTGCTTCCCACACTCTGCATCCTCTTGGCCCCACCCACGGTGGCCTTTCTGTCGTGGATCCAGCTCACCAAGCAGCATCCCGATGGCCATGGCATGGATGGGTTTGGCCAGCTGCTGTTTGGTCTCGCCGTGTTCTTTGCGCTATTCCTGGTAAGCCAGCTGCGGCGGTTCATGCGGCTGCCGTTCTTTATGTCCTGGTGGGCCTTCTCATTTCCCACGGCTGCCTTCACCACCTCGGTGCTGGTCTACGGTCAATTCATGCCTGCACCCTGGGTAAGCCTGCTCGGAGGGGTGATGGTGCTCATCACCACAGCGCTCATTCTCTTTCTGCTGGTAAGAACCGGCCTGGCGATTGGCCGCAGAGAAACCCAGTGGGTGGACTAGCCTACTCGGGCAGCTGAAGCCCTGCCAGGTCTGCCCTTAAGGCCTCTGGAATCGGCACAGGCCGCTGGGTGGCTCGGTTTACATAGACATGCACGAAGTGGCCCGCAGCGCAGATCTGCGGGTCGTCGTTCTTAAAGAGCCCCACCTCATACCGCACACTGGAGTTGCCCAACCGGACCACGCGCAGGCCTGCGTGCACCACATCCGGAAAGGCAATCGAGGCAAAGTAGCTGCAGCTGGTTTCCACCACCAGCCCCACCACCTCACTGGACTGTAGATCGAGCAGGCCCCGCTCAATCAGCCGCTGGTTCACCACGGTGTCGAAGTAGCTGTAGTACACCACGTTGTTCACATGGCCATAGACATCGTTGTCCATCCAGCGGGTGGGAATCACCTGGAAATGGGGGAAGTCTGAACGCTGAAGGGATTTGAGTGCTTGGGTGCTCATGGTGCCTGTCCAGGTTTAAGCACAGGAGGCAGCCGGCCCATACGGGCCATTCGCGAACTCAGCTTACGGTCAAAGCTATAGAAGACATCGCAGCCATCAGCTGCGAGATGATGCAAGAGGTCGGCAAAATCAAAGCCATCCGCAAGCCCCTGAACGGCGCGTTGAACGCGTGACTCCGACTCAAAATGCAGCGTGCGAATGGAGAGCAGTCCCTCGAGGCTCTTTTGAACCTCCAACGGCTTAAGCTTGTAAAACCCTCTCAGAATCCATTCAAGCTCCAGCACCACAGTAATCGGGACAAAAAAAGCCTGGCCCGAATCGATCAGTTCAGCGGCCTGCTGCGCCTGCCTCATATCATCGGCTACGAGCAGGCGAACCAGAACATTGGTGTCGATTGCATTCACGGCTTGGACAGGCTTGCCGGGTCAAGATCCTCGAGTGATAGCCGGGGGCCAGAGTAGCCAGCGAGGCCCAGACACTCGCGCGCAGATCTCGCCTTGCGATCGGACTCCACCACCAGACGAAACCCCTGCGCCTCAGGAATAACCTCTAGACGATCTCCCGGCTCAATGCCGTACTGTCGACGCAGCGCAATGGGAATGACCACCTGGCCTTTTTCCGACACGGTCACTGTTTTCACAGTTGAAACCCCTCATTCGTCTTACTTAGGTAAGAAATCATAGCTCATGGTGTCTAGGGACTTGCAGATCGGGGCTTGCAAATTGATAAGGCCCAGAGTACTGTATAAAAAACCAGTACCCAAGAGGCCGATTGATGAAACTACTCACGCCACGCCAACAAGAGATTCTCGAGTTTATCCAAAGCCATCTGCAAGAAACAGGCTTTCCCCCCACCCGGGCTGAGATCTGCAAGGCCCTGGGCTTTCGGTCGCCCAATGCTGCCGAAGAGCACCTCAAGGCCCTGGAGCGCAAGGGCGCCATCCAGCTCACAGCCGGGGCCTCGAGAGGCATTCGGCTCATGGGCACCCAGGCGGCATCGGCCGGCCTCGGCAGCAGCCTCAGCGCCAGTGGCCGCAGCCTCCTGGCCGGGCTCAGTCTGCCCCTGGTGGGCCGCGTAGCCGCGGGTTCTCCGGTGCTAGCCACCGAGCATATTGAGCAGCACTTCCAGGTTGATGTCAGCCTCTTTAAGGCCAAGCCCGACTACCTGCTCAAGGTTCGCGGGCTCAGCATGCGCGATGCCGGCATCCTCGATGGCGATCTGCTCGCCGTCAAAGCCCTGCAGGGGCTGCCCGAGGCCCGCAATGGCCAGATGGTGGTCGCCCGCCTAGAGGATGAGGTTACGGTTAAGTGGTTCGAGCGTCAGGGGCACACCGTCTGGCTCAAGCCCGACAACCCCGACTACCAGCCTATCGAGGTCGACATCCGCCGCCAGTCCCTCACCATCGAGGGCCTGGGCGTGGGCATTATTCGGGGCTTCTAAATGACCACCGCACCCCGCCCCATCCAAGAGCTGGTGCAGCTGCACCCCGACCTCTGGCAGGCCTCTGGCCATGCCAGCCAGGCCCAGCCCGCAGTTCCCAGTGGCCACCCCGCCCTCGATGCCCAGCTCCCCGGTGGGGGCTGGCCCAGCGGCAGCCTCACCGAGCTCCTGGTTCGCGCCGTGGGGGTGGGCGAGCTGCGCCTGCTGGCCCCCGCCCTGCGTCGCCTTGCCCATGCCGGCAAGCAGATCCTGCTGCTCGCTCCGCCACAGCTGCCCTATGGCCCTGCCCTTGCTGCCCTGGGCCTCGCCCCCGAGCAGTTTCTGGTGATCCGGGCCAAGCAGGCCGCCGATCGTCTCTGGGCACTCGAGCAGAGCCTCAAGTCCAACAGCTTCGGGGCCTTGTTGGCCTGGCTCGATGAGCCCACCCGGCCAGAACACATCCGCCGCTTTCAGCTGGCGGCACGCCACGCCAAGGGGCCGGTCTTTCTCTTTCGCCCACTCGCTGTGCAGACCCAGGCCTCGGCAGCGCCGCTCCGGCTAGCCCTGCTGCCACGCCAGTATCCAGGCCTGGCAGTCCAGCTACTCAAACGCCGAGGGCCCGTTCAGGTCGACCCCATCCTCGTCAACCTGCCGCTGCCCAGCCGCGCCCTGCGCCCCCTGCAAGAGCCCCAGCCGCAGGCCCCCACACTCGCCCCTGTGCGGCCCTCGCTCTCCACCGCGCAAATTCAGGGTCTTGGCCATGCTCTGGATCGCCTGCCAGTTTCCAGCCTGCGCCAATAGCCCCGACAACGCCCCCATCGCGCCCCTCAGCGTTCGGCTCTCCCTCGAAGAGTCGTTTGAGTCGGTTCGCCTGCGCATGGGGCAATGGGCCTTGCAGTTCACGCCCGATGTCAGCCTGGGGCAGTGGCCCAACAGCCTGCTGCTGGAAGTCTCGCCCAGCCTCAGGCTCTGGGGAGGCCTGCAGGCCCTGCTCGAGCGGCTGCGCACGGGCTGGCTCAGCCTGGGATGGCCGGCCGATCCGGGAGTGCAGATGGCCTGGGGGCCCACCCCCCGTGCAGCCGACTGGCGAGTGGCCTGGGCCGCCCCCGCAGACGCGCCCCTAGCCAGCCTGCCCCTGCGCTGCATTCCCGAGCTACAGCCCAAGCTCAGCAGCCTAGATCGCATGGGGCTGCATACCCTCGGCCCGCTGCTGCGGCTGCCACGGCCTGGCCTGGCTCGACGGCTGGGGCCCGGCTGCCTACAGGCCATCGATGCCGGTCTGGGCCGCAGGCCCGATCTGCGCAGCCCGCTGGTGCTGCCCAAGGTCTTTGAACAGTCAATCGAGCTCACCCAGCCCAGCCACGACCGGGCCCTGCTGCTGGAGGGCTGTCGCAGGCTGCTACAGGGCTGTGTGGCCTGGCTGCAGGCCCAGCAGTGCGGGCTGCGTGAGGCCCACTTCTACTTCCATCATGGCCATCGCGAGGCACACCAGGTGCGCATTGGCCTGGCCAACCCCAGCTGCCAGATCAGCCGGATTCAGGCCCTGCTCAGCCAGAGGCTCGAACAGGAGTCCCTGCCCGCAGCGGCCCATCTCATCCGGCTCAAGGTCTGCGCCATCGAGCCCCTCGCACTCGAAACCCTCGACTTCTTCGGCGGAGCCCACCACCAGTCCGACCAGCTGCGGCTGCTCTGTGAGCGGCTCCAGGCCCGGCTGGGCGACCAGCAGGTGCTGCGCATCCACCTGCACAACAGCCATCAGCCCGAGTCGGCCAGCCAGCTCGCCCCCCTGCAGGCTCAGCCCCCCAGCGCCTCGCCTCTCAGTGCGCCGCCTCTCAGTGCCGCAGCGCTCAGCACCCTTCCCCCAAGCGCCCTTCCCCCTCGTCCCCTCTGGCTGCTTGAGGCCCCTCTGCCTCTGCCCATGCGGGCCAACAAGCCCTTCTACGAAGGGCCCCTGCGTCTGCGGGCAGGCCCCGAGCGCATCGAGGGCGAGTGGTGGGCCACGCCACTGCGACGCGACTACTTCGTGGCCGAGACCCAAGACCAGCGGCTGGTCTGGGTCTTTCGCAGCCCAAGCCACGAATGGTTTCTGCACGGCCTCTTTGGATAGGCCCTGGCCATGGACTATGCCGAGCTGGCCTGCCGCAGCAACTTCAGCTTTCTGCAGGGCGCCTCCCACCCCGAAGACCTCGTCGCACGCGCGCATGCACTGGGCTACAAGGCCCTGGCCCTCACCGATGAGGCCAGCGTCTCGGGCAGCGTGCGGGCCCACCTGGCCGCAGAGTCCCTGGGCATCCAGGTCATTCACGGGGCGCAGTTCGTCTTAAGCAATGGCCTGCGCCTGGCCTTCCTGGTGCGCAATCGCACCGGATGGGCCGAGCTCTGCAGGCTCATTACCCTGGGCCGCCGGCGGGCCGACAAGGGGCAGTACTCGCTCAGCCCCGAAGACTTCTCCTCCAACACCATGGCCAACTGCCTGGTGCTCTGGCTGCCCAGCCCCATTCAGTCCGAGGCCAGCCTTCACCCTGAGGGCCGCTGGATGAAGGCCCAGTTTGGCAGCAGGGTCTCACTGGCCTATAGCCTCTGGCTGCGGGCCGACGACCGCGCCTGGCAGCAGCAGCTCATCACCCTGGGCGCGCTGCTGCGCATGCCGCTGGTGGCCACCGGCGATGTGCTCATGCATCGCCGCAGCCAGAAGCCCCTGGCCGACCTGCTCACCGCCATCCGCATGGGCTGCTCGGTGGCCGAATGCGGCCAGGCCCTCAGCACCAATGCAGAGCGTGCCCTGCAGCCCCGTCTGCGCATGGCCCGACGCTATCCAGCCGAGCACCTGCAGGCCAGCCTCGCGCTCGCCGAGCAGTGCCAGTTCTCTCTTAGCGAGCTGCGCTACGAATACCCCGATGAGATCGTGCCCACAGGGCTCACACCCGCCCAGTGGCTGCGCCACCTCACCGAAGAAGGCGCCCGCCAGCGCTTTCCGCCCAGCCAGTTTCCTCAGGGCATGCCGGCCAAGGTGCGCCAGCAGATTGAGCACGAGCTCAGCCTCATTGCCGACCTGCAGTACGAGCCCTACTTCCTCACGGTCTACGACATCGTGGCCTTTGCCCGTTCGCGCGGCATTCTCTGTCAGGGCCGTGGCTCTGCCGCCAACTCTGCGGTCTGCTACTGCCTGGGCATTACCGAGGTCGACCCCTCACGCATGAGCATGCTCTTCGAACGCTTCATCTCCAAAGAGCGCAACGAGCCCCCCGACATTGATGTCGACTTCGAACACCAGCGTCGTGAGGAGGTGATCCAGTACCTCTACACCAAGTACGGTCGAGAGCGTGCCGCCCTCACCGCAGCCCTCATTCGCTACCGCCCTCGGTCGGCCCTGCGCGACAGCGGAAAGGCCCTGGGGCTCAGCCCCATCCTGGTCGACCTAGCCGCCAAGGGGCGCAGCTGGTGGGAGGGGAAATCGATTCTGGCCCCTGGCCTTCAGGCCTCGATTGAAGAAGGCCTGGCCCGGCTCGCCCAGCTGCCGCAGACCGAGGCCCTGCCCAGTCCTCCCAGCATGCCCGAGCTCGAGCAGTGGGCCCGCATGGCCAATCAGCTGCTGGGCTTTCCACGCCACCTCTCACAGCATGTGGGCGGCTTCGTGATTGCCCGCCACAGCCTAAGCGAGC
This sequence comes from Pseudomonadota bacterium, assembly GCA_041165705.1. Classification (GTDB taxonomy): domain Bacteria; phylum Pseudomonadota; class Gammaproteobacteria; order Burkholderiales; family Burkholderiaceae_A; genus Hahnella. The sequence continues at coordinate 6,238 of JBEAMW010000048.1, forward strand.
TCGTGCCCATTGAAAACGCAGCCATGCCCGAGCGCAGCATCATTCAATGGGACAAGGACGACATCGATGCCCTGGGCCTGCTCAAGGTGGATGTGCTGGCGCTGGGCATGCTCTCAGCCATTCAACGGGCGTTGCATTTGGTCGGCCAGAAGCTCGGGCTGCAGGGCCCACTGCCCATGCAGGAGGTGCCTGCAGAAGACGAGCCCACCTACCAGATGATTCAGGCCGCCGACACAGTGGGCGTCTTTCAGATTGAGTCTCGGGCCCAGATGAGCATGCTGCCGCGGCTCAAGCCCGCCTGCTTCTACGACCTGGTGATTGAGGTGGCGATTGTTCGCCCCGGGCCCATCCAGGGCGGCATGGTCCACCCCTACCTACGCCGTCGCCAGGGCCTGGAGCCGGTTGAGTTTCCCAGCCCTGCGGTTCGGTCTGCACTGGAGCGCACCCTGGGGGTGCCCATCTTCCAGGAGCAGGTGATGCAGCTGGCCATTCTTGCGGCCGGCTTCACCCCAGGCGAGGCCGACCAGCTTCGACGGGCCATGGCGGCCTGGCGTCGCAGGGGCAGCCTGGGGCCCTTCGAAGACCGGCTTATCAACGGCATGCTCATGCGTGGCTACACCCGCGACTTTGCCGAACGGGTCTTTGCCCAGATCCAGGGCTTTGGCGAATACGGCTTCCCCGAGTCGCATGCAGCGAGCTTTGCCCTGCTGGTCTATGTGAGCTGCTGGCTCAAGCGTCATCACCCCGATGCCTTTCTCGCGGCCCTGCTCAACAGCCAGCCCATGGGCTTTTATGCCCCCGCCCAGCTCGTGCGGGACGCACGGGCCCATGGCGTGGAGGTGCGGGCGGTCGATGTGCAGCACAGCACCGTGGGCAGCAGCCTCGAGCCGCCCCCGAGCTCCTCATCGGGCCCGCTCTGGGCCGTGCGCCTGGGCCTCAACCGCATCGCACAGCTACCGGAGGAGGCCATGGAGCGCATCGTGCAGGCCCGACTAGAACAGGGCCGCTTTCAGTCTGTTGAAGACCTCGCCCAGCGCGCAGCCCTAAGCCGCACCGATCTACAGGCGCTGGCTGCCGCCAATGCACTTGAAAGCCTTGCAGGCCATCGGCATGTCGCCAGCTGGGTGGCCGCCGGCCATGAGCCCATGAAGGGCGTGCTCAGCCCGAGCCAGGTTCAAGAGCCCAGGCTCGCCCCCAGCCTGCTGCCCGAGCCCACCGAGGCCAGCAGCCTCGTGTCCGACTATGCAAGCCTAGGCCTCACCCTCGGCCGGCATCCCATCGCCCTCATTCGAGACCAGCTGCGCAGCCGATTCAAGAGCGTGCCCGCCCTTGAGCTCAAGCAGATGCCCAGCGACCGGCTGGCCCGTGCCACCGGGCTGGTCACTCATCGTCAGCGACCCGGCACAGCCAAAGGGGTGGTCTTCATGACCCTCGAAGATGAGACCGGCAGCATTAACCTCATTGTCTGGCCCGACGTGCTCGCACGCTTTAAGCAGGCCTGCCTGCAGGGCCAGGTGATTACCGCCTATGGCCGTTGGCAGACCCACCACCTCGTAAGCCTGCGCATTGAAGACCACACGGCACTACTCGCCCAGGCCCTCGGGGGGGTGGTGCAGCGTCGATCGAGAGACTTCCACTAGCCCCCAGTGAGCCGCCGAAAGCCGGTGATTCGAGGGCCCCAGTAGCTGCTCACCAGGCCCTCCAGCCGAACCGTTCCACCCTTGGCCGGCGCATGCACAAACCGGTTCTGACCGATGTAAATGCCCATATGCGAATAGGTTTCGCCCGTGGTGTTGAAAAAGACCAGGTCACCAGGCAGCCGGTCGGCCGCATCAACCTCACGGCCCACCCGGCTCATCTGCTCCACCGTTCGGGGAAGCCGCACCCCCACCGAGCGCTGCATCACATAGACCACCAGGCCACTGCAGTCAAAGCCACTGGAAGGCGTGTTGCCGCCCCATTTGTAGGGTGTGCCCACAAGAGAGAAGGCCTGGATGGCAGGCTCGGAGAGGCCCCGCTCAGAGGCCTCCAGGCGGGCCTCAGGCAGCTGGCCCAACGAAGGCTGACGCACCGGAGCCGGCCCCCGGCTTGCGCAGGCCGACAGCAGCAGCACCAGCGAGATGCAGAGCACCCGCACGGCTGCCCTCCTAGAGCCCTCGGGAGAGGTCCTGGATGAGGTCTTCAAGGTCCTCAAGGCCCACCGCGAGACGGATGAGTCCCTGGCCAATGCCCGCCTTCTGGCGCGCCGCCTCTGAGATCCGCCCATGGGTGGTGGAGGCCGGGTGCGTGATGATAGACCGGGTGTCGCCCAGGTTGCCTGTGCGGGAGAAGACCTCCACCGCATTGACTAGCCGAAAGGCCGCCTGCTGAAGCGCCTCGGGCGAGTCGCCCTTGAGCTCAAACGAGACCACCGCCCCACCGGCTGACTGCTGGCGCATGGCCAGGGCATGCTGAGGGTGCGATGCCAGGCCCGGGTAGAGCACTCGAGCCACCTGCGGCTGCTGCTCCAGCCACTGGGCCAAGGCCAGGGCTGAGGCCGAGTGGGCCTGCATGCGAATCTTGAGGGTCTCAAGCGACTTGTGCAGCACCCAGGCGTTAAAGGGCGAGAGCGAGGGCCCGCAGGTGCGCACCACCTGACGAATCGGGTCGACCAGGGCCTTGGGCCCTGCCACTGCTCCTCCCAGCACCCGGCCCTGACCATCGATGTACTTGGTGGCTGAGTGCAGCACCAGGTCGATGGGATACCCCAGCGGCCGTTGGAGCGCGGGCGTGCAGAAACAGTTGTCGACCACCGTGATCACCCCATGATCCCGGGCGGCCGAACCAATCGCCTCCAAATCGGCAATCTCAAGCAGGGGGTTGGAGGGGGTTTCGAGGTAGATGAGCTTGGTCTTGGGGCCGATCGCATCGGCCCAGGCTGAGGCATCCGTGAGCGGCACCATCCAGATGCTGATGCCAAACTTGGTGAGGTAGTTCTCAAAGAGCTGCAGCGTGGCCCCAAAGAGGCTGGGGGTGGTGAGAATCTCATCTCCCGACCTCAGGTGCCCTAGGCACACTGCAAGAATGGCCGACATGCCAGAGGCCGTTGCCACGCAGTCCTCCGCGCCCTCCAGGGCAGCAAGCCGCTGCTCAAACATCTGCACCGAAGGATTGGTAAACCGGGAGTAGACCGTTCCGTCCTCCTGGTTCTGAAACCGCCGGGCGGCCTGCTCGGCATCCTCAAAGACAAAGCTCGAGGTGAGAAAGAGCGCCTCGCTGTGCTCACCAAACGACGACCGCTCGGTGCCAGCCCGTACTGCAAGGGTGCTAAACCCAAAGCCCGGCCGGCCGGAGTGCTTATCCACGCGCAGCCTCCAGGCGATCGAGCAGCGCAGGCGTGACATCGCCCGTGATGTAGTGGCCATCAAAGCAGGAGGCCTCCAGGCATTTCACGGCTGGGTTGAATCCCTGGACGTCGTCTCTCATCTCGGAAATGCCCTGATAGATGAGCGAATCGGCACCGATGGCCTCGCAGATCTCGTCGTCGGTTCGGCCATGGGCAATCAGCTCATGGCGGGTGGGCATGTCGATGCCGTAGACATTGGGAAAGCGCACCGGCGGCGCGGCCGAGGCGAAGATCACGCCCTTGGCGCCAGACTCACGGGCCATGCTCACAATCTCTCGGCTGGTGGTTCCACGCACGATGGAGTCGTCCACGATGAGGACATTCTTTCCCTTGAACTCTGAGGCCATGGCATTGAGCTTCTGGCGCACCGACTTTCGACGCACCTCCTGGCCGGGCATGATGAAGGTTCGGCCCACATACCGGTTCTTAATGAAGCCCTCGCGATAGGGCACATTGAGGTGCATGGCCAGCTGGAGTGCGGCTGGGCGGCTGGAGTCGGGGATGGGCATCACCACATCGATATCCCCCTTGGGAAATCGCTTCACCACCTCCAGTGCAAGCGTCTCGCCCATCTTGAGGCGGGCGTCATAGACCGAGATGCCGTCCATGAGTGAATCCGGACGAGCGAAGTAGACATACTCAAACACGCAGGGGTTCAGGCCCTTGGGCTCCCCACAGATCTTGGAGAAGAGCTCACGGCTCTGGGTGAGCACCACACACTCGCCCGGGGCCACATCGCGCACCAGCCTGAAGCCCAGGGCCTCCAGCGCAACCGACTCCGAGGCCAGCATGTACTCCTTGCCCCTGGGGCCATCAAGCTCCCCAAGCACCAAGGGCCGAATGCCATAGGGATCACGAAAGCCCACCACACCAAAGCCAGGGATCATCGCCACACAGGCATAGGCGCCCCGCACGCGCTGATGCAGCACGGTGACGGCAGCAAACACCGCATCGGGATCGAGGGTGAGCCCGCTGACGGCCTGCTGGAGCTCGTGGGCCATCACATTGAGCAGCACCTCAGAGTCGCTCTCGGTGTTGATGTGGCGACGATCGCGCTGGTACATGTCGTCCTGCAGCTCGGCCGCATTGGTGAGATTGCCGTTGTGGCCCAGCACAATGCCAAATGGCGCGTTTACATAGAAGGGCTGGGACTCCTCGGCACTCAGGGCGCTACCCGCTGTGGGGTAGCGCACATGACCGATGCCCATCTCCCCCATGAGGTTGCGCATGTCACGGGTTCGGAAGACATCGCGCACCAGGCCATTGCCCCGGGCCAGGTTGATTCGCTTGCCCTGCGCAGTGGCAATGCCAGCCGCATCCTGGCCGCGATGCTGAAGCAGCAGCAGCGCGTCATAGAGCATCTGGTTCACTGGAGTGGTCGAGACGATTGCAACGACACCGCACATGGTTAGGAACCTTTCAGAATTTCAGAGGGGATACGGCTCGACACAAAACTGGGCATCCAGGGCGTAAGCACCTGGATCGACCACTCAAGGGCAGGACGGACATGGGCCTTCTGCCAGGCAGGCTGAAGCGTGAGTGGCGTCATGGCGCCCAGAACTGCGAGCACGGCCATGATCACCAGACCCCGAAAGGTGCCAAAGACCGCACCCATGATGCGGTCTACAAAGCTGGCCCCCGATGCCTTCACCAGCTCTTTGAGGGTGAGGCTCACCAGCCGGCCCAGCAGCAGGACCACCACCAGAATGATCAGAAAGCCCAGGGTGAGCGCCAGCGGCTCGGCCAGCCACTCCTTGAGCGGATCGGCTACAAACCGCGCGAGCCGACTGCCTGCAACGATGGCCAGCACCCAGATCGCAAGCGACGCCACCTCTTGCAGGAGGCCGCGCAGCAGAGACAGAAGCGCCGAGGAGGCCACCACCACCAGCGCCACCCAGTCAATCCAGGTGAGGTCGTGCATCATGGTGCAGTCCCCTTCACCAGCACCGCGTCGTAGCCCTGGAGCTTGGCCCGGGCCACCACGCCCTTGGCCTCTTCATCGCTCAGAGGCCCGATGCGAACCCGAAACCGCTGTGCCGACCCGCTGCCCACGGGGCTCACCACCACCTTGTGGCCCGCGGCCTCAAGCCGCCGCTTCACCTGCTCTGCGGACGGACGGCTGGCATAGGCGCCCACCTGCACATAGGGCTGCACCTTCGGTTCCACCTTCGGCTCCACCTGAGGCTCGGGCACCGGCTCGGGAGCCGGCTCGGGCGCCGGCGCTGAAACAGGCGCAGAGACCGGCGCAGAAACCGACTGGGGCCCTGGATCAGACACAGCCTCGGGGGCAGAAACGGCCTCTGAGGCGGGAACGGGCTCGGGCTCGGGGCTCGACCCAATCGGCATCAGCACGGTGAAGTCTCTGGCCAGCGGCCGCGGTGTGTCGAGGAGCACGCTGTAGCTCAGGGCAAAGGCGAAGACAGAGAAGATGAGCGCACCGATCAGTCGCCACCGGGCTCTCTGGCGGTGCTCCGCCAGCGGGTCTGCGCGCGGGTGGTCTTCAGTGGGCATCGGGGACATGGGGCGCTTGACCAATGGTTTTGGCTTGATGCCAAGCCTGTGCAACGGTTAAGAAGGATCCAAAGACCACGATCCTATCACTGGCGTTGGCCATTGCTGCGGCGCCCTCGAGTGCCAGCTGCGGGCTGTCGTAGCAGGCCAGCTTCACCTCGGGTCGGCGCTGCAGAATCGGCTGAACTCGGGCCAAGAGCGCCTGGGCCGACTGGGCGCGCGGCCCCGCCAGCGCCTCGCTGAGGCCAGCCAGGCACCAGATGTCTACTCGGCTTGCCAGACGCTCAAAGACCGCCTCAGCATCCTTATCCGCCAGCAGGCCGGCCACTGCAATCGTCTGCGGAAAGAATCCCATCTGATCGAGATTCGCTGCGAGCACGCCCGCTGCATGCGGGTTGTGGGCCACATCGAGCACCACGGCCGGCTGCCCCGCCAAGACCTGAAACCGCCCGGGCAGCTCCACCAGGGCCAGCCCCTGGCGAACCGCCCCCTGCGAAATGGGGATCCGGTGCCCCAGGGCGGCGAAAACAGCCAGCGCCGCAGAGGCATTGAGCAGCTGATTGGTGCCCCGAAGCGCGGGGAATCCCAGCGCATTTCGACGACTGGCTCGCCCCGACCAGCTCCACTGCTGCCGGTCGCCCTGGTAATTGAAGTCGCGCCCAAACTGCCAGAGATCGGCCCCGAGGGTGCTGGCCACCTCCGCCACGGTGGCGGGCGGCATGGGGTCGGCCACCACGAAGGGCCGGCCCGGGCGCGCGACATGCGCCTTCTCCCAGCCAATCTGCTCGCGTGTGGAGCCCAGCAAGGCCTGATGGTCCAGGTCGACGGAGGTCAGCACGGCCGCATCGGAGTCCAAGAGATTGACGGCATCAAGCCGCCCCCCCAGGCCAATCTCGGCCACAAAGAGCTCCACCCCCCGGGAGACCACCATCTGAAAGGCTGCGAGGGTCACCCACTCAAAATAGGTGAGCCGAACCTGGGTGGCGAGCACGGCCTGGGCCACCTGTTCAAACCCCTGCACCCAGTCCTGCGCCTGGCTAAGGGCCCCGTCAAACTGCAGGCGCTCTTCGAACTGAATGAGGTGCGGCGAGGCATAGACCGCCACCGAGTAGCCCGCCTGAATGGCCATGCTCGCGATCAATGCACAGGTGGACCCCTTGCCATTGGTGCCGGCCACCACCACGGTGGTGAGCGGCAGACGAACGGAGTGGCCCTCCATGGGCAGGCCCATGGCCTGCGCCACGGTACGCACCCGGTCTAGCCCCAGTGAGATATGGGCCTCTCCCGACTGCTGTTCAAGCCAGGAGAGCCATTCGGCAAGCGAGGCTCCCGGCGCTGGGCCGTTAGGCATGGGGCTCGCGAGAGGTGAGCAGCACCAGCAGGCTGGCAAGCTCTTGCTTCATCTGACGCCGGTCGACGATTCGATCAATCGCCCCCTTGCCCATCAGAAACTCGGCGCGCTGAAAGCCCTCGGGGAGCTTCTCGCGCACCGTCTGCTCAATCACGCGGGGCCCTGCAAAGCCAATGAGTGCCTTAGGCTCGGCCACCACCACATCGGCCACAAAGGCAAAGCTCGCCGACACACCGCCCATGGTGGGGTCGGTGAGCACAGAGAGGTAGGGCAGGCCGTCGGAGGCCAGCTGCTCCAGGGCGCCGGTGGTCTTGGCCATCTGCATCAGCGACAGGAGGCCCTCTTGCATGCGGGCGCCCCCGGAGGCGGCCACGGAAATAAAGCCGCAGCGGGCCGCACGCGCGGCCTCCACAGCACGCACAAACCGCTCGCCCACCACTGAGCCCATGGAGCCGCCCATAAACTCAAACTCAAAGCAGGCCATCACCACGGGCACGCCATTCATACGGCCCTGCATGGCCACCAGGGCATCCTTCTCACCCGTCTCGGCCTGTGCCTCCGAGAGCCGCTCGGTGTACTTGCGGCTGTCTTTAAACTTGAGGCTATCCACAGGCTGCACCTCTGCGCCGATCTCCACCCGGTCGTCTGCATCGAGCAGGAGGTCGAGCCGCGCACGGGCACCCAGCCGCATGTGATGGCTGCAGGTGGGGCAGACCTGGAGATTGCGCTCGAGATCGGTTTTGTAGAGCACCGCATCGCACGACGGGCATTTGATCCACAGCCCCTCGGGCACCACCCTGCGGCGATTCTCGGTGTGCTGAATGCGGGGAGGAAGGAGTTTGTCGATCCAGCTCATGCCTTGGCCTCCAGCGCTCCAAACTGCTGATCAAGGGCCCTGCGTATGCCCAGCAGAAACTCACCCGCTGCAGCCACGCCCTGCTCGCCAGAGCGGGCCTCGCCCTCCATCAGCTTGATGATGGCGCTGCCAATCACCACCGCATCGGCGTGCTGGGCCACCGCAACGGCTGAGGCTGCATCCGAGATGCCAAACCCCACCCCCACGGGTAGCTGCGCATGCCGCTTTAGCAGGGCCACGCGCTCGGCCACACTGGCCACATCGAGGCTGGCCGCACCCGTAACACCCTTGAGCGACACATAGTAGAGATAGCCCCCGCCAAGCCGAGCCACCTGGTCCATACGCTCGGTGGAGGACGTGGGCGCAAGCAGGAAGATGGGGTCGAGCCCGGCCGCACGCAGCGCCTCGGCAAAGGGCTCACACTCCTCGGGGGGGTAGTCCACCACCAGAACGCCATCCACACCGGCCTGGGCAGCGGCCTGCACAAAGGCCGCCTGGCCCATGCGCTCAATGGGGTTGGCATAGCCCATCAGCACGATGGGGGTGGTGGCGTTGGTCTGACGAAACTCGGCCACCCACCGCAGGCAGTCGCGCAGGCTTACGCCCTGGGCCAGGGCGCGCTCGCTGGCCCGCTGGATCACCGGGCCGTCGGCCATGGGGTCGGAGAAGGGGATACCGAGCTCGATCACATCGGCGCCCGAGGCCACGAGGGTGTGCAGCAATGACACCGTGACCTCTGGCGAGGGGTCGCCTGCCGTGATGTAGGGAATCAGTGCCTTGCGGCCAGCCTGCGAGAGCGCTGACAAGGCAGGAGCAATACGTGACATTCCGTCTCCAGTCTAAAGCGTGAGGCCGCCTGCTTGCGCCACCGTGTGCATGTCTTTGTCCCCTCGGCCAGAGAGGTTCACCAGAATGACCTTGTCTTTGGGGAGTGTGGGGGCCACCTGGGCTGCATAGGCAATCGCGTGGCTGGTCTCCAGCGCCGGAATAATGCCTTCAATGCGGCAGCAGTCGTGAAAGGCCTTGAGGGCTGCGCTGTCGTTGACGGGCACATAGCGTGCGCGGCCGGAGTCTTTGAGCCAGGCATGTTCGGGGCCCACACCAGGGTAGTCCAGGCCCGCCGAGATGGAGTGGGTTTCAATAATCTGACCGTTGGCATCCTGCAGCAGGTAGGTGCGGTTGCCATGGAGCACGCCCGGGCTTCCCGCTGTGAGCGAGGCCGAATGATGGCCCGTGTCCACCCCATCACCGCCCGCCTCTACCCCCACCAGCTCCACTCCGTCCACCCCAATGTAGTCGTAGAAAATGCCCATGGCATTGCTGCCACCGCCCACACAGGCCACCACCATGTCGGGCTGACGGCCCACCATCTCGGGCATCTGCCAGAGGCACTCTTTGCCCACCACCGAATTGAAGTCGCGCACCATCATGGGATAGGGGTGCGGGCCCGCCACGGTGCCAATGATGTAGAAGGTGTTGTCGACATTTGTGACCCAGTCGCGCATCGCCTCGTTGAGTGCGTCCTTGAGGGTTTTGGAGCCGCTCTCGACGGGCACCACCGTGGCCCCGAGCAGCTTCATGCGATACACGTTGGCCGCCTGACGGGCCACATCGGTTGATCCCATGTAGACCACACACTCCATGCCAAATCGCGCAGCCACCGTGGCCGTGGCCACCCCGTGCTGGCCCGCACCGGTTTCGGCAATCACCCGGGGCTTGCCCATGCGCTTGGCGAGCAGGGCCTGGCCGATGGTGTTGTTTACTTTGTGGGCCCCCGTGTGGTTGAGGTCTTCGCGCTTGAAGTAGATCTGGGCCCCACCGAGCTGCTCGGACCAGCGCTTGGCGTGATAGATGGGGCTGGGGCGGCCTACAAAGTGCTTGAGCTCCCGATGAAACTCCGCCTGGAAGTCGGGATCGTGCTGGCTGTGGGCATAGGCCTTGCGCAGTTCATCGAGCGCGAAGCTCAGCGTCTCAGAGACAAAGCTGCCGCCATAGGGGCCAAAGTGGCCGGTGGCGTCGGGGAAGTTGTAGGGAAGATCGTTGGCTTTCATGCATCTATCCTTCGTGTTGTCTGAGGGCGTCGTCGGCCTGCCGTACTGCGGCCACAAACGACTCCATTCGAGCTGGGTCTTTTAGGCCCTTTTGCACCACACCCTGATCGATTCGTTCCACACCACTGGAGACATCTACTGCGGGCGGATGAAGGGTTTGAATGGCCCGGCCTACTGTGCCTGCCTCAAGCCCACCACTGAGCACCCACCGCCCCTCAAGCAGGCCCTGAATATGGATCAGACGGCCCCAGTCGAATACATGCCCGCTTCCCCCAAAGCCCGCAGAGTCGGTGTCAAAGAGCAGCGACGCCGCCGGAAGAAACGGAGTGACGAATTTTACCAGTGCGGCCTCAGAATCGAGGGCAGATCCCATACGAACCGCCTTGATCACGGGCCGACCCAGGTCGGTGCAGTCGGAGGGCTGCTCATCTCCGTGCAGCTGGAGGTGGCTCAGGCCCACCTGCTGTGCGGTGTGAAGAATCTCTGCACGGCCTGCATTCACAAAGAGGCCCACCACAGACACCCAGGGAGCGGCCCGTCGAGCCAGCGCAGCAGCCTGCTCCAGGCCCACCGCACGGGGGCTCTTGGGATAAAAGACCAGCCCAATCGCATCGGCGCCGGCGTGTACGGCCGCATCGACATCCTGCTCCCGGGTGAGGCCACAGATCTTTATGCGGGTTCGCATGCGAAGGGCTCCGGGTAGTCGACTGCCGTGAGGCAGAGCCCCTGGGCAGGAAAGGTGCGGCCCGCCAGCGTTCGATCTCGCCGGGCAAGAATCTCGGCAATCCAGTCCACCGGCCGGGCGCCCCGCCCCACCTCGACTAGGCTTCCCACAATGTTGCGCACCATGTGATGCAGAAAGGCATTGCCCTTGATGGTGAGGCGAAGCATGCAGCCCTCCTGGGCCCAGTCGCACTGGCTCAGGATTCTCACCGGGCTTGCGGCCTGGCATTCGGCCGCACGAAAGGCCGAGAAGTCGTGCTCTCCCAGCAGCAGCTGGGCGGCCCTCTGCATCTCGTCGCGGTTGAGCGGCTGAAACACCCAGGTGGCAAAGCGTTGCTGCAGGGGGTGGTCTACAGGCTCATTCCAGATCTGATAGCGGTAGGTGCGGGCCAGGGCAGAAAAGCGAGCATGGAAGTCGTCGGCCACGGGTGCAGCCCATCGCACCCGAATCTCAGACGGCAGAAAGGTGTTGAGCCCACGCACCCAGTTCCACTGCGGGCGGTTGACCGCGGTGTCGAGGTGCACCACCTGCCCCTCCGCATGCACACCCGCATCGGTGCGGCCGGCTGCGGTGGTGTCCACCGCGTCGAGCGGGAGTTCGAGGAAGGCCGCCAGGGCCTGCTCCAGGTGGTCTTGAACGGTGTTGCCGCCCGGCTGAGTCTGATAGCCCTGAAAGCTGGTGCCATCGTAGGCCAGACCCAGCGCAAGCCTCATAGCAGAATGCGCAGCATCCGTCGCAGGGGCTCGGCCGCACCCCAGAGGAGCTGATCCCCGATGGTGAAGGCGCCCAGATAGTCGTCGCCCATGGCGAGCTTGCGCAGCCGCCCCACCGGGATGGTGAGCGTGCCCGTCACCTGCACCGGCGTGAGCTGATGGACGGTGTCCATCCGGTTGTTGGGCACCACCTTCACCCAGTCGTTGTCCTTGGCAATCATGTCCTCAATCTCATCGAGGGGCAGATTGCGCTTGAGCTTGATGGTGAGCGCCTGGGAGTGGCAGCGCATGGCGCCAATGCGCACGCAGATGGAGTCGATGGGAATTTCTGGCGCATCGAAGCCCGGGCCGCGCCCAAGAATCTTGTTGGTCTCGGCTCCGCCCTTCCACTCTTCCAGGCTGGTGCCATCGCCACGGTCTTGGTCGATCCAGGGAATGAGGCTGCCCGCGAGCGGCACCATGAAGTGCTGGGTTTCGTCTGCGCTGTAGCCCTTCTGGGTGGCCAGAACGCCACGGTCGATCTCCAGAATGGCACTGGCGGGATCGTTGAGCAGGGGCTTTACTGCCGCATTGAGTGTTCCCATCTGGGTGAGCAGTTCGCGCATGTGCTGGGCACCGCCACCGGATGCGGCCTGGTAGGTGGTGGCCGTCATCCACTCCACGAGGCCAGCCTTGTAGAGGGCCCCCACGCCCATCATCATGCAGCTCACCGTGCAGTTGCCGCCGATGTAGTTCTTAACGCCCTTGGCCAGCGCCGCATCGATCACATTGCGGTTCACAGGGTCGAGCACGATGACCGCGTCCTCATTCATGCGCAGCGTCTTGGCCGCGTCGATCCAGTAGCCCGTCCAGCCCGACGCACGAAGCGGCTCGTAGACGGCCTTGGTGAAGTCACTGCCCTGGCAGGTGAGCACCACATCGCAGGCGGCCAGCGCCTTGAGGTCTTGCGCATCGTAGAGCTGAGGATCCACCTGCTTGAGCGAGGCCAGCGCCGAGGGCACAGCCCCGCCTGCGTTTGAGGTTGAGAAAAAGCGGGCCTCAAAGAGACCAAAATCCTGCTCCTCCTGCATGCGCTGCATGAGGACCGAACCCACCATGCCTCGCCATCCCACCAGACCAACCCGCTTCATGCCCTTCCCTTTCCTCGTTTTGAATTCTGTGTAGTGCCTGCCTTATCCGAGTGCAGCCAGCACGGCGTCGCCCATGCCCTGGGTGCCCACCCGGACACAGCCCTCGCGCTGAATGTCGCCCGTGGCATAGCCCTGGGCCAGCACCTTCTGCACGGCGCCCTCCACGGCATGGGCTGCGTCGCCCAGCCCAAAGCTGTAGCGCAGCATCATGGCGGCCGACAGGATGGTGGCCAGAGGGTTGGCAAGATCCTTGCCCGCGATGTCGGGGGCCGACCCATGAATGGGCTCGTAGAGGCCCTTGTTGTTCGCGTCCAGCGAGGCCGAGGGCAGCATGCCGATGGAGCCCGTGAGCATCGAGGCCTCATCCGACAGGATGTCTCCAAACATATTGCCCGTCACCATCACATCGAACTGCTTGGGATTCTTCAGCAGCTGCATCGCAGCGTTGTCCACATACATGTGCGAGAGCTCTACCTCCGGGTACTGCTGGCCGAGGGCAGTCATGACATCCCGCCAGAGCTGGGTGGTTTCAAGCACATTGGCCTTGTCCACTGAGCAGAGCCTGCGGCCTCGCTTCTGGGCGGCCTGGAAGGCCACATGGCCAATGCGAAGAATCTCGCTCTCGGAATAGCGCATGGTGTCAAAGCCCTCGCGCTCGCCGTTCTCGAGGGTGCGAATGCCTCTGGGCTGGCCAAAATAGATGTCGCCCGTGAGCTCACGAATGATCATGAGATCCATGCCCGCAACCACCTCGGGCTTGAGCGTGCTGGCCCCAGCCAGCTCGGGATAGATGGTGGCCGGACGAAGGTTGGCAAAGAGCCCCAGGGCCTTGCGCAGGCCGAGAATCGCCTGCTCCGGGCGCAGCTCACGGGGGAGCGTGTCGAGCGAGAAATCGCCCACCGCACCAAAGAGAATGGCCTCCGCGGACTGGGCCAGGGCCAGCGTGGCCTCCGGCAGCGGGTGGCCGCTGGCGCGATAGCCCGCACCGCCCACCGGTGCCTCCTCCAGGCTCAGGCCAAAGTGGCCCTGGGCCGAGAGCCGCTGCAGCACCCGAACCGCCTCGCGGGTAATCTCTGGGCCAATGCCATCACCAGGCAGGACTGCAATCTGAAGGGTTTTCATCCGCGCAAGGCTCCGTGTAGGTCGGTGCCCAGCCAGGGCTTATCGGCAAGACGCTTGGCCTCGTAGTCCTTGATGAGGTTGGCCTTCTGCAGCGTGAGGCCGATGTCATCGAGGCCATTGAGCAGGCAGTACTTGCGAAAGGCATCCACCTCAAAGCTGCGCGAGAAACTGCCATCGGTGGTGCTCACGGTCTGGTCGGAGAGGTTCACCACCAGGCGAAAGCCCTCCTGGGCTGCAGTCTTCTGAAAGAGCAGCTCCACATCGTCCTCTGAGAGCACGATGGGCAGCACGCCGTTCTTAAAGCAGTTGTTAAAGAAGATGTCGGCGTACGAGGGGGCGATCACCACGCGAAAGCCGTAGTCATCGAGCGCCCAGGGGGCGTGCTCGCGAGAGGAGCCGCAGCCAAAATTACGCCGGGCCAGCAGCACGCTGGCGCCCTGATAGCGTGCCTGGTTGAGCACAAAGTCGGGGTTGAGCGGACGCTTGCTGTTGTCCATGCCCGGCTGCCCCTCGTCCAGATATCGCCAGGCATCAAAGAGATTGGGGCCAAAGCCCGTGCGCTTGATGCTCTTGAGGAACTGCTTGGGGATGATGGCGTCGGTGTCCACATTGGCGCGATCCATGGGCGCCACCAGGCCCTCGTGAATGGTGAGAGGCTTCATGCCAGCGTCCTTACATCAACAAAGTGGCCTGCGATGGCAGCGGCTGCCGCCATGGCTGGAGAGACCAGGTGGGTACGACCACCCGCGCCCTGACGGCCCTCAAAGTTGCGGTTGCTCGTGGAGGCCGACCGCTCCCCGGGCTCCAGCCGATCGGCGTTCATGGCCAGGCACATCGAGCAGCCCGGCTCCCGCCATTCAAACCCCGCCTCCACAAAGATCTTGTCCAGCCCCTCGGCCTCAGCCTGGGCCTTCACCAGACCAGAGC
>JBEAMW010000049.1:0-9024 GCA_041165705.1 Pseudomonadota bacterium
CCAGGCCTCCTGCGCCACCAGGGTGAATTCTCGAACATAGGTGGAGAAGACACGCGGTTCATCGGGCCGCATGATGGCGAGCGTCTCGGGGTCTGTCCAGATGGAGTGAGCAGCCTCAAGACTCTTCACTGTTAACAGGTTGACTCCGTCATAGTCAGTGGAGAAACCAGGCGGCACAGGGTGAGTGAGCACCCGGGCGCACTGACGAACCGAGATCACCTTGTCACGCACATTGGTGCACTGTGCACCGAGCGCAGAGTGCGACTTCCACGCGGGTGCAAACTCATGGGGCTCCAGCGCAGGATTGCGGCGGGCCAGGTAGATCATTTTGGTGGTCACTGCCTGAGTCCCTCCACAAAGTAGGTCTGCATGAGGCCAATCCCTTTGCACTCAATCATTCCTCGCTCTCGGGTTAAAAAGTCGTCTCTGACGAGTTCATATGTAGACGATGAGATCTGAATCTTTCCAGCCTCTCCTGTGGACTCCATTCGGCTTGCCGCATTAACTGTCGAGCCCCAAAGGTCGTATGAAAACTTAGTGTGTCCGATGACGCCAGCGATCACAGATCCAGAATTGATGCCAATCCTCATCTGCACCGAGAGTTGATGTAATTCATTGAACTCCTGCAAATCTACAAACATGCCAATCGCCATATGAGTCACCAGAGACGCGTGCCTGTCATCTGACTGGGGAATCCCGCCCGCCACCATGTAGGCATCTCCGATCGTCTTGATCTTTTCCAATCCCAGAGACTGAGCCCTGCGGTCAAATCTTGAAAAGAGATCATTGAGCAGGGTTACCACCTCGGCCGCAGAACGCTCGCTTGAAAGCGCAGTAAAACCGGCCAAATCACTAAAGAGGATTGAGACGCTGGCGTGACTATCTGAGATGCCAGGCTCCCCTCTCTTGAGACGCTCTGCGATGGCTGCCGGAAGAATATTGAGCATCAAGCGTTCAGTCTTTTCTGTCTGAACCTCTAGCTCCCTCGTGCGCTCTCTCACCCTCTGTTCGAGGATAGCGTTTTGCCCCTCAACCAGCCTTCGGTGCTCCTCTGTTTGACGCTCAAGCGCGAGCTCGACCTCTCGATTCCTGATAATCACTGCAAAGGCCATTGTGAGACCGATCAGTACATAGACCGCCCAAACCGTGATCGCTGGATTGGTGTTGAGGTACAGCAAGTTGACATCAGACAGAAGTGGCCTCAACAGAGCAACACCTGGGAAGGCGACAAAATTAAGGAAGATGGCAAAGATTACAAATCGATCCGACGGGGCGCGCGATCTGAGATGTGTAAACCCAATCAGAAGCACCAAGGCAGAGAGAAGAAATGAGAACACCACTCTTGTGATGCCGAACAGTTGAATTACGGTTTGAGGGGGTGCATCGACTCCCGAGAGACTTAGGCCCCTGGTCAGCAGCTCAAGAACCCCCTGGAGAGACAGCAATCCAATGAATGTCCAAACGCCTAGCTTTGAGAGTGAATCAATCGCGCGGCCAAAACTAGAAGCACTCTGGAAACTCTGCCCCTTGATAAGACTGAGACAGCAGAACAGCAGGAAAAAGGCACTGGCCCAGTCACCAAAATACTGTGGCCAGGAGTCGATGAGCACTCCCACTTGAATTGGCTCAGTGAGTACGAACTCCTCGAGCCGAGATCCATCGGAACGATAGAGAACCTGCGTTACGGCGATCATGATCAACCACAGCGCATAGACGATTCCGAGGCTGTCTCGATTCACATAGGACGAGGCTACTGCCACCAGGGCCATGAAGAGGATAGCTCCTGTCAGCAGGCCTTCAATGTAAATACGCCCCCTCGACCACTCAAGAGTTTTCCTTATGTCCCAGAACGTAAACCTTGGCTCTGATCCGTCCTTACACTCCACTAAGAGGCTTGCCGATTCACCGGGTGGAATCTCAAGCGACTGGTATCGGCTCTGAACGCCGGGATCGCTTGGCAGTGTTGGGGTAGACCAAGCCCACGCATTAAAGGGAGAGTTCTGAATGGAAGCCGACCAGAGCACTCTGCGACTGGAGTCTATGTGGTGAGCAACGCAGTCTTCACCCGAGCGCGGCCAATGGGCAATCTCCGCATATCCAGTGTTGCGATTCTCAAAAGTCCAGAGGTGCCACTTCGAACCGGGACCCTGGCTCTCTTGGTCGCTGAATTCCGAGGTTCGTTGCGCAACTTCCGAAGCCTGCAGTGCACGGGTCGGGTCAACGAACACGAGGCTCTCTGCGTGGGTCTCTGCCGGAAAATTCTTATCGATGACTATCGGGGATGCACTGGCGATGACGGTCAAAATGAGGGAGCTAATCGACGTTACGACACGGACAAGAGCTCCGACTCCACTGCACATCAGTCCCCCCACCCCCTAAGGACTGGGTCACGCAGAGAGCGGTATGTCGATGCAGAGCGCAAGACCTCCAACTCAATCAAATCCCGCTCTGTGGCCCATCGAGACATCACTGTGGCCAGCTGCTGGAACTCATCAGTCCGAAGAACGGGTAAGTCTGGCCCATCGGCCACCAGGATGAAGGCAGCCAGTTCGGACCGGTGGAAAAGCGGCGCTGCAAGGCGAACCTCAAGGTCGGGCAGGACTGGCTCTCCTTCGCATGAAATTGGGCTTCGCCCTGCGCGAAGGCGAAGTACCAGGTCAGAGTCGATGCCGAATCGAATATTCGTATCTCTATTGAGGTAGTGCCGCCCCTGCAGCTCAAAGAAATGCGCCTTAAAACCGTAACAGTAGGCCGAGATGGCGGCAATCACGCCGTCATCCAGGGCCTGCTTGGTCTTGAAGTAGGGCAGTCGACCAAGGAACTCCATGAGGTTGTCGCTCCGAAGCGTATGACCCCTAAACAAGAGTCGCCGTAGGCCCCTCTCCGCAACTGTTTTAAACCGTTTGGCGAGGGCAGCGAGCAAGGCAACTCCTCCACTGAGCGCGATGTCCTGAGTTCCGTCTGGCAGATAGTTCAAAGACTGAATCTGCGTCTTCAACACCCAGAAGAGGCCTAGAAGCGCCGCTACGGTGACGCTGTAAATGAGGGTCAGGTTCAACACAAACTCGAAACTGATCACTCGGCGGGCAAAAGTCACGATTGAATAGAGCACGATCGAAATGGGAAGCAGAGGCGCAGCAACATAGAACCAGACCTCACTCACAGCCTCGTAAGCTTCCTCTGAGAGTCCCAAGGCGTAAGTAAAAAGTGGGATCAACATCGCACCAACGACGTAGGCGAAGGTCAGCAGGAGGGTTGCTGCAGCCCATTGGGCACCATTGAGCGCCTTGCCCCTTCCTTTGCCCAGAACAAGTGCAGGAATCACGAGGGAAGTTCCGTAGCCAAGCAGAGTGAAGGCTACCCACGCTGTGCCAATGAGATTCACACTAGGGTGCCAGGCGAGCAGTCCTTGAATGTATGCGTCAGAGCTTGCGTCATGGGCGAGATAGGACAGCAGGTTGTGGAACGCAACCAAGAGGAAATGTGAGGCCGCCAGAACCACCAAGAGGGTGAACCATTTTCCCCAATGGGGACTTAAGCCGATCTGGTGTTCTCGATCCAGAACTCGCCAGAACTGCACCATGGCCAGCGCGGCCATATCCAGTCCAAGGTTCCCAGCGGTGTTGATCAGCGCATAGGCCGCTTGAGACTGGGCGCCGTCTGGCCGCAAAAACACGAGGCAGAGGGAGAGCAAGACCAGGGCAAACCAATCCTTGTGCGCAGACCTCGCTCCGGCGAGGCCAAAGATTGCGCCCGCGATGAGGGTCATGAACACCATAGCGAGGTAGTAAATTCCCCGAATTCGCTCATTAAGAGGAATTTCCGCCACGTCGAGCGTAAGGGTGGTGGCGTAAGCCACCCCGTTGCGCTCATACCCCACGGCAAGCTCTGCTCCAGGCTTCAAGGCTCTGTAGAGACTTGTATAGGTGGTTGGAATATCGAGACGATCCCCCACCTGAAGGCCAGCACGTTCAGCAGGTGTTCCGCTCTTTACTTCCCTCACTACGGCGCGGCCAAGCACACTCTCGCGTTCAACTGAGAGGCCCCAGCTTCCTTTCTCCTGGTACTCGTACTGTCCCTCGGAAAGGGCATAGACAACACAGATCGAGACAGCGATCAGAGAGAGAATGAAGCCGATGCGGCCGGAAAGTCTGGACAACATCACACCCCCCCCTCGCCCACACGGGCCGATGAGCCCCTGCGCCTCAAACAGCGCCGAGCGGCACTCTTGCAAGTGGTAGGCCGTGCAGGACTTGAACCTGCGACCAAGGGATTATGAGTCCCCTGCTCTAACCAACTGAGCTAACGGCCCCCAGAGCCCGAATTGTAGAGCTTTATGGCATGCTGCCCGCCATGTCTTCCCCAAGCGCCTTTCAGCCTGCCAATCGAACCCTGTTCAACACGCCGGTGCTCACGCCACTGCTGCGCTGGTTCTCCAAGGGCTGCATGCGCGCTCTGGGCTGGACGATTGTTGGAACACTGCCAGAGGGCAGGCCCAAGGCTGTGCTCATCGCTGCTCCGCACACCAGCAACTGGGACCTGCCCTACAGCCTGATGACCTGCTTCGTATTGGGCATTCGTCCCTACTGGCTGGGCAAGGCGAGCCTCTTTCAATTCCCCTTTCGTGGGCCCATGCGCTGGCTCGGTGGCATTGGGGTAGACCGAAGCCGCTCCCAGAACCTGGTGTCCTCTGCGGTGGAGGGCTTTGCAAGCCACCCCGGCCCCTTGCTGCTGATGATTCCACCCGAGGGCACTCGCAGCAAGGTGAAGGAGTGGAAGACGGGTTTCTATTTCATTGCTCAGGGCGCCGGCGTGCCCATCGTGATGGCCTATATGGACCACGGAAAAAAAGAGGCTGGCCTGGGCCCAGTGCTTGAGACGACCGGCGATGTGCAGGTGGACATGGCCCGAGTGAAGGCCTTCTACGCACCCATTCGGGGGCTGAAGGCAGATCAGTTCGACGCGTCGAACTAGCAAGCCTCTCATGGCCCAATCACCGCTTCAATTCTTCTTCCGCCTCCTCTGGGAGCATTTCCGCTGGCGTACTCTCGGCCTCGCCCTCTTGGCGGGCTCGGGCATTGGGCTCATGGGCTTTGAGCCTGTGCTCATGAAGCGGCTGGTGGATGGGCTTCGGCTAGGAGAGATGCCCGCCGAGCAGAGCTGGAGCGTCTTCGCACTCATCGTCCTGGTCTGGTTTGCCTCTTCGGGCTGCAATCGGCTCCGCGAATGGCTTGACCTGCACACCGCCCCCGACCTGCGCATGAAGGCTCAGGAGATGGTCTATGAATGGCTGGACCAGCACTCACCCCGATACTTTCAGGACCACATGGCGGGCAGCCTGAGCCAAAAGGTGAAACAGGCGGGAAGCTCCACCCTCATCCTGCTCGATGTGGTCTTCAATGGATTCGTGCGGCTGGTGGTGGCCATTCTGATGTCCGCCATCATTCTCTCGTCGGCGCCCGGATATTTCTTCTGGGGCTTTCTCGGCTGGCTCACGGCCTTCTTCCTTGCGAGTGCCTGGTTTGCCAAACGCTGCGTGCCCCTGTTTGAGGCCTTTGGTGAACAGGTCTCCTCGTCCACCGGCATTCTGGTGGACATCAACAGCCACATGGAACTGGTGCGCAGCCATGCCAAGGCCAAGGCCGAGCGGCTGCGGGTGCGTCGTGCATTGATCGATGAGCGGGCGGCCTCACGCAGGACGCGACGCTTTCTGATCATCATGATGGTGGTGCTCTACTCGGCCCTGCTCGCCTTTCAGTCGGCCTTCATTGGGTTTGCGCTCCACGCACACCTGCTGGGAGAGATGTCACTGGGGGATGTGATCATGATCGTTACCCTGGGCGCGCTGCTGGTGAACAACATCTGGAACCTGTTTGAGCAGCTGCTTCAGTTCTTTGAGCAGGTGGGCACGCTGGGCTCTGCGCTGAGGATGATTGCCAAGCCGCATGAGATTGTGGAGGCGCCAAATGCCCCAGCCCTAGTGGTGAAGCGGGGCGAGATTCAGTTTGATCAGGTGACCTACCGGTTTCAGAACGGCGAGGCCCTCTTTGAGGACCTCACACTCACTATCCATGCAGGGGAGCGAGTCGGCCTGGTGGGAGCCTCCGGTGCCGGCAAGAGCACACTCACCAAGCTGATTCGGCGGCATTACGATCTCACGGGTGGACGCATTCTGATTGACGGGCAGGATGTGGCTCAGGTTACCCTCGACTCGCTGAACGCGGCCATTGCGGATGTGCCCCAAGACCCAGCGCTCTTTCACCGAACCCTGCGGGAGAATATCGTGTATGCCCAGCCAGAGGTGTCTGAGGCGCGGCTGCAGGCGGCCGTGCGGGCGGCTCGCTGCGAGGAGTTT
Source organism: Pseudomonadota bacterium (assembly GCA_041165705.1). GTDB lineage: Bacteria > Pseudomonadota > Gammaproteobacteria > Burkholderiales > Burkholderiaceae_A > Hahnella. Next base: position 6,356 of record JBEAMW010000049.1, read on the forward strand.
GTGAGCAAGCGGCCCGAGGGCCTGGACGTGCTGGTTGGTGAGCGCGGGGTTCGGCTCTCAGGCGGCGAGCGTCAACGGGTAGCCCTGGCGCGCGCCTTCATTAAAGACGCGCCCATCCTGATTCTGGATGAGGCCACCTCTGCGCTGGACAGTGAGACGGAGCATCTGATTCAGGAGGCCCTGCTCGAACTATGCGCGGGCCGAACGGTGGTGGCCATTGCCCACCGGCTCTCCACCCTTACTCAGATGGACCGGATTCTGGTGATGGACCAGGGCAAGATTGTGGAGTCGGGCACCCACCAGAGCCTGCTGGCCCAGAACGGCGCCTATGCGCGCCTCTGGGCTCGGCAGACCATGCTGCATTAAAGGGTGTCGAGAAAGCTCTTGAGCTTGTCGCTGCGACTGGGGTGGCGCAGCTTGCGAAGGGCCTTGGCCTCAATCTGACGAATCCGCTCGCGGGTGACATCAAACTGCTTGCCCACTTCTTCGAGGGTGTGGTCGGTGGCCATCTCCACGCCAAACCGCATGCGCAGCACCTTGGCCTCGCGGGGCGTGAGGGAGTCGAGCACCTCCTTAACTACATCGCGCATGCTGTCCTGAAGAGCTGCCTCGTGCGGCTGGAGCGTGTTGGTGTCTTCGATGAAGTCGCCCAGATGGGAGTCATCGTCGTCGCCGATTGGAGTCTCCATGGAGATGGGCTCTTTGGCGATCTTGAGGATCTTGCGGATCTTGTCCTCGGGCATCTCCATCTTCACTGCGAGCTCGGCGGGATCGGGCTCTTTTCCGGTTTCCTGGAGGAGTTGGCGCGAGATGCGGTTCATCTTGTTGATGGTCTCGATCATGTGCACCGGAATACGAATGGTGCGCGCCTGATCCGCGATGGAACGGGTAATGGCCTGACGAATCCACCAGGTGGCATAGGTGGAGAACTTGTAGCCACGGCGATATTCGAACTTGTCCACGGCCTTCATCAGGCCGATGTTGCCCTCTTGAATCAGGTCGAGGAACTGAAGCCCTCGGTTGGTGTACTTCTTGGCGATGGAGATGACCAGGCGAAGATTAGCCTCGGTCATTTCGCGCTTGGCCTCACGCGCGCGCTTCTCGCCCTGGGTCATCTGGCGGTTGATCTCGCGCAGGTCTTCGAGGGGCAGGACGGCCTTGGCCTGGATGTCGATGAGCTGTTGCTGCAGTTCTTGCAGCGCAGGCATATTGCGCTCGAGCAGCTCGGGCGATGGGCAGGCTGAGAGGGCTGCCTTGTTGTTGAAGAAGCTGAGGTTGGTCTCGTTGCCGCGGAAGTGCTTGATGAACCATTCTTGGCTAAAGCCGATCTTCTCGACGGCAAGGCGACGGATGGAACGCTCGATGCGGCGAATGTCCTCCACCTGATTGCGAAGGGTGTCGGCGAGGCGTTCCACCATCTTGGCGGTGAACCGAATGCCCATGAGCTCGGTGCTGATGGCCTCTTGTGCCTTCTGATAGGCCTGGCTCTGGTAGCCGTCGGCCTGGAAGGCGCGGCGCATGCGGTCGAACTGCTTTTCGATGGTGTCGAATTTCTGCAGGGCCGCCTGGCGGCGCTCCTCGAGGCGAGCCTTGGTGGCCGTGTCCTCTGCGGAGTCGTCGTCTTCCTCGATGGCGATCTCGGCATCGGCGGGCGCCAGGAGGTCTTCCTCGGGGGCATCGGGGTCAACAATTCCGTCGACCACTTCTTCCACGCGCATGGTGTTGTCGCGGATTTTCACGGCGTGGTCGATGATCTCGTGGATGGTGGTGGGGCAGGCCGAGATGGCCAGCACCATCTCTCGAAGACCCGCCTCAATCCGCTTGGCAATGGCAATCTCGCCCTCGCGGGTGAGCAGCTCAACCGAGCCCATTTCGCGCATGTACATGCGAACGGGGTCGGTGGTACGGCCGAATTCGGAATCAACAACCGTGGAGAGTGCGGCCTCGGCCTCCTCCTCGGCGTCGTCGCTATCGGAGGCGGCAGCGGGGCTTGCAAGCAGCAGGGTTTCGGTATCGGGAGTGGACTCGTAGACCGAGATGTTCCATTCCTGGAAGGTGGCGACAATGGACTCCATCTGGTCGGAGTCGATCTGCACATCGGGCAGATGGTCGTTGATCTCAGCGTGGGTGAGGTAGCCGCGCTCCTTGCCCAGAAGGATGAGGGTTTTGAGCCGCGCGCGGCGCGCCTCTGCCTCTTCGGCGGACAGCGGGCCCGCCGGCATGAACTCCATGAGCTTCTTGTCACGCGAACGGCGACCGCCACGGCGGGGCGTTGCAACAGGCTCAAGCATGACGCTGGCGTCGACATCATCGCCGGCATCGTCGTCGGCCTCGGGGATGGACTCATCAGAGTCGTTCTGTACGGCCTTGGCAGGGCGGCCAGGCTTGCCCTTCTTTGCCGGCGGCTTCGCTGCAGCAGCCTTCGCCGGGGCCTTGGGCGCCTTCGCGGCAGGCTTTTCGGCAGCGGCCTTAACTGGTGCGGCCTTCGCTGCAGGCTTGGCGGCCGCTGGCTTCACTGCAGCCGGCTTGGCAGCAGCAGGCTTGGCAACGGCAGGCTTATCGGCGGCTTTGGCCGCCGGCTTAGCAGTAGGCTTAGCTGCTGGCTTTGCAGCAGGCTTGGCCGCAGCGGGCTTATCGACGGCCTTGGCCGCCGGCTTTGCCACAGGCTT
>JBEAMW010000050.1:0-10827 GCA_041165705.1 Pseudomonadota bacterium
ACCTGTGCATCTGGGTCGGCGTAGGTGAGCCACTGAAGCCCCCGTTGGCTCAGTGTCTGGCTCACCCGATCGGATGTTCCCGACTGCATGGCAATGGTGACCACAGGGCTATCGGCTTGAAGCGAATCGATGGTGCCCTCTTGAAGCTTGCAGATCGAACACCAATCCGCCCAGACATACACACCGATAACAGGGTGCGATGCGTCGATGGCCTGTGTAGCCAGCCATTCCATGAGTGCTGTGGGGGCCTGCTCTGGGGTGCCGCGCGTTTGCCAGGCTTGGATACCGAAAAACAATGCGAGAGCAAGGAGTGCCGTGGGGAGGTGGCGTTTCACACTAACTCACAGGGCGTGTGTGCGTGGATGGTGGGGTGGGAGGGACTCGAACCCTCGACCAACGGATTAAAAGTCCGCTGCTCTACCGACTGAGCTACCGCCCCGACGCGAGTGAAGCCCATGATTCTAGTGAATTCACGGACTTCGGTCAAACCAACAGCATCAAGGCGAGGGCAGGGGTTTGGTGAGTGCGAGGACGACGAGGACGCCCGCCATAACGACCATGGGTGTTGTCGCGCCGAAGGTGCGGGTGAGCAAGGCAAAGACCATGGGCATTCCAACGGTTCCGACATGCATCATGAGCATCCGCAGGCCCAGGGCCTGCCCTCGTGCCGATTCTGGGGTGACCTGATGCAAGGATGACAGCATCATGGGCTGCACGCTTCCGAGGGCGAGACCGATCAGCGCCGACCCCGCCATGAGTGAGGCGGTGTTTGGCAGCCAGTAATAGGCAATAAACCCGATCCCAGCAGTGAGTGCAGCACCCTGGATGACGCTTGACTCGCTGAGGTGCCTGGACCAGCGGATGATCACTAGGCGGATCAATACGGTTGCACATGAGAACGAAGAGAGCACCAGTCCGATTTCAGTGGCGGTGAGCTGTCGGAGGTGTCCTACGATAGGCACGACAAAGCTGTGCGCATCCCAGGAGATCGCCATGACCAGGTTGAGTAAGAGCACGGTTCGAATGGGGCCATTTCGGAATAACCGGAACGCGGAGAGGACAGAGGCTTCAGTGGGCTCTCTGGACTCGCTCTGTTGAATGGTTAGGTTGACGCTTCCGAGCCAGAACGCGATCGCAGGAAGGACTGCTGCGGCGAGAAATGCAGCACCAAAGCCCAGCAGGTCAATCACCACTCCCGTGGAGATGCCCATGGTGGCACCAGCAGCTGCGGGTGCCAATGCAACCCAGCCGTAGAGTTGTTTGAGGTCTGAGTCCCCCTTTGCGAGCCCGCCGATCACATGCTGAAGGGCTACGGCATTCATGGAGACGCCGCCGCCCACCACCAGGCAGGCCATGGCGAGCACCCAGAGGTCGGTCGAGAACACGGGAAGGAGGCCCCCCAAACAGGTGAGGGCAATGGCGATCTGTGAGGGCCGCCGATAGCCAATCCGATCGGTAAGATGCCCAGCCCAGAGCGAGAGGAATAAGGGTGCAAGGCTCATGGTCATGAGCAGCAGACCAACAGCCCACTCCCCTAGGCCAGACTGCAGAACGAAGAGGCTGGCAGTCACCCGAAGGGAGACGATGCTGGCGCTCATCAGGAACAGACAGGCTATGAGGCGGCGTGCGGGGTGGATTCTCATAATCGATGGGGGAGGCTATCAGAGCCGGGCACTTTTGAGGACGAGTCTGGTCACACCGCCATGAACAACCCCACACCGCTCCCCACTTCCCCATCCCGCCGGGCTCTCCTCCTTGCAGCGGCACTCGCGCCCACGCATCCGCTCCTCGCGCAACCCGTGGAGCTTTCCTCCCACACGCTGGGCGATGGGCTTGAGTATCCCTGGGCCGTGGCCCACCTTCCAGATGGCAGCTTTCTGATCACCGAACGACCGGGGCGCATGGTGCTCGCAAGTGCAAACGGAAGGCGATCAGTGGTCGCTGGGCTTCCGCCCGTCCATGCCTCAGGCCAGGGTGGCCTGCTCGATGTCATCCTCTCTCCGGGGTTCGAACGCGATCGGCTGGTGTACTGGTCCTGTGCGGAGAAGACCGACTCCGGTGCGCGCACAGCAATCTTTCGTGCGGAGTTGCAGGGCAATGCCTTACGCCAGGTACAGCGGGTGTTTGCCCAGCGGCAGGACCCGTCAGGCCGTCTGCACTTTGGGTCTCGACTAGCCTTCGCCCCGTCTGGACATCTCTTCATCACCACGGGCGACCGCTATAGCGAACGAGATCAGGCCCAGAACCCCAATAGCCATCTGGGGAAGGTCATTCGTCTTCAGGCCGACGGGTCTGTTCCCGCGGACAATCCCTTCACAGCAGGCGGTGGTGCACCAGAGGTCTTTAGCCTGGGTCATCGCAATCTTCAGGGCCTCGCAGTGCATCCCAGCACGGGAGCCATCTGGGCCCACGAGCATGGACCGCAGGGCGGCGACGAGGTGAACCAGATCATGGCGGGCCGAAACTACGGTTGGCCGAGGGCCACATTTGGCAAAGAGTATGTCACTGGCTTTGCCATCGGGGAGGGCACACAACTTGCGGGGATGGCCGATCCCGCCCATGTCTGGGTCCCTTCGATTGCTCCGTCCGGAATGGCCTGGCTCACCCAGGCTGCCCCCGGGGCATGGTCGTCTTCCTTGGTGGTGGGTGCGCTGAAGGGGCGATGTGTGGTGCGCCTCAGGCCTAACCCTTCGGGTGGATTTCGAGAGACGCGCTTCACGCTCACGGGAGAGCCACGGGTGAGAGACGTGAGGGCCTTTGGATCGAAGTCACTGCTTGTCCTCACCGACGAGCCCCGAGGACGGCTCTTAAGGATCGATCTCAGCTAGGGCTTATTTGCCCTTGGGGGCAGCACCACATGCGGCGTCTGCAAAATGGCCCATGGGAGTTCCAGAAACCACCTTCCTGAACCGTCCAACCTCCTCGCGTGAGAAGACGGCACCATTGCCCATGATGCCGGTGTAGGACACCCCGCTGATCACTTTGGCCTCCATCGAGGAGCAGATCACTTCCACCTGGCGAACAAACGACACGGGTGTCGCCTTGCGCGAACTTGGGGCAGGCTGCTCCTTGGGGCTGAGGAGCGTCATGATTCGAATGTTCGTGCCATTGCGTTTTACGGTGGACTTGTCCACGAAGAGATCGCCATGTTCTGACTCTGCCACCTTCTCCCAGGCCGCCTGGGCGGGCTGCGCGAGAGCAACTGCCAGAATCAGGGCGGAGAGGGTAAAGACTTGAAGCTTCTTTGTGTTCATAGTGACGGCTCGCCGGTGAGTGAATGGGTCGGGGCACGCAATTGTTCACTCCGGTCTATTTTCCAAGCGGTGAGGCGCACGCGAGCTCAAGAATTCGGGCCATCGGCGAGCCAGTGGCCGCCTTCGAAAACCGTCCAGTGTCCTCGCGAGCAAACACGCCCCCAGTGGCCATGGTTCCTGTGTAGGCGATTCCGTTTACGACCTTGAATTCAAGGCTCCTGCAGATGATCTCCACCTCACGCTTGTAGGACATGGGGCCCGCCTCTCGTGTATTGACGGGCTTATGGGTGGCGCTCACCAGGGTCATTATGCGAAGGTTGGTGCCATTTCGTTTGACCGAGGCCTTGTCCACGAATACGTCACCGATCTCCGACTCACCCACCTTTTCCCAGGCCGCACTCGCCGGGCCAGCAAGGAGAAGGGCGCTCAAGAGGAGAGGACTCAGGCGAGATCTCATGCCTAGAATTATGGGCAATTGCGCGGGGCAGGACAAGCAGGCCTTTCCGGGCCCCAGCTGGGCGGACTCAGCCTGCCTTGGCCATCGCCTGATCCAGATCCCAGAGAATGTCGTCCACACTCTCCAGTCCCACCGAGAGTCGGATCAGGTCCGGTGGCACGCCTGCAGCGACCTGCTGTTCGGGGCTGAGCTGGCGGTGGGTGGTGGAGGCGGGGTGAATCACCAGCGTCTTGGCATCACCAATGTTTGCGAGGTGTGACAGAAACTGCACGCTGTCGATAAACCTGGCACCGGCCGCCGCACCGCCCTTGATTCCAAAGGTGAGCACTGCGCCCGCGCCACGCGGGAGGTATTTTTGGGCCAACGCGTGGGATCGGTGGTTCTCAAGACCGGGGTAATTGACCCAGGCCACCCTGGGATGATCCTGGAGATAGCGTGCCACGGTTAGCGCGTTGCTGCAGTGACGCTCCATGCGCAGCGGCAGGGTTTCCATGCCTTGCAGCAGCAGGAAGGCCGACAGAGGGGAGAGCACGGGCCCGAAGGTGCGCATGCCCTCCATGCGGCACTTCATGGTGAAACCAAAGTCACCGAAGGTCTCGTAGAAGCGCACGCCGTGGTAGCCCGGTGAGGGGTCGGTCATGGTGGAAAACTTGCCGTTGTCCCATTTGAATCGGCCCGATTCGACGATGAGACCGCCCATGGTGGTGCCGTGGCCTCCAATGAACTTGGTGGCCGAATGCACCACGATTGCCGCGCCCCACTCAAAGGGCCGGCAGAGGTAGGGGCTGGCGAAGGTGTTGTCGATAAAGAGCGGAAGGTCGGCCTGATTCGCAATTCGCGCAATGGGCTCAATATCCAAGACATTGAGCGAGGGGTTTCCCATGGTCTCGGCATAGAGTGCGCGGGTCTTTGGGGTGATGGCACGGGCGAAGTTCTCCGGGTCGTCCGAGTCCACGAAGACGGTGTTGATTCCGAGCTTGCGAAAGTTCACATCCAGCTGGGTGTGGGTGCCACCATAGAGCGTGCGGGCGGCGATGATCTCGTCGCCCGCCTCACAGATGTTGAGCAGCGCAATCATCTGGGCCGCCATGCCACTGCCAGTGGCCAATGCAGCGCGCCCGCCCTCGAGCGCAGCGATGCGCTCTTCAAGCACGGCGACGGTCGGGTTGGAGATTCGCGAATAGACATTCCCGAAGGTCTGTAGATTGAACAGACTCGCTGCGTGCTCGGGGCTGTCAAACACATAGGAGGTGGTCTGATAGATGGGCACCGCGCGCGAGCCGGTGGCCGCATCCGGAATCTGGCCGGCATGCTGGCAGAGGGTTTCAAAGCCGAAAACGCGATCGCTCATGGACTGGCTCACTTGGGTATCCACAACGGACGACGGGCAGAGATGAGGCGCGTGTTCACTCCAAACCAAGACAGCCCGCCAAAGAGCCGAGCGTATTCAATCTTTACGCAACGATTCATGACCACCGTGAGTCCATCCGCTTCTGCGATCTCGCGGGCCTCGTCACTGATGACGCCGATCTGCATCCACAAGCTCTTGGCGCCGATTCGCACCGCCTCGCGGGCGATTGCGGGGCATTCGTCGCTCTTGCGGAACACATTGACCAGATCAAGCTTTTCGGGAATGGAGGCGAGATCCGGATAGCAACGCTCGCCGAGAATCTCTTCGTACCTCGGATTGACAGGAATGATGCGATAGCCATGCTCTTGCATGTACTTCGCGGCGAAATGGGATGGACGAAACCAATCTGCAGACAGGCCGACGACGGCCAGGGTGCGCGTTTCGCCCAGGACGTGTCGAAGGGTTGGGATGTCGCTCATTTCGGAGTTCGCTCAGTCCGACGCGACAAGCTTCTTGCGCGAGAGGGCGAGCTGAGGCGGCTGCTTGAGGGTCTGAAAAATCACGCAGTAACGCTCAGACAGGCGCAACAAGGTGTCGAGCTGGTCGTCGCTGGCGTCGGTGTCGATCTCAAAGCGCAGGCGAATGGCGGTGAAGCTCACCGGCACCTCCTTTGACACCCCCAGGGTGCCGCGAAAATCTAGATCACCCTCGGCAATCACCACGGACTCCCGCAGCTCAATGCCCATTGCGATGGCAACGGCTTTGAGCGTCACGCCCGAGCAGGCGGCGAGCGATTCGAGCAGCATGTCGCCCGAGCAGGCCTCCAGGCCATTGCCCCCAGCGGCGGGGTGCAGTCCTGCGAGCACCCGGCCGTGGCCGGTCTCGAGCTGCACCGTGGGCGCGTCGCGACCGATGCGTCCACGGGAGGAGAGCGTCCATTTGGCGGACTCGGGGTTGGATTGATACTGGGCCTTCAGAGGTGCCTGTGCGGCTTTGAGTTCATCAGCGGTCATGAGTCAGATGGACAGTGCGAGGGAGGAGGGTTGACCGGGCGTGTCACAGAGAGGGTGATTGAGAAGATCGAGGACTTCCCCCTCAAGACGGGAGAGACTGCTGTCACGGCGGTCCCGAGGGCGGGCGAGCGGCACGTCGACCTCACCGTTGATTCGACCAGGACGCGCTCCCATCACCACGATCCGGTCGGAGAGGTAGACCGATTCTTTCACATCGTGTGTGACCAGCAGGAGGGTGGTGCCATGGTGCGCGGCCACTGAAATGAGAAGGTCTTGCAGCCGCATTCGGGTAAAGGCATCGACGGCGCTGAAGGGCTCGTCCAGCAAGAGCAGGGAGGGTTGAGTAAACAGCCCCCGGGCAATCGCGACGCGCTGCGCCATGCCACCGGAGAGCTGCTTGGGATAGGCATCGGCGCAATCGGCGAGCCCCACCTCATCGAGCAATGACCTTGCGCGCGGATGCCTTGCACCCTCGCGGCCTAAATCGAAGCCCACGTTCTCGGCCACTGTCAGCCATGGCAACAGACGAGGCTCCTGAAACACACAGCCCACATGCCTTGAATGCAACTGTGGTGCCTCCCCAAGGATACGCACCTGGCCGGAGTACTGAGTGTCGAGTCCCGCGACAATGCGCAAAAGGGTGCTCTTGCCACAGCCGCTGGGGCCAACCAGGCTCACGACCTCTCCGGCCTTCATTTGAAAGGCGACATGGTCGATGACACGCTGCGAACCGTAGGTCTTGGTCAACACCGAGAGGTCGAGGAGGGGTGTGCTCATGACGGAATCTTATTCCTGTCGGGTGTCGAAGGTGTCGCGCCACTGCAAGAGGCGATGCTCAAGCCCACGCAGAATGCTGTCAGAGAGCTTGCCTAGGAGGGCGAGCACGATAATGGCGACGATCACCAGATCGGCCCGGCCCGTCTCCCGCCCGTCGTTGAGGAGATAGCCCAGCCCCTTGGACGCCGCGATGAGCTCGGCTGCCACCAGAAACATCCAGGCGAGCGACAGGCCGCTGCGCAGACCGGTGAAGAGATTTGGGAGCGCTGCGGGAATGAAAATCCGACGCACCAGCTTCCAGCCGCTGAGTCCGTAGATGCGGCCGAGTTCCACCAGCTTGCGGTCGACGTTTTGGATGCCTGCGGTGAAATTGAGGTAGACCGGAAAGAAAGCGCCGATGGCAATCAGCGTGATCTTCGGTGCCTCATCAATGCCCAGCCAGAGCAGCAGCAGGGGAACCCAGGCCAGCGATGGAATGGCGCGAATGGCCTGAAAGGTGGGGTCGAGCAGGGACTCGGCTCGGCGCGAGAGCCCGACGAGGGCACCCACCGCCAGTGCGAGAATAGCTCCGATGCCAAAGCCCACTGCCACCCGCAGGGAACTCACGCCAATGTGGGTGAAGATGTCTCCGCTCCGGATGAGATCGGATACGGTGGTGACGAGCTCGGAGGGGGGGGGCAGAAGATTGGGCGCGATCCAGCCTGCGCGCACCACACCCTCCCAGAGCGCCACCAGAATGCCCGGGACGATGAGGCCCTGCACATGCGCCAGCAGCCATGCCCACCCGGGGATTGTGGAGACGGCTGGGCGCGCATCCTCTCGAAGGAGTGCTTCAGCCATGGATTCTTCCTTTTGTTCTATTTGACGACCGCTTTGGCAAAGCTTGGCTCGATGAGTGAGTCGATCACCTTACTCACATCCGTACCCTTCTTGACCAGGTCCTCCTCGATCAGGATAGACCCGGCCGCCTTTAGGGCATTGGCGTGTTCCACCCCAGGGGTGGGGTTTCGAAAGTCATTCCGAAGCAGCTGCGCCTTGGCCACGGGAAGGGAGATCTTAGCCTCTTCGGAGACAATCCGTGCGGTCTCGTCCGGGTTGGCCAGAATCCACTTGCGTGCCCGCTCGTATCCTGCAATGACCCGCTTCACATGCTCGGGATAGCTCTTTGCAAAGCTCTCAGTGGTGTTGAGAAAGCCATAGGTGTTGTAGGCGATGTTGCGGTAGAGGAGTTTTGATCCGGCCTCGAGCTCGCTCGCGGCCATGTGAGGGTCCAGCCCCGCCCACGCGTCCACCCGTTTTTGTTCGAGCGCCGCACGGCCGTCGGCGTGCTGCAAGGCGACATGCTCAATGTCTTTCTTGTCCAGTCCGTGGTCATTCAGCGCACGCAGCAGGAACAGATAGGGGTCTGTGCCCTTGGTGGCGGCGACCTTCTTGCCTTTAAGGTCCCTTACGGATTTGATGGGCGAATCGGCAGGCACCACCAGAGCGGTCCACTCGGGGCGCTCATAGATGTAGATCCCCTTGATGGGGTTGCCATTTGCGCGCGACAGCACAGCGGCCAGCCCCGCCGTGGAGCCGAAATCCACCGCGCCGCTGTTTAAGAATTCTAGAGCGCGGTTGCTCCCTGCGGACAGCACCCACTTGACCGGAATGTTGTCCTTCTTAAATTCCCCCTCCAGCCAGCCGAACCGCTTCAGGACCAGACTCGGGGGGGAGTAATAGGCGTAGTCGACTCGGATTTCTTTGGGTGCGTTCGCATGGGCCAACCCGGCGACTGCGAGCGTTGCAAGCAGTGCAGTCTTGATCAGGCGTGAGAGGCGATTCATGGTTTTGATTTCTGCTGTGGTTTTTGGAGGGTTCCACTCTAAGCGAAATGCCTGCGCCACCATCGAACGATTTGTCATGTCGATATGGGCTGCGGAGGATTCGGTTCATTCCCCGGGGTGCTAGGGGCCGAGCGGATCTGGACTTTCAGCCCTGATCCGTAAACGGCGACACCTGCTGCCTTCGCGGGTTCTCCATGCAGCACCTCAGTCCACTAATAAAAACGGCCCCGAGGGGCCGCTTTCATGGGTGGTGGCGTAAAGCTCCGAAGTTTAACCCTGGTTATAAACCTGAACTGGACGGTTCTGGACTTGCGGACTGTAGTGCTATCGGCTTGGCGCAAATGGGTCACTGAGAGAGCAACTCAACATAAGCTTGATAGCTGTAACTTCTGTTTTTCTTCTGCCCCGTCATCTCAGTAACGATACCCAGATCTTCAAGCGCCTTGACGGCCGCTGTGGCGGTAGGAAAACTAGTGTTCAGTTGCTGGCGAACGCGCTCAATGGTGAAGCGCGGCATCATCGGCAGCATCTCAAACAATCGGTAACTGGCTGGCCCCGCCTTTGGAGACTGCAGCAGGCGTTTACGGTCTGCTGCTACCAGACTAGCCACTTCAATAATGCTGTGCTCTGCATCTGCGGCAGCAACGCACACGCCTTCCAAAAAGAAAGCCACCCAGGATTCCCAATCGCCTTCGGTGCGGATGTTCGATAGGCGGCGGTAGTACTCGGCCTGGTGTTGCTTCAGGTAGCCGCTAAGGTACATCAGCGGCTCAGAAAGCAATCCCCAGTGTTCAAAAAGAGTTGCAATTAAGAGGCGGCCAATGCGGCCATTGCCATCCAGAAAAGGGTGGATGGTTTCGAACTGCGCATGGATTATCGCCACCTTCACCATGGGTGGTAAATCGGTTACACCGTCATGAATGAATCGCTCCATGTCGGTCAGCAATTGGGCCACGTTATCTGGCGGTGGCGGCACGAACACCGCGTTTCCCGGCCTTGTGCCGCCGATCCAGTTTTGTGAGCGACGCAGTTCCCCCGGCTGCTTGCCTGCGCCTCGAACGCCATTGAGTAATAAGCGATGGGCATCGCAGAGCAACCGCACACTGATGGGCAGCCCCTTGGGATCACGTAACTGCTCTTGAACCAATCGGAAGGCTCGAAGGTAATTCGTGACCTCCTCTACATCGTCGGCGTTGCGGACTTTGAAGCCTGCTTCCTCATCAAACAAATCGGTCAGGGTGGCCTGTGTGCCCTCAATCTGCGAAGTCAGCAATGCTTCCTTGCGGATCGCGCTGTAAAGTAGCCAGTCCACCGAAGGGACCAAGCCTGATACGCCCGAGAGGCGCGCAAGCGCCATCTCCGCCTTGCGGTTCAAGGCCTGATAGACCTCCAATGCCAGGGCGGGATTTTTGGGCGGCAATGAATCAGGCACGAACGCCTGCACCACCTCTCCAAGGGTGGTGGATTTCACATAGGTCCCAGTTACCCGTTTCATGATTTAAGGCCGCTTTAATTAGATCCATAAACATTAAAGAACTCTTTAATATATTGCAAGGTCATTAAAGAATTCTTTAATAAGCGCGAGCGATTGGATTCATTGATTGCATTGCAATCATCGATTACAATCTAGCCTGGTCCCAGAACCGGAGCGCCCCCATGGCCAGTATCACCATCCGCAACCTCGATGACGACATCAAGCAGCGTCTGCGCGTGCGCGCTGCCGAACATGGCCGTTCGATGGAGGAGGAGGCGCGTGACATCCTGCGCCGGGTCATCAGCGAGTCCGCCTCGCCACGTGACCTGGCCGCGTCGATCCGCGCCCGCGTTGCGCCGGGCGCACGAGCCGACCTCGAGCTACCCGCGCGCGAACCGATGCGCGAGCCGCCCCAACTCGGTCGCCAGTCTCGATGATCATCCTCGACACCAACGTCCTCTCTGAACTCCTGCGACCAGAGCCAGCCAGACAGGTTGAACGCTGGCTGTCAGCGCAGGACGGCGCCAAGGTCTACTTCACCACGGTTGGCGAAGCTGAACTCCGGCACGGCGTGGCCATCCTTCCCAAGGGCAAGCGTCGCAACGCGCTCACCACCGCGATCGAGGGCCTGCTGGACGAAGACTTCCGAGACAGGATCCTGCCGTTTGATCGCGC
>JBEAMW010000051.1:0-54743 GCA_041165705.1 Pseudomonadota bacterium
CTGGCGGGGATGAAGGACAGCAAGGTGATTGTGGCGATCAACAAGGATCCCGATGCGCCCATCTTCCAGGTGGCCGACTATGGCCTGGTGGCCGACCTCTTCACCGCTGTGCCGGAGCTGGTAGAAAAGCTCTAGGCCGGCATCTGCACGCACTCAGGAGACTCTCATGCCCGTTGACTATCAAGCCCCCCTGCGTGACCTGCGCTTTGTGGTGGAGGAACTCACCCCGAGCCAGGCTGTAGCGGCCCTGCCGGGCTTTGAGGAGTTCAGCCCCGACCTCTCTGCGGCCGTGCTCGAAGAAGCGGGCAAGTTCGCAACCGGGGTGCTCTCTCCGCTGAACTGGCCCGGCGATCAGGCCGGCGCCCAGCGTCAGCCCGACGCCTCGGTGAAGACTGCACCGGGCTTTGACAAGGCCTACAGCGCCTTTGTGGAAGGGGGCTGGAACAGTCTTGCCTGTAACCCCGACTTTGGTGGGCAGGGCCTGCCGCAGCTGCTGGCCACGGCCGTCAATGAGATGTGGAACGCCAGCAATATGAGCTTTGCGCTCTGCCCCATGCTCACCACCGGGGCCATTCATGCCATTGAGGCCCACGGCACGCAGGCCCAGAAAGACTTGTATCTGCCCAAGATGGTCTCCGGCGAGTGGACCGGCACCATGAACCTCACCGAGCCCCAGGCGGGCTCCGATCTCGCTGCGGTGGCCACCAAGGCCTGGCCCCTGAACAAGCCCGGCCCCTCGGGTGAGCCGTCCTACTGCGTGCACGGCACCAAGATCTACATCACCTATGGTGAGCACGACCTCACTGAGAACATCATTCACCTGGTGCTCGCGCGGCTTCCCGACGCGCCACCAGGAGTGAAGGGCATCTCGCTCTTCATCGTGCCCAAGGTCTTGGTGAACGCCGATGGCAGTCTAGGTGCGCGCAACGACCTGCAGTGCGTCTCGCTGGAGCACAAGCTCGGCATCCATGCCAGCCCCACGGCTGTGATGAGCTATGGGGAGAAAGAGGGGGCCGTGGGCTACCTGGTGGGCGAGCCTCACCGGGGCCTGGAGTACATGTTCACCATGATGAACGACGCCCGCCTGCAGGTCGGCGTGCAGGGCGTCTCCATCTCGGAGCGTGCCTACCAGCAGGCCCACTGGTATGCACATGATCGGGTGCAGGGCCGTGTCATCGGCCAGGCCGAGGCCCGCCCCATCGCCTTTCATCCCGATGTCCGCCGCATCCTCGCCACCATGAAGTGCCGTACCGAGGCGATGCGGGCACTGGCCTGTGAGGCCGCTGCCGAGCTCGACCTCGCTGCGCGCCACCCGGATGCGGCCCAGGCCCGGCTGCATCAGGCCCGAGTCGATCTGCTCATCCCAGTCGTCAAGGCCTGGTGCACTGAGTCGGGCATCGAGATTGCCTCGCTCGGGGTGCAGGTTCACGGCGGCATGGGCTTCATTGAAGAGACGGGTGCCGCCCAGCACCTGCGGGATGCCCGCATCACCACCATCTATGAGGGCACCACGGCCATTCAGGCCAACGACTTCATCGGCCGCAAGCTCGGCCGTGATAAGGGCGCTGAGGCCATGCGGCTGCTGGCTGAGGTGAAGGCAACGGCCGAGGCCCTGAGGGCGCTTCCACACGCCGATACCAAGGGGCTTGCCGATGCCCTCAGCAAGTCGGTGGCCGTGCTCTCAGAGGCATTGGAGGCCACGCTCGAGATGAGCGCACAGCATCCAGCGGCCAGCTTCTTTGGGTCGGTGCCGCTGCTCATGCTCACAGGGGTGGTGCTCGGTGGCTGGATGATGGGCCGCTCTGCGCTGATCGCGCAGCCCAAGCTGGCCGAGGAGCCCTTCTATGCCCAGAAGCTGGCCTCGGCGGCCTTCTATGGCCAGAGTGTGTTGCTGCCCAGCCTCGGGCTGGTTCATGCCGTACGGGCAGGGATGCAAGGGGTGGAGCAGGCAGAACGGTTTACGGCTCAGTGATTAACCCTTAGTCCATTTGTGCCATGGCAGCGGTAGCTCAAATGGGCACCCTCTGCGCATGAATAGCTGTGAGCACATCCGGGTCGCTACGGAGGGCGCCGTCCTTCGAATCGAGATCCATCGACCCGAAAAGCGGAACGCCATCACACTGGCGATGTACTCCGCAATGGCGCAGGCGTTTCAGGAGGCTCACGCTCGAGATCAGATTCATCTCGTTCACCTCACAGGTGGAACGGGCCAGTTCAGTGCCGGCAACGACCTTGCCGTCTTTGATGCGGAGCAGGGGCCGCTGCCATTCGACATTCGCCACTTCATGCATGCCTTGATGAACTGTTCCAAGCTGGTGGTGGCTGAAGTGGACGGGCCTGCCGTGGGGATTGGTGCCACCCTGTTGATGCATTGTGATCTGGTCTATGCCTCCCCCAATGCTTTTTTGAACTTCCCTTTCGTCAAGCTGGGGCTCTGCCCCGAGTACGGCGCCACTCGGCTCCTGGTCCAGCGCATTGGATGGGCCAGAGCGATGGAACTGTTCCAGCTGGGCTCTCGACTGCCTGCAGATGAGGCGCACCAGCTTGGGCTGGTCACTGGGGTCGTTCCTGTAGGGCTTTCCGATCACGTTCAGAGTGTGCTGGCACATCTCTCCGAGCTCTCGCCTGCTGCCGTGCTTCAAACCAAGCATCTGATGCGAAAGGCCCAGGATCCTCACCTCTCTCTGCACCAACTGATTGATCACGAACTGGATGTCTTTAAATTTCTTCTGGACCAGAGGCGAGAGAGAGTCTGATGCCACAGCTGTTTAATCTCACGGGAATGACGGCCCTTGTCACAGGCGCGGGGCAAGGGATGGGCCTTGGCGTGGTGAGGGCCCTGGCCCGCCAGGGTGCGAGAGTCGCACTCAACGACCTCTATGACGATCGGGCGGAGTCAGCCGCAGGGGAGCTCCGAGCGGAGGGGCTCGATGTTCGCGCGTTTGGTGGGGACATCACGGTTCCGGGCGTTCGGGAATCCATCATCGCGGGTGTGCAGTCTTGGGCGGGCCCGGTGGATGTTCTCGTGAACAACGCGGGCGTTCCCATTGGGATGTCCACCTCCTTGCGCACCTTTGATCAGCTCAGACAGTCAGACTTTGAGCGACAGCTCGACCTCAACCTGCATGCGGTGACGGGATTTGCACACCTGGTGTTGCCCTCTATGCAGGAGCGAAAATTTGGTCGAATCGTGATCATCAGTTCCGAGTCTTGGCGCATTGGGCTTCGTTTTGGTCTGAGTAACTACGCGGCAGCAAAGGCGGCGGCCCTCGGGTTTATGAGGCATCTGGCGCATGAGGTGGGTCGGGATGGAATCACAGCCAATGCCGTGTCACTCGGCACGATGAACAACTACGGGTACGAGGACCGAGGGTCGGCTGCGGGGCGAACCGGAACGCCAGATGATGTGGGCGCAACGGTTGCGTTTCTGGCGTCTCGAGAGGCCGCCTGGATGACCGGCCAGACCATCGCACTGAACGGTGGCGCGCTCACCGCCTAACCAAGGAGAGAACGACGTGCCAGTTCAAAATTTTCTGAGATCGCTTGGGCCAGCGCTGATTGCAGCCAGTCTTGTTTCGGCGATCGGGGGCATGCCCTTCAATGTCCTGCCCCAGATCATCAATTCGGTTGCAACGAGCTTTCAATGGGGCCCAGAGCAACTCGGCCTGTTTGGCTCCTCCTATCTGGGGGGCTATTTCATTGCCACACTCACTGCGCCACTCTGGCTGGAGCGGCTGCATTGGCGCAGGCTCTCGTGGGTGGCGGTCTTGGCCTGTGTGCTGGCGATGCTGTTTACGGCCACCTTGGGTGGGCATCAGCCCCTAGCAGTCTATGGGTCTTGGGCGGTCGTGGGGTTTTTCGCAGCAACCATGACCTGCCTCGGCATGCGCGTTGCCTCGGGCATGCCCAACAAGGAGCACGGGCTCGGCTCACGGCTGGGCATCGAATTGATCTGCGCAGCAGCAGCGTTTTTCATGCTGCCCTTTGCGATTTCCGCTGGGGGCTATGTGGGTGCCGTCAGTCTGCTCTGCGCGGTCTTTCTGCTCTTGTCGTGGAGCATCTTTCGGCTTCCAGCCAATGGCCGGGAGCTGGACACCCATAGCGAAGAGGGGACAAGCCGCCGAATCAGCAAGGACGGGTGGATTGGTCTTGGCGTGTTTGTTCTGTTTGCCATCGGCCAGATTGGGGTCTATGCCTTTCTCGGCCAGCTCGCAAGCCAGGATGGAGTGTCCGAAACGCAGCTCTCGTTTGTACTGGCTGTTCTGAAGGTGATCGGTGCGTTGGCCGCGATCGGGATTGGCCTGATTGGCCTGAAGTTTGGTGTGCGCCTCTCCCACCTGCTCGCCTTTCTGGGGCTCTTCCTTTCGATGCTGCTCCTCGGAAGCACCGGAGGGTTCGCCGGGTATGCGGCAGGGGCCTGGCTCTGGGAGCTCTCTCTCGTGGCCAGCTGCGTCTACCAGACGGCGGCTATTTCAAGGCTAGACCCAAGCAACAAGGCCATCATGCTCGTCCCCGCGGCATTCGCTCTGGCGGGAACGATCGGACCCGCCCTTGCCGGTAGTCTTGTGGCCCAGCATGGGTTTGGTGCACTGTTGGCCTTTGGGGCGGTAACCGCAGCGATCCCGTTGCTGATGTATCTCCCGCTGGCGGAGAAGATCAGGGCACAGCTTCTCGCCTCAGCCCCAGCGGTTTGATTCCATACCGCCGTCTACATCCAGGATTTTTCCGGTGATGTAGCGCGATTCGGGCGAGAGCAGAAACAGGGCCGCATGGGCGATGTCCTCGGTCTCTCCGAGTCGTCCGAGCGGAATCACGGAGGTCATTCCTTTCTCAAGCTCAGGAGTTAGCACCCGAGCGAGGGCGTCGGTTCGGATCGGACCAGGTGCAATTGCGTTGACGCGTATGTTTCTGGGGCCGAGGTCTTGGGCGAGTTGCCGGGTGAGGTGATCCAGCGCGGCCTTGGCTGCCCCGTAGGCAGAAAAATGCGGCTGAATGAGCCTGCCTGCGGCAGACGAGATATTGAGCACCGCCCCGCCGCCATTGGCCTTAAATCCGGGGAGGCAGGCCTGAATCGCGGTGTAGGCAGAAGTGACATTGAACCAGAGCACGTCGTGAAAGGCCTTAGCGGTCATTCGATCGATCGAACTGGGGCCAGATCCGCCGGCGTTGTTGACGAGAACAGAGACGGGCCCAAGCTGATCTTGTGCGCTCTTGATCGAGGAGATGAGCGACTCCTCCACCATGACATCAGTGGACAGTCCCGTCGCCTCAACACCCAGGCTGCGGATCTCGGAGACCACAAGATCCAGTTCGGGCTGAGATCGGGCCAGGCAGGCCACAGGGTGCCCCTTCTGCGCGAGAGCCAGGGCGATCGCACGGCCGATTCCTTTGCTGGCCCCGGTGACGATCGCTAGACCGGGCTGACTTCTTTGCTGGGTGTCCACAGTGAGGGCAGTCCTGGATCGGTGTGCACGATAACCTGCTTCAGAAGGGTGATGAGGGCTTGGGTGCTCGACAAGCCCAGGCGCTCGATGAGTGCACGCTCTGCGCCTTGGGCATTTCGGATGAGATCGCGCGCCACCTGATGTCCTTCCTGGGTGAGCGCAAATTCATTGTCCAGACGCTGCACATATCCCATGGCCACCAGTTTTGTCATGGCCTCGGGAGTTACGATGAGCCCGGTGTAGTTGATCAGGCTCTGCAGAGTTTCCAGATCAATCTGTCTTCGAATCAGTAGGGTGGCGAGGGCGAAGAACCCAAGGTCGTCAAGGCCGCGAGACTCGTAGAGGCTCCTGATCTGCCCCAACATCTGGTGGTGTGCGCGGCCAAGGAGATAGCCCAGCAGTTCGTCATCGTACTCGGCCTGGGAGAGATCCTCCTGTTCACCGAGCGCAATATGCTCGAGGTGGCTCGTGAGGGAATACCGGCCCTTGGAGTAGGCCAGAGGCGGGCGGTCGCTCGCATCAAAGGCGAGAACCTCCCCAAGCAGCACAATATGATCTCCAGCCTCCACCACCGAAGTTGTTCGGCACTGGAACCGGGCTGCACATTCGGGCAGCAGTGGCGCCGTGGTTACGCCCTGGTCCAGGCTGACACCCGCAAATTTATCGGCACCGGGGCGAGCAAAGGTGGCCGAGAGGGCCTGCTGCTCCATCGATAGGATGTGCACATTCCAGTGCTTAGTCTCTGTAAAGGCCGACAGACTCTTCGCGCTCTTGGCGAGACTCCAGAGCACAATCGGTGGGGTGAGGGAGACCGAATTGAAGCTGTTTGCGGTTACCCCGATCGCCTCACCGCTCTCCGACCGGGTGGTAACAATCGTCACTCCAGTGGTGAAGGTTCCGAGTGCGCGTCGAAATTCGAGCGGATCAATGGCGGCCATGGCTGCATGGTTCGAGAATTCATGGGCTCGGTCATCGTCTGCCTGGACGATGTCTCTATTGCGATGGATCGAAAGAATCTTCCTACCCTACCCCCCAAGGACGCCTCCATGTTTCAGATCCAAGAGCTGGCCTACGTCGTTGCAGCGCACCCTGACCTTTCTGTCTGGCGAACTTACGGAGAGCAAGTCCTTGGCCTGCAGGCCCTCGATGATGCAGGCGTGCTCCTGCTCAAGATGGACGAACGCGCCTTCCGCATTCAGGTGGAGCAAGGCTCGGAGGCCCGTTATGTCGCCTCCGGCTGGCTCGTGCGGGAGGAGCGCGACTTCGATGCGGCGACTGCGCATCTGAATGCCCTCGGACTTGCTTTTGAGCAGGGCACTGCCGAACTCTGTCAGAGACGTAAGGTGAACAAGCTGCTGGCAATACAGGATCCCTCCGGCAATCGACACGAGATCGTCTGGGGATACCAGTCTGACTTTAGGCGGATGGTGTCGCCCGTTGGCGTGCCCGGCTTTGTTACGGGAGATCAGGGTATGGGGCATGTGGTGTTGCCTGCCCCGCACTTTGCAGAAACGGCTGCATTCGTCCGCGACGTTCTCGGCTTTGGTCTGTCTGATCTCTTCAATTTCAAGCCTGCACCTGAGGCGCCCGCACTTCCCATTCACTTCTTTCACTGCAACAACCCTCGACACCATAGCCTCGCGCTTGCAGCCTTTCCCGTGCCCTCGGGATGTGTGCATATCATGGTTGAGGTATACGACATGGCTGAGGTTGGGCGGGCATTCGATCGCCGAATCGCGCACGATGTTCCGCTCTCGGCCACTCTGGGTCAGCACACCAACGACCGCATGATCTCGTTCTACATGAAGACGCCCTCGGGATTCGATGTGGAGGTTGGCACGGGAGGTGCCCAGGTAGACTGGAATGCCCATGTCTCCCATGAGTTCACCGCCGTGTCGCTGTGGGGGCATGACTTCTCTGTGGGGCGTGGCTGATGGTCGATAAAGTTCGATCCCTGGAGGAGTCCGCCGCACAGGTGGAGGATGGGATGACGATTGGTGTGGGCGGTTGGGGCCCCCGCCGAAAGCCGATGTCACTCATTCGGGAGCTCATTCGCCAGGGCAAGAAGGATCTCACCGTAGTCACCTATGGGGGTCCGGATGCGGGTCTTCTCTGCGCAGCTGGTGCAGTGAAGCGACTGATCTATGGCTTTGTCTCCCTCGATGCCATTCCATTGGAGGCCCACTGGCGTAAGGCCCGAGAGGCTGGTCGCTTCGAGGCGATTGAGCTCGATGAAGGCATGCTGCATTGGGGGCTTCGTGCCGCGGCCATGCGCCTTCCCTTTCTCCCGACGCGCGTTGGCCTGGGAACGGATGTGCTCAAGCATTTTCCAGGTATTCGTCTCATTCAGTCTCCTTATGAGGATCAGGAGTGGCTTGTGGCGATGCCTGCACTCAGGCTCGATGTAGCCCTGCTCCATGTCTCACGGGCTGATCATCTTGGAAACACACAGACGCTTGGCACTGACCCCTACTTCGATGACCAATTCGCTCGGGCGGCAGAGCGTGTGATCGTCCAGACAGAGGTCTTGACGGAACGGCTTGATCACGAATTCAGCCACGATGCCCAGTTCAACCTGTTTGAGCGAAGCCTTGTGACGACGGTCTGTGAAGTGGCTGGGGGAGCCCATCCAACCACCGCGCCGACCCAATACGGCTGGGATATGTCGCACCTCAAAGACTACTCGGCATGCGCTGAGGAGGAACAGGGTTTCCTGTCCTACCGGCAGACATTCATTTCGGACTCAGAGCGCAGCTATCTCGATGCAGTGGGTGGTGTTGAACGCATTCGTACGCTTGCCCAGCCCATCTTTTAGAGGATCACATGGCATCCTGCACGCTTGCTGAATTGATGATTGTGGCGGCCTCTGAGGCCTGGAGAGGCAACGGGGAAGTCTTGGCGAATGGCATCGGGCCTGGGCCTCGGCTTGCGGCCTCGCTCGCGAAACTCACCCACAGCCCCGAGTTGTTGATGACCGACAGCGAGAGCCGTCTGGTCGAGGAGCCCATTCCTCTCGGGCCAAGAACAGGCCCCTTAGAGGGCTATGTGCCCCGATACTCGGGTCGAGCAGATTTCTCGAGAATCTTCGACATGGTGTGGCGCGGCAAGCGGCACGCCATGATCGGCCCCACTCAGATCGATGCCTGGGGTCAGACCAATCTGTCCTGCATTGGCGACTATCGGCAGCCTAAGTCCGCCATTCTGGGGGTTCGTGGCTTGCCCGGAAACAGCATCTCCCATTGCAATTCGTTTTTTATGCCGTCCCATTCTAAGCGGGTGTTCGTCTCCCGAGTGGACATGGTGTCGGGCGCAGGGCGTGACCCCGCTCAATGGCCAGAGGGTCGGGTTCCAGAACTCTCCTTTGGACTGGTGATTTCAAACCTTGGCGTTTTTAGCCTGGAGGCACCCGTGGGACAGATGCGGGTGGTGAGCCTTCACCCCGGCGTTTCCATGGGCATGGTGAAGGAGCAGACTGACTTCTCCCTCCTGCATGATGACTCGCCAGCCACCACGGCCATGCCCAGTGAGGAGCAGCTTCATCTGATTCGTCGTCTCGATCCACATGATTTTCGGTCCAAAATCCTAAAGGGGAATCCCAGTGTCGAAGTCTGATGGCCCGACCGTAAGCCGGACTGACGAGAGCCGCTACGAGACCGACACGCCTATCAAGACCGCGCTTCAGGATGGTGTGTTCTGGATCACCATGGATAGGCCCGCCTTTCACAACGCCCAGAATTCGCAGATGACTTACGCGTTGGATGCCGCGTTTCGACAGGCTGTGGACGATGATGCGGTTAAGGTGATTGTGCTGGCGGGTGAAGGAAAGCACTTCTCTGCGGGCCACGATATTGGCACTCCGGGCCGAGACGTCAACAAGCCCTTTCCAAGGGTTCATCTCTGGTGGGATCACACCAACAAGCCCGGGGGCGAGTACCTCTATGTGCGCGAGCAGGAGGTCTACCTCAACATGTGCCGGCGCTGGCGGGACATTCCAAAGCCCACCATTGCGATGGTTCAGGGCGCCTGTATTGCCGGTGGATTGATGCTGGCCTGGGTCTGCGATTTCATTGTTGCGTCCGACGATGCCTTTTTTCAGGATCCAGTCGTTCGGATGGGCATTCCGGGAGTGGAGTATTTTGCTCACGCGTTCGAGCTCCCTCCCCGCGTGGCCAAAGAATTTCTCATGCTGGGAGAGCGCATGCCCGCTCAGCGGGCCTATGAGCTGGGCATGGTGAATCGAGTGGTTCCCCGTGAGTCACTGCGTGAGTCTGTTGCGGCCATAGCCAGTAAATTGGCCCAGCAGCCGCGCATGGGCTTGGCCTTAACCAAGCAGGCCATTCATCATGTGGAAGAACTGCGCGGAAAGCGAACCGCGATGGACGCAAGCTTTGCTTGGCATCACTTTGCGCATGTCCACAACGAGCAGGTCACGGGGAACCTTCTCGGCGGCTTTGATGCACAGTCCATGGCCAAGGCCAATAAGCAGCAAGAGGGCGAGTCTTGATTCAGACCGAATTAACCAGGCGACTTGGATGTCGAGCCCCCATCGTGCAGACCGCGATGGGCTGGGTAGCTGATGCGGGCCTTGTGATCGCATCGACGCGAGCAGGTGCGTTCGGATTTCTGGCGGGCGCCACCATCGAACCTGACGAACTCGAGCCTCAGATCCTGCAGGTGAAGTCGGCGGTTGGCCCCAACTTCGGCCTGAATTTTCATATGTTCCAAGAAAATGCCGAGGACTGTATTCGCCTCGCAATAGCCCACGGGCTTCGCGCCGTGAGTTACGGACGGGGCCCCGATGCCAAGACCATCGCACGCCTGAAAGATGCCGGGGTCCTCTGTATCCCAACGGTTGGCGCCGTGGAGCATGCCGTTAAGGCCGAGAAACTCGGCGCCGACCTCATCACCATTCAAGGGTCTGAGGGCGGAGGCCACACAGGCCGCGTTCCCTCGAGCATTCTGCTGCCGCAGGTGCTCGATGCCGTGAGAGTTCCTGTGATTGCGGCGGGCGGCTATAGCACTGGGCGAGGGCTGGCCGCAGCTCTGGCTGCTGGTGCCTGTGGCATCGCGATGGGAACGCGCTTCATGATGTCTGCCGAGTCTCCCACGCCTAAACGAACGATGGCGCGATACCTCGAGGTGAAGGATCCCGGCCAGATTCGCGTGACCGAGGCGGTGGATGGACTGAGGCATCGAATGATTGAGACCGACCTGGTTCGTCAGCTAGAGGCAAGCTCTGGCCTGCGCCGACTCCTGGTGGCCTTGGGGAATGCCTGGCGTTGGAAGGCACAGACGGGGATGTCGGCAGAGCACCTGGCCCGAGTGCTGGTGAAGTCCTTTCGGGAAGACCCCACCGCACTGGCCACCACCATCATGGCTGCAAATCAGCCCATGCTGATTCAGAAGTCCATGATCGAAGATCGCCCGGAAGAAGGCCTGCTCCCCTCCGGTCAGGTCGCTGCGGCGATCCAGACACAAGACCGGTGCGAGGACATCGTCAATACCCTGGTTGCAGAGGCCGAGGCCTGTCTGCGGTCCGTTTCTCACCAACTCTCGGAGCCCGCTGGCCATGCAGCTTGAGCCTCTCTCATCGGCTTTTTCTCTGACCGCACACGAAACCGGTGTGGTCGAACTGGTGATCAACCAGCCGCCCGTCAACGCCCTGGATAGCACCCAATGGCTGGCCTTAGCCCGCCAGATTGAGCAGATTGGGCAGAGGGAGGAGACGCGTGTCTTGATCATTCGCTCGGAGGGGCGAGGCTTCTGCGCCGGTGTCAACATCAAGGAACTCGACCAACATCCCGATCGAATCGTTGAGGTAAATCGCGGCAACTACGAGACGTTTCGTGCCATACATCGAAGCCCCGTTCCGGTCATCGTGGCGGTGCATGGTTTTGTTCTCGGCGGTGGCATTGGTATGACTGGTGCGGCCGATATTGTGGTGGCCTCTGAGTGTGCGTCTTTTGCTTTGCCGGAGGTCGATCGAGGCGCGATGGGTGGCGGCGCTCACCTGCAGCGGCTGCTCCCGGTTCAGAAGGTTCGTGCCATGTTCTTCACCGGCGAGGCCCTGAGTGCACGGGACGCCATGCCTTATGGGTTCATTGAGACGCTGGTGCCCCACAAGGATGAGCTCCGTGATGCGGCCCTGCGCATTGCCCAAGTCATCGCGCAGAAGAGCCCTGCCATGATCCGATTGGCGAAAGAGGCGCTCAATGGAATTGAGGATGGAGACCTCGAGGCGAAGTATCGATGGGAGCAGGGGTTCACGCTGCAGGCGTACACCACCAAAGACTCCTCAGAGGCCCGACGGGCCTTCGTTGAAAAGCGCGACGCAGAATTTAAGGGATAGAGCGTGAAACTCACTTACACACCGGAACAGAACGAATTTCGGCGAGAGGTGCGGGCCTGGCTTGCAGAGAACAAGCCCACCGAGCGGTTTGCTCACCATGAGCTTCGGGAGGGCTTTCAGCAGCACCGGGCCTGGGAGCAGACGCTGGCGGATGCTGGTCTGAGCATGGTGACTTGGCCTGAGGGCTGGGGGGGGGCGGGGCCGAACCCTCTTCGACTGGCTCATCTTCGAAGAGGAGTACTACGCCGCGGACGCTCCCTTCCGGGTCAACCAGAACGGCATGCTTCTGCTTGGCCCCACGCTGATGGAGTTCGGCACCGATGCTCAGAAGCAGAACATTCTTCCACGCATGGCGCGATGTGAGGACATGTGGGCGCAGGCGTGGTCTGAGCCCGGTGCCGGCTCTGATATGGCTGCTATACGCTCGCGTGCTGAGATTCAGGGCGATCGACTGGTGATCAATGGCCAGAAAACCTGGTCCACTCGCGCACTCTTCGCCAACTGGGCGTTTGGGCTCTTCCGCACCGATCCGCAGTCAGAGCGGCACCATGGGCTGAGTTATCTGATGGTTCCGCTCGATGCCAAAGGTGTCACGATTCGCCCCATCAAGGCCCTCAATGGAAAGGCCGCCTTTGCGGAGCTATTCTTCGATGATGTCGAGGTCAGCCTCGACCATGTCATTGGCGAGGTGAATAAGGGCTGGCATGTTGCGATGGCAACAGCGGGCTTTGAGCGAGCGCTACTTCTGCGCTCGCCTGCTCGGTTTCTCAGGACGGCGAGCCAGCTCATGGAGTTGGTGCGCCAGCGACCCGATCGGCCGAAGGCTGACCCCACGCTGATGGCCGATCTCGTAAGAGCCTGGAGCCATACGCAGGCCTACCAGCTCAATGCCTACTGGTCGGTGAGTCGCTACCTCAATGGTGAGGCCATTGGTGCCGAATCCTCTGCAAACAAAATCTTCTGGTCGGAGATGGACATCCAGATGCACCAGGTGGCGATGCGAGTCCTCGGTTCCGAGTTTGAGTGCCTTCCAGATGCCCAGCACTGGCTGGCCCACGCAGCGCAGGACTCCGAGTGGCTTGAGGGCTTTCTTTTCTCTCTGGCTGGTCCGATCTATGCGGGGACCAACCAGATTCAGCGCAACATCGTGGCGGAGCGCATGCTCGGCATGCCGCGATAAGGAGAGCAGGGGATGGAATTTCTCTATACGTCGGAACAGCTTGAATTCCGAGATGCGATTCGGCGCTTCCTCATGGTGGAGGCCGCGCCAGAGTTTCTTCGTGAGATCTGGGAGACCGATAGCGGACGGTCTCCCCTCCTGCGACAGCGACTTGCAGAGCAGGGGCTCACCGCAGTGTCGGTCACGGAGTCACTTGGTGGGCTCGGCCTGGACGATGTCACCTGGTGCCTGCTCATGCAGGAGCTCGGCTACTTTGCGATCCCAGACTCACTGGTGGATAGTGCCTATCTCGGTGTCTCCGCACTCCAGGACGCACTGCCGCTGGTCGGGAGCCAGGATAGGACATCGCTTGAATCGATTCTCGGGCAGATTGCGGAGGGAAGCCTAAGGGTAGCCGTTCGTCATCCAGTGAACCGATGGGTTGCCGACGCTGCCAACGCGAATCTCCTCATCTGGTTTGACGAGCAGGGCATGGCGCTGCTAACGCCAGGTGAGTTTGAGCAGACTCCACAGCCCTCGCTCGACCTCTCTCGGCGGATCTCTGGAGTGACTGCGCAGCCCACACGATGGCTCCTGCCTTCCGCTCAGTCTGAGGCGGTGATGCGGGCGGTAGAGGCAAGGGGGGCCCAGAGTGTCGCGACACAGCTGGTGGGTCTCTCCCAGCGCATGCTCGATCTGGCCATTGACTACACCAGCAGCAGGAAGCAGTTTGGCAAGCCGGTTGGAAGTTTTCAGGCCGTGAAGCATCTCCTCGCTGATGTAGCCACCATTATCGAATTTAGTAAGCCTGCGGTGGCCTACGCTGCAGCATTGCTGGCGGAGAATGAGCCAACAGCGCTCCGGGCGGTGCGGCATGCCAAGCTCCTTGCTACGGAGTCAGCGCTCATGGCGGCTCGCAACACCATGCAGGCCCATGGAGCAATGGGCTATACCTGGGAGGTCGACCTCCAGATGTTCATGAAGCGTGCATGGGTGCTCACCGGCTGGTGGGGTGATGCGCTCCACCACCAGCAAGCCCTGTGGACTGAACTCTCCAGTCAGCCGTCTGCCTGGGCCATTAATCGAGGAATTGGATTGACCCATGCCTGAGGCTTACATTATTGATGCGCTGAGAACGCCTACGGGAAAGCGAAAGGGAAGCCTCTCGCAGCTGCATCCGGCCGATCTTGCAGGCAGTGTCCTCTCCGCCTTGGTTGCACGGCAGCCCATTCCTGCGGACGAGTATGACGACGTTGTGTTTGGCTGCGTGGACACCATCGGGCCATTGGCTGGCGATATCGCGAGGACTGCCTGGCTTGCAGCAGGACTGCCCCTGTCTGTCCCAGGCACAACCGTGGATCGACAGTGCGGCTCCTCTCAGCAGGCCCTGCACTTTGCGGCGCAGGCCGTCATGAGTGGGACCATGGATGTCGTCATGGTTGGCGGCGTTCAGACCATGACCGCAATTCCCATCTCTTCGGCCATGCTGGCGGGCCAGCCACTTGGATTTTCCGACCCCTTCTCAGGCAGCAGAGGCTGGCGCGAACGGTTCGGTAACCAGCCTGTGAACCAGTTCTATGCCGCTCAGCGCATTGCGGATCACTGGGGCTTCGATCGCGCTGCGATGGAGTCGTTCTCGTTGGAGAGTCACACACGAGCGCTCAAGGCCATCCATGAGGGGGCCTTTCGCCGTGAGGTGCTCGCGCTGCCTGAGCTCGCAATGGATGAGACGCCAAGACAGACCAGCCTCGAGAAGATGTCCACGCTTGAGCCTGTTCTGCAGAAGTATCCGTCGATTACCGCCGGCGTCTCCAGCCAGACCTGTGACGCTGCGGCAGGCCTCATCGTCGCCTCGGAAGCCGCGGTGAAGCGTTATGGCCTCAAGCCGCGCGCACGCATCGTGCACATGAGCGTGATGGGAGATTGTCCAATCTGGCACCTGCGCGCCCCCATTCCGGCGACCCAACGCGCACTGCAGAGGACCGGGCTTCGCATGGCCGACTTCGACCTGGTGGAGGTGAATGAGGCCTTTGCGAGCGTGGTGATGGCCTGGATGAAGGAACTCGACTATCCGCACGAGCGTACGAATGTTCGTGGCGGAGCGATCGCGCTGGGCCATCCCCTGGGCGCCAGTGGGGCCAAGCTGATGACAACCCTGCTGCATGCGCTCGAAGATCAGGGTGGCCGCCTGGGGCTTCAGACCATGTGTGAGGGTGGCGGACAGGCCAATGTCACGATTATTGAAAGGATGTCTTGATGTCAGTCCAGCAGCACGAATCATCACTCGGAGCGGACCGCGTTGCGGTGGTGACTGGGGCGGGTGCAGGCCTCGGCCTGGCCTATGTCGAGGAGCTATTGAAGCAGGGCTTTCGGGTGGTGGTGAATGACTTACAACCGGCTGTCCTGGATGCCACTGTGACGAGGCTTCAGGCTGAACAGGCTGGGGCAGACGCGCGCGTCGTGGGTCTCGCGGGGGACATTGCGGAGATGGACACTGCTCAAGGACTGGTGGCCCTGGCCCTATCGCAGTATGGCCGCCTTGATGCGGTGATCAATAACGCAGGCCTGCTGCGCGACAAGATGTTCGCAAACATGGAGGTCTCCGACTTCGACTTGGTGATGCGTGTGCACCTGCGAGGTCATTTCTGCCTCTCGCGAGTTGCGGTTCAACACTGGCGCGATCAGTCTAAGGCCGGACATCAGCCACTTGCACGGATTGTGAACACCACCTCCGGTGCGGGCCTTCAGGGATCGGTGGGCCAGTCCAACTATTCGGCGGCAAAGGGCGGAATTGCTGCCCTTACCCTGGTGCAAGCTGCCGAGCTGGGGCGTTATGGCATCACGGCGAATGCGCTAGCACCTGCAGCCCGCACGGCCATGACACTGGCCGGTATGCCCGACCTGGTGAAGGCCCCGAGCGATGGAAGTTTTGATCACTACGACCCTCGAAATGTTGCCGGGTTTGTGGCCTGGCTCTGCTCAGCAGAATCGCAGCAGGTGACAGGTCAGGTCTTTGAAGTCGATGGTGACCGGATTGGCCTCGCCGAGGGCTGGGTGAGTGGGCCAGATCAACGCAAGGGTGGAGCGCGCTGGGAGCCTCATGAGGTGGGTGGCGTTGTTCACGCACTGCTGGCTCAGCGTCGGCCCGCTCAAAAGGTCTGGGGGTCGTCATGACGCAGGCTCCAGTCTGCCCCCCCGCCCACGGACTGCTTCGGGGAAAGCGCGCCCTGCTGACGGCTGCAGCGGGCGCCGGAATTGGATACTCCGCCGCTGAGCGGTTTCTGGCGGAGGGATGTGAGGCGATCGTGATCTCCGACATTCACGAACGTCGCCTTGGAGAGGCGGTAGAGCGACTCCGCAGCACATCACCTGAAACCGAGGTCCAGGGCGTTTTGTGTGATGTCAGCCAGCAGGCCCAGGTAGACCATCTCGTTCTCGAGGCGCAGAGGATTCTTGGGCGCATCGATATCCTGGTGAATAACGCGGGTCTCGGAGGGGAGAAGCGTGTGGTCGAGATGTCGGATGACGACTGGAATCGAGTCCTTGATATCTCGCTTACAGGCACCTTTCGGATGACGCGTGCTGTACTGCCCTTGATGCAGGCTCAGGGCTTTGGCGCCATTGTTAATAATGCCTCGGTCTTGGGCTGGCGCGCCCAAAAGGCGCAAGCGCACTATGCTGCAGCAAAGGCTGGAGTCATGGCCTTTACCCGTTGCGTGGCCCTTGAGGCTGCAGAGTTTGGTGTTCGCGTCAATGCCGTGTCTCCCTCCATCGCCCTGCATCCCTTTCTCAAAAAGAGTGCAGACCCTGCACTGCTTGCGAAGCTCTCTGAGCAGGAGGCATTTGGGCGAGCTGCCGAGCCCTGGGAGATTGCGAATGTGATGGTCTTCCTGGCGAGTGACTACGCCAGCTACTTGGTGGGCGAGTCGATCTCTGTTAGCTCGCAGAGAGCCTAGACATGAGTCAGGCACAGGCAGTCTTCACGAGCCCCTCAGACTTTACGGCACGTGAGGGGCAGTTGCTCGGACTCACTGACTGGGTTGAGATCCCGCAGGCGCAGATTCAGGCCTTTGCAGATGCCACGGGAGACCATCAGTGGATTCACGTTGATGTCGAGCGCGCCAGCCAGGGCCCCTTTGGTTCGACGCTCGCGCACGGCTATCTCGTGCTTTCACTGGTGAATCGTTTTCTACCTGAAGTGGTCTCAGTTGAGAATATGGAGATGGGCCTGAACGTAGGCCTGGACAAGGTTAGATTTCTCTCCCCCGTCAAGGCCGGTGCCCGGCTGCGTGGCCGGGTCGACCTCAAGCAGGTGAGACAGCTCGATGAGCGGTCTGTGCAGGCCACCATGACGGTCACCATCGAGCTGGAGGGCTCCGATCGTCCTGCCTGTATTGCGGAGCCCATCAGCCGCTATTACTTTTCGGCCTAAGCGCCTAGGAGCACGTCATGAATGAGGCTGTGATTGTTTCGACTGCACGGACCGGTATCGGCCGAGCCTACAAGGGGGCACTCAACGACACCGAGGCTCCGGTGATGGCGGCTCATGTCATCCAAGCTGCTGTCTCGCGTGCACAGCTTCAGCCGGGTGAGGTGGAGGATGTCATCCTGGGAATTGCAGCCCAACAGGGAACCCAGGGCTATACCGTGGGCCGACTGGCCAACTATCTCAACGGGCTAGGAGATGGAACGCCAGGGATGTCCCTCGACCGCATGTGCGCCTCAGGCCTTGTCGCAATCTCTAACGCAGCCAAGGACGTGATGGTGGGCGAGCGCGAGGTGGTGGTTGCTGGAGGGCTCGAGTCGATTAGTCTGGTTCAGAACCAGCACAAAAATAGCTTCAAGGCTCAGTCTCAGGCGGTTTTAAAGGCCTATCCAACCGCATACATCGGCATGATCGAGACGGCCGAACTCGTGGCGACACGCTATCAGGTGTCTCGCGCGGATCAGGATGCCTACGCACTGCTCAGTCAGCAACGCACTGCTGAGGCACAGGCCGCGCATCGCTTCGCCGACGAGATTGTGCCGATGTCCTGCGAGCAGCTACAGCTCGACGCAGAGGGAAAGCCAGCGGGCCACAAGACCGTCATGCTCGATCGAGATGAGGGCAATCGGGCTGACACCACGCTCGAGCGGCTTCAGTCTCTGAAGCCTGTTTTGAAGGAGGGGAAGTGGTCTGGCCCAGGGCAGACCATCACAGCAGGAAACGCCTCCCAGCTCTCAGATGGTGCAAGCGCCTGTGTGGTGATGTCTCGTGCGCATGCTGCGGATCGCGGGCTGTCTCCCCTGGGGGTCTATCGTGGACTTGCGCTGGCCGGCTGCCCAGCGGATGAAATGGGCATGGGTCCTGTCCATGCCATTCCCAAACTGCTGGCCCGCCACGGACTGCGGGTGCAGGACATCGACCTCTGGGAGATCAACGAGGCCTTCGCAAGCCAGGTTGTGGCGGTGCAGCGAAACCTAGGAATTCCCCTAGATCGATTGAATGTAAATGGTGGTGCAATTGCAGTCGGGCATCCCTTTGGGATGACTGGTTCCCGCCTGGTTGGCCACGGCCTCTTGGAAGCCCGTCGAAGGGGCTCGAAGTGGCTCGTGGTGAGCATGTGTGTGGGGGGTGGAATGGGCGCTGCAGCACTATTTGAGAGTCTTCCTGGTTGAGCAAAGCCTGCATTGAACTCACTCAGTTCGCAGAGCTGGTGGATCGAATCTACCAGTCTGCCTATTCGCCACGCGAATGGGTGGAGAGCATCGATGCCATTCGTCTGGCCTTTCGATCGACCTATGCCACTCTCATTGTTCGTCCTGTGTCAGGGCACGATCCTGGCCTGATGGTGAATGCAGGGCTCGCGGATGGCCAGGGGGGGGGTGTCGTTCCGGCTATCGAGTACTACAGCACCCAGAGCCCCTTTATTGGGATGTCCTCTCAGCGAATTTTTACGGTTCAAGACGTCATGTCTGAGGAAACCTGGGTTCGCTCAGAGTATTACCAGACCTGGTGCGCTCCCCGTGGGGTGCACCACATCCTTGGGGTGAATCTCCAGACGCTCGATACGGAGGGCTACCGGCTTCGGCTCACGCGCATGCGATCCGACCCGGCCTTCTCTGACGCAGATCGCCAGTTGTTGGCCCTGCTCATGCCCCATCTTCAGCGTGCGCTTCACCTCCAGACTCGCCTTGACACCTCTGAGCAGGTGGCACAGGTCTATGGATCCGCGATCGGCAGCCTGAGTGTCGGCACCGTCACCCTGGATGTCACGGGACGCATTCTGCAGATGAATTCCATCGCACGTGCTCAGATTGAAGCGGGGGATGCGCTGCGAATCAGCAATGAACGGCTTCATGCCTTGAATAATCAAGACAATCGAGAGCTTCAGCGCATGGTGCAGGAGGCGGCCTCGCACTCAAATGGCGCCGAAGGGCCAGTGGGTGCGGTCTCGGTCACCCGAAACTCCAGCCCCCAGGGGCTTGGAGTCATTGTGCAGCGGCTAGGCCCCTCCGCCTCGTGGCTCAATGGGCGTCATCAGCCCGCGATCGTTTTGTTCCTTCGCGACCCGGAGATCAAGACGCAGCCTCCGTCCAAAGTGATTCAGCAGCTCTTTCATTTCACGCCGGCAGAGACCACCTTGGCCATTGAGTTGGCCAACGGACTATCTCTGGATGAGGCAGCTGAGCTCCTCAATATTCGGCGCAACACAGCCCGAGCGCACCTCCGATCTATCTTTTCTAAAACCGGGGTGCGACGGCAGACCGAGCTGGTTCGACTGATTCTCAATAGCGTGGTGTCGCTCGGCCATCAGGGTGACCGGGAGCCTGAGTTCAGCTCGTTGTACTAGCCTTGCCATCAACCTCGTCCCGATAGGGCTTGATCGCCCTGGCGTAGACCCAGGCGGCCAAGGGAGCAGTGGCCACGATCATCGCCATCGCATAACGCAACGACTCTTTTCCAAGACTGGGCTCAAGCAGGTCGCTGACGGCGCCGACAATCATCGGGCCAACACCCATGCCCGCAATCGTAAAGAGAAAGAGGAAGACGGCATTGGCGAGTGATCGCCTTTGGGGCACGCTCACCGTGCTGATGGCGGCCATGCTCGGCGCAATCCACCAGGTGGTGAAGAAACCATGCAACATGCCAAAGAGCGCTGCGACTGGAACAGGGATCGGACCAAGCTGACCAAGGAGGCCCTGGGGCCACAGGAAATAAGCGAGGCCCGCTGGGGTTGCCAGCAGAAGGCCCAGAATCGGGACCCCCACCTGCCAGCCTCTGTTTCGCGCAGCGAGGGTGTCGGTGAGCCAACCGGAAAAGAGTGCACCGGCAAACGCGCCCCCTACTGAAATCAGCCCAAGCAGGAGCCCTGCATCCTTCACACTCAGGCCGTGCGAACGCATCAGAAAACTCGGTCCCCAGATCCCAACAGAATAGGCCTGGATCGCAGCGATCGCCGCGCCGACGCAGACAAAGAAGTAGGCGCGTTGCTGAAATAAGAATCGGAGACTTGTTCTGAGCGGCTCCGCTGAGATCGCAGCGGCCTCAGGGCTCTTGTGCTGAGGGTCATAACGCCCCCGAGGCGGCTCCTTGAGGGTAAGTAGCATTAGCACCCCCAGGGCAATGCCGGGGGCTCCGACCACCAGAAATGCCGCACGCCACCCATAGTGAAAGGCCACATAGCCGCCTAAGCCCATGCCAACCAGAAGCCCGATGTGAGCACCGAGGGAGAAGATGCCCATGGCGAGAGAGCGGCGCCGCTGGGGGTAGGAGTCTGCAATGAGGGAGAGTGAGGTAGGGGCAGAACCAGCCTCCGCTACGGCCACCCCCACCCTCGCCAGGGCGAGGTGAATGAAATTGCCGGCCAAGCCGCAGAGCATGGTCATCCCGCTCCAGGACATGACATAGATCCCCATCAGGCGGACTCGGTTGGTCCGATCAGCCAGTCGTCCCATAAACACGCCGATGAAGGCATAGAAGAGTGCGAACAGAAGGCCCGTAACCAGGCCCATGAGGGTGTCGCTCACCCCAAATTCCTGCTTAATGGGTTCGATCAGGACATTGATAATGTTGCGGTCGACATAGTTGGCGACATAGCCCAGCACCAAGAGAAAGAGCGTGTAGTGAGAGTGACGCGGAATTCGTTCTTGGTCGTCTTGCATGGGGTTCCTTGGGGGTTTGATGCAGCGTGAGCGCAAGGCCTCTCCGGCTCATCGTCCATTTAGACGACGAGATTCTTCGATGCTCCCCCAAAGATGAGCACCTCATCATGGCGACCCACTATCACTCTCTCGTCGTTGACCGGGTTATCCCGGAGACGTCTGAGTCCAGCACGCTGGTCTTTCGCATTCCACCCGAGCTTTACTCGCATTTTGAGTTTGAGCCGGGGCAGTTTCTTACCCTGAGGATTCCCCGCGGCGACCGGTATTCGCCTCGCTGCTACTCGATCTCTGCAGGAGCCTCAGGCGAGATTGCGGTCACCGTCAAACGCGTCAGAGAAGGCTTTGGCTCAAACTGGCTTCTGGACCATGTGCAGCCGGGCCAGGTGCTTGAGGTGCGCCCGCCGTCGGGACGCTTCACGCTCAGAGCCTCAGATGCACCGGTGGTTTTCTTCGCAGCAGGCAGTGGCGTGACGCCGATGATGTCCATGCTCAGAGAGGCGGCGTCGCGTGACACTCGGCGCACCATGGCCATGTTCTACGCCAATCAATCAGCAGACCAGGTCATCTTTGGCCACACCTTGCGAGCGATGAGCCAAGACCCGTCTTTCCCGTTTTCCCTCACCGAGTGGCTAGATGATGCCGGTGGATTTGCGGGCCCAGACGAGGTTCGGACCTTCGCAGCTCCTTGGCGCGCCGCGGACTTCATGGTGTGTGGGCCTGGACCTTTCATGGCCATGGTGATTGAGACGCTTGAGACGATGGGAATTGATCTGGATCGCATTCAGACGGAGCGCTTTCAGTCCCTCGCGGATGAGCCCCTCACGGGGTCTTCCGCGTCCCAGGAGGCGGAAGACCTCACCTCAGCCCGTTCGACCTTGGAGGTGTTGGTGTCCGGTGAGACGCACCGTCTTGAGCTTGGGGCTGAGGAGACCCTGCTGGCGGCCATGGAACGCGTGGGCGTGTTAGTTCCCTCCTCGTGTCGTGAGGGGAGTTGTGGCAGCTGCATGGGAAAGCTGCTGGAGGGGCAGGTTGAGATGGCAGTGACCGATGCCCTCAGTGCCAAGGAGCTTGAACGCGGCTATGTGCTCACCTGCCAGGCTAAACCTCGCTCCGCGCAGCTGAGACTGGACATCGATGCATAGCCTCCCTCGGAGTAGCGTTCAGGCCTTATCCATGGCTGCGTCGCGCTGGCCAAAGCGCTCGGCAGTGGTTGACCAGGGCCTCACGTTGAGCTTTGAGGACTTAGCGCGCCATGTGGCAGGCCTTCGCATGGCCTTATCTCAGGCCGGGTTGCGTCCGGGTATGGTGGTTGCGCTCTGCGGTCCGAACAGCTGGCAGTGGATTGTTCAGGCGCTGGCCTTGCAGTCTCTCGGCTGTATCCTGCTCCCACTCAGCACAAGACTTCGCGAGGCGGAGCTTCGCGACATTCTTCAGCGCAGTCGTGCCTCAGCGGTGATCTCTGTGAGGCAATTCCTAGACTTTGATTACGAGGGGCTGTTCCAGGGGCTTCAGTCGCATATGGATTTTCGGCTCTGGTGTTGGGAATGGCCGAAAGGGGCGCAGATTCTTCTGGCTGGGCCGGGCGTCTGGCGTCAGGAGGCAGTTGATCCGGTGCAAGAGACGGCGGTGGCAGACTTGATGTTTACCTCAGGCACCACGGGGCGGCCCAAAGGAGTGCTCTCTAGTCAGGGCCAGAATACGCGGGCATTTGGCGCATGGACCGAGGTGGTGGGCCTACGCGAAGACGATCGCTATCTCATTGTGAATCCGTTCTTTCATGCCTTTGGCTATAAGGCTGGTTGGCTCTCTGCCCTGATCCGCGGCGCCTGTGTCTACCCGATGGCCATCTTCGATGCTCGGGCCGCATTGGCCACCATCGAACGAGAGCAGATCAGCTTTCTACCCGGCCCGCCAACCCTGTTTCATGCCCTGCTCGATCACCCCGAGCGTGAACAGTTCAATCTCACCAGTCTACGGGTGGCGGTGACGGGTGCAGCAACGATTCCACCAAGTCTGATTGGTCGGATGCGAGAGGAGTTGCATTTCAAGACCGTGACGACAGCCTACGGCCTAACCGAGTGCAGTGGCGTTGCCACGGTCTGTGATCCGCAGGCCAGCGACGACAAGATCTCCACGACCAGTGGCCGCGCATTGCCTGGTGTTGAAGTGGAATGTCATCGGCCCGATGGCACGCGTTGCGCGCCCGATGAAGTGGGCGAGATTGTCATTCGAGGCTTTAATGTGATGCAGGGCTATTTTGAGGATGAGCGGGCGACCCAAGAGGCGATCGATCCGCAGGGATGGCTCCATACCGGAGATGTCGGTGCTCTAGATTCAGAGGGCTATCTCAAGATTACTGATCGTCTCAAGGACATGTATATCAGCGGGGGATTCAATTGCTATCCCGCGGAAATTGAACGACTCATGCATGGACACCCCTCGGTGTCGCAGGCAGCGGTCATAGGCGCCCCTGATGCTCGACTCGGCGAGTTGGGAGTGGCGTTTGTGGTGAAAAAGCCTGAGGCGGCTCTGAGTGAGGCCGATTTCCAGGCCTGGTGCAAGACCGTCATGTCCAATTACAAGGTCCCGCGGCGCGTCGTGTTTGTAGACCGACTTCCACTGAACGCAGCCGGGAAGGTACAGAAGGCAGAACTGAGGGCCCGCCTGGCGGACTCGTAGTCCCTAAGGACGATGACCCATCGGGCCCGCGAGGCGAAAACATCAAAAGAATCCCAACACCTTCATAGGAGGTCACAATGCGGTTCACAGGCAAAGTTGCACTGGTAACAGGGGCGGGGCAAGGCATGGGCCAGGCCATTGCGCAGAGACTTGCGCAAGAGGGGGCCCAGGTGGTGGCAGCCGATATTCGCGGGGATGCAGCTCAGGCAACCGCCACGTCCTGTCATGGCACGGGGCACATGGGCGTGGCCTTGGATGTCTCTAAGAGTGATGCGGTTCGCGCGCTCTTTGCAGAGATCGAGCAGCGATACAAAGGCATTCACATTCTGGTGAACAATGCAGGCATTGGATCTGCGCCGAATGATGGCTTTCCGAAGTTGCTAGAGCGCCTTGGTCAGCGCGGTGCGCAGATGGCCAAAGGCGAGACGCCAACCGTCTTTCCCGACCTGATTGTTGATATGGAGGATGAGGGCTGGCACGGGGTGATGGGCGTCAACCTCCACGGGGCGTTCTACTGTCTGCGGGAGTCGGTTCGTCTGATGATCAAGTCGGGCATCAAGGGCTCGCTCATCAACATCTCGAGCACCTCCGCGATGTCGGGTGAGGGGGGGCTTCACTATGTCACCTCCAAGGCTGCCCTTCATGGGCTCACGAAGGCACTGGCGCGTGAACTGGGGCCGCGAGGCATCCGCATCAACAACGTGGTGCCCGGCCCCACCAATACGCCGATGATGCAGTCAGTCGGCGAGGACTGGATTCGGTCGATGATTGCGGCGATTCCACTGGGACGGATGGCTGAGCCCGATGACATTGCGCGAGTCGTCGCCTTCCTGGCGAGTGACGACTCGGCCATGGTCACCGGTCAAGATGTGGTCGCCAATGGCGGCTCCTACTTCAAGTAAGCGGAGGACCTATGACTTCAGCAGATCAAAAGCAGGTTGCGCTCGTCACCGGCGGTGGCAGCGGCATTGGAGAGGCCACAGCCAGGCTGCTCGCGGCTCGAGGGGCTACCGTCTTGATTTGTGGCCGACGGGCGGAGCCCCTTGAGGGGGTGGCTGCATCGATTCGAGCAGGAGGTGGGAAGGTGGAGGCGCTTGTGCTCGATGTGTCGAACGAGGAACAGATCACTCAGGGCATCCAGGGCATTGTGGCCCGTCACGGCCAGATCGATCTGGTGGTGAACAATGCGATGGCTTACAGCTGGGGTTCGATCGAAGACACCACCACTGAGGCCTGGCGCTCTAACTTCCTTACCACCGTAGACGGGACGTTCTGGGCCTGTCGTGAAGCGGGACGACACATGAAGGCTCGCGGCAAGGGGGCTATCGTGAATGTGTCTTCGATCTGCGGCGTGTTTGGTATGCCCTGGATGGCTGGCTACTCAGCAGCCAAGGCAGCGGTGCTCAACTTCACCAAGGCCGTCGCCTCCGAGTGGGGCCCAGCCGGCGTGCGATGCAATGCGGTGATCCCAGGCGTTGTAGATACGCCTGCCACCTCGGGCATGCTCCAAGATGAGAAGTCTCGTAGAAATACCGAAAAGCTCATTCCCTTGCGTCGTGTGGCCTCGGCCCACGAGGTGGCGACACTGATCGCCTTCTTGGGTTCAGATGACGCCTCCTACATCACCGGAGCATGTATCCCAGTAGACGGCGGCCGTTCTGCGGAGCTCTACACGGTCTTGGAAGGCTAGTCTCATGGACGCCGTGCTTGCGCGCCTTGACCGTCTGGAGTCGACGGAGGCCATCCGCCAGTTGGTTGGGCGGTATAGCCTCTCGCTCGACATGCGC
Organism: Pseudomonadota bacterium; assembly: GCA_041165705.1. Classification (GTDB taxonomy): domain Bacteria; phylum Pseudomonadota; class Gammaproteobacteria; order Burkholderiales; family Burkholderiaceae_A; genus Hahnella. Next base: position 25,564 of record JBEAMW010000051.1, read on the forward strand.
GACCTAGATGCGCACATCAACCTTTTCGCCCCCGACATTCGAGTAGGGCGTGAGAAGACCGGACGCGCTCACCTTAAAGTCTGGGTAGACGACACGCTACGGCATCAGTTCACGGGCACCTCCCATCATGTTGGGCAGCACATCATCGAGTTTGAAGACGCGGACCATGCGCTTGGTGTGGTCTACTCGAAGAATGAGCATGAGTGTGGTGGTGAGTGGGTGATCATGCAGATGCTCTACTGGGACCAGTACGAGCGAATGGACGGTCACTGGTACTTTCGCAGGCGTCTTCCCTGTTACTGGTATGCAACCGACCTGAAACGCCCCCCGGTGGGCGAACTCAAGATGCGATGGCCTGGCCGCGCGCCCTATGCAGGCACCTTTCATGACCTCTTTCCCAGTTGGAAGTCCTTCTGGTCTGGCCCTGCTCTCTCCACACTTCCGGAGTTACCGGAGGTGGCCGCTCCCGCCCCGCTGGATCAGTTCCTGAAGACCATGCGCGCAGGAACACCCGACCCCAAAATTCGTGTCCGCTAGAGGTTCGACCATGTCCGTACTCCTGTCTCCTGTTCAGATCGGCGCCATGACACTCCCGAATCGTGTGGTGATGGCACCCATGACACGCAACCGGGCACAGGTGAACGGGCAGGCGTCAGCACTGATGGCGGAGTACTACGAGCAGCGTGGACGCGCGGGGATGGTGGTGGTCGAGGGGACAACGCCTTCGGCTGACGGCTATGCCTACGTCCGTATGCCGGGCCTCTGGTCTCCAGCCCATGCAGAGGCCTTTCGTCCGGTGGTACAGGGCATCCACCGCAAGGGTGGTGTCGCAGTGCTGCAGTTGATGCATGGCGGGCGAGTGGCCTCCTCAAAGAACCGTGGCGAGGTTGGTGGCCGAACACGAGCGCCCTCTGCTGTGGCGCTTGAAGGTGAAATCTGGACTGACGCTGCCGGCATGCAGCCGCACGATACGCCCGAGCCCATGACTCTCACCGATATTGAAGAGAGCCTCGAGGCCTACGCAAGAGCGGCGCGCTGGGCCCGTGGGGTTGGATTTGATGGGGTGGAACTGCATGGCACCTCGGGATATCTCCCATCCCAGTTCCTTTCAGACAATGTCAACCAGCGTACCGATGCCTACGGCGGTAATCTCACAAACCGGGCCCGTTACTTTATTGAGCTAATGCAGGCCTTAGCGGAGGCTGTGGGCGCCGAGCGGGTGGGCCTTAGGCTATGCCCGGGTAACCCGTACAACGGCATCCGTGACCCAGATCCTGTGGCGTCAACCCGTCTGCTGCTTGGCGAGGCGAACCGGCTCGGCCTCGCCTATGCCCACATGATGCGATCCCCGCTTCCCGATCTCGATGCGATTGCGCTCGCGAAGTCTTGCTTCTCTGGGGCAGTGATCGCCAACGATGGCTACCAGCCCGACACGGCAGAAGAGGCGGTGGCCTCGGGCACTGCGAGTGCAGTCTCCTTTGGCCGTCATTTCATTGGCAATCCCGATCTGGTGGAGCGCATTCGTTCTGGAACGCCGCTGGCCAAGTTTGACCGCAAGACGCTCTACACGGCCGGACCGCAGGGTTATACCGACTACTGACCTGTCCACTCAGGTCGGCGCTTCTCAATGAACGCCTGCATGCCCTCTTTCTGATCGCGGGAGGCAAAGAGGACCTGATTGGCCTTTCGCTCGAGGGCCAAGGCCCCCTGGAGCGAGAGGTCTGCGCCCAGCTGCATCACTTCCTTGATCTGTAACACCGCGAGCGGCGGCATGCTGGAGATTCGAGCGGCTAGAGCGAGCGTGTGCGACTCAAGCTCCGCTGTGGGAACCCGCTCTGAGACCAGCCCTGCCCGCTCCGCCTGCTCGGCGGAGATGGGCTGGCCGGAGAGCAGCATGTGCATGGCCTTGTGCCGCCCAATGGCCCTGAGCAAGCGTTGGGTGCCCCCGATCCCAGGCATGATTCCAATCTTGATCTCTGGCTGACCGAACTGGGCCCGGTCGCTGGCCAGAATGATGTCGCAGTGCATGGCGAGTTCGCAGCCGCCGCCCAGAGCAAAGCCATCCACCGCGGCAATCACTGGTTTCGGACAGTCTTGGATGGGGGCCCAGAGCAGCTCGGTGTGGCGCTGCCAGATTTCAATCGGGCCACATCCTGCGAGGCTGTTAATGTCACCGCCTGCGGCGAAGTGATCCCCGGCGCCCCTGAGTACGATCACGCGCGTGTCTTCATCCTGGCCGAGCTGCTGAAAGGCAGAGGACAAGGCCTCCTGGAGCGGTAGGCTCAGGGCATTCATCACCTCCGGGCGATTCATCGTGAGGCGGGTCACGCCTGGGCTGGGACGGTCTTCAAGAAGGAGCGAGGTCATGGTCGAGAGATTCAAAGGATTAGGCAGCGCACTCATCGTCCGTCTGGACGACGAGCCTTTCTGCCAAGTTTAAGAGCATCACTCCATGAATGACATTCGCGCGATACCCGTGATTCCTGCTCGTGAGGAGACGCAGGCCCGTCTCGACCGGCGCGCTGCGGCGGCAGCGCAGTTTAAGCCGAGGGATCCTTACACGATCGCAGATCGGTGGGCAGCCTCGGTCAGTCGTTGGCCCACGCGCTCATTCCTGCACTGGGGTAATTCCGTTTGGACCTATGCGGCAGCAGACGAGATCATCAACCGATATGCCCACGCGCTGTCGGCGCAGGGAGTGCGTGCACGGCAGAGTGTCGCATTGATGATGGAAAACAGGCCCGAATTCTATTGGGTCTGGCTAGCGCTGATGAAGCTAGGTGCGCCCGCCGCATTTATCAATGTTCACCTCAATGCCAAGCCTCTACACCATGCGTTGACGGAGACTCGTGCAACCCACTGGGTCTTTGGAGACGAGTGTGCGGCTGCGGTCTATGGACTCGATGGGGCGGGGCTCCCCACAGCGCTAAGGGTTGAGAATCCGCACTGGCCGTGTAGTCTGCCCGACGCGGCCGGCGCCACACCAGAGCTCTCCTGCCTGGCCTTGTCCGCTCCCCCAACAGACCTTCCGCCAACCCAGCGCACAGGGCTCGTGGGAGAGGATGTTGCCCTTTACATCTTTACCTCGGGCACCACGGGGCTGCCCAAGGCCGCGCTCACCAGTCACATGCGCTGGATGATGGCTGGAGCGGTCATGGAGTCGGTGCTGCAGACCAACGAGGAAGACGTCTTCTACTGCTTTCTGCCGCTCTATCATGGTGCAGCAGCGATGGCCCTTACATCCACGGCCCTGATCTGTGGCTCGTCAATTGTCCTGCGACGCAAGTTTTCCGCCAGTCAGTTCTGGCCTGATGTTCGTCGATATGGAGTCACCAGTTGTCAGTACGTGGGTGAGATTATTCGTTATCTGTTGGCGCAGCCGCCTCAGCAGGATGATCGCCAGCACAGCCTGGTTCGTCTCTCAGGAACTGGCCTCAATCGAGACACCTGGGTGCAGTTTCAGAGTCGCTTTGGCGTACGGGATATTTTTGAAAGCTGGGGATCCACCGAGGGAAACGTCAACAGTCTGAACCTCGACAACGTCCCTGGCTCGTGCGGTCGGATTCCCTTCTGGGACAAGACAAACCTGCGGCTGATCCGCTACGACCTTGATCGCGACGAACATCTCCGGGATGAGCAAGGCCGCTACATGATCTGCAAGCCGGGCGAGGTGGGGGAAGCGGTGGGCTTCATCGTCGAGCACCCGGACATTGGAGGGGGGCGGTTTGAGGGATACACCTCTGCGGTCGAAACCGAAAAGAAAATCCTAAGAGGTGTTCTGGGGGATGCTGACAAATGGTTCAGAACGGGAGATCTGCTGCGAGAGGATGAGCAGGGCTATCTGTTTTTCGTAGACCGCCTTGGCGATACCTTCCGTTGGAAGAGCGAGAATGTGTCCACTCTAGAGGTTGCCTCCGTTCTGGAGGAGTTCCCGGGCGTTTTGCTGCTGACGGTCTATGGGGTTGAGGTTCCTGGATTTGAGGGTCGTGCCGGCATGGCGGCGATTCAGATGCAGGAGGGTCTGGAGTTCACGCCCGATGCCTTCTTTGCATTTGCGAAGGCCAGGCTGCCTCGGTATGCCCTGCCGCAGTTTCTGCGTATCTCTCAAGCGCTGGATATGACTGGCACCTACAAGCTCCGCAAGGTGGACCTACAGCGGCAGTCCTATGCGCGGTCTCAGGTCTCCGACCCACTCTGGGTGATTCAGGAGGCGCAGAACACCTACGCCAGGCTGTCTCCAGAGATGCTCTCTCACGCGGGCTACCCCGTTCACCCACTCGACCAATGAGTATTGGGCTGCAGTACCCGCTGCCCCACCCTCCAGCCTCAGGGGAGACTTGCGTGGTCTCCGAAGGCGTGCTCTGGGCGAGAATGCCCATGCCATTCTCCCTCGATCACATCAACGTCTATCTGCTCCGTGACCACGATGGTTGGTGGATCGTGGATACGGGGCTGAATCGAGAGACATGTCGGCAGCTCTGGCACGAGATTTTCAACACACTCAGCCCTGCTGGTCCTCTGAAGGGGGTGATCTGTACCCACTTCCATGACGACCACACCGGCCTGGCTGGGTGGTTTGAGCAGACCTGGAATGTCCCCATCTATATGTCGGTGCAGGAGTACCTCACACTGGCCACAGATCGACGCCTCTCTGATGTGATCGCTGCTCCGCCAGAACAGCACCTGCGCTATTTTCAGCGCGCGGGCTTCGACCTTGAACAGACTCGCACACTGCTCGCTTCGCTCGCTGGAAGCTCGCACGGCCCGCAGGTTCCCAGTCAGTACCGGCGGCTCAGACACGGGGATGTGCTCACCATTGGGGACTGTCACTGGCAGGTCATTGTCGGCTCGGGCCATTCGCCCGAACACATCTGCCTCTACAGTGCCCAGCGAGGCTTGTTGCTCTCCGGAGACCAGGTGCTTCCAGGCATCACATCTAATGTCTGTGTCACGCCCGTGGAGCCACTGGCCAACCCGTTAAAGGATTGGCTCGAGTCACTGGAGCGACTGATGGGCGTGCCCGATGATGTCTTGGTCCTTCCGAGCCATCAACTCCCCTTTAAGGGGCTTCATGCGCGACTCCAGTTTCTCTACGCCCACCATCAGCAGGCACTCGAACAGACGCGACAGTCCTGCGTGGAAGAGGGCGCTGACGCAGCGTCAGTGATGCGTGTGCTCTTTCCGAGGATTCGTTCGCCGATCGATCAGTTTCTGGGCCTTGGAGAGGCTCTTGCGCATCTCAATTTCTTGGTGGCTCGCGACGAGCTTGAGGTCCGAGAGTCGGCGACGGGCGTGACTCGATACTGTGGACGCCCTCGCAACAACCCGCTTACCCATGAGGAATGGATTCACGAATGACCATGAGCTCCGCCTTTGAGGCCCTCGACGACGACGGCTTCCGCCTGGCCGTGCGTGAGTGGCTAGACGCTCACTGCCCTGAGCGGCTCCGTGGGCGTATTACGCCCGCCGAGATGGTCTTTGGGGCACACGAGGTGCACTTTAAGTCCGAGGATCAGCGTCGCTGGTTCGAGGCGATGCGGGATATGGGGTGGTTCGCCCCCGATTGGCCCACAGCCTACGGAGGCGGAGGGCTGAGTCCGACCCGCACGCGCATCCTCGAGGGGGAGATGAAACGCCTCCAGTGCTTTCCACCCCAGGTGAACCTCGGTGTGTGGATGCTGGGTCCCGTGCTCCTGGAGTTCGGAACGGAAGACCAGAAGCAGCGCTACCTCACCGAAATGACCGCTGGCACCTGCCGCTGGTGTCAGGGCTTTTCTGAGCCCAATGCGGGATCAGATCTCGCAAGCCTGAAGACCTTTGCGCGCCGAGAGGGTGATCGATTCGTCTTGAATGGCAGCAAAATCTGGACATCTCATGCCAGTGAGAGCGACTGGATGTACCTGCTCGCTCGCACTCGTAACGAGGGGCCGAAACAGGCTGGAATTGGTTTTTTTCTGGTGGACTTGAGAAGTGCGGGTATCGATATCAAGCCCATCGACATGATCAGTGGGAAGTCGCATTTCTGTCAGGTGTTCTTTGACAATGTTGAGATCCCAGCCCAGCAGCTCATTGGGCGAGAGGACCAGGGCTGGGAGATTGCCAAGCGTCTGCTCGTGTTTGAACGGCTCGCGATGGCCAAATTTGACGACGGTGGGGCTCCTTCTCTCGATTACGAAGCCATTTTCAGAGAGGCACCGCTGTCCCCAGTTGAGCGACCAGTGATGGCGCGCTCATACTGGTCCGCAGAGATTGATGACTGGTGCTTCAAGCTCCTGGCACGCCTCTCCTTTGAGGAAGGCAGAGCGGGGCGCCCGACACAGGCCATGACGGGCTGCTTTAAGTATCTGTCTGCAGAGATTGAAAAGCGTCGCGCCGAGTCTGCGCTGGATGCGATGGGCTTCGCTGCCCTGGAGCAAGGCGATCCCGTGGGCTATCACTGGATGCAGAGCAAGACACTCTCCATCGCAGGTGGAACATCCGAGATTCAGCTCAATATTCTGGCTAGGCGCATTCTGAAAATGCCCGATGAGCCGCAGGCCGGGGAGGGGCGATGATGCTAGCCGTCTCAGAAGACACGCAGATGCTGGCGCAGAGCGCCACAGACCTCTTCACAGCGCAGGACTATCCTGGAGTGATTCGTAGCCAGAGAGCCATGGGTCGTGCTGCGACAGGCTTTGGCCCCACGCACTGGCAGGCTGCGGTCGACCTCGGCTGGACGGGCGTGGCCGTTCCGGATGCACTGGGCGGGCTGGACTTCCCGCTTCAGGGCCTCTTCGGGCTCTTTGAGGCGGGGGGGCAGGCGCTGGCAGGCCTGCCCATGCTCACTCAGTTGGTTCTGGCCCCGAGACTGCTGTCGACCGTGTCAGGGTCCTGGGGGCCTTGTGACGGGGCGGTGGAGCAATTGCTGTCCGGGACAGAGCTCTATGGATTCGCCGTGGACGAGTCGTCACGACATGCACCTGACCACTGTCACACCCAGGCACGTCAGACCTCCTCTGGCTGGGTTCTTTCTGGCTCCAAGCGGTATTCGCTCGACGTGACCCACGCGCACTGGATCCTCGTCACCGCGCGACTTGAGTCCACTGGTGAGTTGGCATTGTTCCGGGTGGCCAAAGACACGCCCGGACTTCACTGTGAGCCTTGTGCCTTGATCGATCTGCGCAGCCGTTCTCATGTGTCCTTACAGGAGGTTGCGCTTGGTCCCGACGCTCTCATGATGCACGGCGATGCGTGCGACATGGCGCTTCATCAGGCGCTACTGCTTGGGCGGGCCTGCCTGTCTGCCGAACTCGTGGGCATTGCACAGTCTGTCTTCAATACGACGCTCGACTACCTTCAACAGCGCGAGCAGTTTGATCGCAAGCTGGGAAGCTTTCAGGCTCTGCAGCATCGCATGGCGCGATTGCACGCGGAGATCCAGCTAGCCAGAGCAGGAGTGCTCGGCGCATTTGAGCTGCTCTCGTCTCATCCTCACGAGCGCTCGGCGGCACGCGCAACCGCGATGGCGAAATACAAGGCGGGAGAGGTCTCTGACCTGGCCACGAACGAGGCCACTCAGTTGCACGGCGGGATGGGTGTCACCGATGAGCTGAACATCGGCCTCTATCTGAAAAGAGCCCGCGTGGCAGAGAACACGCTCGGAGACCAGGCCTTTCAGATGAGTGCATTGATTGCGATGGAGGACGGTTCCAGATGAGCACCACGCCGACGGCTGAGGCCCCCTTCTCGTCTCACTTTACGCCCCTCATCCAGTCGGGTGCGCCCTTCGAGATGATCGAACACGAGGGAATTCGACGGTTTAAACATGCGCCGACATCTCTGACTGCGCTGCTCCATCGGGCCAGGCCTGAGGCCCTCGGGCAGACGTTTATCGAGTGGCTCGACCGTTCCATAAGCTTTGAGTCCTTCTTTCAGCAGTCGGAACAGTTGGCCGCCTGGATGTTGGAGCAAGGCCTTGAGCGCGGCGATCGAGTCTGCATCGCCATGCGCAATCGACCGGAGTGGCTTATCGCGGCTTGGGCGAGCATTCTGGCGGGTGGCGTTGCTGCGCCGCTGAACAGCTGGGGGCGTCGTGAGGAGCTCGAGCATGGGCTGTCGGTCGCCAAACCCCGATTTGTATTTGTGGACCATCCCCGATGTGCGCTTGTCTCGGCGGGCGCAGGGGCGCTGGGAGCGAAGGTGGTGGTGGTCTCCCAGGTGGAGGGCCGTGAGCCTCCTTGCGACCTCGGGGGCCTCGCTGCGACGCCTTTTGATCCCTTGGTCTCTGGGGAAAGACACTGGCAGCCCCTGGAGCTCGTCCCCACAGATTATGCAGTCTTGCTCTTTACCAGCGGCACCACCAGTAAGCCAAAGGCGGCAGTCTCCACGCATGAGGCGGTGGTTCAGTCGCTGATGAACATACAGCTTAACGCTGCCTTGTCGGGAATGAAGTCGCCAGAGCAGGTGAAGGCCATCATGAGTTCGGGCTTTGCACCGGCCGCCCTGGTTGCGGTTCCCTTCTTTCATGTCAGCGGCTTTCATGCATTGTTCTTGTTCGGCCTCGCAAGCCAGCGCAAACTGGTCTTGGCTTGGAAATGGGATATCCAGGAGATCGTGTCTCTCCTAGAGAACAAGCGTGTCACTCAGATCAATGGGTCTCCCGCGATGATGCGTGAGCTTCTTCAGTCAGACGCATTTCGATCCGCGGATAAGTCGAGCCTGGCCGCGCTCGGACTGGGGGGAGCAGCCGCTCCGCCTTCCTTGCTCGATGACATGCGCGCGCTCCTCCCACTGGGCATGATGGGAATCGGCTATGGGGCCACCGAGACGAATGGCCTCGGCGCCCAGACCTCTGGTCAGCCTTTTCTGTCGAGGCCACAGGCCTCGGGGTATGTAAGTCCTCTCGCTGACATTCGCATGCGAGATTCGGAGGGGAGAGTCCTACCCATGGGAGCCACGGGAGAGATCGAGATTCGCTCCGTTGCGAACATGGTGGGCTACTGGGATGAGGATGCACGAGCACCCATTCCCCTCGAGGACCGCTGGTACATCACTGGAGATGTAGGCTTTGTGGATCCCGATGGCTACCTTCATATCGTGGATCGAGTTAAAGACATCGTGAACCGTGGCGGAGAGAAGGTGAGTTGTGCGGAGGTGGAGGCCGCGCTGCTCTTGCTTCCAGGGGTTCGAGATGCAGTGGTCATGCCGCTTCCCGATCCCATCAAGGGTGAGGTGGTGGGCGCCGTCATCGTAGTGGACAGCCCCGAGAGCGTTAGTCCCCATGATCTGCATGCCCAGCTCACCGAGCGAATCGCCCACTTCAAGGTGCCGGAGCGGTGGCAGATTACCGCACAGCCGGTGGCGCGCACGCCCTCCGGTAAGCCCATCAAGTCAGCGCTGAGGGATGGCTTCCGGTAGGGGCCTAGAGGGCCATGGCGGACTCAAATCCTGAGCGAAGCGCGCCCTCGATATACCCAACTGATCGATAGTCCCCGAGGCTGGACCAAGACACCTGGGCAGCATCAAGCGCCTGCTTGAGGTCTATCTGTGAGTCCCGGGCCTCGCCGTCTTGGGCTGCGTTGGCGATGACGAGGTCTGAGGGGTGCAGCAGCTGATGGTGTTCAGTGAGCGCCTGGGTCTCCGGGTCCTTGGTATGCGTCGTGACTCGTAATGCACCGCTCGCGTCCACCGTTACGCTTGCCCGTGTGATGAGCGTTGCGCCGTGGTCCTCCAGCCCTTCAATCACGCGCCAGCGTCGCACGATCGATAGCTCTCTTCCCAGTGAGGGGCCGCTCTCGAGAACTGTTACGCTTCTCCCATATTCAACCAGTAGCTCGGCCAACTCGAGTCCCACCAGCCCGCCACCCAGGATTGCCACCTTCTGTCCGAACGGAAGGTAGAACGAGGCTGCCTGACGAAGCTGAGTGACTCGACTGAGGAGCCCCATACGCGCCGAGGCCCAGGCCCCATAACGGATAAATGGGTTGAGGTGTCGGGGCATCTCCCCTAGGTTTCCCTCGAGCAGTGCACGAAGCCCCGGACCGCTCCAGATGCGGGTTCCGCTCAGCCGGTTGAAATCCGGCGCGTCCGCATAGCTGGCGCCCGTGGCCAGAAATACGTGATCGGGCTTTAGGCCTAGAACGAGACTCGGCGTGACGGCCTGTTGCAGGCGAGTCTCGATGAGGGGGTGTTTCATTGCATGCGTGAGGTTCTCGAGCAGGTCGTTGTTCTCAGGGTAGGCGAGACTGGCAAGTCTCAGGCTGCCGCCGAGGGCATAACCCTGCTCGAGGAGCGTCACGGAATGTCCACGCTCAGCAGCGACCCTTGCAGCCTCCATCCCCGCGGGCCCGCCTCCGACCACGACCACTCGCTTGCTGCGCCCGGGGAGGGGACGAAGGGCTAGGACATGCTCTTGCCCTGTGGTGGGCTGCACGGCGCACTTGACGCGCTCATTCACGAAGATCTGGGATACGCAGGTGTAACAGTAGATGCAGGGACGCACGGAACGAATCTGGCCTGCCTTCCATTTGTTTGGGAGCTCGGGGTCGGCCAGGAGCTTGCGTGCGAGAGCAATGAAGTCTGCGTCTCCGTTACGAATGGCTCGCTCACTGGCCTCTGCATCGAGTCGCCCGGCCGCAATGACGGGCAGCCCCGTGCCTGCTCGAATCGCACTGGCCCATTCGAGAAATCCTGCAGGTCGTTGGACAAGAGGCGCCTCGGTGAATGCAGATCCTCGCGTGAGATTGGCGTAGGCCGAGACACTCACCGCTGCGGCCCCGGCGGTCTTGGCGATCTGTCCTGCGGACACGGCGTCTTCGAGTGTGATGCCCCCCTTCATGTCGATTTCGTAGGCATCGAGCCGTATCCAGACGGGCATGTCTGGGCCAACCCGTTGCTTGACGGCCAGAATCACCTCTCGCATGAATCGCGCTCGATTCTCGAGAGATCCGCCATATTCGTCGTCGCGCGTGTTGGTGTAGGCCGACAAAAAGCCTGCAATCAGGTAGGTGTGCGCACCATGGATCTCAATGCCATCAAACCCGGCTGCCTGAGCGCGTGCGGCAGCATCTACAAACCACTGGATTGCGGTCTGAATGTCCTCACGAGTCATCACTTGAATCTGGGGACGACCTCTGCCAGCCTGAGAGATAAACGCTGAGAGTTCCTCTTTGGTGAGCCGCTCCATCATGTTGCTGGAAACGCGGGGCGGAATGGAAGGCACCCAGAGTGGTCGTCCCTCCGCAAGGTCTCGTACCGAGGTCTTGCCGGCGTGTTGAAGCTGGACCGCTATCTTGGCGCCGTGTTGATGGACACGGTTGACCAGGCGCGTCAGTCCAGGAATGAATCGGTCGTCTGAGAGGCCCACCTGAAATGGCTCAGCCGTTCCCGCTGGAAAGGCAACCGACACAACGCCCATGGTGAGCAGGGCGGCGCCCCCTCTTGCTCGGGCCTCGTAGTAGGCCTGGATGCGTTCTCCGCAGGTGCCGTCGGCCTCCGCATAGTTCGATCCCATCGGCGCCATGATGAGGCGATTTCTGAGCTCCAAGGAGCCGAGTCGAGCGGGTTCAAAGAGGGGGTTCATGAGGCACTCCTGCTGTCTGTGGTTTTGAGTTGGAGGAAGGCCCAGATCGATCCGAGCGGGGCGAGTGCACTGAACGCCAGTGCCGGGCCGAGGGTTTGGGTGAACCCCAGATTCACCAGCGTATCGCTGATGGCGCCCACCAGGACAGGACCAACCCCAATCCCGATCAGGGTACTCATCGAGGAGAGCGCAGCCAGAGTGAGGGCTCTACTGGTCTGGTGCCCAAGTTGGGCTGCGGCGCTGTAGGTCTCGGCGGTCCACCAGACCGAGAAAAAGGCGGAGAGAGACCCAAAGACCAGGCCCAGGGGCCAGACCCGTCCAAGCCACTCAGGTCCAAGCTCGGTGGGCCAGAGGAAATAGGCCAGCGCGGTGATGAACCCCAGACCAATTCCCCAGCACGAGACGGAGAATGACCAGGTCTGAGATCGCGCTCGATATCGATCTGAGAGGGCTGCCCCAACCATCATGCCCAGGGCTGCCGGCAGTCCAAATCCCAGCCCCGAGATGAGCCCCGCATCTGCAAGGGAGAATTCATGGGTTCGCACCAGGAAGGAGGCGTTCCACATCGCCACCGAATATCCCCCCAGGGTATTGAGCCCAGCGGCCAGTGCAAGCCACCGAAACCGCGGATTCGCAAAGAGAGTGCTTGTCGATCTTGTACTGCTCTGAAAGACCTGAATGAGCGCCGGGGTTGTACCGTGGGTCCGGTCCTGCAGCACCGCCCAGCACAACAAGGCCGCTCCTAGGGCCAGAATCGCCACCCCCCAGAATACAGGACGCCAGCCTAGGCCGCCGATTAACAGGCCACCCAAGGCGAGGCTCCCCACCGCAGAGAGAGTGGGTGCTGAGGTGAGGACGCTCATCGAACCCGCCTGTCGATCAGGCGGTGCGATCTCGGTCACCAGTGACATCGACGCGGGTGTGAGGCCTGCCTCCAACACCGCGTGAATCAGGCGAGCAATGAGGAGCACCCATAGGCCATGAGCCAGGGCGATCCCCATCGCGGTGAGGGACCAGGCCAGGAGGCCGAGGGCAATGAAGAGGCGACGATTGACCTCACTCGCCAGCTGACCCATGGGGAGTGCGGTGAGCGCATAGGCAAGGGCAAACAGGGGCCCGTTGACCAGGCCCATTTCGGTGTCGGAGAGACTGAAGTCGAGCCGCATGGGTTCGACAGCAATCGCCATGAGCTGACGCCCGGAGAAGGTTATGGAATACCCGCAGAACAGCGCGAAGAGGGCCCATCGAAGGGACTTGGAATCGAGAATCAGGGGCGGCTTGACCATGGAACGAAAAGGGTCTCCTGCCCCTGCCGATCTGACATCGTCCGGATAGACAGTTCGCTGCTAGTCTGTTTGTGTGATGTAGGCCGCGGATTGTCTTCTTACTCTGCGGCTATTCCTACCCAAAGGAGCGTCACCATGGACCGTGCACCAGACCAGCTAAAAATCGAAGCGCAACTGATTTCTGCGGCCCGAGAGCTTGGGCCTCGTCTTGCTGAGCGAGCTTATCAGGCCGATCAGGACATGCGTATTCCCGATGAAACCATTGCCGAAATGAAGGCCGCAGGTCTGTTCAAGATTCTGCAGCCTGCCCGCTGGGGTGGCTTCGAGATGGATCCTCGCACCTTCTACAAGGTCCAGGCGGTCATCGCTGAGTACTGCATGTCTACCGCATGGATCTACGGCGTGATGGGAGTTCATCCCTGGCAGATCGCCCGCTACCCCATGAAGACCCAGGAAGAGATCTGGGGTGAGGATGTGAATACACTCGTCGCCTCAACCTATATGCCCACTGCCAAGGTCACCCCGGTTGAGGGGGGATATCAGGTGAGCGGCCGTTGGGGGTTCTCGAGCTGCTGCGAGCATTCCAGCTGGTTCTTGCTTGGCGGCATCGTGCCGGAGTCCGAAGGGCGTCCACCAGAGCACGGAACCTTCCTCATCCCCCGCTCCGAGGTGATCATTCACAAGAACTGGGACACGCTGGGTATTCGGGGTAGTGGCAGTCACGACCTCGAGGTGAAGGGCTGTTTCGTGCCTGCGCATCGTGTTCAGCGAACCAACAGCACCCAGGTGGATGACACGCCTGGCCGTAAGTCGAATACCAACCCCATCTACAGCCTGAGCTTTGCGTCTGTCTTTGTTCGAGCCGTCTCAACGGCCTGCATCGGAGGACTTCGCGGCGCGATCACCGAGTTTGTTCGGTACGCAAGCCAGCATGTGGGCAATCACGGGAGCAAAACCGCAGAAGACCCCCAGGCCCAGCAGGCTGTCGTCGAGGCCATGTGTGCGGTCGACGCGATGGAGCTTGTGTTAGAGCGGGACTATTCAGAGATGATGGACTACGCGGAGAGAGGTGAACTCCCCCCAGTCGAAAAGCGTCTCTTGTATCGCTATCACTCCTCCTCGGTTCCAGCCAATTGCGCGGAGCATGTGAGTGCGCTTATGCGGTGCATGGGGGCTCAGGGCATGTACAGCAAGAGCCCCATTGGCCGTATCTTCCGAGATATTCACCAGGCACGCGGTCACATTGCCAATAACTACATGGCGCATGCTCGGGTGGCTGGTACGGTCTTTCTGGGCCTGCCCAATCCCGATCCCTTTGTCTGATGAGCGGTTTGCCACGGGAGGGATGCACCCAGTTTGACGTGGTGGTCGTAGGGTCCGGGGCGGGGGGCATGCTGGCCGCCCTTCGGGCCCATGATCTGGGCCTGTCAGTGGTGGTCGTGGAGAAGGCCGATGTCTATGGCGGCACCTCCGCCATCTCCGGTGGTGGCATCTGGATTCCAAACAACACGCAGGCGAAGCGGGCAGGGCTCAAGGACTCCCCAGAGGCTGCGAGGGCCTATATTCAGGCCTCGGTCGGTGATGTGGTGGAGGCCGATCGAATCGAGGCCTATCTCAAGTCCGCCGCAGACATGGCCGACTATCTCGAGCAGAAGACTCGGGTGCGATATGCCGTCGCTGCCCAGTACCCCGACTACTACCCCTCGCTTCCCGGGGCGCTCGCAGGGGGCCGAACCCTTGACCCCGAGCTCTTCGATGCAAGCGTCCTTGGTGATGAGCTCAAGCGACTCCGGCCGCCGTCTCCAACCACTCTCCTCATGGGAAAGATCGCATGGACTGCTCGGCAGGCCCACAAGGCCATGTCCAAGTCCTTCGGCTGGCGCTTCATGGTGGTCTGGGCGATGCTGAAATTCCGAATGGACAAAGGCTGGCGCAAGAAGACCGGGATGAGGCGGGACCGCTACGCCGCACTCGGTAGCGCACTGGTGGCCGGTCTTCGGAGATCCATGATGGATCGAGACATTCCGCTCTGGCTCTCTTCGCCTCTGCAGCGCCTCATAGAGGACAACGGTCGAGTGGTCGGTGTAGAGGTGGTGCGCGATGGCCAGGCCTGTCAGGTCAAGGCCTTGAAGGGAGTCATCCTGGCCTCTGGTGGATTCGAGCAGAGTCAGGGTCTTCGCGAACAACATCTTCCGGCGCCCACCCAGGCGCGATGGAGCGCAACCCCTGCCGGCCAGAACACAGGCGATGGCCTGGTCGCTGCGCAGTTGCTCGGTGCGAAAGCGACGCTCATGGACTGGGCTTGGTGGTGCCCAACCATCGGTGTGCCCAAAGAGAGTAGTCAGCGAGGGGTGTTTGCAGAGCGAGCATTCCCCGGTGCCATTGTGGTGAACGGATTGGGCCGTCGTTTTGCCAACGAGGCAGAGCCCTACCTCGAGTTTGGTAAGGCGATGTACGACGACCATCTGAAGACGGGTAAAACGCTCCCGGCCTGGGTGATCTTTGATGCGCACTTTCGGTTTCATTACGCCATGGGCCCGATCATGCCCGGTCAGATCATGCCCGACCGCCGCATTCCTCAGGAGTGGTGGGACCAGGTGCTCTGGACGGCCGACTCGCTGGACGCGCTTGCGGCCAAGATCGGCGTAGATTCCGCGGGTCTGAAGGAAACCGTGGACCGCGTGAATGGCTTCGCCCTCACAGGAAAAGACCTCGACTTTGATCGGGGCGGAAATGTCTACGACCGCTACTACGGAGATGTAAACGTCAAGCCCAACCCTTGCCTGGCGCCTATCCAGAAGGGCCCGTTCTACGCTATGCGCCTCGATGGCGGCGATATTGGTACCAAAGGGGGGCTTCTCACCAACGCGCGTGCGCAGGTTGTGAATCAAGCTGGTCAAGCCATCCAGGGCCTCTATGCCATTGGGAACTGCGCGTCATCGGTGATGGGCATGAGTTACCCAGGCGCTGGCTCGACGCTTGGTCCAGCGATGACCTTTGGCATGATTGCCGCCGATCATCTCGCCCAACAGGCCTAAGACGGAATGACCCCTCGCCAGCTGGAGGAGGTGGACGTCGTGGTGGTGGGATGGGGAGTGGCCGGTGCTGCAGCCGCAATCGAGGCACTCGATGCAGGGCTCTCCGTGGCCATCCTCGACCGATTCTCGGGCGGGGGGGCTAGCCAGAAGAGTGGGGGCGTGGTCTACGCCGGTGGCGGGACGCGTCACCAGCGAGCGGCAGGATTCTCCGATTCGCCTGAGGGCATGCTGGACTATCTACGGCATGAGGTGGGTGATGTCGTTTCAGAAGACACCCTGCGCCAGTTCTGTCTTGAAAGCGTTGCAAACCTCGAATGGCTTGAGGCCTTGGGTGCGCCGTACTCCCATGAGGTGCCGCCAGGCGGAAAGACCTCCTATCCATCAGACGGCTACTACCTCTACTTTTCCGGGAATGAATTGGTCCCAGCCTGCCAGGGTGTGAGGCCCCCAGCCCCTCGCGGTCATCGAACCGTCGGGCGAGGGCATGGCGGTGTAGTGCTCTATGCCGCCCTGAGGGAGGCCTGCCTCAAAAAGGGGGCCCGCATTTACACCCAGACGCGAGTGACTGGATTCATTCAGGATGATTCGGGCGCCGTAAAGGGTGCGCGCGCTCAGCACATTCCAGCGGGGTCGGCTCCCGCCGCCGAACATGAGAGTCTCGCAGCAAGGTGTGAGGCGGTGAACAACACCCGGCCTCGTCTGGCGTCTCGCCTGAGAAGGCGCGCCGAAGCAATTGAACAAGCTCACGCCGAGTCTGTGGAGATACGTGCTCGTCTGGGCCTGGTGCTGTGCACTGGAGGCTTTATCTTCAATCGCGACATGGTGAAGCAGTACGCGCCGAAGTACGCTGCAAACTTCAGGATTGGCTCCTCGGGGTGCTTTGGAGACGGCCATCAACTCGCTGCTCGTGCGGGCGCTGCGCTTGGCCACATGGACAGCGTCACCGCGTGGCGATTTATCAATCCCCCAGCGGCCCTCGTTGGAGGTCTGGCCGTCAACGCTCAGGGGGAGCGAATCTGCAATGAAGAGACCTACGGCGCACGGCTGGGGTATGCGATTTGCGAGGAGAATGGCGGGCGCGCTTGGCTCATTCTCGACAGCAGGATTCGTCGCGCTGCTCTGCGACAGATTCTCTTCGGGGGGCTTTGGTGGTTCCAGTGGGCACCGGCCTTTGCGCTTCTGTTCTTGCAGGCCAAGGCTGCTCGTTCCATTGCTGAGTTGGCGAGGAAAATCGGAATTCCGGAGTCTAGGCTTGCGCAGACGATTGCCGAAAACAATGAAAGCGCGCGCGGGGTTCGGCCAGACCCAGTTGGCAAGTCCGAGCATTCGAGAGCTGTCATCGAGGGGCCTCGATGGTTTGCAGTGGATATTGGGGTGAAGAATCCGCTCTTCCCGCTCGGCGCGCTTACGCTGGGGGGGGTTCGGGTCGATGAGGCAAGTGGGGCTGCCCTTCGAGAGGATGGATCGGTAGTTCCCGGCCTCTTCGCCGCCGGGCGCGCTGCAGTGGGCGTCGCCTCGCATCGCTATGTCAGTGGCCTGTCTCTCGCGGACTGTGTTTTCTCGGGTCGTCGAGCAGGGCGAGCGCTTGCATCAATGAATGAAAGGACATGAGATTGAGCCGCTTTCAAGGTAAAACTGTTGTTGTTACGGGCGCTGCAGGTGGGCTCGGATATGCAACTGCTTGTCGGTTTAAAGCTGAAGGGGCCTTTGTCGTGGGAGTCGATCGACAGGCTCGTGCGGACTCCGAAGTCGAGCTGCTGGAGGCCGATGTCAGTCAGCCGGACGAGTGGAGAAGGATTGCTGCCCATTGCCTCGACAAGACCGGTCGCATTGATGTGCTGGTGAATAACGCCGGCATCCTGATCGAGGGAAGTATTGAGAGCGCCTCATTGGCAGACTTTCAAAGGACGCTGGCCGTGAATGTACAGAGCGTGTTTCTTGGCTGCCAGACTTGCCTTCCGTTGATTGCGCAGTCGGGAGGTGGCGCCATTGTCAATATCGCCTCAATCGCCAGCATCATGGGCATTGATACCCATGCGGCCTACTGCGCATCCAAGGGCGCAGTCGCAGCGCTTACGAAGAGCATTGCGGTGCACTGCCGAAAGACGCGCAATCGAGTGCGCTGTAATTCAGTGCATCCCGACGGCATTCTCACGCCGATGTTGTTCTCGAGCCTGCCAGCCGGCGTGAAGCCCGAACTCATCAGCACAGAGCGCGACCCGATGAATCGCTTCTGTCCCCCCGAGGATGTGGTTGCAGCGATCCTCTTCCTCGCCAGTGACGAGGCCAAGTCGGTTCAGGGCATTGAGATGCGCGTGGACAATGGCCAGTCCATCATGGGGCGCCCCTAAGCTATTGAGCAGCGGGCAGGTCTGTTACCTGGCCGGCCATAGCAGGTTCGAGCCAGTCGGGGTAAGGGGGTAGGACGCCCCATTCGGCTCGAGGGTCTACCGGGCCCGCGACATACACCGTGCGGGAGTGGCTGAACTCCAGGAAACCTTCTCGCCCTTGATAATGGCCCATCCCCGATGCCCCCACTCCTCCGAACGGCGCCGAGAGCATGGCGGCGTGCATCATCGCGTCATTGACTGAGACACCGCCCGATAGAGTCCTGCGTAGGAGAAGGTCCCGCTCTGACTCATCACTCCCAAAGTAATAGAGTGCTAGTGGGCAGTCACGGGATTGGATGTCTTTGATGACATCGTCCATTGCCGCATAGGGCTGAACGACCATCAGCGGCCCGAAGAGTTCTTCATGCATGGCTTTGGTGTTCGCCCCTGCACCGATCAGGAGTGTGATGGGCATACGACGGTCCAGCCCTGAGGAGTCTCCTGCCTCAGAGAGCACCTCAATCCGAACGCCGTGTGCACGGGCATCGTCGAGGAGCCCTTGCAGGCGTTGGTGATGGCGCGTGTTGACAATCGAGGTGAGGCTGGTGTTTCCGATGGTGGAGGGTGCGAGCTGCTGTACTGTGGCCCGCATGGACGTGACAAAGCCCTCAAGCTGGTCGGCTGACACGTAGCAGACATCAGGGTTGACACAGAGCTGTCCCGAGTTGGTGAGCTTTGCGATCGCAATTTTTCGAGCAGCGTCCGCAAGGTCGGCTGATCGACCAATGACGGTTGGAGACTTACCCCCTAACTCCAGGGTGACTGGGGTGAGGTTTTGGCTAGCCGCTTGCATGATGAGCTTTCCAACCTGCCCACTCCCCGTAAATACCAGATGCCCCAGTTTGCTCGCGGCCAAGGCCTGCGCAACATCAGCACCACCCACCACGCAGCTCACTTCATGGGCCTGAAAGCAAGAAGACACTGCCTGTTGAATGGCCTGGGCTGTTCTGGGCGTAACCTCTGACGGCTTTAGTAGGACCGGATTGCCAGCGGCCAAGGCAGAGGCCATTGGCGCAAAGAGCGTAAATATGGGCGCATTCCAGGTGCCGATCACGCCTATTGGCCCCTTGGGCTGGAATTGAACCCATGCCTGGGCTCCCATCAGGTTGTAGGGGTGAAAAACCTCTCTTGGCTCGGACTGCATCCAGCTCTTTAGATGCTCACGCGCATACTTCAGCGGGGCGAGGCTACCGAGCAGGTCGTTCATGGTGGAGTAGGCCTTGTGGCGGTTACCAAAGTCCTCGTGCATGGCGTTGACAAGTGCCTCTCGATGCTCGACCAGGGCCTGGATCGCGCGCGTAAGTCGATCGTGTCGAAGTTCAGCGCTCGGGTTTGGGTCTTGCCAGAAGGAGGACCATTGTTGGCTGAGCAGTGATTCGACGGACATGGTGTGGACCTTTCACTTGTAGGTTTGAATGGCTTCGGACTGGATTAACCCATGGGTTGGTTCTGGGGGTATCGTCCTTTTGGGGTAAGACCACCCTCAGGGTCTCCCTCTAGAGTCCAGGGTATGACCAAGACAAGCTCTCATGCACGGCGTGTGCTGATCACAGGGGGTACCAAGGGGATAGGGCTCGAGATTGTCCGCAGTTTTGTCGCGGCCGGGGATCGCGTGGTCACGACCAGCAGGAAGCTCTCCGATGAGCAGCAGGCAGAACTCGCCAGCCTTCAAGTCCCCCACTTTGTAAGTGACGTCAGAGACGCTGAGTCTATCGAGCAGCTCTTTGCTCAGACCGTTCAAGCCCTGGGTGGCCTGGATGTGGTGGTCCACAATGCGGGCGGAAGCCCCTTTGCCTATCACGATCAGGCCTCTCCTCGGTTTATTGAGGGGGTCCTCAGGCTGAACCTGCTCTCACCCATGCTCGTTGCGCAGGCTGCATACCGAGCCTTCCTGGGCAGTGGCTCAAAGGGCGTCTTGATCCTGATTGGGAGTGTCGCCGCCTGTAGGCCCTCCCCCGGCACAGCGGTCTACGGTGCAGCCAAGGCCGGCGTGGTGCATCTGGCCCAGTCTCTTGCCGTGGAGTGGGGCAGTCGTGCCAGAGTGGTGTGTGTGAGCCCGGGGCTCATTGAGACAGAGCAGGCGGAACTCCACTATGGGAACCGGCAGGGTGTGGAGGCGGTTGAGGGGACGATTCCCATGGCCCGGATGGGGCGTCCCAGCGACGTCGCCCATGCATGTCTCTTTGCGGCCTCTGATGGCGCTGAATACTGGTCCGGAACAAACTTGTTGCTGCATGGTGGTGGTGAATGGCCAGCATTTCTCACGGCCCTTAACACGCCCAAACCCTAATCTCGAGAGGAACGTATGGCGGAAGAGGCAATGCCGGAATGGCTCCGACAGGCCAGGGCCCTGATTGGTAAACGCTATGGACGGGTGAGAGCCTGGGACCCGGTGAACCAACCGATGGCACGGCAGTGGTCAGAACTCATGGGTGTGCAGAGCCCAATTTATTCCAACCCCGAACGTGCTCAAGCGATGTTTGGTCGGACGGTTGTGCCTCCGGCCATGCTTCAGGTCTGGTGTATGGAAGGGCCGGTGCTCAATCACTATGCGCCCGGGTCGACCGACGAGAACCCGTATGAGGTTCTGAAAATGATGGAGGCCCAGGGATATGGCTCTGTCGTTGCAGTGAACTCTGAGCTCACATTCGACCGCTACCTGTCCCCCGGTGAGCAGGTCTATTACGTGACCGACCTTCAGGACATCGGCCCCGAAAAGACCACGGCTCTTGGGGTTGGCTTTTTTGTGACCCTCATCATGACCTACTTCGTCGAGGAAACGATTGGTGAACCAGACGAGTCGCGTGATGAGCGTGTGGGGCAGTTGCTCTTTCGCGTGTTCAAGTTCAAGCCCGCCTCGTCGCCGCCAAAGGCGGCAGACTCGGCCTCGACAGGGGTTCAACTCCCGAAGGTTCCTGCGCCGGGAATCAGCGACGACACCCGTTTCTTCTGGGACGGTGCCGCACAAGGGCGTCTTATGGTGCAGCGTTGCAAGGCATGCAGCAGCCTACGCCATCCGCCAGGGCCAGCCTGTCCCGAGTGTCACTCTCTGGAGTGGGACAGCATGCAGGCCAGTGGCAGAGGCACGCTCTATTCCTATGTGGTGATGCACTATCCAGAGGTTCCCCCATTCGCCTATCCCAACCCCATTGGGCTTATCGAGCTCGAAGAGGGGACGCGGCTCATCGCTGGGCTCAAAGGTTTCGATCCTCAGAATCATCCGATTGGTAGCCCCGTTCAGGTCCAGTTTGAGACCGTAGAAACCACTCAAGGGCCCATGGTGTTTCCCTATTTCTCACCCACCTCTGCCGCAGGAGCATAAGCGTGGATTTCCACTATTCTGAGGATCAGTGCGCCATCCGTGAGATGGCGGAATCAATTTTCGGTGACCACTGTACGGATGCCTACCAGTCCCAATGGGACTGCTGTGGCGAGTCCTTTGATCGCACTTTATGGGGAAAGCTCTGCGAGGCGGGGCTCCCAGCGCTTCTGCTCTCGGAGGATCATGGCGGGAGTGCGCTCGGCCTCACAGACCTCAGCGTGGTACTCCAGGCCCAGGGTCGATCGCTTGCGTCGGTTCCCCTCTTTGAGCATGCACTGGCCGCTACCTTCCTCGAGGCCAACGGCCAACTCACACCCGCGATTGCGTCAGGCGCAGAGGTGCTAACCCTCTCGTTCGATCGTCTCATGGATGCGCGCGCGCCTCGGCTGTCGATCTCCATGAGTGGCTCCACCGCCCTCTTGAGTGGGGCGGCCGACGCCGTGCCATTTGGTGATGCTGTGGATGGGCTGGTCGTGGCTGCCGATGCGAACGGAGCACCCTGCCTGGTGTATCTCCGTACCCTTCATGCCCCGGGTCTTACCAAGCATGTTGGACGGTCGCAGCACCATCAAGGGATTGCCGATCTCCGATTCGAGAATGTGGAGGTCACGGTGCTGAAGGAGAGTTCTGCGGACGTAGCCCTTGATCGAGGCCTGGCTATGCTCGCAGCCCTCACCTTAGGGGTTCTTGAGGAACAGGTGCGTCGCGCAGTGTCCTACACCAGCGAGCGCGTTCAGTTCGGTCGGCCTATCGGAACATTTCAGGCGGTTCAGATGCGAATGGCTGATGCCCAGATTGATCTCGAGGTCTTGAGAACCTCACTCTTTCAATTGCTCTATCGCATCGATTCTGGCCTTCCGTCCACCCCTCAGGCCAGTGCAACCAAATTCCTCGCCTGTGAAGCAAGCCACCGGGTTGGGCATGGAGCACAGCATGTCCACGGTGGAATTGGTGTGGACCAGTCTTATCCCATCCATCGTTACCTCTACTGGGCCCGTGCAATGGCCATGAGACTCGGCGGCGCTCAGGCGCATCTTGAGCGCCTCGGTGACTGGCTGAGTGAGCACGATCAACTGGGATGGAAGTACGACATGAAGGAGAACACCCGTGACGCCTAAGCTCCAAGTTGGCAGCAGGCTTCCTGAAGAAGTCATTCCAATCACGGTTGCCTTGGTCGCCGGCGGCGCCATTGCGACGCGCGACTACTTTCCTGGCCACCATGACCTCGACGCAGCGCGTGCCCTGGGATCACCCCACATTTTCATGAACATTCTCACGACCAATGGGCTCGTGCAGCGGTATGTTGAAAACTGGGCTGGCGAGTCGTGTGTCATTCATGCACTCCGCATCAAGCTCGGAATGCCCAATTATCCTGGCGACCAGATGACGCTCTCAGGAGAAGTCAAGGACCACCAGTCTGAATCCGGTCGTTGGACGATTGAGGTGAAAGGACGTAACGGAATGGGGAACCATGTCACCGGAACCGTGGAGTTAAGTTTTCAAGGGGCAAAGGCATGACGGATCGAACTTTTCCTTCAGGCCAGTGCGCGATCGTGGGCTTGGGGGCAACTGAGTTCTCCAAGAACTCCGGCCGCACCGAGATCCGCCTCGCCATGGAGGCGACGCTTGCCGCGTTGAACGACGCAGGGATCGATCCCAAGACAGTAGATGGCTTCTCAAGCTATAGCGTAGACAAGGTTCCTGAGTATGAGATTGCACGGCTACTCGGCGCAGAGTCAGTAAGCTTTTTCTCTCAGACCCCGCACGGCGGTGGAGCGGCCTGCTCGCCGGTTCTGCAGGCCGTGTTGGCGATCCAGGCTGGTGTGGCCAAAACAGTAGTCGTCTACCGGGCCATGAATGAGCGATCTTGGTATCGATTCGGGACCGGGAGTTATGGCTTTGGCTCAACACCGCTATTTGATAACGTGAATTATGGCTGGGTGATGCCGTATGGATTTCACACGCCCGCCGGCTGGGTTGCCATGTTTGCGCAGCGTTACATGCATGAATTCGGCGCGACCACGCTCGACTTTGGCCGAATCTCTGTGGCCTCCCGCGCATATGCGGCGACCAATCCAGCAGCCTTCTTCTATCAGAAGCCCGTCACGCTTGAGGATCACCAGGCGTCTCGCTGGATCTGCGAACCCTTGCGACTGTTGGACTGCTGCCAAGAGTCTGACGGCGCGGTGGCCATGGTGATTACTTCAAGTGAACGGGCTCGCGACCTCAAGACTAAGCCCGTCTACATCCTGGGTGGAGCGCAAGGAATTGCCGCTGGGCAGCAGATCATGACCTCCTACTACCGTCCCGACATCACTGCACTGCCCGAGATGAACCTCGTCGCCCGGCAGCTCTATGCGCAGAGTGGACTGAGCTCAGCCGATATACAGACGGCAGTCATCTACGACCATTTCACTCCATTCGTACTCCCTCAGCTCGAGGCCTTTGGCTTCTGTGCCCGAGGTGAGGCCAAGGACTTCATCCGTGCGGGGGAGCATGCTGCTGGGGGGCGCTTACCCATCAATACCCACGGCGGTCAGCTGGGTGAGGCCTACATTCATGGCATGAACGGAATTGCAGAGGCGGTTCGACAGGTTCGCGGAACCGCCGTTAATCAAGTTGATTCAGTCCGCAATGTGCTGGTCACCGCCGGCACAGGTGTCCCCACGAGCGGACTCATTCTCGGAGCAGAGCCCCATGTTCGTTGATCTCACGCCAGAGCAGCATGCGCTGCGCATTCGCATCCGCGACTACTTCAAGGGTTTGATTCAGGACGATGATCGCCGGAGGCTCAGGGGGGAGGAGGGAGGCGAAGCTTTCCGTCGCATCGTCGGTCAGATGGGCCGCGATGGCTGGCTAGCAGTTGGCTGGCCCAAGGAGCATGGGGGTCAGGGGTATTCTGCAACTGAGCAGCTGATCTTCTTTGAGGAGGCGAATATCGCAGGGGCGCCCCTCCCCTTCGTCACCATTTCAACGGTCGCTCCAGCGCTGATGGAGTCGGGCACCGACGAACAGAAAAAGACCTTCCTGCCGGGCATGGCCACCGGTGACATTATCTTCGCGATTGGGTATTCCGAGCCGAGTGCGGGAAGCGATCTTGCAGTCCTGCGAACTTCCGCCACCCCGGTTGGCAATCCACTCTCCCACTTTGTCGTGAATGGAAATAAGCTCTGGACCTCGGGCGCGCATGATGCCGATTTTGTCTGGCTTGCAGCCCGAACGAGTACTGAGCTTCCCCGTCACAAGGGGGTGTCGATTCTGATTGTCGACACCAAGGCGAAGGGCTTTAGTTACACCCTCATTCCCACAACGGCCAACCCCACAGCGGCCACCTACTACGACCAGGTGGAGGTGCCCGCCAATCGGCTAGTGGGCGATCTCCATGGCGGCTGGAAGCTGATTACGGCACAGCTTAACCATGAGCGGCTCGGCCTTGGAAGTTGGGCGGACAAGATCTTTGGCCCCTTCACGCGTGTGCTGCAGTGGGCGAAGGCTCGAGATGAGCACGGACAGCGCGCGATGGATAAGCCTTGGGTGAGGTTAGCGCTGGCCGAGTGCTATGCGCGGCTTGAGGCCATGAGGCTGATTAATTTTCGCATTGCACAAGACTTGGAGGCCGGAAAAATGGATGTCTCCCTGGCGTCGGTGACGAAGGTCTATGGCGCGGACACGAGCCTCGACGTCCTTCGACGCCTGGTTGAGGTGATGGGGAATAGCGGGCTGGTGAGAGCGGGCTCCGCCGCAGAGCGGCTCCTCGGGGAGCTGGATTATGAAACGCGCGGCGCTCCGATGCTGACTTTCGGCGGTGGCACGAATGAGATCCAGCGCGAGCTGATTGCTCAGTTTGGCCTTCAGATGCCCCGTCCCGGACGTAACTAGGGAAAACGAGGCTAGGGACTAACGCATTCGGACGATGAATCTCTCAGGCGTCGGATCAGGATGGCGGTAGCGCGACATGCGCCCGACAACTAGGAGGAGACGATGAAGAGTAAGTCCCAGCAGGTCATGAAGGTTTCAGCAGTTGCGTTGACTGTGTCAGCGCTGTTCTCCGGCGGCGCGTGGGCCCAGGAGAAGATTGAGGAAGTGGTCGTTACTGCGCAGAAGCGTGAACAGAAAGTTCAGGACGTGCCGATCGCCATCACGGCGATCACCGCAAAGGCAATTGAGGAGCGAGATGTTGAATCGGTGGGCGATCTCAACGGGCTTGCCCCAAACCTGCGCACCTCCACAGCACCAACCACTTCATTGACGATCACTGCCAACATGCGAGGAATTGGCCAGGGTCAGCCTGCCATCTGGGGTGATCCGGCGGTTGGTATCTATGTCGATGGTGCCTTCGTGGGTAAGAACACGGGCGCCATGATCGATGTGATCGACCTCGAGCGGATCGAGGTTCTGCGCGGGCCTCAGGGCACGCTCTTTGGTCGAAACACTCAAGCAGGTGCGATCAACTTCATTTCACGCAAGCCCCTAGGATCCTTGGCGCTGAATGCCAATCTCGAGGTGGGCAATTACGGGATGCAGTCAACCCGCGTCGGCTTGGAGCTTCCAAAGGTTGGTGCATTGAGCGTTGGCATGGCGGTTAAGCGTGAAAAGCGCGACGGGCTGGTCGACGACTCCAACAACCCAGCGTCGGACGGCTTTGGAAGTAAGGATCGCTCCTCAGCACGCCTCTCTGCAAAGCTGGAGTTGTCCAAGAATGCTGTGATCAACTACATGTTTGACAATACAGACATTGACGAGACGCCTCGTGTGTTGACGCTCTCGAGTCTTGGAAATGGTGGGTCGACGAACTACGGTCTGAACTTCTTCTCCAGGCTTCCTTCAAATGGCGCTAGTTTGGTGAGCAGTGAATACCAGACCTCCGTACCAGCAGCAAAAGGATACGAGTACCTTCAGGCCGTTAAGGTGAAGGGTCACCGAGTCTTGGCCGACTTTAATCTCGCACCGAGTCTCACCCTGAAGTACATCGGGTCTTACCGTGACATGGAGTACTCCGACTTTTCGGACTATGGTGCTGGATACGCGGCCAATCTTGCAGCGGTCATTCCCATGTATGTGGGCGGCCAAGACACCACCTACGACAATCAGTCACATGAGATTCAATTGGTGGGAAGCAGTGATCGGATGAGATACGTGCTCGGGTACTACCGATTCAAGGAAGATGGCGCTTCCCTCACGAAAAACTACGGAATCATTGCGGGTAACGGCCAGTCCAGATCCCGCGCTGCCTTCGAGATCTCTACCGAAGCTAAGGGATTGTTCGGGCAGGTTGACTTCGACCTCACCAAAGAACTCACCCTCACTGCAGGCCTGCGATCGACCACCGAGGACAAATACGGGTCGGGAAGAACGCTGGCCGGTGGCGCTGCAACGCCCTGGGAGAACATCACCTATGTTGTTCCGGGCAGCTCAGGTACTGGTCAGGCAGAGTTCAAGAAGAACACTCCTGTATTCGCCCTGGGCTACAAGCTTGATCCAGAAACCAACCTGTACGCACGGTACGCAGTGGGATATCGATCTGGCGGCTTTAACGTCCAGTCGAGCTCTCCGGCTGACCGCTATGAGCCAGAGACCTCAAAGTCGATTGAAGCGGGCTTCAAGCGCACCTTCGGTGGTGGAAAAGGTATCTTGAATGTGGCCGTGTTCAATACGACCGTCGAGGACGCACAGCAGTCGGTGCTGCCCCCGGGCGGAATCACGCCTAAGTTCCTGAATGCAGCCGAGGCAACCATACGTGGCTTGGAGGTTGACGGCACTGTGCGCCTGTCAGGCGACTGGCTGGCGAATTTTGGATATGGCTTCACCAACGGAGAGTTCGACAGCTTTGACAACGCGGGCGTAGATATCGGCTCAATCACGGTCTACCCTGGCACGCCCAAGCACAACTTCAACCTCAACCTAACCGGCACGATCACCAAGACCTCAATCGGACGATTGCGCGCTCTCGCGGACGTGACCTATCAGGCGAGCTCCTATGCGATTGTTGCAACGCCTGGAAAGGCTGCGGGCCAGCCTGGTGGTACTTCGCTCTGGGCGACTGAGGTCGCTGCGCTGAAGTCGCTGCTGATGGTCAACGGTAAGCTGATGCTTTCTGACATTCAGGCCGGACAGGGTCGTGCAGAGGCTTACCTGTGGGTGAAGAACGCGCTCGATAAGCGTCAAGTGAACTACCGAATGAACCTGGGTTTTGTGGTTTCTTCGTGGACAGAACCTCGCACGCTTGGTCTCGGAGTGACCTACAAGTTTGACTAGATATTCTCCAAGCTGTAAGTCCTAACAAGGGGGGCTTGCCCCCCTTTTTTTTGGAGGCTCCAACTTATGTGGCGTCTAGCCTTAAGTGGTGTGCTGTTTGCTGTCAGCACCTCAGGTCAGGCCAACGAGTACCCCCTGCGCAATCCCTATCTCCTGGATTCAGAAAACAACCAGGGCCATTGGAACGATGCAGCAACCGATAGCACCCGATGGCCGATTACGCTCGGCCATTATCGAGTTGACGACCTAACTTCTCTGGAGCTCAAGCCGAATGATGGTTTGGGTATTCCGTTTTACTCGCGGCGATACCCCAAGGGTGAGGATGTCTCGTGGTTTTTCACGGGCTATCGACTACAACGCACGCTGGGCTTCGCCGGACGCTCCGTGACGGTGGACGATATTCCACTGGTCGATCCGCCGCAAGGTTACAAGTCGGTGAGTCCTGCAGATCGCATAGCCCAGGGGAAGGCGATTCAAGCCTTGCTCCAGGAGGGGAATGAGGAGGGCTTGTCGGCGTTTCTGCGTTCAACGCCGAACCGATTGGCCACTGCGGTTGAGGATCAAGTCCGGGGAGGCATTCTCTATTCCATGGTAGACGCGGGGGGGGCCTTCATCGGAACAAGCGCACGCGGCATTCTGCGGGTTCCGTTGCAGAGGCCTGACGACCCACGGTCCCCCTTTTCTGCTCCCATTCGTATGCAGTTTCCAGCAGAGGTGTTCGACGATCAGCGGGTTGCACGGGGGACGATCTTTCCGCGTGACGTTGTCTTTGGCCTTGGGATGACCTTCAATGGCTACATCGTGGTGAGCACTCTCGGCGGTCGCGTGATCACGCTTGATCGGGAGACCCTTGAACTGCGATCTCATATGCAGTTGTCATCCTTCGATGAGGTCATCACCAACAGTTTTGCAACGAGCGAGGAGGCTAACGGTGGGGCTGTATATGTCGCCTCCAACATCGCGATGTACCGCTTGGTTGTTTTAGCCGACGGGAGAATCTCAGCGAGTCCAACCGATGGGGCCTGGCGCGCTGCCTATGACCGAGGTGTCAGGCTTAAGCGGGGAAAGATCGCTGACGGAACCGGTGCAACGCCCACTTTGATGGGATTCGGAGCCAACGAGGATCAACTCGTCGTCATTACCGATGGCGCATCAAAGATGAAGCTATTGGCTTTTTGGCGAAACGAACCCCCCAAGAGACCTGATGGAAGCCCTGGCGATCGGCTCGCCAATGTCATACCTGTCGACTTTGGTTACCCCTCTGAGATTATTCAGTCAGAGCAATCGGTCGCGGTGTTTGGTCCCTATGCGTTTGTGATTAACAACATC
>JBEAMW010000052.1:0-76540 GCA_041165705.1 Pseudomonadota bacterium
CCCTTGGGGGCGACGAGACGAGCGGCAGACCGCAGAATCGACGCCTGCTGATCGAGCAGGCTCGGGAGGCCCGCCTCGGTCTGTCTCCATTTAAGGTCGGGGTTTCGGCGCAGGGTGCCCAGTCCCGTACAGGGGGCATCCACGAGCACCAGGCCCGCCTTGGCCTGAAGGCGAAGCAGCCGCTCGTCCCCGAGGCCACTGATCGCAATGGGCCAGACATTCGACAGGCCACTGCGTGCAAGCCTGGGTTTGAGCTTCTGAAGCCGAGGCGCGGAGGTGTCGAGGGCATAGAGGCGACCGGTGTTGCGCATCAGTGCGCCCAGCGCCAGGGTCTTTCCACCCGCACCCGCGCAGAAATCCACGACAAACTCGCCACGCTTGGGGCTGCAGAGCCGGGCGAGCAGCTGGCTGCCGAGGTCTTGGACCTCAAAGGCCCCCGATAAGAACGCGGCAGACCGGGACAGGCTTGGACGCCCCTGCACTCTCAGGGCCTCGGGCAGCGCGGGCACCCGCTCAGCCGCAATATTGGCCTGCCGGAGCTCAGACCGCACGGTCTCCGGCTGGGCGCTGAGCAGATTTACCCGAAGGTCGAGCGGGGCCTCTTGAAGACTCGCGAGGGCACAGGCCTCGGCCTCCTCTGGCCCTAACTGCTGCACCCACCGCTGCCAGATCCATTCTGGAAGGCTCAGCCGAAGCGCGGGAGGCTCGGCCGACGCTGCAGCATCGAGGCTGGCCCTGAGCCAGGCCCGTTCGCCCTCAGAGACCTCGCTGACGATTCGGTCATAGCCCACCGCGAGCGCTGCACTGAGCAGGGCCATCCGGCGCCACCGCGTCTGCGTCGGCTCCAGCTGGGCCTGTAGTGCCGTCCACTGCCGAACGCCGGCGTAGAACCCATCGGCGAGAAAGCCCCGCTCCTTTGGGCCAAGCTCGGGGTGGGCTCGGAAGTAGGTGCTCAGCATCTGGTCGGCGGGCTGCTGGAACCCGTTGGCCTGCTCGAGCAACCCCGCCAGGCGGTCCATTCGATTGGTCGACACCGCCGGCCCTCGCTGACCCTGGAGCGAGCGCGCGCGTCCCTGCCCTTTGCGGGGAGCCTTCATCAGGTTCCGTCCCGGGGCGAGGCAGGCCTCTGGAGATCCCCCCATGCGGGATGCAGCAGGCATGGGCTGAACTCCAGCGACTCGAAACCAGGATATGCAGTCCCCTTCTGCCAGCCCGACGGGCTGGCCCGCATCAGTCCCGCTGCAACTGCAGCGATCGCTTGAGGATAGAGGCGATGCTCAAGCTCCAAGACCCGAGCCGAGAGAGTGTCAGGGGTGTCACCTGGCAGGACGGGAACCACGCCCTGGGCGAGGATATGGCCGGCATCCAGCTCGGGGCTCACCAGGTGAACCGTGGCCCCATGCACCCTCACTCCGGCCTCCAGCGCTCGCGCATGGGTATTGAGCCCGGTGAAGGCCGGCAGGAGCGATGGGTGGATGTTGAGGATTCGACCGACATGGCGCAGGCAGAACTCGGGCGAGAGGATTCGCATAAAGCCCGCCAGGACGATGAGGTCCACCGGGTGCTGGGCAAGCTCCTGCTCGAGCGCAGCCTCAAAGGCAGGCATGCCGCCGGGCTGCTTGGTGTCCCAGCAGGCCGTGCGCAGGCCCCGTTCACGGGCAAGCACGAGCCCCCTCGCCTCAGGGCGGTTGGAGGCCACACAGCTGATTTCCATGGCACAGGGGTGGCGTTCAAGCCAGTCGGAAAGCGCCAGAAAATTGCTGCCGCGCCCGGAGAGGAGTACGAGAAGACGTTTGTTCACCGGCTCCATTGTAGGCCGGCCCCTATAATGGTGCTTTTTATTACGCATGCGGACCTCTATCGGAATTCCGCGCCAGCGATCGGCGTCGAGAGTTCTCACCATTGGAAGCTTCGACGGCCTGCACTTGGGGCATCTCGCTCTGGTGCATCAGACGATTGCGCTCGCGCGGTCTGGCGGCCATCAGGCGACGCTCCTGAGCTTTCATCCGCATCCCCGCACCTTCTTTCAACCCCAGCAGGCACCTGCGCGCGTGCTTCCCTGGAGAGACCGCCTCCTGCGCCTTCAGGGGCTCGGGATGGATGCCGTCATCCTGCTCCGATTCCAGCAGTCTCTTGCCCAGCTCGCTGCAGAGGCGTTTGTCCAGGAGGTGCTCTGCAGACAGCTTCAGATGCGTGCCCTTGTGGTGGGTGAAGACTTTCGTTTCGGCCGGAAGCGGGCTGGCGATGTTGCGCTGCTGCGGGCCCTCGCTCCCTCCCTTGGGTTTAGCGTTCACCCGATTCCCATTGTCGAGTCCGGGGGCCATCGAAGCTCAAGTTCAGCGCTGCGAGAGGCCCTACAGGCTGGTCAGATGCACCAGGTGCGTGCCCTGCTTCAGGCGCCCTACCTCCTCAGCGGACGAGTGAGCTATGGCCAGCAGCTCGGCAGAACCCTGGGCTTTCCCACCCTCAACCTCCGCATGCCTGAAGACCTCGCTGCCCGAGGCATCTTCGCCGTCTGGGTGCATGGGCTTGGCCCCTCACCCCTGCCGGGCGTGGCGAGTCTGGGGCGACGTCCCACCGTTGAAGACCAGGGGCGACTCTTGCTTGAGGTCTATCTCTTCGACTGGCAGGGTGACGCCTATGGCCGCTGCGTGCGGGTCGAGATGGTGCAGCACCTACGCGGTGAGCAGAAGTTTGATGACCTTTCCCTCATGACCCAGCAGATGCACCGCGATCTCGAAGCAGCGCGCGCGGTGTTGTCTGCAACTCCCTCGCTGCATGCAGCCTGAGCCCCCCATGAACTATCGCGACACCGTCAACCTCCCCCAGACCACCTTCCCCATGCGGGGAGACCTCGCCAAACGGGAGCCAGGCTGGCTCCAGGCCTGGCAGGGGGCAGGGCTTTACCACCAGATTCGCGCCGCAAGCCTGGGCCGGCCTGTGTTTGTGCTCCACGACGGCCCGCCCTATGCCAACGGCGACATTCATATCGGCCACGCAGTCAACAAGATCCTCAAAGACATGATCGTGAAATCGAAGTCGCTTGCCGGCTTTGATGCACGGTATGTGCCTGGCTGGGACTGCCATGGCATGCCAATTGAGATTCAGATCGAGAAGCAGCATGGCAAGGGGCTTCCCACCCAGGAGGTTCAGCAGAAGTCCCGCGCCTATGCTGAAGTTCAGATTGATCGACAGCGGCAAGACTTCATTCGACTTGGCGTACTGGGCCTCTGGGAGCGCCCCTACAAGACCATGGACTTCTCCAATGAGGCCAATGAGATTCGAGCACTCAAGGAGATTGTCGAGAAGGGATTTGTCTTTCGTGGCCTGAAACCCGTGAACTGGTGCTTTGACTGTGGCTCTGCGCTCGCGGAGGCGGAGGTGGAGTACGCCGACAAGACCGATCCTGCGATCGAGGTGGCCTTTCCGGCACCGGCCGACACAGCCTCGGCGCTTGCCACCTGTTTTGGGTCCAGCCTCACGACGGAGAGCGAGGGCGCAGCCGTCATCTGGACCACCACCCCCTGGACTATCCCCGCCAACCAGGCCCTGAATGTCCACCCGGAGGCACCCATGGCCTTGGTAGAGGTGGAGGGCCACCCCCGCTTTGGATGGCTGCTGCTGGCCGAACCGCGCGCCGAGGCCTGCCTCAGCGCCTGGGGCCTCACCGGCCGTGTGATTGCCACCTGTGCGGGCCAGTCACTCGCGCAGCTCAGCTTCATGCACCCACTGGCCAGCGCCGATCCGGGCTACAACCGCCGTTCACCCATCTTCCCCGCCGACTACGTCACCCTCGACTCGGGCACCGGGATTGTCCACGCAGCGCCCGCCTATGGCCTGGATGACTTCCTCAGCTGCAGGGCACACGGGCTGAAGGACAGCGACATCCTCTCCCCCGTGATGGGAGACGGACACTATGCAAGCACGCTGCCGCTCTTCGGAGGCCAGTTCATCCTCAAGGCCAACCCCGCCATCATTGCGGCACTCACGGCGGAGGGCTGCCTGCTGCGTCAACAGGGCTACCAACACAGCACGATGCACTGCTGGCGGCACAAGACGCCCATCATCTACCGCGCAACCAGCCAGTGGTTTGCGGGCATGGACGTAGCGCCCTCGGATGGTGGCCACAGCCTGCGAGCCCGTGCACTCGCCGGGATAGAAGCCACCACCTTCTACCC
This sequence comes from Pseudomonadota bacterium, assembly GCA_041165705.1. Lineage (GTDB taxonomy): Bacteria > Pseudomonadota > Gammaproteobacteria > Burkholderiales > Burkholderiaceae_A > Hahnella. The sequence goes on from JBEAMW010000052.1 coordinate 4,179, forward strand.
GGCCTGGGGAAAGGCCAGGCTGTCGGCCATGATTGCCAATCGGCCCGACTGGACCCTCTCGCGACAGCGCCAGTGGGGAGTGCCTATGGCCTTTCTGGTGCATAAAGAAACAGGGGCCCTCCATCCCGACACGCCCGCACTTCTGGAGCGCGTGGCACAGGCGGTTGAAGCGGGCGGAATTGAGGCCTGGCAGCAGCTCACCGTAGAGGACCTCCTCCCCGCGGGTGAGGCCAGCCTCTACGAGAAAAACCGTGACACCCTTGATGTCTGGTTCGACTCTGGCACCACTCATCGAACCGTGCTTCAAGGCTCGCATGCAAATGAATCGGCCTTCCCGGCAGACCTCTACCTTGAGGGAAGCGATCAGCACCGCGGCTGGTTCCACTCCTCTCTCCTCACGAGTTGCATGCTGAATGGACGCCCTCCTTACAAGGCCCTGCTCACCCATGGCTTCGTGGTGGATGGCCAAGGCCGGAAGATGTCAAAGTCGCTGGGCAATGTCATCGTGCCGCAGGAGGTGATCCAGACCTACGGGGCCGACATTCTGCGGCTCTGGGTGGCCTCCACCGACTACTCGGGCGAGCTCTCGCTCTCGGACACCATCCTCAAACGAGTCGTCGAGGCCTACCGACGGATTCGTAACACCCTTACCTTCCTGCTGGGAAATCTCTCCGACTTCGATCCTGCGCTGCACTGGGTGGCGTTGGCGGATCGAACGGAGATCGACCAGATGGCCATCGGGCTCATGCAGGAGGTTCAGGATGAGGTGCAGTCGCTCTATGCCGACTACAGCTTTCACCCCGCTGTGGCGAGGCTCACGGCCTTCTGCTCCGAGGACCTGGGCGCCTTCTACCTCGATATCCTCAAAGACCGGCTCTACACGACAGCGCCCAATAGCCCTGCACGTCGCAGTGCGCAGTCCACGATCTACACCCTCACCGAGAGCCTGCTGCGCCTGCTGGCTCCCATCCTCTCCTTCACTGCGCATGAGGCCTGGAGCACACTCAAGCCCAAAGGCGGTTCGGTCTTCTTCGAGACCGCACAGCCCATTGAGCCACCGCCGCAGGCTGAGGCCCTTAAGACGCGCTGGGCCTTGATTCGATCCGTGCGAGCGGAGGTACTTAAGGCACTGGAACGGGCGCGCGAGCAGGGGCAGATTGGATCGTCCCTGCAGGCCTCGGTCTCGGTTCGCTGTGGGGGAGCCGAGCGCGAGGCACTGGTTCAGCTCGGCGACGAACTCCGATTCGTGCTGATCACCTCGGAGGCAAGCCTCAGTTCCGATGAGGGGGAACTGGCGATTGAGGTCACTCCACTCCCCACAGAACTCAAGTGCGCTCGCTGCTGGCATATCCGCACCGACGTGGGCCAGAGTTCCGAGCACCCCAGCCTCTGCAGTCGGTGTGTGAGTAACCTCTTCGGAACAGGGGAAGCCCGTGCCAAGGCCTAATGCGGGCCGCGACTGGCGTCGATGGCTCATCCTGATCGCGCTGGTGCTCGGCCTGGATCAGCTCACCAAGCTCATGGTCACCTCGAGCCTCCCGCTGGGCGCTGAACGCCCCATCCACTCCATGATCAACCTGGTCTTCGTGCTCAATCCCGGAGCGGCCTTCAGTTTCCTGGCGGATGCGGGCGGCTGGCAGCGGTGGTTCTTTACAGGCCTCACCCTCATCGTCGTCAGCGTTCTGCTGTTTCTGATTCGAAGGGCTCCCCAACAGACCCTGTTCTGTCTGGCAGCAAGCCTCATCATCGGTGGGGCCTTGGGCAACCTCGTCGACCGCCTCATGATTGGCGCGGTGATCGACTTTATCGACATTCATGTGGCGGGCTGGCACTGGCCGGCCTTCAACCTTGCAGACTCCGCCATCACCCTCGGCGCTGTGCTGTTTGTGCTTGACGAGATCTTGCGGGTGCGACGAGGATCGAGGCCATGACTCTGGATGCACTCAAAGGCCGACATCTCGTCTTGGGCGTCACCGGTGGAATTGCCGCCTACAAGAGCTGCGAACTGGTCCGCCGGCTTCGTGACGCAGGCTGCAGTGTTCAGGTTGTGATGACGGAGGGCGCCCTTCGATTCGTCGGCGCAGCAAGTTTTCAGGCGCTCTCTGGCAGACCCGTCTTGAGCGACCTCTGGGACCCCCGCGTGGCCAACGGGATGCCGCATATCGACCTCTCCCGTGAGTCAGACGGCATTCTGGTTGCGCCTGCCAGCGCGTCCTTTATGGCTCGGCTCGTCCAGGGGCAGGCCAGCGACCTACTCACCACACTCTGCATCGCACGGGAGGTGCCTCTCTGGCTCGCTCCTGCCATGAACCGACAAATGTGGGAGAACCCCGCTGTGCAGGACACGGTGTCTCGGCTCAGCGGCCAGGGCGTTGCACTCTGGGGGCCAGCCAGCGGTGACCAAGCCTGCGGAGAGGTTGGGCCCGGCAGAATGCTCGAGCCTGATGCCCTGATCGAGCAGCTTGCGGCCGCCCTCCACGGCCTAACCGTCCGCGGCGCCCTGCCGCTGCGGGGGCTCCTGGCCGAGCGACGAGTGGTGATCACTGCGGGGCCCACCTTCGAGCCCATCGATCCGGTTCGAGGGATTACCAACCGCTCCAGTGGAACCATGGGCTATGCGCTGGCTCAAGCCTGTGCGGAGGCTGGGGCGCAGGTCACCCTCGTCTCAGGTCCCGTCAGGCTCGACTGCCCGGCGGGCGTGCGAAGAGTATCCGTCACCACCGCGCGGGAGATGGCCTCGGCCGTTGAGGCTGCGCTTGAGGGTGTTCGGGCGCATGACCTCTTTATTGGGGTGGCCGCAGTGGCAGACTGGCGGCCAGAGCTTGCATCGGAGCACAAGCTCAAGAAAGACCAAGGCGCAGATCTCTCTGGCCTGCGTTGGGTTGAAAACCCTGACATCCTGGCCGGAGTTGGCCACCGCCCTGCTGAGCGCCGGCCCTACACCGTTGGGTTCGCTGCCGAGACAGAGACCGGCGACCAGCTCTTCGCCTTGTTAGAGCCTAAACGCCAGCGCAAACGAGCTGACCTCCTCATTGGGAATGCGGTACAGGAGAGTCTGGGCCAGTCCGATGCGGCCCTCACCCTCTGTTCGTCCGCAGGCCTTGAGAGCCTGCCGAGGCAGCCCAAGTCTGCTGCGGGCGCGCAGATTGTGCATTGGCTCGCACGCCAGCTTGCGCCCGTCACCCTCATCACCTGATCGGAGCCCTCCCTGTGAAGATTCAAGTCAAACGACTCGACCCCCGCCTGACGGATGCTCCCTCCTACGCCACTCCGGGGTCTGCAGGGCTCGACCTTCGAGCAGCCGTGCAAGAGCCACTCACACTGCAGCCCGGGCAGACCGAGCTGATTCCAACAGGCCTCTCCATCTTCATCCAAGATCCTGGCTATGCAGGCCTCATCCTCCCGAGGAGTGGCCTTGGCCACAAGCACGGCATCGTTCTGGGAAACCTCGTCGGCCTGATCGACTCCGACTATCAGGGCCCGCTCATGGTCTCAGCCTGGAATCGAGGAGAGACTCGCTACACCTTCGCCCCACTCGATCGGATCGCCCAGCTGGTGCTGGTCCCGGTGGTGCAAGCCGAGTTTGAGTGGGTCGAAGCCTTCGAGTCCACTGCGCGTGGTGCGGGTGGATTTGGCAGCACCGGCGGCCGCTAGCCCATAAAAAAGGCTGGCACGAGTCCAGCCTTCTCTCCTTCCTTCTCAGCCCGATCAGGTGAGCATGTCGGCCCAGATGTTCTGCGCCCAGTTGTAGGCATAGACACCCTCGAGCTCATTGGATTTTGCCGACAGACCACCCGCACCGGCCACCGAGGTGTAAGTCTTCTTCTCAGCGTCGTACTGGTGCACGCTGGCCACGTGAACCACCTCCTTCTCCGAGGTGAAGCTGTAGCAGGTGTTAGAGAGCGTGACCGGCATAGGCTCACGTCCATTCATGATTTCAACAATCGCTGCTGCACAGGCCTTGCCATGCTGGTTGGCCATGTGCCCAGACTTGGGCATCAGGGGAGCAGAGAGGGTGGAGTCACCCAGCACATGCACCTTGGGCACTGCAGTGGACTCGAAGGTGAGCCAGTCGATGCCACACCAGAGGTTGTTCACATTCACCAGGCCCATGGACTTGGCAATCTCCCCTGCGTTCTGCGGAGGAATCACGTTGAGTACATCGCCCTTCACCTTCTCACCCAGTTCGGTCACCAGGGTCTTGTTCTTGAGGTCGAGCTCAGTCACGTTCATGTTGGGAACATAGCTGACGATGCCGGCGTAGTTCTCTGCCCAGGCCTTCATGAAGAGACCCTTTTTCGAGACGATATCCGGGTTGGCGTCGAGCAGAACCACCTTGCTCTTGGGCTTCTCACGTTTGAAGTAGCTCGCCACCTGACAGACCCGCTCGTAGGGCCCTGGGGGGCAGCGATAGGGCGCCTTGGGCACCGTGACGATAAACGTGCCTCCGTTGGGCATCTCCTCAAGCTGCGCACGGAGTGCCACTGTCTGGGCGCCCGCCTTCCAGGCGTGCAGAACCGTCTTCTGGGCCTCAGCATTAAGACCTGCTACGGCATTGAAATTGAAGTCGGTTCCCGGGGAGACCACGAGCCGGTCGTATCGAATTGACTCTCCCTTGCGGGTGGAGACGGTCTGCTTCACGGGATCGAATCCGGTGACCTCATCGATCACCACCTTGATTCCACGCTTGTCCAGCCCATCGTAGCCGCGACGGATGTAGTCGATCTTCTGGTTTCCGCCGAGCACCACGTTGGAGATCGGGCAGGAGTAGAAGTCTTTGGAGCGCTCGATGAGCACCACCTCAATGGCCCCCTCACCCCACATCTGAATGTACTTCGCAGCGGTGGCACCACCGAATCCGCCACCCACCACAACCACGCGGCCGAGGCTCTTCTTGGCGCTCGGGGCCTGCTGAGTGGGCGTTGCACAGCCGGTGAGTCCGGCTACGCCACCCACCAATGCAGCTCCTGCACCTGCCTTGAGCACGCCACGGCGTGTCTCGAATGTCGCTTGTGTCATGTGATCTCTCCTCGCGTCTTATCGTTATTGGGCTTTTTGGCTGGCAAAGAAACTCGCCATGGCCTTGAGCTGGTCGTCGGTATAGCCCTTGGAGAGCTGGTGCATGAGTGTGGCCTCTCGTTTGCCTGCGGCGAAGGCCTTCATGGTCTCAACAAACCTGGTTGCATCGTAGCCTGCAAGGCTCACAGACCCGGCCTGCGCCTGGCCGTTGGTGCCATGGCAGTTCGCGCAGGTTGCGGCGAGATATTGGGCCTTGGCCATCGGGGCGGCCTGGGCAACACCGCTCAGGCTCAAGGCAAGTGAGACTGCTGCTACAGCGTGACGAACTCGCATGTGATCTCCTCCGTTTATGTTTTTATGCGTATGTTGAGTGTATTGACTTAGGTCAAAGAAGCAAGCAAATCTCTTGTTGCAACGCCACAGAACCCACTCAGCCGATGGCTTCGGTCTCTGAGATTTCATCTGCGTCGCGACGCTTGCTCTTGGGCTTGTCTGTGGCACCTGCTTCCTCAGGGAAGCGCAGCACCACGGTGTCCTCATCGCCTTCTAGGTCGACATCCACACGCCCTCCCGCTGAGAGACGGCCGAACAACAACTCATCCGCCAGCGCACGGCGCAGTTTGTCCTGAATGATCCGTTGCATGGGCCGGGCTCCCATCGCAGGATCGAAGCCCTTCTTCGCCAGGTACTTGCGAAGGGAATCGCTGAAGGAGGCCTCCACCTTCTTCTCTTGGAGCTGAGACTCCAGCTCAATCAGGAATTTATCCACCACGCGGAGAATGATGCTCTCGTCCAGAGACTTGAACGAGACGATGGCATCCAGGCGATTGCGGAATTCGGGGGTAAACATCCGCTTGATGTCTTCCATCTCATCCCCAGCCTGCCGGGAGTTTGAGAAGCCGATTGCGCGTTTGCCCAGAGTCTCTGCACCCGCATTGGTGGTCATCACGATGATGACATTGCGGAAGTCGGCCTTGCGCCCGTTGTTGTCGGTGAGGGTTCCATGATCCATCACCTGAAGCAGAATGTTGAAGATCTCAGGGTGGGCCTTCTCGATCTCATCCAACAGCAGAACAGCGTGGGGCTTCTTGTTGACGGCCTCCGTGAGAAGCCCTCCCTGGTCGAACCCGACATATCCCGGCGGGGCACCGATGAGTCGAGAGACTGCGTGACGCTCCATGTACTCGGACATGTCAAAGCGAATCAGCTCAATGCCCAGGAGAAAGGCCAGCTGCTTCGCCACTTCGGTCTTGCCAACCCCAGTAGGGCCGCTAAACAGGAAGCTGCCGATGGGCTTGTCGGGCTTGCCCAGACCGGACCGGGCCATCTTGATCGCGGAGGCCAGGGCCTCGATCGCGGGGTCTTGTCCAAAGACGACATTCTTGAGATTGCGATCGAGCGTCGCAAGAATCTGGCGATCGTCAGTGTTCACGGTCTGCGGCGGAATGCGGGCGATCTTGGACACGATCTCCTCAATCTCGGCCTTGCCGATGGTGCGCTTCTGCTTGCTCTTCGGAAGAATTCGCTGCGCAGCACCTGCCTCATCGATCACATCGATGGCCTTATCGGGAAGATGCCGATCGTTGATGTACTTGGCCGACAACTCGGCCGCCGCCGTGAGGGCACCCGCTTGATAGCGCACGCCATGGTGCTCCTCAAACCGCGACTTCAGCCCCTTCAGGATCTGAATGGTCTGATCGACGGTGGGTTCGTTGACATCAATCTTCTGGAAACGCCTCGAGAGCGCATGGTCCTTCTCAAAGATGCCGCGAAACTCGGTGTAGGTGGTTGCGCCAATGCATCGCAACTGGCCCGAGGAGAGCGCGGGCTTCAGGAGATTGCTGGCATCCAGGGTTCCACCCGAGGCAGACCCCGCACCAATCAGCGTGTGGATTTCATCAATAAAGAGCACCGCGTGTGGGTCAGCCTGAAGCTGCTTGAGCACCGCCTTGAGTCGCTGCTCAAAATCCCCGCGGTATTTGGTTCCGGCGAGCAGTGCGCCCATGTCGAGCGCGTACACGGTGGCCTTCTCGAGAATCTCTGGGACCTGACTCTCGGTGATCCTGAAGGCAAGGCCCTCGGCAATGGCAGTCTTGCCCACTCCCGCCTCTCCAACGAGCAGGGGGTTGTTCTTGCGCCTGCGGCAGAGCACCTGAATCACCCGCTCCACTTCAGACTCGCGCCCGATCAGAGGATCGATTCTCCCGTCTTTGGAGAGCTTGTTGAGGTTCTGGGTGTAGAGATCCAGTGGCGTGGGCTGGGTGGACTGCTGGCTGGGGGACGGCTCGTTTGCTTCGGTTGAAGCTTCTTCACCAGCGCCCACGGGCGGGGGCCCCGCCTTGGTGATGCCATGGGCAATGAAGTTCACCACATCGAGGCGCGTGATGTTCTGCTGGTGCAGGAAGTAGACCGCGTGGGAGTCCTTCTCACCGAAAATCGCCACCAGGACATTGGCCCCAGTCACTTCCTTCTTTCCATTTGAAGTGGACTGGACATGCATGATCGCGCGCTGGATGACGCGCTGAAAGCCAAGCGTGGGCTGGGTGTCCACCTCGTCATTGCCGGCGACCACCGGCGTGTTCTCGTTGATGTGGTTGGAGAGGGCCTTGCGAAGGGCGTCCATGTCGGCCGCGCAGGCCTTCAGGATGTCTGAGGCGGAGGGGTTGTCGAGCAGAGCGAGCAGCAGGTGCTCCACCGTGATGAACTCGTGCCGCTGCTGACGCGCCTCCACAAAGGCCATGTGCAAGGTGACTTCGAGCTCTTGGGAAATCATGCTTCCTCCATTACGCACTGCAGGGGATGCTGATGCATCCGGGAAAAACCGTTGACCTGTTCGACCTTAGTCTCCGCCACTTCTTTTGGGTAGACCCCACAAACCCCACGACCCTCGCGATGCACGCGAAGCATGACCTGGGTCGCCTTCTCTCGCGTCATCGAGAAGAATTTTTGCAGCACAATGACCACAAATTCCATCGGGGTGAAATCGTCGTTTAAAAGCCACACCGTGTACTTGGGCGGTGGAGCAAGGGTTTTGGGCGCCTTCTCTAAGACAGGCGTGCCTCCGTCGGAGGGATCATTCGGGCCGAGCCGAGGCGTTGGGATGGGATTCATGGCCTTATTTTAGGTGGAAACACCCGATCCAGACGGTTCTGTTGGACAAACCCCTTGACAGCCCATATATTACGAAGTGGCTGTTTAGGCGCATGCCTTGTTGGGTTGTCCACTTGACGTGCGGTTTGAAGTTTTTTTTCTCTATAGGTAGGAACGCAGGAATGTCTACAGGTACTGTCAAGTGGTTCAACGATGCAAAAGGTTTTGGCTTCATCACTCCCGATGAAGGTGGCGAGGATGTCTTCGCTCACTTCTCCGCCATTCAGACCAACGGGTTCCGCTCGTTGAAAGAAGGCCAGAAGGTTCAGTTCGACATCATTCAAGGCCCCAAAGGCAAACAAGCATCCAACATCGTGCCCATGGCCTAAAGCCAAAGGTTTCGAGAAAAAAGCCCCGGCATGCCGGGGCTTTTTTTATTCCTCGCGCGGAACATATCCGCGCGAGAACCAGGCTACATCTGCTCGATCATCACATCGCCAAATCCAGAACACGAGACCTGCGTGGCGCCGTCCATGAGGCGCGCGAAGTCATAGGTGACGCGCTTGGTGGTAATGGCCTTCTCCATTGCGGTGAGAATGAGGTCGGCTGCTTCCACCCAGCCCATATGACGCAACATCATCTCTGCAGAGAGGATGAGTGAGCCCGGGTTGACATAGTCTTTCCCCGCATACTTTGGTGCGGTTCCGTGTGTAGCCTCAAACATCGCCACGCTATCCGAGAGATTGGCACCAGGGGCAATGCCGATTCCACCCACCTGTGCAGCGAGCGCATCGGACACATAGTCTCCATTGAGGTTGAGCGTTGCAATCACGCTGTACTCGGCCGGGCGCAGGAGGATCTGCTGCAGGAATGCATCCGCGATGGAGTCCTTGATGATGATCTCGTTGCCCGTCTTGGGGTTCTTCAGACTGCACCAAGGGCCCCCATCGATAAGCTGCGCCCCAAACTCATTCTGCGCGAGCGCGTAGGCCCAGTCACGAAACCCACCCTCGGTGAACTTCATGATGTTTCCTTTGTGCACGATGGTGACGCTGGGCTTGTCATTGTCGATTGCGTACTGAATGGCCTTGCGAACCAGGCGCTCGGTTCCCTCCCGGGACACCGGCTTGATGCCGATGCCCGAGGTCTCGGGGAATCGGATCTTCTTCACCCCAAATTCTTCAATCAGAATTTTGATGAGCTTTTTGGCCTGCTCGGACTCAGCCTGATACTCAATGCCTGCATAGATGTCCTCTGAGTTCTCGCGGAAGATCACCATGTCAGTCTTCTCAGGCTCCTTGAGCGGGCTGGGAACGCCAGCGAAATAGCGCACCGGCCGAAGGCAGACATAGAGGTCGAGCTGCTGACGAAGGGCAACGTTAAGAGAGCGAATGCCCCCCCCCACTGGTGTGGTGAGTGGCCCCTTGATGGAGACCACATAGTCCTTGAGGGCCGCGAGGGTCTCCTCAGGGAGCCAGACATCAGGCCCATAGACCCGCGTGGACTTCTCCCCGCAGAAGATCTCCATCCAGGAGATCTTCCGGGCACCGCCGTAGGCCTTTTGAACGGCCGCATCGACCACCTTAATCATCACGGGGGAGATATCCACACCCGTGCCATCCCCTTCGATGTATGGAATGATGGGGTGAGCGGGAACATTGAGAGAGAAGTCAGCGTTGACGGTGATCTTTTCACCCGTCGTCGGAACCACGATCTTGCTGGACATCGAGCATCTCCTGAGATTAGAAATTGAGAGCCGTCATCTTAGCGCGCTGAACTGCGGTGCTTGCGACCATTTATATTTGTGAAAATATTATTTTCGCAAAGCCACCTCACCTTTTTCTTTCATTTTTCTCTATAGTGCGCGTGCGGCAATTTGCGCCGTGCTCTCAAAATTTCAAAGGAAAATTATGAAAACCCTGATCGCCGCTCTGGCCGCTGGCCTGTTTGCTACCGTTGCTGTTGCCGCTGACAAGCCTGCTGCTGCTCCTGCTGACAAAGCAGCTGCACCCGCAGCTAAGAAAGAAGAGAAAAAAGCTGAAGCTAAGAAAGACGAGAAAAAAGCTGACGCTAAGAAAGACGAGAAGAAAGCTGACGCTAAGAAGTAATTCAGCTTTGCCGTACCTGAAAAGCGGACCGTATGGTCCGCTTTTTTTTTGGGCACAATGGGCCATGACGCGCCCCCTTCGATTGCTCCAGCTTCTTCTCGGCTTCTTGGCCGCCTGCCTTTCACCAGCGCTGCTCGCGGCCCCTTCGCTTCATCAGGCGGAGTCCCCCAGCACCCTCGAAGTGAGAGGCTTCCGCGTTCAGGTGGAGGTGGCCAGAACCCAGTCAGCCCGGGCGCGCGGGCTGATGGGCCGCTCGGAGCTGAAGCCCGACCACGGCATGCTCTTCGTCTTCGACGCGCCGGAGCGTATCTGTATGTGGATGCGCAACACCCCATTGCCCTTGTCAGTCGCATTTCTCGACGAACAGGGAGAGATCGTCAACATCGAAAACATGGAGCCCCTCACGGACACAGCGCACTGTGCAACGAGAGAGGCTCGGTTTGCCCTAGAAATGACCCAGGGCTGGTTTCAGAACCGCTCGATTCGGCCCAGAGACCGAATCCGACTCATCAAGCCTTAGGCGGCGTACTGGGCGTTTGCGTGGTCCCAGTTCACGAGGGCCCAGAACGCTCCGAGGTAGTCGGGGCGACGGTTGCGGTAGTCCACGTAGTAAGCATGTTCCCAGACATCGCAGGTGAGCAGCGCCTGATCCCCCGTGGTGAGCGGTGTGGCCGCGTTGCTGGTGTTCACGATGTCGAGCGAGCCGTCAGACTTCTTCACCAGCCATGTCCAGCCGGAGCCAAAGTTTCCAATCGCACTCTTCGTAAACGCCTCCTTGAAGGCAGCAAAGCTGCCCCACTTGGCGTTGATTGCCCCGGCAAGCGCGCCAGTGGGATCACCGCCTCCTTGGGGGCTCAGGGAGTGCCAGTAGAAGGTGTGATTCCAGACCTGGGCGGCATTGTTGAAGATGCCCCCTGACGAGCGCTTGACAATGTCCTCCAGGCTGGCGGACTCGAACTCAGTTCCCTTGATGAGGTTGTTGAGGTTGGTGACATAGGCCTGGTGGTGCTTGCCGTAGTGAAACTCGAGGGTCTCTTTGGAGATGTGAGGGGCCAGCGCATCCATTGCGTAGGGCAGTGCTGGAAGCATGTGTTCCATAGCTAAAAACTCCTGTGTATTGGCCGATGACGATCGCCTCGGCCTTGGTTGGAAAGGGAGGATCTCAGGAAATTATGACGAGCTTTCGCGGCCAGTGTCCGCAGGCCGGTCTAGGGATTTCACCTGCACCCCCAGCTGACCATCCCGGAGTCGAACCCCCAGGACCTGATGCAAGTGAATATCGCCCACCCCTGCAATGGGCTCGCCTGCCTGGTCCGTCACCACAGCATAGCCTCGTGCCAGGACATTGAGTGGACTGAGCGCCTCGAGGGCCTTGACGGATGCCGTCAATTGACGACGCCAAGGATCCACCCCTCTCATCCGAAGGGCAGACATCCGCTCCTGCGCGCGCTGGAGGCGATCGGCCTGCGCCCGCAGCTCGAGCCGTGGACTGCGCAGCGCCCCTTGGAGCCGATCAAGCCTCTGGTAGGCCTGATCCAGCCTGCGGTGCATCGAGCGCTGAAGCCGATCAAAGGCCTGCTCAAGCGTCGCGCGTTCAGCAAGAACTGCGAGCGCAATTCGCTCCGCCGCCGCGGTGGGTGTCGCTGCTCGAAAGTCGGCTACAAAATCGGTAAGCGTGGTGTCCGTCTCATGACCCACGCCGGAGACCACCGGCACTGGCGATCTCGCGAGGGCTCGGATCACCCCCTCGTCGTTAAACGCCCAGAGGTCCTCCATACTGCCGCCGCCCCTCACCACCGCCAGCACGTCCAGGTCTGCGGTCTGGGCCCGGGCGAGCGCTGCAAGCAATGCGGCTGGTGCATCAGCACCCTGAACAAGGCTAGGAAAGATCACAACCTCAATCATGGGTGCTCGCACCCCAAGCGTAACCAGGAAATCATGGAGTGCAGCGCCACTGAGCGAGGTGACCACGCCAACGCGCCGAATGCGTGACGGCAGCGGCCGCTTCCGGCCCTCGTCAAAGAGGCCCTCGTCGGCAAGACGGGCACGAAGGCGAACGAAGAGGGCATACAGGTCCCCCTCGCCCGCTGGCCTGAGAGACAGGATTCGCAGCTGGAAGTCACCTCTGGGCTCGTAGAGTGAGGGCTGCGCACGAACCTCGACCTGCAGCCCCTCGCGCAGAGGGACGGAGAGTGCCGCTGCCTCGCGTCGAAAGAGAACGGCCCGAACACTCGAGACACTGTCCTTCAAGCTCAGATACCAGTGCCCGCTCGCGGCACGGGTGGCCTGCGCGATCTCGGCCTGGACGCGGACCAGCGGAAGCTGCCGCTCCAGCACCTGGGAGACGCACCGGTTCAGGTCTGAAATCGACAGAAGCGGCAGGTCGTCAGGCGGCTGCACGCGAATACTTCTCCACAAGCACACGGTAGGCAGCGATCGGGAACTCAGAGAGGCCCCGAACGCCTCGCATCAGCCCCCACCCCCACGAAGAATCGCACAAAAATTTATAAACCATTGTTTTTAAGGGGTATTTAAGATTCAATTCCGGACGTCATGGCTGCGATTCACCCAGAGATTCAGCCCCCATAATAAGCAAACCCTCGCAGGCACAAGCGCGGCCAGAACAGAAAGCTCGTATGTCCACAGACTTATCCACACCCCCACAGCGCCGCCGAGGGCTTGCCGGCTGGCTGTGGAAAACCTGGTTCCCCGCGGCGCCCGGCCAGGGGCCAGGTCCGGTCGTGTCGGCAGGACTTCGAGCCCTGAGTCATCTGGGTGCTTCGGTGAGTGCACGGCGCGTGGCGCAGCAGCGTCAGGCGCCCAGGCTTCCCGTGCCCACCATCGCCGTGGGCAACTCCCTCGTCGGTGGCGCAGGCAAGACGCCCGCCTGCATCGGAATCCTCGAAGGCCTCCGCGCGCAGGGCGTTCAGGCCGGCCTTCTCAGCCGCGGATACAAGGCAAGCCCACCGCTCAGAGCCAGCAGTCCACCCCGCACCTGCCTGCCTGAGGAACCCTCAAGCCCTGACTGGCTGGGCGACGAGGCCCACCTCATTCATGTGCGGCTGGGGGTTCCCGTGGCCGTGCATCCCAATCGCCTTCAGGCAGGCCATGCACTCCTGGAGCGGGCGCCTTGGCTAGACGCACTGGTGCTCGATGACGGGCTCTCACAGACGAGCCTCAGTCCAAGCGTGCGGGTGCTGGTGCTTGACGAGCGCCTTCGGGGAAACGGGCTCTGTCTGCCCTCGGGACCGAACCGATTTGCATGGCCCCCCCCGGCCGATGCCTCCCCGGATCTCGTCCTGCTGCGCGGAGCCCCGAATCCTGAGGCACTCAGCGCTTTACTCGCTCAGCTCACCCTGCAGCCAAAGGTGGGCCTGCTGCCCATGAAGCCCGAGGCCTGGCTCCATGATGGGCAGGTCTTGCCCCTTGATACCCTTCGAAGAGCCCTGAGCGCCCAGCAGACCCCCTCCGTCTGGGCAGTGGCAGGCATCGCGGAGCCGCTGCGCTTTTTTCAGACGCTCCAGGCCTTGGAGATTCCGGTGACACAGTGCATAGCGCTAGATGACCACGCACCAGACCCCTGGTCTGTCCTGGAGGCCACGCACAAGGGCAGGGCCCTTCCCGATTTCATTCTCACCACCGAGAAAGACCTCGCCAAGTTCTCAAGCCGTCCCGCGAGCCAGCCGTTCAGTGGGGTCTGGGCCCTCCGTATGAGCCACCCCTTGCAAGAGGACTGGCTCCAAGCCCTTCGAAGCCGACTACAATTCCGCCATGGACTCTAAAGTGCGCGACATTCTTGCCTGCCCGCAGTGTCATGGCCTGCTCACACTCGCACCTGGTCGGGCCATGTTGGTCTGCGAGGCTGAGCGCCTGGGCTATCCCATCATTGACGGTATCCCTCATCTGATGGTCACCGAAGCTGTACCTGTTCCCGAGTACACCATCGCACCACTCGCGAACGACGATTGAATACCCCCGAGATACCCAGCTTCTGGGTGCTGATCCCCGCAAGACGCGCGTCCTCCCGCCTTCCCGACAAGCCCCTGGCTGACATCGCAGGACAGCCCATGATCCTGCGAGTGGCGCAGGCCGCTGCCCGGTCGGGTGCAGCCCGCATCGCGGTTGCAACGGACGACCAAGAGATTGCTCAGGTGGTGCAGGCCGCTGGGTACGAGGCCGTGATGACTGCCGCAGACCATCAGAGCGGGACCGACCGTCTTGCAGAGGCCTGTGATCGGCTTGAGGCCCGCAGCGACACGATCGTGGTGAATCTGCAGGGCGATGAGCCCCTCATGCCCCCCCAAACCCTCAGCCTCATGGCCGCGGCCCTCTCCAGGCATCCGTGGGCCTCAGTCGCCACTGCTGTCACGCCCATCGAGACTCTGGAAGAGTTTCATAATCCCAGTGCGGTGAAGGCGGTCGTGAGTGCAAGGGGTGAGGCACTCTTTTTTTCGAGGGCCCCGGTTCCCTACCTTCGCACGCCTACCCTCCCCCAGCCGGGGCCGCTGCCAGAGAATCCCAGGGCCCTTCGCCACCTCGGCCTCTACGGGTTTCGCGCTGGGCTTCTGCCCCAGTTCGTTCGCTGGGGCCCGTGCGCATTGGAACGAACGGAACAACTCGAACAACTGAGATGGCTCGAGCATGGCCACTCCATCTGCGCGGTGATGCTGGACACGCCCCCGCCCGCGGGTGTGGATACGCCGGACGACCTTGAACGCGTCCGAGCGGTTTGGGCCAGCGGCACCCTATAATTGCAACAGAACAACGACAACGGAGACTGCATTCATGCGCATCATTCTGCTCGGACCCCCTGGCGCTGGTAAAGGAACGCAGGCCACGTTCATCAAGGAGAAGTTTGGTATCCCCCAGATTTCCACGGGTGACATGCTGCGTGCAGCGGTGCGAGCAGGCACCCCTCTCGGGCTCGAGGCCAAGAAGGTGATGGACTCGGGTGGCCTGGTGAGCGATGAGATCATCATCAATCTCGTAAGAGAGCGCCTCAAGGAGCCCGACTGCGCCGCGGGATACCTCTTTGACGGTTTCCCCCGCACCATCCCCCAGGCCGAAGCCATGAAGCAGGCTCAGGTGCCCATTGGCGTGGTTCTCGAAATACAGGTACCCGACCAGGACATCATCGACCGCATGAGCGGGCGCAGAGTCCACGTGGCCAGTGGACGCACCTACCACCTGCGATTCAATCCCCCCAAAGACGAGGGCCGTGATGACGTCACTGGTGAGCCTCTGATTCAGCGGGATGACGATCAAGAAGAGACGGTTCGCAAGCGACTGGACGTCTACCACGCGCAGACCAAGCCGCTGGTTAATTTCTACACTTCCTGGCAACAGACCAAGGATCCCGCCGCACCTCGTGTGGTGTCGATCTCAGGGGTTGGCTCGGTGGAGGAGATTACGCAGCGCGTCATGGAGGCTGTGCGCTAGCGCTGGATACCTTAGAAGCACGAGAGGACTACACGTCCTCCGTGTAGGGCTCCATCACGAGCTGATTGTCTCGCGCGAATCCGCAGACAAAATCCCAGGCCATCGGCTCCAGCTGTCGGATTCGGCTATCAACCACAACGCACTTGAGGCCTTCAGACACGGTGGGCTGGGCGTAGGGCGAGAACCCATGAACCATCGTGGGGGCCGCTGACGCCCGGTAGCCAGGCCGATACGGCGCCAGCACCCCTGCCAGCCTCTCGGCCCAGTCGCTCGGGCGAAAGGGCTTTCCCGAGAGCGTCTTGCCTCGAATGATGAAACAGCCCGGCTGAGAGGTGGAGGAGGGATCGCCCTGCGACATGAAAGCTTTCTAGAGAAAGCGGTATTCTAACGATACGCCCTGCCCTCTATTGTCCTCATTTGGTCACACATGAACGCTAGCTCCGCACTGATGCCCACCTATTCCCGCTTGCCGATCGCGCTGGTGCGAGGATCAGGTGCGTGGGTCTGGGACGACCAGGGCCAACAATACCTTGATGCCCTCTCGGGTATTGCGGTCAACACCCTGGGGCATGCGCATCCCCGGCTGGTGGAGGCGCTCCAGGCCCAGGTGGCTACCCTCATTCATGTCTCCAACCTATACCAGGCGCCGCTCCAAGAGGCACTCGCAGAGGCACTCACCGCCCGGTCCGGCATGACCAATGCGTTCTTCTGCAACTCGGGCCTTGAGGCCAACGAGGCGGCCATTAAGCTTGCGCGTAAGCACGGGCACCGCCGCGGCTTCGATCGCCCAGAGGTCATGGTCTTCGAAAAGGCCTTCCATGGCCGCTCGCTCGCCACGCTTTCGGCCACAGCCAATCCTAAGGTTCAGGTGGGTTTCGAGCCGCTGGTGGAGGGCTTCGTCCGGGTTCCTCTGAATAACCTCACTGCAGTCCGCGAGGCCCTCGATCAGCATCCGCAGATCAGCGCCATCTTCATCGAGACCATTCAGGGCGAGGGTGGAATCCAGCCAGCGCAGATCGACTTCCTACAGGGGCTTCGCAGCCTCTGTACTGAGCGCCAGATCCTGCTCATGCTCGATGAGGTCCAGTGCGGAATCGGACGCACTGGAAAATGGTTCGCCCATCAATGGGCAGGCGTGGTGCCGGATGTGATGCCCCTGGCCAAAGGCCTGGGTTCGGGCGTGCCGATTGGTGCGGTCCTGGCCCACGGAATCGCCAGCGACCTCTTCCAGGCGGGGAATCACGGAACCACCTTCGGTGGGAACCCCCTCGCCATGCGGGCTGCGCTCACCACGATCGAGGTCGTGGAGTCTGAGGGGCTCATGGACAATGCGAAGCGTCAGGGCGATCGCATCATGTCTGAGATTCGTCAGGCCTTTGCCCACTGCCCGGAGGTTGTGGAGGTTCGCGGGGGTGGGCTGATGATCGGGGTGGAACTCTCCTTCGCCTGCGCAGGACTGCCCGCCCAAGGCCTCTCCTCAGGCCTTCTCTTTAACGTGACTGCAGACCGTGTGATTCGGCTGCTCCCCCCACTCATCCTGAATGACTCCGAGGTTCAGACCCTTCTCGACCGAATGATCCCCCTCATTCAGAACGCAATCGAACAACACCGATCCGAAAGCATGCGCGCCGCCTAGAGGGCCTGCGCAGGGTTCAACATGAATCACACCTCTGCTGTGCCTCAGGGCATTCAACACTTCCTTCAGTTTCGTGACCTTGATCGCGACACACTCCTGTATCTCTTCGAGCGCGCTCGTCTCATCAAGGATCGCTTCAAGCGGTATGTCCGGCACATGCCGCTTCAAGACCGAACCCTGGTCATGGTGTTTGAGAAGGCCTCCACACGCACCCGTCTGTCGTTTGAAGCGGGCATGCACCAGCTCGGTGGAGCGGCCATCTACCTGAACACCCGTGACACCCAGTTGGGTCGGGGTGAGCCGGTCGAGGACGCCGCTCAGGTGATGTCTCGCATGTGCGATCTCGTCATGATCCGCACCTACGAGCAGGACATCATCGAGCGCTTTGCCGCTTACTCCAGAGTGCCCGTGATCAATGGGCTCACCAACGAATATCATCCCTGCCAGATTCTTGCCGACATCCTCACCTTCATTGAGCACAGGGGAAGTATCGAGGGCAAAACCGTGGCCTGGATTGGTGACTCCAATAACGTCTGCAACACCTGGCTGCAGGCCGCTGAAATTCTTAATTTCAAGGTTCATGTCTCCTCCCCTCCAGGTTATGAACTCGAGGCGGAGCGGCTCGGCCTTCACTCCTCGGGCCATCTTGAGCAGTTTGCAGATCCGATGGAGGCCACCCGCGGTGTTGACCTCGTCACCACCGATGTCTGGACCAGCATGGGCTTTGAGTCCGAAAACGAGGCGAGGAAGGCGGCCTTTGAGCACTGGTGCGTTGACGCCGACATGATGTCCAGAGCCAAGCCCGAGGCGCTCTTCATGCACTGCCTTCCCGCCCACCGCGGCGAGGAGGTGACCGCCCAGGTGATCGACGGCCCCCAGTCTGTGGTCTGGGACGAAGCCGAGAATCGGCTCCATGTTCAGAAGGCTCTGATGGAGTACCTCCTGCTCGGTCGCATCTACAACGACTAAGGGCACAGGCTCTTTGGGTATGCAGATTGAGTCGCTCGACCTAAGTCGTCGTGCCGATGTAGCCGCGCTGCTCGAGCTGCTCAACCTCTACGCCATGGGCCCGACGGGCAAGGGTGAAGGGCTCAGTGAGGCTGTGCTCGAACAGCTCCCCAGGCAGCTCTCCGCCATGCCCCATTACCGAGGCTGGCTGGCCTGGGATAGCGATCGTCCCATCGGGCTGCTGAACGCGTTCATTGGCCTTTCCACCTTCCGTGCCCAGCGACTGCTCAATATTCACGACCTCTGTGTTCGTCCCGGCTCTGAAGGACGCGGAATTGGCTCTGGGCTGCTGGGTCGCGCGGAGTCCTGGGCCCGATCGGAGGGCTTCTGCAAGCTGACGCTTGAGGTGCTTGAACACCACACTCGGGCCGTCTCCACCTATGAGCGCGCTGGCTTTCAGGCCTACAGCCTCTCGCCCGAACTGGGGCGAGCCTTATTCTTTGAAAAATGGATTCTTTAACTCCCCCCTTTCCTCAGGAGAAGCCCTATGCCCTCATTTGATGCCACCCTTGAAGCAGACATGACAGAAGTACGGAATGCAGTCGATCAGGCCAGCAAGGAGATTGGCAATCGATTCGACTTCAAGGGCTCGAGTGCCGAGGTCCAACTCAAAGAACGAGAGCTCACCTGTCTGGCCGACAGCGACTTCCAACTGAGTCAGGTTCGAGAAGTCTTGATTGGGAAGTGTGCGAAGCGCGGAGTGGACGTCCGATTCCTAGACCATGGGGACGTGCAGAAGATTGGTGGAGACAAGGTGAAGCAGGTGCTCACCATTCGACACGGGATCGCAGGCGACGATGCCAAGCGCATTGTGCGCATCATCAAAGACAGCAAGGCCAAGGTGCAGGCCTCTATTCAGGGAGACGCGGTGAGGGTCACGGGCGGCAAGCGGGACGACCTTCAAGGCGTGATTGCACTGCTGAAGAAGGAGGTAGACGACCTCCCTCTGGCCTTCGGAAACTTTAGAGACTGATCCGCGCCCAGGCCGAATGGTTGTGGATGCTCTCGAAGTTCTCGGCCTCCACCTCAAACCCGATCACGCCGGGCAATGCCCTGACCGAGAGCGCCACATCCCGAACGAGGTCTTCGACAAACTTCGCATTGTCGTAGGCCCGCTCGGTGACGTACTTCTCGTCTGGCCGCTTGAGGAGACCCCAGAGCTCGCATGAGGCCTGTGCCTCAACGGCACGAATAAGGCCGGCGACGCAGAGCTTGGCGGGCTGAGGCCCGAGGCGAACCCTTACGGTTACTTCAGAGCGCTGATTGTGAGCGCCGTACTCAGAGATTTCTTTGGAGCAGGGACAGAGGCTCTTCACTGGCACCTTCACCATCAGAATCGTGTCGGGGGTCTCCCCTCCTGCCGTCGCCTCAAAGCCGACCGTGTAGTCCATCAGACTCTTCACGCCACTCACCGGCGCCGACTTCTCAATGAAGTACGGGGCCTCCAAGGAGATCGTGCCCTCCGTGGCCTCCAGCAGCCTGAGCATGTCACGGGCAATCGACTGTACGGAGTCTGCACTGAGCTCGATTCCGTCCCGGCCCATGGTCTCGAGCAAGGCCACAAAACGAGACATATGCGTGCCCTTCTGGTCCGCCGGCAGCGCCACCGACAGGGTGAACCAGGCGACCGATGGAATGGGCTTTTTTCCCTGGCCCGCACGAAGGAGCACGGGATACCTCAGCCGACGCACCCCAACCCGGTCGATGGGGAGATTTCGGGCGTCGCGATGTCCTTGGACATCGGGCATGGCCGCAACAAGGCCAGATTCAGTTGGACGATTCATTGCGCGAGTGTAAGCGAGGGTGACGCGGCATTTCCCCCAAGGCCAGGATGGGTGTGCAGCTGGGCCGCCCGGCCGCGAACGCTTGCCACGATGCCCGCTGCGTCCAGGCCCTCACGGGAGAGCAGGGCGGCGTGATCACCATGGTCAATAAAGCAGTCAGGAAGGCCCAGCACCAGCACCGGGGTTGAGCGATGAAGCGATGTGGACATCTCGGCCAGTGCCTCCACGACTGCGGAGCCAGCGCCGCCCGCGACCACATGCTCCTCGATCGTGACGAGCAGGTCGAACTCCCGGGCACAACGCTGCAGGCAGTCGAGGTCGAGTGGCTTGATGAAGCGCATATTCACCACCGCTGCCTGAAGCTCCTCTGCGGCGCGCAGGGCCGGACCCACCATACTGCCAAAGGCCAACAGACAGACTCTCAGCCCATGAGGCCCGGCAGCCCCCTGTCGCAGCCACTCGGCGCGTCCGAGCTCGAGCGGTGCCAGCGACTGACCGGCCTCGACGCCCATGCCCGCACCTCGCGGGTAGCGGACAGCAGAGGGCCCGTCAATCTGAAGGCCCGTGCTGAGCATGGCTCGGCACTCCGGCTCGTCTTTGGGCGTCATGATCACCAGATTGGGCAGACACCGCATAAAGGCGATATCGAACACGCCGGCATGGGTGGCACCGTCGGCACCCACGAGCCCCGCTCGGTCGATGGCAAAGAGCACCGGGAGGTTCTGAAGAGCTACATCGTGCACGAGCTGGTCGTAGCCGCGCTGCAAGAAGGTGGAGTAGATGGCGACCACCGGGCGCAGGCCCTCACAGGCCATACCCGCTGCCACCGTCACCGCGTGCTGCTCTGCAATCGCAACATCGTGATAGCGGTCGGGGAATCGCTGAGAGAACTCCACCATGCCCGAGCCTTCTCGCATCGCCGGGGTGATGCCGACCACCCTGGGATCCGCAGCGGCCGCATCACAGAGCCAGTCGCCAAAGACTTTGGAGTAACTGGGCTTGGCCGGCTGACTGGCAGGACGAATGCCTTCACGGGGATCGAACTTTCCGGGGCCGTGATAGGTGATGGGGTCTTCCTCTGCCAGGGCATAGCCCTGGCCCTTCTTGGTGACTACATGCAGAAACTGGGGGCCCTTCAACTCGCGAAGGTTCTGGAGCGCGGGCACAAGCGCATCAAGGTCGTGCCCGTCAATCGGGCCAAAGTAATTGAATCCGAACTCTTCAAAGAGCGTACTAGGGCTTACGAGGCTCTTGGCCCCGCCCTCGAGTCGACGGGCAATCTCCAGGACCGGGGGCACGGCCGAGAGCACCTGCTTTCCAAGCTCTCGTGCCGCCGAGTAGAAACGCCCCGACATGAGCCTCGCCAGATAGTTGCTCATCGCACCCACCGGCGGCGAGATCGACATCTCGTTGTCGTTGAGGATAACCAGGAGGTCGATGTCCTTGTGGATCCCCGCGTTGTTCATCGCCTCATAGGCCATGCCCGCGCTCATCGCGCCATCGCCAATCACCGCAATGTGGCGCCGCCGATGGGGGCCCAGGTGCTCACCCTTCTGACGCGTCGCGAGTGCCATTCCCAGCGCAGCAGAAATGGAAGTCGACGAGTGTGCGGTGCCGAAATGGTCGTACTCACTCTCGCAGCGACGCGGAAAACCAGAGATACCGCCCAATTGGCGAAGCGAGTGCATCTGATCCCGACGCCCCGTGAGAATCTTATGGGGGTAGCTCTGATGCCCCACATCCCAGATGAGTCGATCGAAGGGGGTCTGAAAGACATGATGAATCGCGATCGTGAGTTCCACCGTGCCCAGGTTGGAGGACAGGTGACCTCCGGTTCGGGCCACGGAGTGCAGAAGGAACTCACGGAGATCTGCGGCTAGTTCCTTGAGCTGACGACGGCTTAGAAGCCGAACATCCTCTGGAGATGAGATGTCATGCAGAGTGGACATGGACGAAAGATGACCTAATGGACGCGATGAGTCAATGCAAGGGCTAGCTCACGGAGGCGACTGGCCTGGGGCCCGAGCGGCTCGACCGCCTTCAGTGCCTGGTCGAGCAAGGTCTGAGCGTAGGCGCGACTGGCCTCGAGGCCCAGAAGCCGAATAAAGGTGGGCTTGTCCTGGGCCTGGTCCTTACCAGCAGTCTTTCCGAGTGTGCTGGAGTCCGCGGTGGCGTCGAGCACATCGTCAATCACCTGAAAGGACAGGCCAAGGGCCTTGGAAAACACGGCGAGGGCCTGCCGAAACTCAGGCTCATCTGCGCGGGCGCCTGCCTCCACACCCATCTCGCAAGCCCCGCTGATGAGGGCCCCGGTCTTGAGGGCATGCATAGACTCCAACTCCGCCTGCGTGAGCCCCACACCGACGGCCGCGATATCCACCGCCTGCCCCCCGGCCATTCCTCTTGCTCCCGTGGCACGAGCCAGGATGCGACAGAGGCCGAGGCGCGTCCGATCGGAGGCGTCTGTCTGGGCAATGACCTCAAAGGCCAGGGTCTGGAGGGCATCCCCGACCAGCAGGGCGGTGGCCTCGTCATAGGCAATATGAACGGTAGGCTTGCCTCGACGCAGATCGTCATCATCCATGCAGGGAAGATCGTCATGCACCAAGGAAAAGGCATGTACGCACTCCACGGCCACAGCGGCATCGAGGACGACGCACGAAAGCGGGTCTGCTCCAGAGGCCTCAGCCGTCGCCATCAACAGAAAGGCTCGCGCACGCTTGCCTCCATTGAGGACAGCATAGGACATTGCCGACCAGAGCCGAGACAGCGCCTGCGCGGGGTGGCCCTCCTGAGCCTGCAGGGCAGCCTGCTCGGCCTCGAGCGCACGACGAAGTCGGGCCTGCAGCGCCTCAACCCACACGGTGGGCACAGTGGCCTGAAGGCTCACTCCTGCCCTCCGAGAATGGACTCACGGGACAGCCTGGTGCTGCCCTTCGCGTCAATCACCTCGAGCTCCCGCTGCACTGTGTCGAGCAGCGCCTGGGCATGCCGCATCAAAGCAACCCCCCGCTCGTACGACTTCAGCGCCTCTGCCAGTGGGAGTTGCCCACCCTCAAGCCTTGCTGCCTCCCGCTCCAGTTCTGCAACCGCAGACTCAAAGCTCATCTGGGAGAGGTCCTCGGGGGATTCGCGTTCGGTTTTTGCCATAGGCGCATTGTAGACGCCCTGCGCACTGAATTACGGGTATACTCGGGCGCTTTCCTTTCTTGGCTTGGAGGGGATTTCGATGAGTGATGTCGGAACCTTTTCTAGGCTGAGCCCAAGCAGTGCACAGCTGCCGGTTCACGCCTATTTTGACGACGCGCTTCTGGCCCAAGAGCGCATCCACTGCTTTCAAGCAGGCCCCGGCTATGTCGGTCACCGGCTCATGGTGCCCGAGCCCGGGAGCTATTCCACACTCACCCACGAAGACCACGGTCGCATGTTGGTGCGCACGCCGCAGGGCATTGAGCTGCTCAGCAATGTCTGCCGCCATCGTCAGGCCATCATGCTCGAGGGCAAAGGCCAGGCTGAGCAGATTGTCTGCCCACTCCACCGCTGGACCTACGACCTCCAAGGCGAGCTCATCGGCGCCCCCCACTTCACTGAAGACCCCTGCAAGCACCTGAGCCGACAGTCGCTCAGCGAATGGAATGGCCTGCTCTTTGAAGGCCGATCGAGCCTCCTGCGAGAACTCCAGCAGGTTCCCTTCTTCGACAAGCTCAATTTCGACGGCTATGTCCACGCGCACACGCAGCACCACCTCTGCGAGTACAACTGGAAGAGCTTCATCGAGGTCTACATGGACGACTACCATGTGGCGCCCTTCCATCCCGGCCTGGGTAACTTCGTTGACTGCAATGCCCTGCGCTGGCACTTTGGAGAGAACTACAACATCCAGGCCGTCGGGATTACTCCGCTGGCCCAGGCCGCCACTCCTGTCTATCAGCGGTGGCAGCAAGAGGTTCTGCGCATGCACGACGGCCAGCTTCCGGAGTTCGGTGCGATCTGGATGACCATCTACCCCAACATCATGGTGGAGTGGTATCCCAAAGTACTGGTGGTCTCACACCTCCACCCCCTCAGTCCCCAACGCACCCTCAATGTCGTGGAGTTTTACTATCCCGAGGACGTCGCCTTCTTTGAGCCTAGCTATGTGGAGGCCCAGCAAGCTGCCTACAACGAGACCGTCATCGAGGACGATGAGATCGCCATCCGCATGGATCGTGGCCGCCGAGCGCTGATGCAGCGTGGCATGAACGAGGTGGGGCCCTACCACTCTCCCATGGAGGACGGGATGCTGCACTTTCACGAGTATCTCCGTCGCGTTTTGCCCGAGGGGCGCCTGGCCCGATGACTCCACTCATCACTCCGCAGGAGCTCGTTCACTATCCCGACGATCTGCTGGTGATTGATGTGCAGCATCACCTTCAAGATCCCACCGCGGGGCTGCTCGCCTACGCCGCAGGCCACCTTCCTCAGGCAGCATTTCTCTCGGTCGCGCAAGACCTCGCCGACGACGAGCACGAGGGCCCCGATGGGGGGCGACACCCCCTGCCCAACCCGCATCACTTCTGCGATCGACTGGCCGAACTCGGCGCCCGTGAGGACACGCTTCTGGTGGCCTATGACGCCTCTGGTGGCGTCTTTGCAGCTCGGTTCTGGTGGCTTGCTCGGTCCGTTGGGCACCTTAAGGTTGCCGTCCTCAATGGCGGCTTACAGGCCTGGACCGCAGAGGGAGGGCAGCTTCAGACCAGCGAGTTCAGCCGAAAGCGTGCTGGGCGCATGACGCCACGTCCAACCCTCTGTCCGCGTTGGACGCTCGACATGGTGGAGAGCTGGGTTCAGACCGGAAGCCATCCTGAGATTGCAACCATGCTCGATGCCCGCTCGCCTGAGCGTTTTCGAGGCGACGAGGAACCGCTCGACCCCGTTGCGGGCCACATACCCGGCGCGGTGAATCGCCCCTACCAGGCCAACCTGCTTCCTGATGGCCGTTTCAAGCCGGTCGAGCAGCTTCGCGAGGAGTTCGAGCAGCTGCTCCGTGGGCAGGATCCCACCGCAGTGGTGCATAGCTGTGGGTCGGGCATTAGTGCATGCCACAACCTGGTGGCCATGGAGGCCACGGGCCTGGTGGGCAGCGCACTCTATCCAGGCTCCTGGAGCGAGTGGTGTGCCAACCCTCAGCGGCCAATTGCCACCGGGTCTGCCTAGAGCAGACTAGGCGGCCGAGAGATCGGGAAGCCGAAGGGCACCCGGCTCTCCCTCAGCGTCGGGCTGACTGAAGGGATAGGCCTCGCGAACGAAGGGAAGTTGGAGCAGCCGAGCCTCAATCGCCTGGATCCGATCGAGGCCCTCAAGGCTCACCCCTGTGATGCGAGCATTAAAGACCTGTGGCATGAGGAGGCAGTCCGCGAGGCCTGGGCTGTCACCATGACAAAAAAGACCAGACGGGCCCCTGCCCAGCTGCTGTTCAAAGGCGCAAAGGCCCTCCCGAACCCAGTGGGCGTACCAGTCGTTGCGAACCTCAGACGAAAGCCCCAGGGGGTCGGTGAGGTAGCGAAGAACCCGCAGGTTGTTCAGCGGATGGATCTCGCAGGCAATGATCTGCGCCAGGGCTCGAACCCGCGCCCGGCCGGGTGCATCTGCAGGCAACAGCGCTGGCAACGGGGAGCGCTCCTCGAGGTACTCGAGCATGGCCAAGGACTGGGTCAGGACAAGGCCATCAATCTCCAGCACGGGTACGAGCCGTTCTGGGCTTAGCGCCTCAAAGGCCGGTGCCTGATGCTCATTATTGCGGAGATGAACCGGCAGGAGCTCGTAGGCCAGGCCCTTGAAGGCCAGACCAAGTCGCACGCGATAGGCAGCAGACGACCGCCAGAAGCTGTGCAGGCGGGGGACCACTCCGGTTCCCTAGGCCACTCGAATCGACAGGCTGGGAAGCCCTTCAGCGTGGGCCTCGATGAGATCACCCCGCTGGATGGCCCCCACACCCGCAGGGGTGCCCGTAAAAATGAGATCGCCCGCATGAAGCGTCCACGCCTTGGAGAGCTCCGAGATCATCTCCTTGAGCGGCCAGATCAGTTGCGAGAGGTTGCCCTCTTGCTTGACGCTGCCATTCACCGAGAGACTTATCGCGCCACTGCTCAGGGCACCCCGATCGCCCACGGGAACCAGTGGCCCAATGGGTGCTCCATGATCGAAGGCCTTCCCAATCTCCCAGGGCTTGCCGGCCTTCTTCATCTCGGCCTGCCGATCGCGCCGGGTCATGTCTAGCCCCAGGGCATAGCCCCAGATGCAGGCCTGAGCCTGCTCAGGGCTCAGGTTGGCGCCGCCACAGGCCAGGGCCACGACCAGCTCCACCTCGTGGTGGCAGTCTGAGGTTGCCACAGGGTAGGGCCAGTCGATGGCCTGCCCCGCAGGTACTGGAAACAAGGCATCCGACGGCTTGAGAAAGAAGAAGGGGGGCTCGCGCCCGGTGTCGCCCATCTCAATCGCATGGTCTGCATAGTTTCGGCCCACGCAATAGACCCGGCGGACTGAAAATCTCTGGCTGTCGTTGTGGATGGGGATGGTTACCGGGGACACCTGGGGCAACGGCAGCATAGAGCTCCTCAGCACTTAGAAGGGCGCATCTCCATAGCCAGCTGGCGCAGGAGGCGCATGGTTATCGAATTTGGTGAACTGACCCAGGAAGGTTAGCCGCACTGTGCCGATGGGTCCATTCCGTTGTTTCCCGATGATGATCTCGGCAACCCCCTTATCGGGAGAGTCGGGGCGATACACCTCATCTCGGTAAATGAAAAGAATGACGTCTGCATCCTGCTCAATGGCACCGGATTCCCTCAGGTCGCTCATCACGGGTCGCTTGTCTGTTCGCTGCTCCACCGTGCGATTCAGCTGAGAGAGCGCAATCACGGGGCAGCCGAGTTCTTTGGCAAGGCCCTTGAGCGAACGAGTGATCTCCGAGATCTCCGTGGTGCGGTTTTCATTACTGCTGGTGCCACTCATCAGCTGAATGTAGTCGACGATGATGAGACCGAGCCCGCCAGACTGCCGGTGCAGGCGTCGCGCGCGTGAACGCAGCTCGAGTGGATTAAGACCAGGGGTCTCGTCGATGTGCACCTGGACGCCATTCATCCGCTGCACTGCGTGGGTCATTCGATCCCAGTCTTCCTCGTGCAGGCGCCCGGTCCGAATACGCTGTGCATCAATCCGGCCCACCGAACAGAGCATCCGCAGAGCAAGCTGTTCAGAGCCCATTTCCATGCTGAACACGGCGATGGGAAGACCCTGATCGATGGCGACATGCTCGCCAATATTCAGCGCGAAAGACGTCTTTCCCATGGATGGGCGTCCGGCGACGATGATGAGGTCGCCTGGATGCATGCCCGCCGTCTTCTGGTCGAGGTCGATGAATCCCGATGGAACTCCGGTGACATCAGACGGATTGGGGTTGCGCGCCAGTTCATCCACCTGTTTGACCACCTTCTTGATGATCTGGTCAAAGGGCAAGATCGCATTGCTACCCCGCGAGCCCTCTTCCCCAATGTGAAAGATCTTGGACTCCGCCTCATCCAGGATCTGGCGCGTCTCACGCCCCTCAGGATTGAGTGCGGTGGTGGCTATCTCATCACTCACGGTGATGAGTTGGCGAAGCACGGCGCGGTCGCGAACAATCTCCCCGTACCGACGGATATTCGCCGCCGACGGCGTCTCCATGGCAAGGGTGTTGAGGTAGGGCAGGCCGCCGGACTGCTCTGCCTGTCCGAGTGACTGAAGCGCCTCATAGACGGTTACGACATCGGCAGGGCGCGCCTGGTCAATGAGGCGTGTAATGGCCTCAAAAATAACCCGGTGTTCGGCTCGGTAGAAATCTCCAGGCCGGAGGATGTCTCCGACCCGGTCCCAGGCGGTGTTATCAATCAGGAGACCGCCGAGAACGGCGGCCTCAGCCTCAATGGAGTGAGGCGGGAGTCGCAGGGCTTGAACGCTCTCGTCTGCCACGGCGCGACTCCTCGGAGCGAGACCTAGAGGGCAGCCTTGGCTTAGGCGGCCTCGCCAATCACGCGAACAGTGACCGACACCACCACATCGGTATGGGGCGCGATCTCGACCGAGAAATCACCGACCGTCTTCAGGGGGCCATTGGGCAGGCGAACCTGGGCCTTGGCAATGGCGTGGCCAGCCTTGACGAGCGCCTCGGCGATGTCGAAGTTGGTGACCGAGCCAAACAGGCGGCCATCGACCCCTGCCTTCTGGTGGACTTCCACCAGGAGACCGTCGATCTTTGCGCCAAGGGCCTGGGCTGCAGAGAGGCGATCGGCGGCAGCCTTCTCAATCTCCGCGCGCTTGGCTTCGAATTCCGCAATCGCCCCGCTGGTCGCGCGGCGGGCCATACCCTGGGGAATCAGGAAGTTTCTTGCGTATCCATCTTTCACACGAACCACTTCACCGAGCGTGCCCAGATTGCTGATTTTTTCCAACAGAATGACTTGCATGGGTGGCCTCTTGCTTAGTGGTTATCGGTGAATGCGATGAGTGACAGAAACCGGGCGCGCTTGATCGCCGTGGTGAGCTGGCGCTGATAGCGTGCACTGGTGCCCGTGATTCGGGCTGGGATGATCTTGCCGGTCTCGGTGACAAAGTCTTTGAGGGTGTCGATGTCTTTGTAGTCGATCTGCTCGACGCCTTCTGCAGTGAATCGGCAGACGCGCTTGCGCTTAAAGAGTGCGCTCTGTGCGTTGCGCTTGGGACGCTTCTTGTCGAGTGGTTTCTTGTTAAATGCCATGGTGATTCTCCAGTTCGTATTCAGTGATGTGAAAAATGAGCCCTGAGGTGACGCGCTCTCCGGGCAGCGGCTTGTTGGCACAGGCCCCCCGGCGCGGCGCCATAAAGCCCTTGAGCAGCAGCCAGTCGTCTGGCGACTCCTTGGCCAGGCGCAGAGCGAGCGGCCCGAGCACCCTCGCCGGGCACGCAAATGCAAGCCGACGAGAGGCTTCTGCCTCTTGCTGAGTGGACTCGTGCCAGAGCGTGCATTCGAGTACAGGGACTCCGGTTGGGCTGATTCGGATGGTCTCCCGCTGAAGGAGCTGGCCGCGAAATACGATCCCGTTGGTGGGCATCGTCGACACGGCCGAATCCGAGTCCAGCCTTAGGCCGCAGCCATCTCCGATCCAGTGGTGGCGGCCATGGTTTTGCGGGCCTCCTCACGCTGAATCACTTTAAGCATGGGCGATGGGCCTGTTTCGGCCTTCTTCATCTTCACGACGAGGTGGCGAAGCACGGCGTCATTAAAGCGAAAGGCGTTCTCGAGCTCTTCGAGCTCGGCCTGGCCGCACTCGATGTTCATGAGCACGTAGTGGGCTTTTGCGATCTTCTCGATGGGATAGGCCAGCTGACGACGGCCCCAGTCTTCGAGCCGGTGGCGCTTGCCGCCCTGAGCGGTGACCATGGCGGTGTACTTCTCGATCATGGCGGGCACCTGCTCGCTCTGATCGGGGTGAACAATAAATACCACTTCGTAATGGCGCAGGGCCACACTGGTTGTCATACCACTTCTCCTTCGATCCTTAAGGGTAAAGCCACCCGCAGCGATGGCGGTGTAGCAAGGAACCGAAGATTCTAGAGGACCGGCGTGAGAAGGGCAAGCCCCTGCGCATGGGCCATGAGATTATCGGCCGCCAGCTGCATCATTCGGCCCCGGGTCTGAATAGAGGAACTCGCGATGTGCGGGGTGAGTACCACCTGCTCCAGGCCCAGGAGTCGGGGATTCAGGCGGGGCTCCCCCTCAAAGACATCAAGGCCCGCGGCCCAGATCTGGCCGCGCTCGAGCGCGTCTGCCAGTGCATCGTCGTCAACCACACCACCGCGCGCAATATTGATCAGGCAGGCGGTGGGCTTCATCAGGGCCAGTGCGGCGGAGTCGACGAGGTGATGGGTGTCCTTGGAGTAGGGGACCACAATCATGAGGAAGTCGCTCTCGCGCATCAGGACATCCTTGGACACCCACTGGGCTGCTCCTTCGTCCTGGGCGGGGCGCCGGTTGTGATACAGCACGGACATCCCAAAGCCCGTGGCACGGCGCGCAATCGCGCGTCCAATCCGGCCCATGCCCAGAATGCCCAGACGGGCACCATAGAGATCTCGACCGGAGAATTGATCAAAGGACCAGCCATCCCACGCACCGGAGCGAACATAGCGTTCGGACTCCGAGATCCGGCGCGCGGTTGCCATGAGGAGCGCCCAGCCAAAATCTGCCGTGGTCTCGGTTAGCACATCGGGCGTGTTGCTCACGGCAATTCCACGCTGGCGACAGACCGCCAGGTCGATGTTGTTGGTGCCCACTGCGCCCGTCGCGATCATCCTGAGGTTTGGTGCTGAGGCCAGGACCTCTGCCGACACCGGGTCTGCCACGGTGCAGAACAGGTACTCAGCAGACCCCAGCAGCTCCTGGAGCCGTGCTGGCGTAGTGGGCGTATCGAGCGCCTGGTTGTGCGAGAGTTCAAAGCGCTCGCCCAAGGCCGCAAGGATGTCTGGCCGAATACGCCGTGTCACCACGAGAGAGGGCTTGGTCATAGAGAAGACTCCAAGAGAATGAGGTGGACGCGATAGGGGCCATGGGCCCCCAGCACCAGGGTCTGCTCAATGTCCGCGGTGCGGGAAGGGCCTGAAATAAAGTTCAGTGCCCGCGGCAGCCTGCCGTGCTCCGCCCTGAGACGCTCGAAGACGTCCTCCATGTGGTGAAAGACTCGGTCTTGGGGAACCACCGCGATGTGGGTCTCGGGGAGCAGCGTCATGGAGGCTGGGGTGTCAGGACCTGAAAGCATCGCCAGGGTGCCTGTCTCGGCCACCGCAGCAAAACAGCCGGTGATGCCGATGAGGTCGGGACTCGGTTCATCACGAACAGGCGCCCGAAACTCCACCTGCAGGCCAGCTGCCGACCAATTGAGGTCCTGAAAGGCCGGCCAGGCCACGGCCCGAGGCGCTAGGCCATGGTGGACACAGTAACGGGACACCATCTCTGGAATCTGCTCTCGACGCTGCGCACGGTCGATGGTGGCCGATAGCCGAGCCGACTGGGCCACAAATCGTGGAATCTTGTCTGCATCGGAGATTGGCGGCTTCGGGCCCACCGCGTGCCGTTGCAGGTAGGCCTCGGCCTGACGCCGCTCCGACAGGCCTGGGCCCTCAGTTCGGCCGAAGGACGCCCGGATGCGGGCAAGAATGCGATCACGGCTACGCTGAGACTGTTCTTCGAGATCCATCAAAGGTCCGTTAAAATCACAAAGACTTCATTATGAGGCGAGTCGCCGAGATCATGACCCACGTTGTTACCGAATCCTGCATCAAATGCCGCTATACCGACTGTGTCGATGTCTGCCCCGTCGACTGCTTTCGCAAAGGCCCCAACTTTCTCGTGATCGATCCGGACGAGTGCATCGACTGCGCCGTCTGCATCCCAGAGTGTCCCGTCAACGCCATCTACGCAGAGGAAGACGTGCCCTCCAGCCAGAAGCGTTTCATTGAGCTCAATGCCGAGCTGGCGCGGTCCTGGCCAAGCATCACACGGCTCGAGCCAGCCCCCGCCGACGCGGATGAATGGGCCAAGGTGAAGGACAAGTTCCAATATCTGGAGCGGTGAGCAGCTCCGACAAAGTGACACCGGTTCGCATCCTCTCTCTGCGAACCTGGAGCGACCACCTCTTCTCCTTCACGGTCGAACGACCCAAAGACTTTCGCTTTAAATCGGGGCAGTTTGCCCGTCTGGGGGTTCGCGCAGACCACCCGGAGGCTAGCGGTGACGGGCATGTCTGGCGTGCCTACTCCATGGTGTCAGGCCCCTACGATGAGACGCTCGAGTTCTATTCGATCGTCGTGCCCCAGGGCGCATTCACCACGGCACTCTCACAGTGCGAGATTGGCCAGAGCCTGTTGCTCGACCGCCAGTCCTACGGTTATCTCACCTGCGACCGCTTTCCGCATGGGGGGGCGCTCTGGATGCTCAGTTCAGGAACGGGGATTGCCCCCTTCCTCTCGATGATCCAAGACCCTGACACCTGGTCGCAGTTCAGCCGGCTAGTGCTCGTTCACAGCGTGCGGATGGAGCGAGAGCTCGCCTACCGAGACTTCATTGAGTCGCTCAGCCAACACCCCATCTGGGGGGCAGAGGCCCACCGCCTCACCTACCAGCCGGTGGTGACCCGAGAATCGACAACCTTTCCTCAGGCACGCATCCCCATCCTGCTCGAAACCGGCCAGCTGGCCAGTCAGCTCCAACTTGAGGTAAGCCCCGAGCAGGCTCGATTCATGATCTGCGGCAACCCGGAGATGGTGAACGACTGCAAAGAGTCCCTGAAGAAACAAGGCTTTACCACCGATCGTCCCTCTCGTCCTGGACAGATCGCCACTGAGAATTACTGGTCATGATGGCAATTCCCTTGCTACTCTCAGGCAACACCTAATCCGGAGGAAGTCTTCGTGCTCTATCAGTTTCATGAGATCCAACGCTCGATCCTGAGCCCGCTCTCAGCCTGGGCCAAATCCGCCTCCCAGCTCTACACCAATCCCTACTCCCCGCTGAGCTATGCCCCAGGCGCTCGCCGGATTGCCGCGACGCTCGAGCTCACCCACCGAATCGGCAAGGATTACGAGAAGCCTGAGTGGAGGATTCATGAGGTTCAGACCCCAGCCGGGCTGGCCCAGGTCAAACCTGTGGTGGTGTCTGACAAGCCATTCTGCAACCTGATCCACTTTCAGAAGTCCATCTCCGCCAAGAAGGTTGCCCGCGGCCCCAAGGTCCTCATCGTGGCCCCGCTCTCCGGCCACCACGCCACCCTCCTCCGAGATACGGTGCGAACCATGCTGGAGCAGCATGATGTGTATGTCACCGACTGGGTCGACGCACGAATGGTCCCGATCGAGGATGGGAACTTCTCGCTCACGAACTATGTGGAGTATGTGCAGGAGTTCATTCGCCTCCTCAGCCCCAACCTTCACCTCATCTCTGTCTGTCAGCCCACCGTGCCGGTGCTCGCTGCGGTGTCACTCATGGCCACCCAGCGAGATAAGGCCTACCCGCTCACCATGACCATGATGGGGGGGCCCATTGACACACGCGTCGGTGAGACCGGTGTCAACGACCTCGCCAAGCAGCACGACATCGGCTGGTTTCGTCGCAATGTGGTTCACCTCGTCCCGAGCAACTTCCCGGGCTTTATGCGTCGGGTCTACCCAGGCTTCCTTCAGCATGCCGGCTTCATCGCCATGAATCCAGGGCGCCATGCCAACTCGCACTGGGACTATTTCCAGCATCTGGTGAAGGGTGACGACGACGGCAGCGTCGAAGCCCATCGCGAGTTTTATGATGAGTACAACGCGGTGCTGGATCTTGATGCCGAGTTTTATCTCGACACCATTCGTATTGTCTTCCAGGAGCACCTCCTTCCGCGTGGCCTCTGGGACATCAACGGCACTCGGGTCACTCCGTCCGACATCCACAAGACAGCCCTGCTCACCATTGAAGGTGAGCTTGACGACATCTCGGGTCCGGGTCAGACCCGTGCGGCCCATGCCCTCTGCACTGGGATCCCAAGCGCCCATCGACGGCACCAGACGATTGAGGGCGCCGGCCACTACGGCATTTTTAGTGGCCGACGCTGGCGCACGGTCGTAGCCCCTCAGATTGCTGCATTCATCACCGAGCATGAGCCAAGCTCCGACGCATCCGTCAAAACGCGAAGCACCCGGTAGTCTGGCCAACGCTCCGAGGCCCCACAGCCTGCTCGAGAGCACGCGCCTCATCGATCAGGTCCTCCCGCAGACTCAGTGCCAGAGGTGTGGCTTCGCAGCCTGTCTTCCCTACGCGGAGGCGATGGCCGCGGGAGAGGCTCCAATCAATCGTTGCCCCCCTGGGGGACGCGCGGGGATTGAGCAACTCGCAGACCTCACGGGACAGCCGGTGCTGCCCCTCGACCCAGACTGTGGGGAGGAGGGCCCAGTTCAACTGGCCTTCATCCGAGAGCAGGACTGCATTGGATGTGTGCTCTGCCTGGAGGCCTGCCCCGTGGACGCCATCGCTGGCGCCTTCAAACGAATGCATACCGTGATCGCAGAGGACTGCACGGGGTGTGCGCTCTGTGTACCAGTCTGCCCAGTGGACTGTATCGAGCTCACGTCGCCTGCTACGCCAGTAACCTGGGATCGCCAGGCCGCAGACCTTGCAAGGCTTAGATTTCAGCGCCGGCAAATGCGCCGAACCAAGCCTAGACACCTCGAGTCGGCATCAAAGAAGCAGGCCATCCTCGCAGCCGCACTGGCCCGAGCCGAGAAGAGGCGAAAGGCCACATGAACGGCGAGAAGCGGACCGCCATATTTGAGCGACTACGCAGACACACTCCTGAACCCAAGACTGAGCTGGAGTACACAAGCCCGTTCGAGCTGCTGGTTGCGGTGCTCCTGTCTGCCCAGGCCACCGATGTGTCTGTAAACCGCGTGACACGACGGCTCTTTCCAATCGCCAGTACGCCCGAGGCCATCCTCGCGCTCGGCGAGTCGAAACT
Source organism: Pseudomonadota bacterium (assembly GCA_041165705.1). Classification (GTDB taxonomy): domain Bacteria; phylum Pseudomonadota; class Gammaproteobacteria; order Burkholderiales; family Burkholderiaceae_A; genus Hahnella. The sequence goes on from JBEAMW010000052.1 coordinate 38,806, forward strand.
CCGCCAGCTCATCTCATCTATTGGGCTCTACCGAAACAAGGCGGCCCATCTCATCCAGACCTGTCAGATTCTTGTCGAGCAACACAACAGCACGGTGCCCGAGAGCCGCGCGGCCCTCGAGGCCTTGCCAGGGGTGGGCCGAAAGACCGCCAATGTGGTGCTCAACACCGCCTTCGGCTGGGAGACCTTCGCCGTGGATACCCATATTTTTCGCGTATCCAATCGCACCAAAATTGCCCCTGGCAAGACGGTGCTGGAGGTGGAGAAACGCCTAGAGCGGCTGGTCCCAGAGGGCTATCGCCTCTACGCCCATCACTGGCTCATCCTCCATGGCCGTTACACCTGCAAGGCCCGAAAGCCAGACTGCCCGCGTTGCCTCATCCATGACCTCTGCGAGTATCGGCAGAAGACGCGAGACGAGGATGTTTAACCCAAGCCGAGACGAGGTTCGTCAATTCTTTATCGGGGCCTGGTCCAAGCGACGTCTGCAACAGCCGCTGGAGTCGCTTGAGCAGATCGCGATCGATTGGATTCTGGAGCATCCGGAGTACCACTCCGTGCTCGAGCACCCGGATGCCATTCACCTCGACTTTCCCGTGGAGCAGGGCCAGTCCAACCCCTTTCTGCACCTGTCCATGCACCTCTCGCTGAGCGAACAGATGAGCATCGACCAGCCCCCAGGCATTCGATCTGCCCTCACGGCCCTGGCCGCCAGCAAGGGCAGCCTGCATGAGGCCATGCATCTGGCCATGGAGGCTCTCGGGGAGATGCTCTGGGAGTCTCAGCGGTCTGGGCTTCCGCCCGACGCGCAGCGGTATATCGACCAGCTTCTCCGCTGGAGCGCGGGCGATAGGAGTGGCAGATGAATAGCCACAGAATCGACCTGGCCAGCCTTCGGCTGCTGCTTGCCGTGGCGCAGACCGGGTCGATCACCCAGGCGGCGAGCCAGAACCACCTCGCCCTTGCTGCGGCGAGTGCCCGACTGCGCCAGCTCGAGGAGTCTCTTGGGGTCGCGCTCCTCGAGCGCCAGGCACGCGGCACCCGCCTTACCGAGGCCGGCCGACTGGTCTGCCTTCGGGCTCGGGCGATTGAACAAGAGCTCTCTCAGATGGGCCTGGAGTTACAGGATCACCTCCAGGGCGTTACCGGCCATGTCCGGGTTGTCGCAAATATGAGCTCGATTGCCTCGGTACTGCCCGCCGACCTCGCCGCCTTCCTGCAGACCCACCCCGGCATTCGTATCGACCTTTCCGAACATCACAGCAGAGAGGTTCAGAGCCTGGTCGCTCAGGGCCAGGCGGACATCGGCGTGCTCTCCAGTGAGGGACTACAGCCTGGCCTTCTCTTTCGTCCCTACTACCGAGACCGGCTGCTTGCTGCCGTGCCCGCCCACGACCTCTGGCGCCGCGTGCGCATGGTCAGCCGCGAACAGCTGCTTCAGCACGACCTGATTCTGCTGCAGGAAGGCGGAGCGATTGCAGAGTGGCTCGGAGACCTCGCTCGAGCGGAGGGCAGAAGCCTTCGCGTGCGCGTGAGGGCCAAGGGCTTTGACGCCATGGCAGAGCTCGTATCGGCGGGGCTGGGCATCACGGTGCTCCCCTCTCGCATCGCCCGTCGATACAGCCAGCTCCTGCCCATTCGTCTCCTGCCTCTGGAGGGTGTTCAGGATCATCGTGTTGTGTCCCTCTGCTCTCTGCGCGACGGGCCCCTGCTCCCGGCTGCTCGAACTCTGCTGGACTTTCTCCAGACCCGCCATCCGCTGAACGAAGAGAGCGCCACCTAAGCCTTCGTGGTTCGCGAAGGCTAGAGGAAAATTCAGGAATTCCCAAAGCCTTCAAAGCCCCCTAGAGTGCAGGATTCTGAGTCCATCCCAGGAGCACTCTCCATGTCCACACCCACTTCTGCCGGTCATCGATTTCGTCAAGCCCTGAGTGAGGAATCGCCACTCCAGATTATTGGCGCCATCAATGCCAACCACGCCCTGCTGGCAAAGCGAGCCGGCTACAGGGCCATCTACCTCTCGGGTGGCGGAGTGGCTGCGGGCAGCCTTGGCCTGCCCGACCTTGGCATCTCTGGCCTCGACGATGTCCTCACCGATGTCCGGCGCATCACTGATGTCTGCGACCTCCCCTTGCTGGTCGATGTCGACACGGGATTCGGTGCCTCCGCCTTTAACATCGCCCGCACCACCAAGGCCCTGATCAAGGCTGGCGGGGCAGCCATGCACATTGAGGATCAGGTGGGAGCGAAGCGCTGTGGCCATCGTCCGGGAAAGGCGATCGTCACCCAACAGGAGATGGTCGACCGGGTCAAGGCCGCTGTAGACGCGAGAACCGACGATGGCTTTGTCATCATGGCCCGCACCGACGCACTTGCCGTAGAGGGCCTACAGGCGGCCATCGACCGGGCCTGCGCCTGTGTGGAGGCGGGAGCTGATGCCATCTTCCCTGAGGCCATGACCGAGCTTCCCATGTATGAGCAGTTTGTGAAGGCCGTGAAGGTTCCCGTCCTGGCCAACATCACCGAGTTTGGATCAACCCCTCTGTTCACCACCGATGAACTCCGTAGCGTCCAGGTGGCCATGGTGCTCTACCCGCTCTCGGCCTTCCGGGCCATGAATAAGGCAGCGCAGGCCGTGTACGAGGCGGTTCGTCGAGAGGGCACCCAGAAGAATGTGGTCTCTCTGATGCAGACCCGGCAGGAGCTCTACGACTCCATTGGCTACTGGGACTTCGAAAACAAGCTAGACGCGCTCTTTAACTCCTCCCAACAGAAAGGATCGTAAACATGTCTGCAGAGACCTCCACGCCTGCCACTCCAAAAGTTAAGAAGTCGGTCGCCCTCTCGGGCGTAACGGCTGGGAACACCGCCCTGTGCACCGTAGGTCGCACCGGAAATGACCTCGCCTATAGGGGCTATGACATTCTCGACCTTGCAGGCGTCTGCGAATTTGAAGAAGTGGCCTACCTGCTGGTGCACGGCAAACTCCCGAACACCGCTGAACTTGCAGGCTACAAGCGCAAGCTTCGCGCCCTGCGCGGCCTCCCCTCGGCCGTCATGGCCGTGCTCGAGTCTCTTCCCGCGTCTGCCCATCCCATGGATGTGATGCGCACGGGCGTATCAGCACTAGGCTGCGTGCTGCCCGAGAAGGACGACCACAACACGCCCGGCGCGCGTGACATTGCCGATCGCCTGATGGCCTCCCTGGGCAGCATGCTGCTCTACTGGTACCACTACAGCCACAACGGCCGCGCAATCGATGTCGAGACCGACGACGACTCGATTGGTGGCCACTTCCTGCATCTGCTGCACGGCGCCCCACCCCCCGAGGAGTGGGTCAAGGCGATGCATATCTCGCTCAATCTCTATGCCGAGCACGAATTCAATGCCTCCACCTTCACAGGGCGGGTCATCGCAGGGACGGGATCTGACATCTACTCGGCCGTTGCTGGGGCTATCGGTGCTTTGCGCGGCCCCAAACATGGTGGCGCCAACGAGGTGGCCTTTGAGGTCCAGAAGCGGTACGAGACGCCGGACGAGGCCGAGGCGGACATCCGCCGTCGCGTGGAGAACAAGGAGGTGGTGATCGGCTTTGGGCACCCCGTCTATACCGTGAGTGACCCTCGCAACAAGGTGATCAAGGAGGTTGCGCGCAGCCTCTCAACCCAGGCCAAGGATCTCAAGATGTTCCAGATCGCTGAGCGGCTTGAGTCCGTGATGTGGGACATCAAAAAGATGTTCCCCAATCTCGACTGGTTCAGTGCGGTGAGCTATCACATGATGGGTGTACCAACGGCCATGTTCACGCCCATCTTCGTGATCTCCCGCACCTCGGGCTGGTCTGCCCACATCATCGAGCAGCGCATCGACGGCAAGATCATTCGTCCCAGCGCGAACTACATCGGTCCCGATGACCAGACCTTCGTCCCCATTCAACAGCGCAGCTAAGCCCCTCGATCCCTATGAATCAGCTCTATCGCAAGCCCCTCGGCCAGACCGGTCTGGACTATTTCGACGCGCGCACAGCCGTCGACGAGATCCAGCCTGGAGCCTGGGACCGTCTCCCCTACACGGCGCGTATTCATGCGGAGAACATCGTTCGCCGGGCCGAACCTCAGACCATCCGTGACTGCCTCGTCCAGCTCATTGAGCGGCGACGCGACCTCGACTTCCCATGGTTTCCAGCCCGCGTGGTCTGTCATGACATTCTTGGCCAGACCGCCCTCGTCGACCTCGCCGGCCTGCGTGATGCCATCGCCAGTAAAGGTGGAGACCCTGCTCAGGTAAACCCGGTGGTGCCGGTGCAGCTCATCGTGGACCACTCTCTTGCCGTGGAGTGTGGGGGTTTCGACCCAGACGCGTTTCAGAAGAACCGAGACATCGAGGACCGTCGCAATGAAGACCGGTTCCACTTCATCAACTGGACCAAGACCGCCTTCAACAATGTCGATGTCATCCCAGCAGGCAACGGGATCATGCACCAGATCAATCTGGAGAAAATGTCACCGGTGATTCACAGCGATCACGGCGTGGCCTATCCCGATACCTGTGTCGGAACCGACTCGCACACGCCCCATGTGGACGCGCTAGGCGTCATCGCGGTGGGCGTTGGCGGTCTTGAGGCTGAGAATGTCATGCTTGGGCGCGCCTCTTGGATGCGACTGCCCGAAATGGTTGGCGTTGAGCTGATCGGTCGTCGTCAGCCTGGCATTACTGCCACGGACATGGTGCTGGCTCTCACGGAGTTTCTGCGTCAGCAGAAGGTGGTGGGCGCCTACCTGGAGTTCTATGGAGCGGGCGCGTCCACACTGAGCATTGGCGATCGGGCCACCATCTCCAACATGGCGCCCGAGTATGGCGCCACCGCGGCACTCTTTTCTATCGACGACCAGACCCTGGACTACCTCCGCCTAACCGGCCGATCCGCCGAGCAGGTGGCCCTCGTCGAGACCTATGCCAGAACGGCAGGGCTCTGGTCGGATGCGTTGCACACGGCCGAGTACGAACGCACGCTGCGCTTTGACCTCTCCTCGGTGACGCGCAGCCTGGCAGGCCCCTCAAATCCGCACAAACGGCTCCCCGTCTCTGAACTCCAGGCGAGAGGCGTGGCCAAGGGCCTGGCTCAGGCGCGTGAGCAGGAGGCCCAGGGGCTCATGCCCGACGGTGCAGTGATCATCGCCGCCATTACCAGCTGCACCAACACCTCCAACCCCCGAAATGTCATTGCTGCTGGACTGCTCGCCCGGAACGCCCGCCGTGCAGGACTCGCGCGTAAACCCTGGGTGAAGTCCTCCCTGGCCCCAGGCTCGCGAGTGGTTGAGCTCTACCTCAGAGAGGCCGGGCTCTTACAAGACCTTGAGGCGCTGGGCTTTGGCATCGTCGCCTTCGCCTGCACCACCTGTAATGGCATGAGTGGTGCGCTCGATCCCAAGATTCAGCAAGAGATCATCGACCGCAATCTCTATGCCACGGCCGTGCTCTCCGGCAATCGAAACTTCGACGGCCGCATTCACCCCTATGCCAAGCAGGCCTTCCTCGCCTCCCCACCCCTGGTGGTCGCGTATGCGATTGCGGGCACGGTGCGCTTTGACATCGAACAGGATGTGCTGGGCGAGGACTCACAGGGCCAGCCGATTCGGCTTAAAGACCTCTGGCCCAGCGATGAAGAGATCGACGCCGTCGTGGCAGCCAGCGTAAAGCCCGAGCAGTTCCGTGCGGTCTACGAGCCCATGTTTGCCATTCAGGCGGTGCAGGCTCGCTCGGCCAGTCCGCTCTACGACTGGCGGGCACAGAGCACCTACATCCGTCGCCCGCCCTACTGGGAGGGCGCACTTGCGGGCGCACGCACCCTCACCGGCATGCGTCCGCTGGCACTGCTGGGCGACAACATCACCACCGACCATCTCTCGCCCTCGAATGCAATCCTGGCCGACAGCGCTGCCGGCGAGTACCTCGCCAAGATGGGCCTGCCCGAGGAGGACTTCAACTCCTATGCAACCCATCGCGGGGACCACCTCACCGCACAGCGCGCCACCTTCGCTAACCCTCAGCTTGTCAATGAAATGGCCGTGGTTCACGGAGCCGTTCAGCAGGGCTCACTGGCCCGGGTAGAGCCGGAGGGACGGGTGATGCGCATGTGGGAGGCCATTGAAACCTACATGAACCGCGCACAGCCTCTGATCATCATTGCGGGGGCTGACTACGGGCAGGGGTCGTCACGCGACTGGGCGGCCAAGGGCGTTCGCCTGGCCGGCGTCGAGGTGATCGTGGCTGAAGGATTCGAACGCATCCACCGCACCAATCTCGTGGGCATGGGCATACTGCCGCTGGAGTTTATGGCAGGGACCAATCGTAAGACTCTAGGGCTGGACGGCACCGAGACCTACGACGTCGTTGGCACTCGCACGCCCCGGGCACAGCTCAGCCTCGTGATTCACCGACGTTCCGGTGAACGACTCGAGGTGCCCGTTCGGTGCCGGCTCGATACCGCAGAAGAAGTATCGATCTACGAGGCGGGCGGCGTACTCCAGCGATTCGCCCAGGACTTTCTCGAGTCGAAGGAGGCCGCATGAGCCATCTTCCGCAGCGCCGTATCCCTGCCACCTATATGCGGGGCGGCACCAGCAAAGGGGTCTTCTTCTCGCTCACCGACCTCCCGCCAGAGGCCCAGGTACCCGGACCGGCTCGAGATGCGCTCCTGATGCGGGTCATCGGCAGCCCCGACCCCTATGGCAAGCAGATTGACGGGATGGGCGGCGCCACGTCGAGCACCAGCAAGACCGTGATCCTTTCCAAGAGCAGCCAACCCGATCACGATGTGGACTATCTCTTTGGGCAGGTCTCCATCGACCAGGCCCTCGTCGACTGGAGCGGCAACTGCGGAAACCTCACCGCTGCGGTGGGTCCCTTCGCCATTCGGCACGGACTGATTGATCCGAGCCGCGTGCCTCAGAACGGAGTGGCAGTGGTTCGTATCTGGCAGGCCAATATCGGCAAAACCATTCTTGCGCGAGTGCCCGTCACCAACGGGCAGGTGCAGGAGACAGGCGATTTTGAGCTCGACGGCGTCACTTTTCCGGCTGCAGAAATTCAGATTGTCTTTGTCGACCCGGCCGCAGAGGAAGAAGGCGCCGGCGGCGCCATGTTTCCAACGGGCCAGCTGGTCGACACCCTCGACGTGCCGGGCCTCGGGCCCCTCTCAGCCACGCTCATCAATGCAGGGATTCCCACCGTCTTCGTCAATGCAGCGGATATTGGATATGCCGGCACCGAGCTTCAGGACCAGATCAATGGGGACGCCAAGGCCCTCGAACGGTTCGAGCAGATTCGGGCCCTCGGGGCCCTCAAGATGGGCCTCATCACGCAGCTCTCCGAGGCTGCAAGCCGGCAGCACACTCCAAAGGTGGCCTTTGTAGCGCCCCCCAAGGCCTATACCTCGTCGAGCGGAAAGGCCGTGCCAGCCGATGGAGTGGATCTCCTGGTTCGAGCCATATCCATGGGAAAGCTCCACCACGCCATGATGGGTACTGCCTCGGTGGCCATCGGCACCGCTGCCGCCATTCCAGGCACCCTGGTTAACCTGGCCGCAGGTGGAGGCCCGCGCCAGGCGACGCGATTCGGCCACCCCTCCGGAACCCTCCGCGTAGGAGCTGAGGCACATCAAGAAGAGGGCGAATGGGTGGTGAAACAGGTTGAAATGAGCCGCAGCGCGCGTATTCTGATGGAGGGATGGGTTCACATCCCCCAACAACAATAAAACAGCGAGGAGACAGCAGGATGGTGACGAAATATTCAGACACAGGCCTGGCTCGGCTTCACACCAAGTCGATTACCGACCGAGAGTCATTCTGGGCCGAGCAGGCGGGCTACCTGCACTGGTTCAAGCCCCCCACCCGTACGCTGAACTTCGATCGCCCTCCCTTTGCGCGGTGGTACGAGGGTGGCCGGATCAACCTCTGCTACAACGCAGTCGATCGTCACCTGGCCACTCGCGCCGAACAGCTCGCACTCGTCTACATCTCTACGGAAACCCAGGAGGAGAAGCGCTACACCTACGCACAACTGCATGAGGAGGTTCAGGCCATGGCCGCCATCATGCAGACGCTGGGGGTCGGCCGCGGAGACCGGGTGCTGATTTATATGCCCATGATTGCCGAGGCGGTCTTTGCCATGCTCGCCTGCGTGCGAATTGGCGCAATTCACTCGGTGGTCTTTGGAGGATTCGCAGGCCCCTCCCTTGCGGCCCGAATCGACGATGCACGGCCCAAGCTCATGATCTCCTCAGACGCCGGCATGCGGAACGGCAAAGAGGTGCCCTACAAACACCTCGTGGACGAGGCCTGTGGCCTGGCCCAGACGCCACCCGAGAAGGTGCTGCTGGTCAACCGAGGGCTCGCGCCGCTAAGCCTGGTGGCCGGCAGAGACCTAGACTACGCCTCGCTGCGCGCCCAGGTTCAGGGCGCCCAGGTGCCCTGCGCTGAGCTCGAGGCCACCGACCCCAGCTACATCCTCTACACCTCAGGCACCACAGGCAAGCCCAAGGGTGTGCAGCGTGACACGGGCGGATATGCGGTGGCGCTCGGCGCCTCCATGCGACTCATCTATGACTGCAAGCCGGGCGAGGTGTTCTTCTGCACGTCCGATATCGGCTGGGTGGTGGGGCACTCCTACATCGTCTATGCGCCCCTGATTAATGGCTCCACCACCATCGTCTATGAGGGGCTGCCTTTGCGGCCCGACCCTGCCATCTGGTGGAAGATAGTCGAGGACTACGGAGTCACCACGATGTTCTCGTCCCCGACGGCCGCCCGAGTGCTCAAGAAGCAAGACCCCTCCTTCATGACCCGGCACAATACCCAGTCGCTGCGTCGGCTCTTTCTCGCAGGCGAGCCGCTAGACGAGCCCACGGCGCGTTGGATCTCTGAGGCTCTTGGGGGCGCACGCATCATCGACAACTACTGGCAGACCGAGACAGGCTGGCCCATTCTCTCGGCTCAGCATGGCATTGAGGTCACCGAGACCAAGTTCGGAAGCCCCAGTTTCCCCGCCTACGGGTATGACGTGCGGCTCATCCATGAGTCCAGTTTTGAAGAGGTGGGTGCAAACGAGAAGGGCATGCTCTGCGTGATGCCGCCTCTCCCGCCGGGCTGCCTGCAGACCGTCTGGGGCGATGACGAGCGCTTCGTAAAGACCTACTTCTCAGCCGTGCCCGGGCAATCCCTCTACTCCACGTTCGACTACGCCACTCGCGACGAGGATGGCTACTACTTCATCCTTGGGCGAACCGACGATGTCATTAACGTCGCAGGTCACCGCCTGGGCACTCGGGAGATAGAGGAGGCCATCCAGGCGCACAAGAATGTGGCGGAGGTGGCCGTGGTGGGTGTGGCGGATGCCCTCAAGGGGCAGATGCCCATGGCCTTTGCGGTCCTCAAGGACAACTCGGTTCTGGCCACTCCGGAGGGAGAGAAGGCCGAGGAAAAGGCCATCATGGCTACGGTTGACCGAGAACTCGGGGCGATCGCCCGCCCCTCACGGATTCACTTTGTCACCCTTCTGCCCAAGACCCGATCTGGAAAATTACTGCGTAGAGCGATGCAGGCCCTGGCCGAGGGCAAGGACCCGGGGGACATGACCACCCTCGAGGACCCGAGCGCACTCGACCAGATTAAACGGGCCCTGGGCCTGTGAGCCCAGGCCATTCCGTTCAGGCGCGGCTTCAGTTGAAGAAGTCGCGAACCTTTTCCATCCAGCTCTTGCTCTGGGGGCTGTGGCGGTCGCCACCCTCCTCCAGCGAGGCCTCGAAGTCTTCGAGAATCTTGCGCTGCCGGTCGTTGAGCTTCACGGGCGTCTCGACCACCACGTGGCAGTAGAGGTCGCCCGCGACGCTCGACCGCACATTTCGAATCCCCTTGCCTCGAAGTCGAAAGGTCTTGCCGGTCTGAGTGCCCTCAGGCAGATCGAAACTCGCCTTGCCGTTGAGGGTGGGAACATCGATTGACCCGCCCAGTGCAGCGCGCGCAAAGCTCACGGGGACTTCACAGTGGAGGTCGTCGCCCTCGCGCTGAAAGACCCGATGGGGCTTGATCGAGACCTCAACATAGAGGTCGCCCGACGGGCCCCCATTCAGGCCCGGTTCTCCATTGCCGCTTGACCGGATGCGCATGCCGTCGTCAATGCCTGCGGGGATCTTAACCTCGAGGGTCTTCTGTTTGCGGATACGGCCCACGCCATCACAAGCGGTGCAGGGATTGGGGATGGTCTTACCAGTGCCCCGACAGGTGGGGCAGGTCTGCTGAATGCTAAAGAAGCCCTGCTGCATGCGCACCTGGCCCTGACCGCCACAGGTCTTGCAGGTCTCAGCCTTCGTGCCGGGCTTCGCTCCCGACCCATCGCAGGTGTCACAGGTTTCCCAGCTCGGAACTTTGATCTCTGTGGTGAAGCCGGACGCCGCCTGCTCGAGCGTGATCTCCATCGAGTAGCGAAGGTCGCTTCCACGGTAGACATTGCTGCGGCCTCCGCCGCCTCCACGCCCACCCGCAGCGCCGAAGATGTCCCCGAAGATGTCACCGAATGCATCCGAGAAATTGCCAAATCCACCGCCTGGCCCGCCACCCGCATTGGGATCGACGCCCGCATGGCCAAAGCGGTCATAGGCCGCTCGTTTCTCGGGGTCGGTGAGCATCTCGTAGGCCTCTTTGGCCTCCTTGAACTTCTCCTCAGACGCAGCATCACCCGGATTCCGGTCCGGGTGATACTTCATGGCGAGCTTGCGATAGGCTTTTTTAAGCTCATCGTCGGAGGCGTTCTTGGCGACGCCTAAGACCTCGTAGTAGTCGCGCTTAGACATTTAATCGCGCTTCACTTCCTTGAACTCTGCGTCTACAACATCTTCGGCCGCGGCATTGCCTGCACCGGGTCCGCCCGCTGCTGCGCCCGCCCCTGCGGCCGCCTGGGCGTCTGCATAGACCTTCTCTCCCAGCGTCTGAGAGGCCTTCATGAGGTTGTCGGTTTTGGTCTCAATGGCATCCTTGTCCTCTCCAGACAGCGCAGCCTCGAGCTCCTTGATGGCCTCCTCGATCTTTGCCTTCTCATCCGCCGAGAGCTTGCTGCCATGCTCATCCACCGACTTCTTCACGGAGTGCACCATGGCCTCACCGGAGTTACGGGCCTGGACCAGCTCGACCCGTTGCTTATCCGACTCCGCATTGGCCTCTGCATCGGCAACCATCTTCTTGATCTCGTCATCCGACAGGCCTGAATTGGCCTTGATGGTGATCTTGTTCTCCTTGCCCGTTGCCTTGTCTCGGGCCGAGACATGCAAGATGCCGTTGGCGTCAATGTCGAAGGTCACCTCAATCTGGGGAGTACCGCGTGGCGAAGGGGGAATCCCTTCGAGGTTGAACTCACCCAACATCTTGTTGGCATTGGCCAGTTCGCGCTCGCCCTGGTAGACCTTGATCGTGACGGCAGGCTGATTGTCATCGGCCGTGGAGAAGACCTGCGAGAACTTCGTTGGAATGGTGGTGTTCTTCTGGATCATCTTGGTCATCACACCGCCAAGCGTCTCGATGCCAAGAGAAAGGGGCGTGACATCCAGCAGCAGCACATCCTTGCGGTCGCCTGAGAGCACCGACCCCTGGATCGCTGCGCCCACGGCCACCGCCTCGTCGGGGTTTACATCCTTACGGGGTTCTTTGCCAAAGAAGGCCTTCACTGCATCCTGCACCTTAGGCATGCGGGTCATGCCGCCCACCAGGATGACGTCATCGATCTGGCTGGCCGAGAGGCCTGCGTCCTTCAGGGCGACCTTGCAGGGCTCAATGGTGCGGCTGATGAGGTCATCCACCAGGGACTCAAGCTTGGCGCGGGTGAGTTTGAAGGTGAGGTGAACGGGAGCGCCATTGGCCATGGCGATGTAGGGCTCATTGAGCTCAGTCTGCTGGCTGGAAGAGAGCTCAATCTTGGCGCGCTCTGCCGCCGCCTTGATGCGCTGGAGCGCAATCGGATCCTTTGAGAGGTCAACCCCGTTGATCTTCTTAAACTCATCGATGATGTGATCAATGATGCGCTGGTCGAAGTCTTCACCGCCCAGAAAGGTGTCTCCGTTGGTGGAGAGCACCTCAAACTGCTTCTCGCCATCCACATCCGCAATCTCGATGATGGAGACATCGAAGGTGCCGCCACCGAGGTCGTAGACGGCTACTTTACGATCACGACCATCGGCCTTATCGAGGCCAAAGGCGAGCGCAGCCGCAGTGGGTTCATTGATGATGCGCTTCACATCCAGACCGGCGATGCGGCCCGCATCCTTGGTGGCCTGACGTTGAGCATCATTGAAATACGCGGGGACCGTGATCACAGCTTCGGTCACCTCTTGGCCGAGATAGTCTTCGGCGGTCTTCTTCATCTTGCGCAGCACCTCGGCTGACACCTGCGGAGGCGCGAGCTTTTTATCCCGAACGCCCACCCAGGCATCGCCGTTCTCTGCCTTGACGATCTCGAAGGGCATGAGATCAATGTCTTTCTGCACCTCCTTATCGGTGAACTTGCGGCCGATGAGGCGCTTGACGGCATAGAGGGTGTTCTTGGGGTTGGTCACCGCCTGACGCTTGGCCGGTGCGCCCACGAGGATCTCGCCATCCTCCATGTAAGCAATGATCGAAGGGGTGGTACGCGCACCCTCGCTGTTTTCGATCACTTTGGGCTGACCTGCCTCCATGATGGCCACGCAGGAGTTGGTGGTGCCGAGGTCGATTCCGATCATTTTTGCCATGTTGGTTTCCTCTAGGAGAAATTGAAGTGTTAAGGAGGAGTTGGGGGTGTGCGGTCAGGAATTCAAGGGGCTCAGGCCAGGGCTACTGGGCGACCACTACGAGCGCCGGCCGAAGTACTCGCTCACCGATGAGATAGCCCTTCTGCATCACGGCCACCACATGTCCGCTGGCCACCGGTGGCTGTGCCGTGGCACCGTCCACCATGGACACCGCCTGGTGGTGGTTGGGATTGAACTTCTCGCCTGTGGGGCTGAGCACTTTCAGACGGCCACGCTCAAACGCCTGCTGAAGCTGACGCAGGGTGAGCTCAACCCCGCCGCGGAGGCCATCGAGGGTCTGCTCTGGCAGGCTTAGGGCCATCTCGAGGCTGTCAGCCACGGGGAGCATGGCCTCTGCAAAGGTCTCAATCGCAAACTTGCTCGCATTGGACAGCTCGGTGGCGTGACGTCGGCGCATATTCTCGATTTCAGCGGCGAGACGCATCAACTGATCTTCCCGCTCGGCGAGCTTGGCCTGTGCGCTAGCAAGCTCTGCGCCCTCGGGAGAGGGTGACGTGCCAGCGGGCTCTCCCGCTGCAGCCGCCTGGGCGGCAAGCACTTCGGCGGCGGTGGGGGGCTGATCGGCGGTGGGGGGCTGATCGGCGGTGGGGGGCTGATCGTTTGGGGGTAGCGACATAGGGGGCTCCGGTGAGAAGAAGGCAGTTGTCTCCGTAAATGGGGCCGACCTCGGAGATTTCAAGGGGGTGCCGTTTGTAACCTTTTCTTCACGCCATCGTCACGGCTCTGACTTTTGGCGGCTCTACTGTGCGGCGGTGCACATCCTAACGGTCACCGACGCCTGGGAGCCCCAAGTGAATGGGGTGGTTAGAACCATTCAGGCCACGAACCGGGTGCTTGAATCCTGGGGGCATCAGACCAGCCTCATCACCCCGCTCGACTTCAAGACTGTTCCCTGCCCCACTTACCCCGAGATTCGTCTCGCGCTCTTCCCGGGGTCCGTGATCAGAGAACGGATCCTGGCCACACGCCCTGATGCCATCCACATCGCAACCGAAGGGCCGCTGGGCTGGGCCGCTCGCGGCCTCTGCCGCCGCATGGGCCTTCCCTTCGTCACGGCCTACCACACGCGCTTCCCAGAATACGTCTACGCACGATCACGCGTCCCGCTGAGCCTGAGCTATGGCATTTTTCGCCACTTCCACAATGCAGCCTCCGCCGTCCTCGCGCCCACCCCAGCCATCATCCGAGACCTGGAGGCCCGCGGCTTTCGTGGGGTTCGATTCTGGTCTCGAGGGGTGAACCACGCGGTCTTCAAGCCCTCCGAGCCCCGACCCGTGGAGGGCAAGCGCCCACCCGTCTTCCTCTTCGTGGGCCGGGTAGCGGTCGAGAAGAACATTCAGGCCTTTCTCGACCTCGACCTGCCGGGCGAAAAGTGGGTGGCCGGTGAGGGGCCCTCTCTGGAGGGGCTGCGCAAGCGCTACCCATCCGTGCGCTTCTTTGGCGTGATGACGCAGAGTGAACTCGCGAGCCTCTACAGCGCAGCCGATGTCTTTGTGTTTCCGAGCCGCACTGACACGTTCGGGCTGGTGATGGTGGAGGCCATGGCCTGCGGGGTTCCTGTGGCAGCCTTCCCAGTGGAAGGACCCATCGATGTGATCGGGTCGAGCGATGCAGGCGTACTCTCAGAAGACCTACGCGCAGCCTGCCTCGAGGCACTCAAGATCCCTAAGGAGCGCGCCATCGCACGGGCGAGCGCGTTCAGCTGGGAAAAGGCCACTCAGGAATTTCTGGACGCCCACGCCGCCCACGCCATTCGCTGGGACGGCCGCTAGAACGCCCCTAGGCTCAGTCCTCGGCGCCCAGGGAGAGGGCTCGGCTTCGTGCAACCCCTCGGTCGGCCTCGGCCTCGACGGACTCCGGACGAACCGGCCAGCCCATCGTCTCCTGAACGATTAAGGACGTCAGGAGCGCCACGGCCTCATCACTGTCGTTGAGGCAGGGAATGAACTGGTACTGCTCGCCACCCGCGGTGAGGAACTCCTCCTTCCCCTCCATGGCGATCTCTTCGAGCGTTTCAAGACAGTCAGAGATAAATCCGGGGCAGACCACATCCAGCCGCTTGACGCCCCCCAGGGGCAGCTGCTCGAAGAGCTCGGCCGTATAGGGCTTGAGCCACTCAGCGGGGCCAAACCGAGACTGAAAAGAGACTCGCCACTGGTTGTCGGACAGCCCCAGTTCAGCCGCGATCAGGCGGCCAGTCTTGTGACACTCGCAGTGATAGGGATCGCCCTTCATCAGGCTGCGCTTGGGCACCCCATGAAAACTCATGAGCAGCAGATCGCCCCGCCCGTGGGACTCCCAATGCTGCCGAATGGAGGTGGCCACCGCCTGGATGTAGGCGGGATGGTCATGGAAATGGCGAATGGTTCTGAGCGCTGGAGGGCTTCGCATGGCGGCCAGCGCGTCATAGACCTTGTCAAAGACGGTTGCCGTCGTGCTCGCAGAGAACTGAGGGTAGAGCGGCAAGACCAATACGCGGTTCACGCCCTTGTCCTTCAGGCGATCGAGGCCTTGCGCGATGGAGGGCTCGCCGTAGCGCATGGCCAGTTCCAGCTCGAGGTCGTATCCCGCAGCGCGCAGGGCCTCTGTGGTCTTGGCCACCTGGCGCTCGGAATGGACCCTGAGCGGCGATCCCTCCTTCAGCCAGACCGAGGCGTACTTCGCTGCGGACTTCTTGGGCCGAGTGTTCAAGATGATGAAGTTCAGGAGCGGCCACCAGACAAACTTGGGAATCTCGACAACGCGAGGGTCGGAGAGAAACTCCTTGAGGTATCGGCGAAGCGCGGGCCCTGTGGGGGCCTCCGGCGTTCCGAGGTTGACCAGAAGCACGCCAACCTTCAGACGACTGCCATGTCTGAAGGGGCGTTCATCAATCACGGCCGATGCGGGCAGAGGAAGGGTCATAGGTTGCGAGGGGATGACAGCACCGTGGAGACCAGCCGTGCTGTGATGTCGACGATAGGAATCACCCGATCATAAGCCATTCGCGTAGGGCCAATCACCCCGAGGGTTCCAACCACTCGGCCATTCACCTCATAGGGTGCTGTGACCACTGAGAGCTCCTCAGCAGGAACAAGCTCCGAATCTCCGCCGATAAAGATCTGGACGCCATGGGTCGTCACGGCCCGCTCCAGAAGGCGGGAGATCAACGTCTTCTGTTCGAAGACGTCAAACAGATGGCGCAGCCGGCTCACATCTGCAGACCATTCCGAGACATTCATGAGCCGCCTCTCACCGGAGATCACGAGTTCATCACGGGTGTCCGACATCGCTGCAGAGCCCTCCTCCACGGCCTTGCGCATGAGATTGGCCACGTCGTCTCGGAGGTCGCGGAGCTCTTGCGAGAGCCTGAGTCGGACCTCATCGAGGGTCATGCCGGCATAGAGCGCGGTGAGCATGTTTCCGGCTTCAATCAGCCGCTCCGGAGCCAGTTCTTGCTCCACCTGGATGATCTTGTTCACCACTTCACCCTCAGCGGTTACCAGAATGAGCAGGAGCCGACGGTCACCCAGCTTAAGAAACTCTGCGTGCCGAAAAGACGCGTCCCGACGGGGTGCACTCACGACGCCGGCGAACTGAGAGAGGTTGGAGAGCAAGGCGGCCGCAGCGGAGATCACCCGACTGGGCGCATCCACCGGCAGCGCACCCTCCATGAGGCGGGCTGCCTCAGGCTCGAGCGGCTGGACCGTAAGCAGAGAATCTACGAAGAGCCGGTAGCCCTTCGGCGTGGGAATGCGGCCAGCAGAGGTGTGGGGACTGGCGACCAGCCCCAGTTCCTCGAGATCGGACATGACATTGCGAATCGTGGCGGGCGAGAGCTCGAGCCCCGAGAACTTGGAGAGTGCTCGGGAGCCCACGGGCTGGCCCTCCACAATGTATCGCTCAATGAGCGTCTTTAGCAGTCGCGAAGATCGGTCGTCCATGACAAGCATTTTAAGGATGCTTTTCAGATGCTGTGATCTAATCCCCGCATGAGCGGAGATCGCCCCCTGATCGCGGTGTTTGGACGGCCCCAGACCCCAGGCCTCCGGGGGCCCATTGAGTCCGTGATTCGATGCATCCGAGCAACGCTCCCCCACGCAGACCTGGCCCTGGACGTCGATGCAGCCAGGGGCGCGGGGCTTGAGCCATCCCCTTCGCTCCTGGTTGAGCCCCTGCTTGCGCTTGCGCAACGGGCCTCGCTCGCGCTGGTGCTGGGCGGGGACGGTACGATGATCAGCGTCGCCCGCCAGATGGCCCCGTATCGAGTCCCGGTTATCGGAATCAACCTTGGCCGGCTGGGCTTCATGACCGACCTCAGCATCGAGAGCCTGGAGGTCGATCTCCCACCTCTGCTGCGCGGCGAGGGAGACCAGGAGTCGAGAGCCATGCTCAATGTCACGGTGATGCGCCGGACACGGCCTGACGAGGCCTGGGCCTCGGTCTTCTCCGCAGTCGCCCTGAACGACTCCGTCATAAGCCGCGGGCCGATCAGTCGCATGGCAGAGCTGGAAGTCTTTGTGGACGGCAGTTACATGCAGACACTCAGGGCGGATGGCCTCATCGTGTCCACGCCCACCGGCTCGACCGCCTATGCCCTCTCGGCCTCCGGCTCCATTCTGCATCCCCGCCTCAAGGGCATGATTCTGGTCCCCGTGGCACCTCAGGCACTGGCCAGCCGCCCGGTGGTCTTGCCGCAAGAGGCTACTGTCACCGTCCTGGTGAACGATGGCGCGGGCACCGAGCTGCACTGTGACATGCAGGCCATGACGGCACTCGAGGACGGAGACCAGATTCTCATCGAGGCTGCACCCGACCCAGTCCTCCTCCTTCACCCAAAAGGGCACGACTACTTCTCAGTTCTCAGACGTAAGCTCCACTGGAGCGCCAATCCGGTCTATCTCGGACGACCAGATCCACACTTCCCCACCCGTGGAGGCGATCCATCCTGAGAAACGAACACTCATGCTGCGAACCCTAACCATCCAAGATTTCGTCACGGTTCACCGTCTCACCCTCGACCTCCACTCGGGCTTCTCCGCCCTCACCGGTGAGACAGGCGCTGGAAAATCCATCCTCTTTGACGCGCTGGGCCTGATTCTTGGCGACCGTGCGGAGTCGAGCGCCATCCGAGCAGGCTGCTCCAAGGCGGAGGTCTCGGCAGAGTTTGAGCTCTCGGATGAACTCCTGTCGTCTCTCGCGCTCATTGCCGAGGAGACCGGGCTGAGCCTAGAGGAGCCCGTGCTTCTCCTCAAGCGAAGTCTGGATGCCTCAGGGCGCTCCCGGGCCTGGGCCAATGGGCAGCCTGCAAGCCTCAGCCAGCTCAAGGCCCTGGGCGAGCGCCTCGTCAGTGTCCATGGCCAGCACGCCCACCACGACCTCCTTCGGGCTGGCGCCCAGCGGGTGCTTCTCGATCGGCAGGCAGGCCTTGAACCACTGGTGCAGGACATGGCTCAGGCCTATCGAGCCTGGGCCTCCTGTCGCGAGGCCCTCGAGCAGGCCCAGGCCCAGGTGGATCAGCAGAAGCGGCAGCGAGAGGAGCTCCAATGGCAGCTCGATCTGCTTCGAGCCGCAGACCCTCAAAGCGGCGAGTGGGAGGCTCTTGAGCTGGAGCAGAAGACACTCTCCTCTGGCGCTGAGCTCCTGGCCTCGGCCCAAGAGGTCCTTGTCTTCCTCAATGAGTCTGAGGATCCGGTCCTTCCTAAGCTCTCTCGCCTCACGGGTCGACTGGAGTCCTTAAACACGACAGACCCTCGACTCGAGCCCGCGACCCGAGGCCTTCAGTCTGGACTTATTGAGCTTGAAGAGGCTGCTGCCCAGCTGCAGCGCTACGCAGATCGACTCGAGCTCGACCCAGACCGGCTTCTCACGGTGGAGAGCCGTCTCGCCGAACTCCATGGGCTGGCGCGTCGACTCAAGCGGAGCCCAGACGCACTTCCTGAATTCAGAATAGAGCTCGAGTCCGCCCTGGAGGAACTCGACCAGGCCACTGATGTCCGGGCCCTCAACAAAGCGCTCTCAGCGGCCGAGGAGTCCGCCCGGTCCATTGGGCAGGCGCTCAGCGCCAGACGCCGCGACGCCGCCGCCCAGCTCGGCACTTCAGTGAACCGATGGCTCAGTGAACTGGCCATGAAAGGAAGCAGCTTTAGCGTGAGTCTTCTGCCCAGAGATCAGCCCAGCCCCACCGGATACGAGGAGGTGCTCTTTCTGCTTCAGCACTCCGGTCAGTCCGAGCCGCAGCCGATCTCCAAAATTGCCTCGGGAGGTGAGCTGTCCCGCATCGGACTGGCCATTGCCGCAGCGGCTGCCAGCGGAACCGCCTGCCCCACCCTCTTGTTCGATGAGGTGGACGCAGGGATTGGCGGCAACACGGGACACGTCGTTGGGCGACTGCTGCGCGATCTGGGTGAGTCCCATCAGGTGCTCGCAGTCACCCATCTGCCCCAGGTGGCGGCGCGTGCGCATCATCATGCGCGAGTGACCAAGGACGCCGAGGTTCAGCCCGCCCTGAGCAGTGTGAGTTTTCTCTCCGTGGACGAGCGCACTGCTGAGATTGCCCGCATGCTGGGCGACGAGGGGCTCAAGGCCCCCTCACTTCAGTTGGCGCGCGAACTGCTCAGCCTCAACACCTGATCCATCCCATACGACCCTGGGCCAACCGTCTGCAAGAAGAGTGCGGCCCGGATGGCGCCCTGCGCATAGGTGGCCCGTGAGGACGATCGATGGGTGATCTCGATACGCTCGCCCTGCCCAGCGAACAACACGGTGTGGTCGCCCACGATATCGCCCCCGCGGATCACTGAGAATCCAATCTCGGCGTCGGTTCGCGGGCCCGTGGTGCCCTGGCGCGCGAACACCGCATCGCCTGGCCACTGACGACCGGCGGCCTTGGCCACCACCTCCCCCATCTTCAGTGCAGTGCCAGACGGCGCGTCCACCTTCTGCCGATGATGGGCCTCAATCACCTCGATGTCATAGCCCTGGGCCAAGGCTTCTCCGGCCAGCTCCAGCAGCTTCAGTACGATGTTCACGCCCACACTCATGTTGGGTGCGAATACCAGCCGATGAGTCTTTGCGAAGTCTTCGAGCGCGGCAAGCCCCTGGGCGTCATGACCAGTGGTACCTAGCACCAAGGAGAGCCCATGCTCAGCGCAGGCTCCGAGATGCAAGGGCGTGGCCTCGGGACGGGTGAAGTCGATGAGAACCTCAGCTGCGGCCAGAGCCTGAAGGCTGGTGGTGACGCTCACCCCAGTCTGAATGCCAAGCCGGACCCCAGCATCCAGTCCGAGCAGCTCTGCGCCCTCGCAGTCGACTGCCGCAGTGAGGCAGACCTCCGGGTGACGGTGAACCTCCTGAATCAGCAGCTGGCCCATCTTTCCCGATGCGCCCGCAACCGCTATGCGCAGGGGGGATGCGCTCACTTCGTCACCTCTCGAGGGGTGAGCAGTTCAACTGGAGTGGCCGGGAGTGGGTCTCCCGACCAACGCTCGAGCTTGCCCCCAACAAATTCCACATGGAACCGGCGGCGTTCACGCGAACCGTCGGTCCGACGAAGGTCGAAGACATAGTCCCACCGCTGGTCGCGAAAAGGGTCGACCAGCATGGGGGTGCCCAGCAGTGCTCGTACCTGATCACGCGACATGCCCTTGGCAAGCCGGCCCACCTGCTCGGTGGTTACCACATTGCCCTGACTAATCTCTGGTCGATAGGGGCTCAGCCAGTTCGGCGGCTGCTTCCAGGCGCACCCGTTCAGGGCAGTCACCCCGATGATTGAAACAACCACTGCGGCCAGTCTTAGTCTCATGTTATCCACTAGGAAAAAGGAGTTCGAAGCCAATCAATAGACCGCTATCATAGTCGCATGAAGATTGACGACACACTCGCGGCCGACATCAAGAGCACAGGACTCAAGGTCACCGTGCCCAGGCTCAAAGTGCTCGCGCTCTTTGAGCAGTCCAAGATGCGCCACCTGAGCGCCGAAGATGTGTACAAACTGCTCCTCACCGACGGTCTCGATATTGGCCTGGCCACGGTCTACCGAGTGCTGACCCAGTTTGAGCAGGCTGGCATTCTCCTGCGGTCAAACTTCGAATCAGGAAAGTCGGTCTTCGAGCTCAATGAGGGCAGCCACCACGACCACCTGGTCTGCCTCGACTGCGGCAGAGTGGAAGAATTTTTCGATGAGGCGATTGAAGAGCGTCAGCACAAGATTGCCCAGCAGCACGGGTTTCGGCTCCAGGAGCACGCGCTTTCGCTCTACGGCCACTGTGCAACTCAGAACTGCCCACACAAGCGTCCGCGCGAGCGTGGCGTGCTCACCTCCGGAACAGAAGCCTAGGCCCCGCGGGCCAGTCCCGCCTTTCGCAGAGCCGCCATCACCTCATCGGCAGAGAGCCACTCCGACAGGACCTGCGGCTGTCCACCCCCCTTGGAATACACCAGATAGAGCGGAACGCCATTTCGGCCATGCGCCTTGAGGGCCTCCGTGATGGCAGGGTCTTGTCGTGTCCAGTCTGCAACCAACGCAACCGCATCCGACTGAGCAAGCGCCGACGCCACAGGATCCGTCCGGAGCACCCTTGCCTTGTTTGCCTGACAACTGATGCACCAGGCGGCGGTGAAGTCAACAAAGACAACCTTACCTTGGGACGCCAATTGCTGCGGCAGTTCGGGTGACCAGGCTCGCCAGACCGGGCCTGTAACCGTGGTGCCTCGGGGCGCCTCAGCCGAGGACAGCCCGGAAGCGGGAGCGCCTGGCGAGGACGAGGGGGGCTCAGAGACCTGGAGCGGCCGCAGCCCAAAGACTGCGACCAGCCCCAGAAGGCTCAGTGCACTGAGGGCACGCCAGCGGCCTCCGAGACCGAGCGCCCAGAGTGAGAGGCTAAGCAGCACCATCGCCATCAAGAGCTGCAAGAGCGCAGAGAGTCCACTGAGCTCGGCCAATACCCAGGCCAGCCAGGCTGCGGTGGCAAGCATGGGAAAGGCCAGGAACTGTCGAAAACGCAGCATCCACTCGCCGGGCTTAGGAAGCCAGCGCAGCGCAGCGGGCCAGACCATGAGCAGCGAGACCGGCGCCGCCAATCCTAAGGCCAGCGAAGAAAAGACCAGGAGCGTCTCCAGCGCACTGGCACTCGCCGTAAAACCAATCGCACTGCCCATGAAGGGCGCTGTGCAGGGGGAGGCCACCAAGACTGCGAGTGCACCAGATCCAAGCGCACCCCAGGGCCCCTCACCCCGATCGAGCGCGCCGAGTTGAGTCAGCCTCGTCCCAAACTCGAAGGCTCCAAAGAGGTTGGCGGCAATGCCCACAAACAAGAGCGCGAGCCCCGCAATCACCCACGGATTCTGGAGCTGAAAACCCCAGCCCACCGCCTCCCCCGCTGCCCTCAGGGCCAGCAGAAGACCAGCCAAGACCAGCATGCTCAGCACCGTCCCCAGCGCGAAGAGTGCAGCGTGAGCTCGCGCCTTGGCCGGCGCATGTGCATGGCTGCCGAAGGACAGCACCTTGAGGCCCAAGACCGGGAACACACAGGGCATGAGGTTCAGAATAAGGCCGCCGATGAATGCAAACAGCACGGCGGTGGCCAGAGTGCCCGCCCCCGACCCCACAGCCGTTCCCCCAGGCATTGCCTTGGCCCGCTGGTCATAGTCCTGTTGGGCCGTAAGGCCTTCAGACAGTCGTTGGAGGCCGTCTGGGCGAGCCGGGGCCTTCGGAAATTCAATCGCCAGACCTGTGACGCCAGCCTCACCTGCTGAGGGCTGGTAGACCGACTTCAGGCGATCCGACTGCCGGAGCTGCTCGAGGGCGCTTGATCTGCTCTCCGCCAGCGGGAGCTCCAGCATCCAGAGACCTGCCCCCTCCCACCGTGCCTGGGCAGCCGCAGGATTCACCAGAGACTCTGTCTCCACGAAGAGTGTCCCGGGAGAGAGCGGCAGTGCACCCCAGACCCAGAGCCGACTCCCCGCCTCGTCGATCCAGTAGCCTCGGCCCGAGACGGACGGCAGAGGAAGTGAGGCCAGCATCTGATCGAGCAGAGGCGCGTCCACCCCCGGTGGGCCCATGGACTGCACCACTGTGACACTCCGCTCGAGCACCGCCTCCCCAGGGATACAGACGTCCTTACAGACGAGCCATCGGGCCTCAAGCCGCAGCCTCAGCGGCCCAAGCGGCAATCCCGCAGGCAGTGCGAGGCGCTGACCGAGGACGACCGTATTCTCATAGCCGTAGTTCGCGAGGGGGCCCACCGGGATTCGTTTGGGCGCGGGCCAGAGCATCTCGCCTTGCAGAACAGGCTCCAGTGCAATAGGGCCATCTACACCCACCAGACTCCAGCTCAGGCTGGTGGGCAGTCCAGAGTCACCAGGATTTTTCCAATAGGTGTGCCAGTGGGGGTCGTGCACGATCTGCAGGCCGGCCAGCAGGGTTCCACCTGGGCTCGCGGAGTCGTGAGACAGAAGCAGCCGCACCTGGACCTGATCAACCCTCGCTCGGTCGGGGGCCGGCGCCGAGGCCTGGCTGGAGGCACCCAGTCGATCGAGCACGCCTTGCGCATGGCCAAACGACGGCAATAGACATGCACCCGCAGCCAGCAGCAGGACTGACAGCGCGCGAGAGAGACCAATGGAAGTGATGTGCATCCTGTGATTATGGCCCTGTCTTGGTACCATCACGGCATGATTCAAGACGAGCTCCAAGCCCTCGAGGACCGCATGCTGTCCATGAGAGATCTGATCTCCGACCTTCGCACCGAAAACCAGCAGCTTCGGTCGCGACTGCGATCGGCGGAGGCCCGTATCGAACAGGCGGGTGAACGACTGGAGGCGCTGATTCGCCGGCAAGAGGCAGCCCATGACGAATGACGTGACCCAGGTCGAAGTGCAGATTCTCGACCGCCCCTACAAACTCTCCTGCCCCCCCTCTGAAAAGGCCCTGTTGATGGACTGTGTTGCGCTTGTCGACCGGCGGATGCGACAGGCCAAGCAAGGCAGCAAGCTCCAGAGTGCAGACCGAATTGCCGTGATGGCCGCGCTCACTCTGGCCCGAGAGCTTCTGGCGCCCTCGAATGACCAGTCGACACTCCCCACGCCTCTCCTTCGTGAGCGTCTTCAGCAACTCACAGCCATTGCTGATGAGGCACTGACGCCTCAAGAAAAACTCTTCGACTAGATGGACCCGTTTCTGCTGATCGCCCTGATTGGCCTGGGCGCAGGAACTGGTTTTCTTGCAGGACTCCTCGGGATCGGGGGTGGGATGACCATGGTGCCCTTTCTCACCATGCTCCTCACTGCCCAAGGCTTCCCCACGGGAGAGATCATCAAGGTTGCCCTTGCCACCTCGCTCTCCACCATCCTCTTCACCTCCGCCTCCAGCGTGCGTGCTCATTTCAAACGGGGGGCGGTTCGTCTAGACCTGCTCAAATGGATGGGCGCAGGGGCATTCTTTGGAACCTTTATCGGCGCGCAGTTTGCCGGGGCCCTCAAGGGCACCTGGCTCGCAGGCTTTTTTGCCCTCTTCGTTGGTTACAGCGCACTCCAAATGCTCCGAAACAAGAAGCCCACTCCTGGGCGTGCAATGCCCGGTGACAAGACCATGGCGGGCATCGGGGGGCTGATTGGTTTCATTTCGAGCCTTGTCGGTGCGGGAGGGGGTTTTCTCACCGTCCCGTTCTTAACCTGGTGCAATGTCGCCATGCATCAGGCCGTGGCCACCTCAGCGGGCGTGGGCTTTCCAATTGCCCTGGGCGGGCTCGTGGGCTACCTGGTAGCGGGGCTCGATGCCCCGGGCCTGCCAGCCGGCACCGTGGGCTATGTCTACCTTCCGGCCCTTGTCATTCTCGCAGGAGCGTCTGTGTTGATGGCCCCCTTGGGGGCAAAGACGGCCCACGCGATGGAGGTGGGTCGCCTGAAGCGAATCTTCGCACTCCTGCTGCTGAGCCTGGCGGCCTACATGCTCACCAAGGCCCTGGAGCTCTAGGCCGAGCCGAGCCGCTCTCGGATCAGGTTCTTCTGCACCTTGCCCATCACATTGCGGGGCAGTGCCGGCACCACTTCGATTCGCTTAGGCACCTTAAATCCAGCCAGCAGCGTTTTGAGGCGGGCCACCAGTTCCTCACCACTCAACTGCAGACCGGGCTTCAAGACCACCTCGGCCGCAACAGCCTCGCCGAAGTCGGGATGGGGAATGCCCACCACTGCAGACTCCTCCACCTCAGGCTGGTCATCCAGGAGCATCTCCACCTCCTTGGGGTAGACGTTGTACCCGCCTGTGATGATCAGATCCTTGCTTCGGCCGACCAGGACAAGGAATCCGTCCTCGTCCCACCGTCCCATATCTCCGGTCTTGAACCAGCCATCGTCTGAGAATTCCTCGCGTGTCTTGTCCGGCATATTCCAATAGCCCACAAAGACATTGGGGCCACGCACCTGCACGCCACCGATCGCAGAGGAGGTGCCGGGCAGAGGTTCAACCAGTCCAGTGTCACTCATCAGTCGAACATCCACACCCGGAAGCGGCCGGCCCACCGTGCCTGGCTTGCGAGGGCCGTCATAGGGATTCGTGGTGAGCATCACCGTCTCGGACATGCCGTAGCGCTCGAGGATCTGATGACCGGTTCGCTCGGTAAACGCCAAATGGGTCTCGGCCAGGAGGGGCGCGCTGCCAGAGATGAACAGCCTCGACCGCTGAACCAACTCGCGAGACAGGGCGGGCTGCGAGAGAAGCCTGGTGTAAAAGGTGGGGACACCCATCAGCACGGTGGCGTGAGGCAGATCGCGCAAGACCGCATCCGGGTCAAAACGCCCGTGCCAGAGCATGCGGCTGCCATTGAGAAGGGCACCATGGAGGGCCACAAAGAGCCCATGCACGTGAAAAATCGGCAGTGCGTGGAGCAGCACATCACCCTCCTTCCAGCGCCAGGCCTCATGCAAGACCTCTGCGTTGGACTGAAGGTTTTTATGGGTAAGCATCGCTCCCTTGCTACGACCAGTGGTTCCTGAGGTGTAGAGAATCGCGGCCAGCTGATCGGGACCGACCGACTGCACATCATGCCGGTCGGGGAAGGGCGTGGCGACCGAGAGGAGTGTCCCATCCCGCTGGGTGCCGAGGGTCACCACGGCACGGGCCCCAGCCGCCTCAGCCAAGGGAGCAATCCAGTCAAATGAGGATGGATCGCAGACGACGACGGCTGGCCTGGCATCCTGAAGAAAGTAGCCCATCTCTCCCGCTCGATAGGCGGTGTTGAGCGGAATGAAGGTGAGGCCGGCCCTTAGGCAGGCCAGATAGAGCATCACGGCCTCCGGCGACTTCTCAACCTGCACTGCCACCCGGGTTCCCTCAGGCAGCCGGAGCGACTCCAGCCAATTGGCGATGCGCGCACTGGCGTGATCGAGGTCCTGGAAGCTGTAGTGCAGGCCACCCTCGGTCTGGATGGCGGTGGATCTGCGCCGAGAGGCAGAGAGGCCTCTGCGCATCAGTGCGCTGTATAGATTGCTCATGGCGCCTTAGTCGTTCTTGAAATCTGGCTTTGTTTTGTTCAGGAATGCATCCAGTCCTCGGGCATAGTCGCGGGTCTCAACGAAATCCCAGCAGGCCTCACGCTGCCCCTCGGTGAGCAGGGACCGGTCATCGATTCGGGAGAGCAACTGCACCAGCCATTTGTTGCGACGGGCCGCATGCGGGGCACCCGCCGTCAGCCTCGCTACCGTGGCCTCCACCTCTGCCTCCCAGTCGTCCACCGGACTGGTTCGGTTGACCAGACCCTTGGCCAGCGCCTCTCGAGACGACCAGATGCGCCCCTCCAGGAGCAGCTCTAGTGCATTGGCGCGCCCGACCAGGCTGACGACGCAGGCCGTCTCATGTGGGGCCAGTGGAAATCCCAGACGGCCAATCGGAATGCCAAAAGTGGAGCGCTCGCTGGCCAGCCTGAGGTCGCAGACCGCAGCAATTTCAAGCCCTGCACCCACGCATGGGCCGTCGATGGCCGCGAGCACAGGAGCGGGGCAGTGCATGATGGCGCGGAGGGCATCACCGATGAGCCGATCGTGGTAGTGCGCTACCTGCTCCCGATTCGACCGATGGCGAGTGAACTCGGAGATATCGGCCCCTGCCGCAAAGGCCGCTCCCTCGCCTCGGATAACGATGGCCCGCAGACTATGGTCGGCCGCGAACCGGCGGAAACAGGCGGTGAGGTCGGTCCACATGCCCACCGAAAGCGCATTAAGCCGGCCCGGATGGGAGAGCCAGACCGTGGCGACGGTGTTCTGGGGCCCCGAGCGTGCGCACCAGACCCGGCCGGGCGTGGCGTGCGACATCCCTGGGGGCGACGATTGCGGAGCGTTCACAGCCTACCTTATTCACTTTGATGAATATGTAGGCTATCGCCAGCAGAGGATTCGGTCAGTCAGTGCTTTCCCTGCTGCGACGACCGGACCAGAGCACCAGCGCGAGGCCCAGCAGAATCATCGGCAGGCTCAGCCACTGGCCCATGCTCAGTCCAAGCTGAAGCAGGCCCAAGAATCCGTCGGGCTCCCGTGCAAACTCCACGAGAAACCGCGCCAGCCCGTAGCCAGTGAGGAAGACTCCCGAGATCAAGGCCCTCGGCTGCGGACGACGGGCGAGCCACTGCAGAACCAGAAAGAGGGCAAGGCCCTCGAGGGCCATCTGATACAGCTGGGACGGGTGTCGGGGATCAGCGGTACCGGACTGAGGAAAGACCATGGCCCAGGGAATGGAGGCAGGATCGGTTGGTCGTCCCCAGAGTTCTCCATTGATGAAGTTTCCAAGCCGCCCAAAGGCCAGACCTAAGGGAACCAGTGGCGCGACAAAATCCGCGAGGGCCCAGAACCGATTCACGGCGGAGGCGTCTGCCTGCGCTAGGTGGCGCCGATGCCAGGAAAACAGCAGCATGGCCAGGATCACCCCCAAGAGCCCCCCGTGAAAGGCCATGCCGCCTTGCCAAATGGCCAGAAGCTCGAGGGGATGACTCAAATAGTGCTCGGGCTTATAGAAAATCGCATAGCCCAGGCGCCCCCCGAGCACGACCCCGAGCACCCCCCAGATCAGGAAGTCATCGAGATCCTTCAGGGTTATCCCACTGCGCTGAGGGTCATGGGCAATTCTGCGTCGGCCCAGCCACATGAAGGCAAGGAAGGCCAGCAGGTACATGAGTCCGTACCATCGAATCGCCAGCGGCCCTAGGGCGAGGGCAATGGGGTCGAACTCAGGATGGACCAGGGGGCTCGTCATGGCGGGAGTGTGCCATGAGTCACAATATGGCCTGAGAACCTTTCATGACGCTGGAGACTTCAACATGCCGCACAACGACCGTTCGAAAGCCGTAACCCAGGGGATTGCCCGCGCACCCAATCGATCCATGTATTACGCCATGGGCTACCAGGAGTCCGACTTTGACAAGCCCATGGTCGGGGTCGCAAACGGTCACTCCACCATCACCCCCTGTAACAGCGGGCTTCAGCCCCTTGCAGACGCTGCTATTGCAGCGATCAGAGGGTCGGGCGGCAATCCACAGGTCTTTGGCACGCCCACGATTTCCGATGGCATCGGGATGGGCACCGAGGGCATGAAGTACTCCTTGGTGTCACGGGAAGTCATCGCCGACAGCATTGAGACCTGCGTGAATGGCCAATGGATGGACGGCGTCGTGGTGATTGGCGGCTGTGACAAGAATATGCCCGGAGGCATGATGGCCATCGCACGAACCAATGTGCCGGCAGTCTATGTCTATGGTGGCACCATCAAGCCCGGCCATCACAAGGGCAAAGACCTCACCATCGTCTCGGCCTTTGAGGCGGTTGGGGAATTTACGGCAGGGCGCTTGAGCAACGAAGACTTCAAGGCCATTGAGCAGAAGTCCTGCCCAGGTTCTGGGTCTTGCGGAGGGATGTACACCGCAAACACCATGAGTTCGGCCTTCGAGGCCATGGGCATGAGCCTCCCCTACTCCTCCACCATGGCCAACGAAGATGGCGAGAAAATCGAGAGCGCGGCGGAGAGTGCCCGCGTCCTGGTGGAGGCCATCAAGAAGGGCATCAAGCCACGCGACATCATTACCCGTAAGTCCATTGAAAACGCCGTGTCGGTGATCATGGCAACCGGGGGTTCGACCAACGCGGTGCTGCACTTCCTCGCGATCGCCCACGCGGCAGAGGTGGAATGGACAATCGACGACTTTGAGCGTATTCGTCGCAAGACCCCGGTGTTCTGCGACCTCAAGCCCTCAGGTCGGTATGTCATTACAGAGCTACACAAGGCAGGTGGCATCCCACTGGTGATGAAGATGCTCCTCAAGGCTGGCCTGCTCCATGGGGACTGCCTCACGATCACGGGCAAGACGATTGCCGAGACCCTCGCCGACATTCCGGACACGCCGGCGGCGGGGCAGGATGTGATTCGACCCATCGACCAGCCCATCTATGCCGAGGGACACCTCGCTATCCTCAAAGGAAACCTCTCTCCCGAGGGCTGCGTGGCCAAAATCAGTGGCCTCAAGAACCCTGTGATCACCGGTCCCGCCCGGGTCTTCAATTCTGAGGATGACGCCATGACTGCCATCATGGCGCGTGAGATTCGCGCGGGGGATGTCGTGGTGATCCGATACGAGGGCCCCAAAGGCGGTCCCGGCATGCGGGAGATGCTTGCGCCCACCTCTGCGCTGATTGGCCAGGGGCTGGGGGAGTCGGTTGGCCTCATCACCGATGGACGGTTTTCAGGAGGCACCTGGGGAATGGTAGTGGGCCACGTGGCGCCTGAGGCCTTCGTTGGTGGGCCGATCGCCCTGATTCAGGAGGGAGACCTCGTCACCATCGACGCCCACCAGCTGCTGATTCAGCTCCATGCAAGCGAGGACGAGATGAGCCGCCGTCGTGAGGCCTGGGTGCAGCCCAAGCCACGCTACACGAGGGGGGTGCTTGCCAAATTTGCGGCCTTGGCCTCAACTGCAAGCCGGGGAGCCGTGACCGATCCCCAGGCCTGATCTGGTTTACACTATGGGCGTAGGTATAAAAGTTTCATCATCTTTTTCCGAGGAGAGTTCTATGCGTCGTATCGTGCTCGCGGCCGCTTTGATGGCCATCGGCGGTGTCGCTCAGGCTGACAACGCTCTCACCAAAAAATACAACTGCGTGGCCTGCCACGCTGAGGGCGCCAAGAAGGTTGGCCCCGCATACAAGGATGTAGCCAAGAAATACGCCGGCAAAGGTGACGCTGAGACGTACCTGGTTGGCAAGATCAAGGCCGGTGGCAAGGGTGTCTGGGGTCCCGTTCCCATGCCCCCGCACCCCCAAGTCTCTGATGCTGACGCAAAAGAGATCGCCAAGTACATCCTGGCACTGAAGTAATCCTCACCCATGGCGCGAGAGCCCCGGTTCACGGGGCCTGAGTGCCGTGAGTGTGCTAAAAAGGCCTCTGTCTCAGACCGAGGCCTTTTTCTTTTGACCGTGGACATTCTGCTTCAACAACTGATCAATGGACTGGTTCTGGGCAGCATCTATGCCCTGATTGCGCTGGGTTACACCATGGTCTACGGCATCCTTCAGCTCATCAACTTCACCCATGGCGAGGTCTTGATGATCGGAGCCATGGTGAGCCTTCTGGTTGTCCAGACCTGGCTCTCCCTCTTTCCAGAAAGCCACGCCGCGCTCACGCTCGGCCTGGCCCTGCTGGTTTCTGCGCCGGTCTGTATGGGCCTCTCGTTTCTCATTGAGCGCCTTGCCTATCGTCCGCTGCGAGACGCCCCAAGGCTTGCTCCGCTGATCACAGCGATCGGTCTGTCCATCACCCTGCAGACCGTGGCCATGATGGTGTTCAGCCCCAACCCGTTGGTCTTTCCCGACCTCCTGCCCACCGACCCGATTGCAATCGGCGGTGCCATGCTGGCCCCCAAGCAAGCCCTTATCGTGTTGGTCTCGCTGATTCTTATGCTGGCGCTCATTCTGCTCGTTCAGCGCAGTCGCCTGGGCCGGGCCATGCGCGCAGTCGCTGAGAATCCCCGGATGGCCACTCTAATGGGCGTTGACCCCAATCGGGTGGTTGCATTCACGTTCATGCTGGGTGCGGCGCTTGCGGCCGTGGCCGGGCTCCTCTTGGCCCTGAACTACAACATCGTTCACTTCACGATGGGGTTTATTCCCGGGCTGAAGGCGTTCACCGCTGCCGTCTTGGGCGGCATTGGAAACATCCCAGGCGCAGTGGTGGGGGGGCTCCTCCTCGGGCTCATCGAGAGTCTGGGCGCTGGCTATATCGGCGACCTCACCGGCGGCTTTCTGGGAAGCCACTACCAGGATGTCTTTGCCTTTGGAGTGCTCATTCTGGTGCTGGTGTTCCGGCCCTCAGGGCTCCTGGGGGAGCGCGTGTCCGATCGGCCATGACCTCGCCCACTCGAACCCCCACCTCGGCCACCTGGGCCGCACTTGCTGTCGGGCTGGCGCTCGTGCTGTTGCCCTTTGCCGCGGAGCTGGCGGGCAATGCCTGGGTTCGCATTCTCTGCTTCGCCCTGCTGTACATCATGCTCGCGCTGGGTCTGAATATTGTCGTGGGCTACGCCGGGCTTCTCGATCTGGGCTTTGTGGCCTTCTATGCGGTTGGTGCCTATGTCTACGCCCTCCTCACCTCCCCCCATCTCCTCGAGCAGTTTCCTGCCCTCGCCGCTGCCTTTCCTCACGGATTCAGCCTGCCGGTCTGGCTGCTGCTTCCACTCTGCGCCGCCGTTGCAGCCCTGTTTGGGCTGCTGCTCGGCTTCCCTGTGCTTCGCCTGCGCGGTGACTATCTCGCCATTGTCACCCTGGGATTTGGCGAGATCATCCGCATCTTCATGAACAACCTCAACGCTCCGATCAACCTCACCAATGGGCCTCAAGGGATTACCGGCATCGAACCACTGGCGCTCGCAGGCCACAGCATGTCCAAGGGCCTCAGCCTTGGACCGGTCTCCCTCAACCCCCTCGTCCTGCACTACTTCGTTTTCCTCGCCCTCGCAGTCCTCCTGCTCATTGTGAGTATTCGACTTCAGCAGTCTCGAATTGGTCGCGCGTGGATGGCGATTCGAGAGGACGAGACTGCCGCAAAGGCGATGGGCATTCCCACCCGGACGATCAAGCTACTGGCCTTTGCGTTGGGCGCCTCCTTCGGCGGCATTGCAGGGGCCCTCTTCTCTGCTTTCCAGGGGTTTGTCTCGCCGGAGAGCTTCGGGCTCATGGAGAGCATCGTGATCGTGGCCATGGTGGTCCTGGGTGGCATGGGCAACGTCTGGGGTGTGGTGATGGGTGCGGTACTGCTCTACGCCATTCCAGAGGCCCTCAGACACTTTGCAGAGCCAGCCCAGTTCTGGCTGTTTGGCCAGGAACTCGTCGCGCCAGAGGCCTTGCGGATGCTCCTCTTTGGCAGCTCCATGGTCTTGATCATGCTGCTGCGACCCCGAGGGCTTTTAATGCCCAGAGGCACCAAGGCATGAGCCATTCCCCGCGTCCCGAAGCGAACGGCCCGCTGCTCCAGGTGGTCAAGGCCCGCAAACAGTTTGGCGGACTGCTCGCGGTGGATGATGTGAACCTCTCGGTCCGTACAGGGAGCATCACCGGCCTGATCGGACCCAACGGGGCTGGCAAAACCACCCTCTTTAACTTGATTACGGGGCTCATTCCGCCGGATGCCGGGTCTTTCTCCCTTCGCGGAGCACCTTATCAGCCGCAGTCAGTGCACACGGTGGCGCGGGCGGGGATCTGCAGAACCTTTCAGAACATTCGCCTCTTCTCCGACATGACCGCACTGGAGAATGTCATGGTGGCGAGGCACATACGAACTGAGGGCATTCATTCCGGCCTGCTCGGGGCCTTGCTTCGGACCCATTCCTTTCAACGAACGGAGCGTGAGATTGAGCGCGAGGCTCAGCGCCTGCTCAACTATGTTGGCATTGGCCGGCTCTCGGCGCACACCGCAAAGACACTCTCCTACGGCGATCAACGTCGGCTCGAGATTGCTCGAGCACTCGCCACTGAGCCACAGCTCCTCGCGCTGGACGAACCGGCAGCAGGAATGAATGCAACCGAGAAGAACGGGCTTCGGGAGTTGCTGCTGACCATCCGAGACGATGGCCGGACCATTCTCATCATCGAACATGACGTCAAGCTCATCATGGGCCTCTGCGATGAAGTCACCGTGCTAGACCATGGGCAGGTGATTGCCTCGGGCCTACCGCAAGACATTCAACGCCATCCCGCCGTTCTTGAGGCCTATCTCGGCCATCGCCATCAGCATGTCTAGGCCGCTACTCGAGGTGGACTCCCTTCATGTCTCCTACGGCGGCATCCACGCAGTAAAAGGAATTCATCTGCGCCTAGATGCAGGTGAGTCTGTGGCCCTCATTGGAGCCAATGGGGCCGGAAAGACCAGTGTCCTGCGTGCCCTCACAGGACTCGTTCGCCCCAGTCACGGACGCATTCACTTTACAGGTGCTGACATCACGGCGTCGCCGGGCCATCAACTGGCCGCCATGGGTCTGGTCATGGTGCCGGAGGGACGCGGCATCTTCACTCGCATGACCGTGGAGGAGAATCTGCTCATGGGTGCTCACCATCGCGACCTGTCGCCTCAGTCCCTCCGCCTAGAGCTTGAGCGGGAGTACGCGAGATTCCCCCGGCTAGGAGAGCGGTCAAGGCAGCTCGCTGGATCACTCTCCGGGGGAGAGCAGCAGATGCTCGCCATGAGCCGAGCACTCATGGCCAGGCCCCAGTGCCTTCTTCTCGATGAGCCCTCGATGGGCCTCTCACCCATCCTCGTCGACCAGATCTTCGACACGATTCAACAGGTGCAGGCAGAAGGGATGAGCATTCTGCTGGTGGAGCAGAATGCTCAGCGCGCGCTCGAACTCACTCAACGGGCCTATGTGCTCGAGTCTGGTGAGTTAGCCCTCGAGGGCCGGTCTGAGGACCTTCTTCAGAGTCCCGCTGTTCGGGCAGCCTATCTGGGAGGCTGAACCCGTGATCTACGCCAGCGCGCTCCCAAGCCGATTTAGACGTGCCCGCATCGCCCTCGTCGGATTTGGCGACGTGGGTCAGCGCATCCTTGCGCAGAGACAGGCGCTCGTGCATGGGTCAACGCAGTCGCCAGCCCTTCGGGCCATCGCGCGACGAACCGGGTGGGACCTCGATCAGCCTTTGATGGCCAAGCGCCTTGCCCGTTGGACACAGCGCTGGATTGTTCTGCTTCCCCCTCCGGACGCTTGGCCACAGGAGGTGATTGATCGTCGAAGCCGGGCCCTGTCGCAGGCCATGCGTCGCGCCTCGGGCCTTGGGCCACGACGGCTGGTCTACATCAGCACCACGGGCGTCTATGGCGATCACGCGGGACGAGAGGTTCGAGAGACTGATCCTCTCTTGACTCGGCAGGCCCGCTCGCTTCGGCGAATCGACGCTGAGCAGAGCTGGAGGCGACTTCATGCGCATGTGCTCCGCGTCCCAGGCATTACAGCCCATGACCGACTCCCGACCGATCGGATCCGACGAGCCAGTCCGGTCCTCCGTCCAGAGGAGGATGTGTTCACCAACCACATCCATGCAGACGATCTCGCTCGGATTGCCTGGGCTGCCCTCTGGAAGGGACGGCCCAGACGCGTGACCAATACGGTGATGCAGGGCCCTCTCAAAATGGGGGATTACTTCGACCTGGTCGCAGACCAGTTTGGCCTCGCACGCTGCCCTCGAGTCAGCCGAACCGAGCTCTTAGAGGCTGTCCAACGGGGCGAGGTGAGTCCCATGATGGCGAGTTTCATGCAAGACTCGCGGCGCGTGCTGGGCGATCGCCTCAACGAGCTCGGCGTGCGCCTGCACTTCAGCAAGATTCAGGACCTTATTCGATCGGCCGGTAGTCAAGGGACGTGATCAAGAGCCGGTCTGTGCCCTGAGGAGTCCTGAGTAGCACCTCATCGCCAAGCCGAGCCTTGATCAAGGCCCGCGCCACGGGCGACACCCAACTCACCCGTCGAAGCTCTGGACTCACCTCATCCAGGCCCACGATGGTGACCTCCTCCTCTTCACCATCGTTTCGGACAAAGCCAACCGTAGCCCCAAAAAAGATCTGGTCAGACCCGGCATGCACCAGGGGATCTGCCACACTCGCCCGCTCAAGCCGCTTGGTGAGAAAGCGAATTCGTCGGTCAATCTCACGCAGACGCTTCTTGCCGTAGAGATAGTCTCCATTCTCCGACCGGTCACCGTTAGAGGCGGCCCAGGAGACCACCTGGGTCACCTCAGGGCGTTCGCGCTTGACCAGGTGTTCGAGTTCTCTTCTCAGTCGCGCATAGCCTGCAGGTGTGATGTAGTTGGGTGCATCTCGAGGCACACCGGGGAGCTCTTCTGGCTCCTCATCCTCATCAACGCTCAACAAAGGCCCTCTCAATGAGGTAGTCGCCAGGCTGCCCAAGCCCGGGAGAGACCACAAATCCCAAGGTGTCGAGCATTTCGGCCGTCTCTTTCAGCATAGCCGGGCTGCCGCAGATCATGGCTCGATCCACTGCAGGGTTCAGCGGCGGAAGACCAATGTCCTCAAAGAGCTGCCCAGTCTGAATCGCTGTGGTGAGCCGACCGGTGTGCTTAAAGGCCTCTCGGGTGACCGTGGGGTAATAGATCAACTGATTGCGAACCATGTCGCCCAGAAACTCGTGCTGAGGAAGTTCATCTTTGAGGTAGTGCTCATAGGCCAGTTCACTCACCAGACGAACCCCATGAATCAGCACAACCTTCTCAAATCGATCGTAGGTCTCTGGGTCTCGGACGATGCTCATGAAAGGTGCGAGGCCAGTACCAGTAGAGAAGAGATAGAGGTGCTTACCCGGCTTGAGGTCATCAAGCACCAGGGTGCCGGTCGACTTTTCGCCCACCAGAAGGCTGTCTCCAACCTTGAGGTGCTGGAGGCGCGAGGTGAGCGGGCCGTCCTGAACCTTGATCGACAGAAACTCGAGATGCTCTTCATAGTTGGGACTGACGACACTATAGGCCCGCATCAATGGCTTTCCGTCCACTTCAAGCCCGATCATGACGAAGTGGCCATTGCGGAACCGGAATGCTGCATCCCGAGTCGTGGTGAATGAAAACAGGGTCTCGTTCCAATGCGTCACCGAAGTGACGGTCTCCTGCCGATGACTAGCCATACCAACAATCCTTTGTGTTTGTTTTAATCGGCGACGAAGGGATTACTTCGTCGCTCCTCCCCAAAGCTACTCCCCGGGCCATGGCCCGGGATGAACCGAACATCATCACCCAATGCAAACAGTCGCTCCTTGATTGAGCGCAAGAGTTGGGCGTGGTTACCCCGGGGAAAGTCGGTCCTTCCGATAGAACCCGCAAAAAGCACATCTCCCACGAAAGCAACGCGCTCGCCCAGGTGGACAAACACGACATGCCCTGGGGTATGACCTGGGGTATGGAGGACCTCGAGAGCCTGCTCGCCCACCATGACGGTGTCGCCGTCCTCGAGCCAGCGATCGGGTGTAAAAGGATCGAGCCGTGGGAAACCAAACATCTGCCCTTGTACCTGCAACTGGTCGATCCAAAATGCGTCGTCTCGATGTGGCCCCTCAATGGGAACTCCGAGGCGGTCGGCTAGACGCTTGGACTCACCACAATGATCGATATGCCCGTGGGTGAGAAGGATTTTCTCGACGCGCGCACCCAATTGACGCGCGTACGCCTCGAGGTGGTCGATATCACCACCCGGATCCACAAAGGCCGCCCGTTGGGTCTTGGGGCAGATGAGCAGCGAGCAGTTCTGCTCAAAAGGGGTAACCGGAATGACTTCAATCTGCATACCGCCATTATGGCGGAGAAGCGGATCAGCTCCGGATGGGGGGGCCAAGCCAGGGCTGGCTGGCGTGAAGCGCCCGCGCAAACTCGCCCACAGCCGCGAGGCGCTGATTCGCTCGATCCAGTTCGTCCTCCTCCGATAGTAGGGAGTCGTGCATCGCGCGATCGAGTGACACGGGGAGCAAACGCCCATTCGGCAGGATGAGGCTGGCTTCATCAAGTCGTGCGGTGGTCATGGCGGGAGGAGACTCGGGGCCAATTGCCTCAGCCCAGGCTCGGAGTTCGTTCCATACTGGCGCATCTACGGTGACCGCGGCGAGGCGATTCGCACGGCAATTCGACAAGAAAATCTCACCGAAACTCGGCGCAACGAGCAATCGAATTCCTGCCTCTTGGAGGGCCCAGACCGCATTCTCGCGCGAGGAGCCGCAGCCAAAATTCTCTCCGGCCAATAGAATCGAGGCGCCTCGGCATGCGGCCCAGTTCATGGGAAAACGCACGTCTGGTTTTCCCTCCTCGGTGTAGCGAATCGACTCGAACGCCCAGACGCCAAATTGGCCTCGAGAGAGGGTGGCTAGCCGTTCGATTCGAATGATGAGATCGGTGTCCACCTGTGCACGAAGGAGGGGCAGAACCGCTCCCTGGATCTCCAAGGGAGTCTGACGATCGACACTAGGCTGGCTCAAGGCGCCCCCACAATTCGACCCTCGAGCGCACTCGCTGCCGCAGTTCGAGGAGAGGCGAGGTGAGTTCGAACCCCTGGACCTTGGCGACCCGTGAAGTTTCGGTTTGAGGTTGAGACCACACGCTGTCCCGGTTGCCCAATATCGCCATTCGCACCCACACACATGGAACAGCCCGGTTCTCTCCATTGAAATCCAGCCGACTGGAAGATCTCGTCAAGCCCCAAAGCTTCAGCCTGATCTGCAACCCGTCGAGAGCCGGGCACCACCCATGCGTCTACGCCAGGCCCTACGTGCCGTCCTCTCACCACCTCCGCTGCGCTCTGAAGATCCGATAGCCGGCTGTTAGTGCACGCGCCGATAAACACCCGATCGACCTGGAGATCAGCGAGGCGCTGACCAGGCCGAATTCCCATATAGCTGCAGGCCT
>JBEAMW010000053.1:0-21554 GCA_041165705.1 Pseudomonadota bacterium
CGACCGTCTCCGTGCGAGTGAGGGCCGCACCGATGCAGACATGGGGCCCTGCCCCAAACGGAAGGTCTGCAGACCCGAGATCTGCGAGGACGAGGTCTCCCCTTCGAAGCTTTTGCCCAAAGGCGAGGTGCGATTGGCGAACCCTTCGACCCGTAATCCGAATAGGGGGATGGCTTCTCAACACCTCGTGCACGAGGCTCTGCCCCGCTGGCTCGTCGGTAAGTTCGGCCCAGCAGCCCGGACTCGAGAGTGCCCGCCAGAGGCAGACCGAGAGGAGGTGACGGGTGGTCTCAAGGCCCGCAAAGAAGAGCATGAGGCGCTGTGCATCCTCGCTCGCCAGCGGTCGCGCGAGCCTCAGGCTCCCCGCCATCCAGTCCAGTGCCGCCTCGGCCTCATGGGCCACCGCGCTGTGTAGGCTCGGCAGCTCCAGAAACAAGGCGAGCGACCTGGAGGCCTGCCAGAGCGCCTCGTTCGAGGGGACCGAGAGGCCAAGCCAGCCCTGCATCACCTTCAGGGGCAGCTCTCTTGCGAAGTGCTCTACCAGGTCAAGGGCTCCAGTCTGTGGGAGCGACTCGGCAAGGTCTTGCGCCCAGGTGAGTAGAAGCGTTTTCTTGGCGAGCACCTCATGCGGGCTGAAGTGGCCGGTTACCTGGGATCGAAGCTGGAGATGGCTTGGACCATCCATAAAGATAAAGGCCTGCGCCAGCGCCGCCCGCAGCGCAGAGGGCTCTCCTCGTTTGGCTCCTGCCTTGCGAACCCAGCCGGCCGTGCGGTCTGCGGAGAGCGTCTCGGACTGCAGGGCCCAGAGCACGGCCTCACGCCCCTGCGCAACCCACGCGCCGCCGTACAGACGATCGTCCCAGCGCAGCTGCGCCTCCGTCATACCGCCTGTATCTGCAGCCGATCGAGCAGCGCCCGGTCTTTTTCCGCCTGAGGATTCGTCGTGGTGAGCAGTCGATCCCCATAGAAGATGGAGTTAGCACCGGCCATGAAGCAGAGCGTCTGGGTTTCATCACTCATGCCCTCGCGACCAGCGGAGAGGCGCACCGTGGCGTTGGGCATGAGGATGCGTGCCACCGCGATGGTGCGCACAAACTCAAGGGGATCAATCGCCTCTGTGCCGTGAAGGGGCGTGCCGGGAACAGGAACGAGCTGATTGATGGGGACGGACTCTGGCGAGGGCTTGAGGTTGGCGAGTGTGGCCAGCAGACCAGCCCGCTGACGGCGCGTCTCCCCCATACCCACAATTCCGCCACAACAGACATGAATGCCCGCATCTCTCACATGCTCGAGGGTGTCGAGCCGGTCTTGGTATTGTCGTGTGGTGATGATCTGGCTGTAGAAGTCGGGCGCAGAATCCAGGTTGTGGTTGTAGTAGTCCAGCCCCGCCTCAGCCAGGGACTTGGCCTGGTCAGCGTTCAACATGCCCAGGGTCATGCAGGTCTCAAGGCCCAGGTTCCTCACACCCTTAATCATCTCGGTGAGGGCGTCCATATCCCTGTCTTTGGGGCTACGCCAGGCTGCCCCCATACAAAACCGACTGGCACCCTGCGCCTTGGCTTGTGTAGCCGCATCGAGCACCTCCTCGAGATCCATTAGCTTTTCTGCCTTGACGCTTCCTTCGTGATGAGCGGACTGAGGGCAGTAGCCACAGTCCTCCGAACATCCGCCGGTCTTGATCGAGAGCAGGGTAGAGAGCTGAACAGTGTTCACCCTCTGGTGAGCCCGATGTGTCTCTTGGGCCCGAAAGAGAAGGTCGAGAAAAGGAAGCCCAAAGAGGTCCATCACGGACTGGGTGCTCCAGCCTGCGCTGTCGCAGGGCTTAGGCGGGGAGGAGATAGGGGCGGAGTGCGTCTGCATGGAGTGCTTCAGGGGGGATATAAGCCGGTGAGTCGAGCCGTTGAATTCTTCCCAGACAGGGGGTTTTAAATCGGTGTAGCAACACATGCTCAAGATCGGCAAGCGTTTCATCCGAACATAGCATGTCAGGGTCGAGCCTGTTGGCGATCCAGCCGATGAGCGGGAGCCCGTCCGCCTGAACCGCGCGTGCAGTCAGAATGGCGTGGTTCATGCAGCCCAGTCGCACACCCACCACCAGAAGTACGGGAAGCCCGAGCGTCTGGGCCAGCTGAGCAGTAGACCAGGTCTTGCTCAGCGGAACATCAAATCCGCCCACCCCCTCCACAATGACGCAGTCGGCGTCGCGGCGAAGCCGTTCAATCGCAGGGTTGAGGTCGAACATGGAGAGCTCGCGGCCCTCAAGGCTTGCCGCAACGGTGGGTGCGCAGGCTGCACGGAGCTGAATGGGCCCGAGGTCGCCCGCGCCCAACCCAGTCTGCGCGCTTGCCTGGACGAGTGCGGCCACATCTTCGTTAACCCCACCGGGGCTGCACCCCGCAGCAACTGGCTTGAATCCAGCCGCCCGAACGCCCCAGGACTGTGCAAGCCCGATGAGGGCGCTGGAGACTAGGGTCTTGCCTACTCCGGTGTCGGTCCCGGTGACAAAGAGCCCCGCCCGAAATCTCACCAGCTGGTCTCGCGTTCCGGTGTGGAGGACACCTTGTGAATGCTGATGTCGGCTCCCTCAAACTCGGCCTCTCGGTCCAGTCGCAGACCCATGGTGTAGTGAAGCCCGCCATAGATGATCGCAGCGCCCACTACGGCCATTGCCACTGCGGCCACTGCGCCGACCACCTGACTGCCGAAGGCAACGCCGCCAAGGCCGCCGAGTGCAGGTAGGCCGAAGATGCCCGCGGCCAAGGTTCCCAGCACGCCACAGAGTCCGTGCAGTGGCCATACGCCAAGCACATCGTCAATGCGAAGGCGGTTCTGGGTGAAGGTGAACATGCGCACAAACAGCAGGCCTGCCAAGAGTCCCACTACGAGTGCACCCAGCGGATGCATCACGTCACTACCCGCACAGACCGCGACCAGGCCTGCGAGCGGGCCGTTGTAGACGAAGCCTGGGTCATTGCGCCCAGCCGCAAGGCCCGCCAATGTGCCGCCCACCATGGCCATGAGGCTATTGAGCGCAACCAGGCCAGAAATGGCCTCAATCTTCTGAGCACTCATCACATTGAATCCAAACCAGCCCACAATCAGAATCCAGCTCCCCAGTGCGAGGAAGGGAATGCTGCTCGGGGGGTGTGCGGCCACGGCACCACCGGTGCGATACCGGCCAGTTCGTGGTCCAAGAAACAAGACTGCGATGAGCGCAGCCCATCCCCCAACGGCATGGACCACGGCGGAGCCCGCAAAGTCGTGGAAAGGCGCGCCAAACCAGGCCTGCATCAGGTCTTGAAAGCCAAAGAGGTTATTCCAGGCCATGCCCTCAAACAGCGGATACACCAGGCCCACCATAAAGGCAGTTGCCACCAACTGAGGCACGAATCGCGCACGCTCGGCGATTCCGCCCGAGATGATCGCCGGGATCGCCGCAGCAAAGGTGAACAGAAAGAGGAACTTGGTGAGCCCGAAGCCATGGTCTTGGGTCAGCGCCTGAGCATTAACAAAAAAGTGCAGCCCGTAGGCGTGGTAGTAACCAATGAAGAAGTAGGCGACTGCGCTGACGGCCAGATCGGACACGATCTTCACCAGGGCGTTCACCTGGTTCTTGTGTCGCACGGTGCCCACCTCGAGGAAGGCGAATCCCGCGTGCATGGCCAGGACCATGATGGCCCCGAGCAGGATAAAGAGGGTGTCTACACTGGTGGCGGCGGCCGCATTCATGGTCTGTGTCCCTGATCAAAACCGCGATTTTAGTCCTTCGGGCTCGCCTCGGCTGGAAACTGGAGTGTCCTGCTGCAGAGTCGCTCGAGGTCTGCCGCCCTGTGCTCAGCCGAGAGTGACACGCGAAGTCGTGCGGTGCCCGCGGGGACGGTTGGCGGGCGAATGGCTGGCACCCAGAACCCGTCCTCGGTCAGCCATTGGGAGAGGGCGACCGCGGCGTCATTGCTCCCGAGGATCAGGGGCTGAATGGCCGTGTCAGAGGCGAGGTGCCGAATGCCTCGCGCTTCAAACTCCGGCGATCGAGCGGCGATCACCCGGATGAGTGACTGTAGGTGAGCGCGGCGCCGGTCCCCTTCCTGCCCTCGAATGAGTGCGATGCTCCGGACGAGGGCGTGGCTCGCCGCGGGAGGCGGCGCTGTGGAATAGACGTAGCTTCTGGCGGCCTGCTGAAGCCAGCCGATGATCAGTGGGTGAGCGGCCACGAATGCGCCAGACACCCCTCCCGCCTTGCCCAGAGTACCCATCAGAATGACCCGCTCGCTCCGCACGCCGGCCCATGCCAGACTGCCTCTACCCTCTGCCCCGAGCACGCCCACGCCATGAGCATCGTCCACAAAAAGGGTGGCGTCGTACCGCTCGGCGAGCTCTGCGAGTGCACCGAGCGGCGCAATATCTCCGTCCATGCTGAACACGCCATCGGTCACGATGAGCTTGACGCGGGCTTTGCTCGCTCGCAGCTGGTCCTCGAGCACATCGAGATCGCTGTGGGGGAAACGCCTGTGATCAGCCTCGCTCAGGCGCATGCCATCCACGAGTGATGCATGGTTGAGCTTGTCGCAGAACAGCGCGTCACCGCGTTCGGTGAGGGCGGTTAAGACTGCAAGGTTTGCCATGTAGCCCGTTGAGAAGAGCAGACAGTCGAGTTCGGGAAATTGTGGACGCATCCACGCCACGCAGGCGCGCTCCAAGGCCTCGTGAGCCTCGCTGTGCCCACTCACCATGGCAGAGGCGCCAGAACCCGCCCCATACCGGTCGAGCCCCTCGTGAAAGGAACTCACCACCTCCGGGTGGTCGGTGAGACCGAGGTAATCATTGCTTGCAAAGCTCAGTAGTTGCAACCCTGATGCCTCTGCGCCAAGCGCTGTTCGAACCAGTGTTCGGGTGGAAGGCCCGAGGCTCGTGTAGCGTGTCCGAACGAGGCCTGCGGCCTCGCGCTCACGGAAGCGCTGGTGGAGTCGGTCCAGAAGCATGGGTATGCAGCCCGCCCAAGACAGCCTGAGCAAAGGTTGTTGCGAGCCATTCCGCATGGCCCTCATGGAGCACCAGAGGGGGCATCAGGTAGAGCGTCCCTCCGATCGGTCGTATGAAGAGTCCCCGCGCTCGAGCGCCTGCGCGGATGCTCTGAACCTGCTCCCCTCGGCCGGGTGAGGCGGGGAGGTCAACCGCCCAGATGCTCCCGATCGCTCGCAGGTGCTGGAGCTTTCCGTCTTTTAGTGCGGGTTCGAGATGAGCACTCAGAACCTCTGAGACCTTCCGCGCCGCCAGCGCGGTCTGCTCCAGGATCTGCTCCTCTGCCATCACCCTCAGCACTTCTACCGCGGCTCGGCAGGCAAGGGGATTGCCTGAATACGAGTGTGAATGGAGAAAGCCTCGTCGCGGCTCGGGATGGTAGAAGCTCCTGTAGATCGAAGGCTTGACCAACACGAGCGAGAGCGGAAGAAACCCACCGGAGATTCCCTTGGAAAGACAAATAAGGTCGGGCCATTCCTGCCCGTTCGACGGGGACTCAATGGCATGTTCGACGGCAAAGAACCGCCCGGTGCGACCGCAGCCCACCGCAATTTCATCGGCGATCAGGTCGATGTCATAGGCCTGGGTGATGGCCCGCGCGCGACGAAGGTAGTGACTTGAGTAGATTCCCATCCCCGCCGCGGCCTGGACCAGAGGCTCCAGAATGAGCGCACAGACCTCGTGCTGATGCGCTTCGACCACACGCTCCAGCGCCCGGGCTGCCTGCTCGGCCCACGCCTCGGCCCCCATGCCCGGGGGGGCCAGTCGAGGGTCGGGTGAGGGTGCAATGAGTGGAGGCCGCAAGAGTGGCGCGTAGGCCTCACGAAAGAGCGGGACATCCGTGACCGACAAGGCCCCGAGCGTCTCCCCGTGGTAACTCTGGGCCAGGCAGATAAATCGATTTCGTTCAGGGCGACCCTGCTCGCGCATCCGATGGGCACTCATCTTGAGGGCGATCTCCACTGCAGATGCGCCATCACTGGCAAAGAAACAGTGACCGAGCTGGCCATGCGTCCGCTCGCTCAGCGCCTCAGCGAGCTGAACCGCGGGCTCATGCGTAAACCCGGCCAGCATCACATGACTGAGCGTGTCGAGCTGGTCTTTGAGGGCCGAGACTACCCGAGGGTGGCCATGCCCAAGGAGGTTCACCCACCAGGAGCTGATGCCATCGAAGAGACGCTCACCACTCTCCAGAGAGAGCCAGGCGCCCTCAGCTCTTGCAACTGCCAGAGGGGGATCTCGGTCGGCCTGCCACA
Source organism: Pseudomonadota bacterium (assembly GCA_041165705.1). Classification (GTDB taxonomy): domain Bacteria; phylum Pseudomonadota; class Gammaproteobacteria; order Burkholderiales; family Burkholderiaceae_A; genus Hahnella. The sequence goes on from JBEAMW010000053.1 coordinate 6,276, forward strand.
TCTGGGTACACGGATGCCAGACCGATTGCAGGCTTCGCTGGGCAAGGGTTTTGACCATGGCGCAGAGTGTATGCTGCGCGCAAGATCTCGGCTATGAACCACAACCCACACCTGACCGACTGGACTGGCTATTGGGCCACAGGCGCGCTGCACTCCTGCCTGGGCTCCTATTCGGGAAATTACGCCGGCGCTGTTCGCGCGTTCTGGATTCAGGAGTGGATTGAACGGCTCGAGCCTACCCACCGCACCCTCGATCTAGGGTGCGGCAACGGCCCCTTGGGTCATCTGCTGGCCCAAGAGCGGCCTGCCCTTCCCGCCTATCTCGGGATTGACCTTGCAGCCATTGCACCCGCCTGGACACGGTCCATCGAGCCTGCAAAGGCCGCTCAGATCTCCTTTCTTGGTTCGGTGGACATGACTCACACTGAGCTGCCCAATGGGGCGTTTGACTGGGCCGTCTCCCAGTTCGGGGCTGAATATGCCAACCAGGACAAGCTCTTGCTCGAGCTTGACCGTGTGCTCTCCTCAGAGGCTCATCTAGTCTTTTGCATGCATCACGCCCAGGGACGACTCGCACAGGTCTCCCGAGAGGAGCTTCGTCACAGCGCCTGGCTGACCGCTGAGGATGGGCTCTGGGCTGCCACGGCAGAGATGATTGAGCCTATGGCACTCGCCAGAACCCTTCAGGGAAGGCGACAGCTGGAGCGCAGCGAGCAGGCCCATCGCGCCCGCGAACGCTTTAACCAGGCCCAGGATCAGCTCAACGCTATGTCCGCTCAGTCAGGCATTCCGGATCTCCTCTTTCAGATGCGGGAAGCCTCTGCCCAGGTTCTTGGGCTGGCCCAGCAGAGCGGACCTGCCGCTGCCCGCGCCGCCTGGACCCAACACCAGGATCTGCTGAGGCAGGCTCAGGCCAGACATCAAGAGCTGCTCTCCGCAGCCCTGAACGAACTGCAGGCGAGAGAACTTCACGAACGCCTCTGTCGGCTGCGTCAGAATTGGGTAGGTCACCTCACACGGATCGAAGAAGGCCCGTATGTTCTGGGCTGGGGCTTTTCATTTCACTCAACAAGGAGCAACTCACCATGTCTGGCGTAACGCACCCCTTTCACCTGGCCTTCCCCGTGGACAACCTGGAGGAGACCCGCGCCTTCTATGGTGGCCTGCTGGGCTGCCCTGAGGGGCGCAGCTCCGATGAGTGGATTGACTTCAATCTCTATGGCCATCAGATCGTGGCCCACCTGGCCCATGGCGAGGCCGCCAACGATGTCAGCTCGGATGTCGACGGAAAGAAGGTTCCAGTGCGTCACTTTGGTCTCGTGCTCTCGATGCCCGAGTGGGAGGCCATGGCCGAGCGTCTCAGGGCGGCAGGCGTGAAGTTTGTGATCGAGCCCTATGTTCGATTCAAGGGAGAAGTGGGCGAACAGGCCACGATGTTCTTCCTTGACCCATCAGGAAATGCGATTGAGTTCAAGGCTATGGCCGATCCAGCCAGGCTCTTTGCCAAGTAAGCGGCAACTGATGCTTCTCCCGCCACCTGCTCGGTCTTGCAGATGCACGCCACGCTAGACCTGCTTGGGGGCTCCATCCTGCTGGGCGCCTTGCTGGTGTTTGTCAGTATCCTCCTGGGCCAGTTCACCGCGAGGACCGGCTTCCCGTTGCTTCTGGTGTTTCTGGGCATTGGCATGCTGGCCGGGGAGGATGGCCCCGGTGGAATCGTTTTCAACGACCATGCCCTTAGCTTCTGGCTGGGCAACATCGCCCTGGCGGTGATTCTGCTGGATGGTGGGCTCAGAACCCAGTTCTCTATGTTTCGCGTGGCCCTTAGGCCCGCATCCTCTCTCGCCACCCTCGGGGTCCTGCTCACCTGCGCGCTGCTCACACTGGCAAGCCATTTTCTGCTCGGCCTACCCTGGGAGCTTGGCTTTCTGTTTGGAGCCATCGTGTCATCCACCGATGCCGCCGCCGTGTTCGCACTCCTCAATGGCAGCGGGCTGCGTCTCAATGAACGAGTGCTCACCACGCTCGAAGTGGAGTCTGGCCTGAACGACCCCATGGCGGTGTTTCTCACGCTGGTGGCTACGATGGTCTGCGTCTCGTTGGCCAACCCGGCGCAGGGCCACCTCGACGCGCTCTCACTCGCCCTCATGGCTGCTCAGCAGATCGGGGTTGGGCTTGTGGTTCCCGTGGCGAGTGCCTACGGCTTTCGGAGCCTGGTGCGTTTATTGAAGATTGAGGCCACGCACAACCAAGGGCTCAATGCCCTCCTGTTGATGGCGACGGGCCTCTCCGTCTTCGGCCTCTCACTGGTCTTGGGTGGCTCAGGCTTTCTCTCCATCTACGTGTTTGGGGTCTTGATTGCAGACCTCAAGTCGCGCTTTGTAAGAACCGTTATCCCCGCCATGGACGGACTGGCCTGGCTCTTCCAGGCGTCTATGTTTCTGTTGCTTGGCCTTCTCGTGGTTCCGTCCGAGGCCGTCGAGTGGGCGGTGATGGGCCTGGTCCTGGCCTTTCTGCTCATGTTCATCATTCGTCCGATTTCGGTCTGGGTCTGCCTCGCTCCCTTTAAGTTCACCCTTCGTGAGATTGGGTTTGTGGCCTGGGTTGGTCTGCGCGGCGCGGTGCCAATCATTCTTGCGCTTTTTCCGATCATGGCGGGCGTAGATCCCAAACGGGAGATGCTCAGCCTTGCCCTGATGGTCGTTCTGCTCTCGCTCTTGGTTCAAGGGGTCTCCCTGGCCCATGTGGCGAAATGGATGGGCGTGGTGCTGCCCGACATTGAGGATCGCCGGGCCTCACGCAAGGTATTTGGAGACTTCATGCTGGATGCCACTGCACCGGCCGCTGACATCGCGGCCTTTTATGGCCTGGACCTCCAGGCCTTGCCCGGACAGACCATGGGCGACTGGCTGCAACAGGCTCTGGGAAAGCCCGCAGTGGTCGGGGATGAGTTCGACATCTCCGGCCATGCCCTGATGGTGAGTGAAATGGAGGGCGGTCGAATTCAGAAGGTGGGCGTTCGGCCCCTAAACTAACTGAACGACGAGGGGTATCTCTGCGCCCGGGCGGCTTGCCCATCAAAATAGAGAAATAAATATTTGTTCTGAGAGATCCGAGTGGCCCGTCCCGACTCCCCTTGCATTGCAATCTGCTCAACCGCCCAAGGCGACGACATCTGCCAAGGCTGCGGTAGAACTTTTGACGAGATTAGTCGATGGATCTTCATGAGCCAGCCCGAGAAGGACCAGGTCTGGGATCGAATCGAGGCAGAGGGCACTGCGCTTCGTTACACCACCTACAAAGAGCGGGCGCTCGAGCGCTAGAGCCCGGCGATCTCACGCAGTCGGGCAAGGTTGCGGAGTGTTGCAACAGGGCTGGTTCGACTGATGAGCTCGATGACACCGTCTCGATGTAGCCCGTTGAGTTTCCTGCTCACGGTCTCGAGCGTGAGCCCAAGCATGGAGCCCATGTCCTCCCGCTTAAAGAGATAGGCCTGAGGCTCCGCCTCTGTGGCCCCTTGGGCGTCCACTTGCATCTTGATGAGGTAGCGGGCCACCCGCTGGTCTGCGGCGCCTGTGTTGAGCTCCGCAAACCATGACTCAGACTCTCTTAGGGTTTCAGCCCACTTTCCCATTAGGTTTGAATGGAGCTGCGGCGACTCACGGTCGAGCTGCTCCACGAGCGCAATTGGAATACGACAGGCGGAGACCGGCGTGAGGGCGGTTGCAACCTGGCCAAAGACGCCAGTACTCATCGCGTCTAGCCCGCAGAGCCCCCCCGATCGCATCACCCGCAGGATCTTCTCTTCGCCCCCGGAGCTAATCAGGGAGAGTTTTACAAGTCCCGAGCGGATGGTAAAGACATGCTTGGCGCCAGCGCCTTGTTCGAAGAGCACTGCACCTGGGCCGAACTCGAGGTCATCAATCTGCTCATGCACCTTGGAGAAATCGGTCTCTGAGAGGCTTGAGAAGAGAGCGGACTGCCGAATGCCGCAGGACTGACAGTGACTATGTCCATTCCACGCGGCCCGAATCTGTATGGTGCGCATGCCTGAATTATGGACCGCAGAGCCGCCGCACTCCAAGAGCACCTGAAGGGAGTGGGGGCTTGGCTCGGATGATGGTGAATCGTGGAGTTGGACAGATGATCTAGGCCGACTGCCGGCTTCTTGATTCACTGCCCCACCCACAGACTCTTGGCTCCCAAAGACCTCAGGAGTCCCTCATGAAACGAAAACAGCTTCGTCGCCCATCTGGGCAAGGCATGACCGAGTACATCGTGGTGGTTGCAGTGGTCGCTGTTGCGGCCATTGGCGTGTATAGCCTTCTTGGACAGACGATCCGAAACCAAACGGCAGGAATCGCTCAGGAAATTGCCGGAAATGATGGCGGCGCAGCCCTCAGTGCCGCAAGCACGAGCGCGAACTCCGCTCGGCTTCAGGCAAACAACCGGAAAGACCTCTCCAACTACAGTGACGACAATCACTGATGCGCCGTCCACCGAGGGGGTCGGTACTGGTTATGGCGCTTGGTCTGAGCGCTGTCCTTGGCTTGGGTCTGATGCTTTATCTCAGCGTTGCGGGAATGTTGCACGACAAAACCCGTGGCCAACATCTCGCAGATATGGCGGCCCTCTCGGTGGCCACTTGGCAGGCGCAAGCCTTGAACTATCAGGCCTATGCAAATCGAGCCATCATTGCTAACGAGTTGATGATGGCTCAGACGCTCAGCCTCTTGAGCTATGTTCAACATGCCGAAACGCTCACCCAGCAGACGGCAGCATTGGCCTCGATCTGGCCTGGCTTTCGTGAGTTTGCTCAGACGCTGCACGCAACTGCAAAGGCCTCGCGAGAGGTTGCATCGCTCTCAGCTCGTGCGGAGATTCCCTTTCGGAGCGGCTTCACTCACGCGCTCATGGCCTCCCAGCTCGCGATGCATCGCACGCTCACTCCATTCGCAGCGCAGTCGCTGGTCAACGAGGTCGTCTGGTCGGCAGACAAACGGTATTTCGGGCAGACACTCACGGTTCCCACCAATCCATCGTTCTACTGGTCTGTTCAACGGTCGTCAGTTGAACAGACCGAACGGAACGCTTCGTTCCTCGAAGCGGCTCTCGACGCATACAGCCAAGATCGATCCTTCGACTCAGCAGCTTGGTTCTTTCCCAATATCGGATGCGTGCCTAGACAGGCGAGTCACCTGTTGGGGCGACTTGTGAGGGAGGGCTCGACCAGACTGAATGACACGCGAACGGCCTGGATTGCACAAGACACGCTGTCTCTGCATCGTTGGAGATCCAGCGGCTGGTTTCGGCTATGTCGAGGCACCAGCGAGCTATGGCCACTCTCCTGGGGCGCTGCGCAGGCGGTTTCAACGGAGGCTCCGCCGCTATCGATGTCACAGGCGTCACGAAATCCTCAGGGCACAGCACAAGCCAATCTCACAGTGGCTCGGATCGACGGCTACCTCGGCCTTACGAGCCTGCACCACCTCGCGGAGGATCGGCAGAGTACTGGGCAGACCTTCCGGGTGCCAGTCGCTGTTCGTCTTCACGACGAGAAGTCGAAAGCGCTGGGCTTCTTGCATTCACTCACAGATTCATCCAGTGATAGGTCAGCCACGATTCCAGTGCTCTGGGCCCTTGCCACGGGAGTCACCGAATTTCGTCCACCTCGCGGAGAGCAGCTATCCCTCGCCGTCGCACATGGCACCACCCACCTTTACCCTTTTTGGCATGCGCGCCTGGCTGCAGCCTCAACGTCCGAGCGGCTCGCATTTGAGGCGGCTCAGGTTTTGGAGAAGCCCTAGATGAGAAACCTAAACCGGCCGGATGGCCAGGCACTGATTGAGGTGCTGGTGGTGTCGGGCGTGTTTCTCGCCTGTCTTGGTCTGATTCGATCCATACAGAGCTGGTCTGAGGGGCGCGCAGATGCCTCAGAGGCCATACGGCTTCACACGGAACGCTGCCGTCAGTCTCCCGGTAACTGCACGCTTGATGGCCTCAATGCCCTGTTCCCCGGGACCGGTCTGGTTCGAAACTACGAGGCGAATCTTCAGCGTGCCCAGGCTCAGGGAAGCGGGGACTGGTCATTTCAGTTGAGGGCGATGGCGTCAGGGAGTGCGGAACAGATCTTCTCATTGCCTGATGGAAATCCCCTGCGTGCGATTCGCGCTGACATCGAGCCACCCCGGCAGAGCGCATCGCTTGGCTCGGGTGTGGAGTCGCTCAGCCTCTCCGTGATTCCCCATGACTGGCGATCGATCAGCAGACAGTCGGCTGAGGACCGCATCCGAGAAGGTTCAGAGCCAGTGAAGTCGCTTGCCGCTGCAATTGAGGCAGCACATGCCCCCTCTCTGCTCGTTCTGATGCCCGCCACTGACTTTCTGGGCCTTGACTCGAATACCGCAGCAATTCGCACTCGCTTTCATCGGCTTGATCCACTGGCTCCAGCCCAATCGCTCGGGGAGATCCCGCAATGAGCGGCCTTGTCGTTGTTGCCCATTTCATCGCGCTTATGAACGGAGTGCCAGTACACATTGAATCGGTCACTCTGGAGGGGCCATCCTGCCCGAAGGTAAGCAGCGCGTTGCCGCCCTCCCAGTCCGGAGTGCCCGATGGCAGCTGTGAGGGCATGGTCCTTGAGGGAGAGACGCTTCGCTTCTGGACCCTTGCCCTTCGAGATGCCAATCACCCTCGATCGGGCTGGAGAGGTTGGCAGACCCGTGTCTTGGCGCGTGATGTTGACCGCCTACTCACAGGCACGCCCCCCCGAATTGAATTTCCTCACACCTCGCTCTCCTTCGAGCAGCGCTGACCCCCCTGAACCCCTCAATCTATTGGAGCCCAAATTGACCTGGATTCAAAAAATCTCGAGCCGGCCTCGACTGTTTACCTTCGCACTCTCCGCTCTGGCCGGCGTGTGCGCAATCCTCCTCGCCTATGCCTGGTCAGAGCAGCAGCAAGCACTCTGGCGGGGTCTGGCTCAACCGAAGGGCGGCGTGCAAGAGGTGCTGGTCTTCTCAAAAGACCTCGAGGCAGGAGACCTTCTTTCGGCTCAGACAGTCGCTGTGAGGGTGGCACAACGAAGCCTTCTGCCGAGTGGCGTTCTCTCTCCGGATCAGTTTCCCTCGATCCAGGGGCAGAGGGTTGGGGTGAAGGTTAAAAAGGGCGAGCTTCTCCTCGGCGCACAGATCGTCGTCCCGCAGGCGCAGGATTCCGTGGCCATGGCGCGAGCTGGCTACAGGCTCGTTCCCGTGGATCGATCCTCGGCTCAGATGGCCTGGTCCGCAATGACTCCGAGAGACCGTATCGATGTCTGGGCCTTGGGCCCAAATCCTGAAGACCTCAGCCTGGGCGCCGGAGGGGTCGAGGGAATACAGAGGCAAGCGCACTCACAGCCGGGGATTGGCGCTCGTCCAATCGCCATGAGCCTGAGGGTGTTGAGCGCCAGCGGTCGAAAGGATGGGTCAGGGGCGCTCCGAGTGGATGACGCCTCTCCTGCCAGCTACTTCTTGGAGATTCCGGAGTCCCTCGTCTCAAGCTATTTGGCCGCAGTTGCGAGCAGCCAAGTCCGCTACGTCTTGAGCATCAACGGACTCAACCTGCGGCCCACCCCAGCCGCCAAGGCATCAGCGATTGAGATCTTGGTTCACAACGAAGGGAATACACCATGAAAGCCTTCCTAATCTGTCTTTACCTGTTGGTGCTGTCTTCGCTGGGGGCGGCATACGGCTCCCCTCTTGAACGGTCGGGCGGTGAGGCCCCCCTCTCAGATATCGACCTCCATGTGGGGCAGTCCATCGTCTTCTCAGCCCCGGGTCTCAAGCGAGTCCTTTTCTCGAAGGGACGAATTGTCACTGCGAAGAGTGTTGACCCATCCCAACTCCTGCTGGTCGGCCGCCAGACTGGAGAGACCGAAATGCTGCTCTGGGACTCCAAGGGGGTGTTAACCAAGCACCGAGTCCGTGTTGTGGATGATGGTCTCGCCACGGTCGAGCGTCAGGTCGAGATTCATGTCAAGTCACCCTCGCACGTCAAGGTTCGCCGGGAGGGACGAAAGATACTCATCACGGGTTCAGTGTCAACGGAGGACGAATGGACTGCTCTCCAATCCCTCCCCAAGTCTGATCCGAGTGTCGAGGTCGCAGTTGAGCGGTCCGATGACGAACGGATGATCGCGATGGAAGTGCGATTTCTCGAGGTAAAGAAGAATGCAATGGAAAGTCTTGGATTCAACTGGCAGAAGTCCCTGTCTGGGCCAGTTGTTGCGATCGTCGGCGACATCTCTTCAAACAAACAGTTTCGACCCCAGGCAACGCCCAGCGCCGAAAATAGTGCCGGTTCAGTCCAGCTGAACCTTCCGACTTTTACAGCTGAACCAGGTCAGTCTCCCACGGGGCGTGTTGCTCCTTTCAGCACCTACGTTGGGCTGCAGACCAGCCTCCTGTCCATGATTAATCTGATGGAGCAGTCTGGGGAGGCGCTTGTCTTGGCGGAGCCCACGCTCACCTGCCGAAGCGGTGGGCAGGCACGCTTCCTCGCGGGGGGCGAGGTGCCACTTCCCACAACGAGTGCACTGGGCAACAGTTCCGTGCAATTCAAGCCGTATGGCATTCGATTTGAGGTCGCGCCCGTCTCACGGCCCGGAGGGCTCATCGAGGCCAAGATCACCACGGAGCTCTCAACCGTGGACCCTGCAATTAAGGTGGGCGAACTTCCTGGTTTTCTCTCTCGCATGACTCAGTCGGAGGTCAGCCTGCGAGAGGGGCAGACCCTCGTGTTGTCAGGACTAATCTCAGAGGAAGGCAGTTTTAGCCGAGACAAGCTTGCTGGGCTGGCAGATCTCCCTGGAATCGGCGCGCTCTTTCGTTCTCGCGATTTCCTCGAGCGTCGAAGCGAACTGGTGGTCTTGCTCACCCCTCGTCGGGTGACTGCTGCATCAAGCCTGAACCTAGACCGAATTCGAGAGACGGAATCTGCCGCCAGCCAGTTTCGCAAACAACTCCACCCCCAACACCCCCATACACCGTCCGATAGGGAGGCGTTCCAAAATGATTGAGCTTCAGGTGAACCGAGGTCTATCCATTGAAGGCCGCTTTTGCTTTCCGGCGGCCTCACACTCCATTCGAATCGGCCGAGCTGAGGACGCAGAAATTTCGCTCTCTGGTTTTGCAGTGGCGAAGCGACACTGCGAATTGAGACAGGCAAAGAGTGGGTGGATCCTCATGGACAGCGGATCTCTCTCGGGGACTCGGGTGAATCAACAGTTGGTTCAGGAATACGGACCTCTGAGGGTAGGAGATCAGATCGAAATTGGCCCTTGGCGTGTCTCCGTGCTGGGGACCGACGATGGGGATCGACTACTCATCGGAGATCTCGAGTCGCAAGAGTCTGAATCGCGAGTTGAGGAGGGCCCGAGTCAGGCGGTTGAGGGAGAAGGAAAGGATGGATGGACTACAACTCAACTTCGTCAGGCTCTGCTCAAGCTGAGAGTCGCACTTGAGCGGCGCAAGCGAGAGTGGTCCCAAATGTCGGACGAATCACTTCGCGCTGAGACAGCGGAACTTGCCGAGGTTGTTGCTGAGGAGATTAGAGACTTAGACCCTTTCAGTCGCCAACGCTTTGTGGGGCGTCTAGTGGCGGAGTCAGTTGGCTTTGGACCGCTCGAGCCATTTCTTTCAGACCCTGAAGTGACTGAAATCATGGTGAACGGCCCCAATGCCGTCTTTGTTGAGCGGGGAGGACGGTGCGAGCGTGTGGCCGACAGCTTCTCCGATGCCCAGTCCCTTCGCCTCATCCTGGAGCGAATGTTTACGCCCTTGGGAAGAAGGCTCGACGAGAGTCATCCGATGGCGGATGGCCGACTTCCGTGTGGCTCACGACTGAACGCGGTGCTCTCTCCGCCCGCAGTGAATGGTCACAGCCTCACAATTCGACGCTTTCCAGATAAGCCGCTGCAGTTCGACTCCCTTATGGCAAAGACAGGGCTTCCCCGCGAACTCGTCGAGCACCTCAGGCAGAGCGTGAGGAATCGAAAGAATCTGGTTGTGAGCGGTGGAACCGGATCTGGAAAGACCACCCTGCTGCGAGCACTCGCAACCCAGATTGCTCCCTCTGAACGCATCGTCACGATCGAAGATTCCGCTGAACTGTCGCTTAGTCTTCCTAATCTTGTCGCGCTGGAATGTCGGGATGCCAACCATGAAGGCCAAGGCGCCATTCGCATACGCGACCTTGTTCGAAATGCATTGAGAATGCGCCCCGACCGAATCATTGTGGGCGAGTGCCGTGGCGGAGAGGCCTTGGACATGCTTCAGGCCATGAACACGGGGCATGAAGGCTCAATGACTACTGCACACGCAAACAACCCTCGCGAACTATTGGGCCGTCTTGAGGTTATGGTGCTCATGGCTGGGTTTGATCTCCCGGTTCAGGCGATTCGCGAGCAGATCGCTGGCGCTCTTGACCTCATCATTCAGCAACGACGCTATCCAGACGGCTCACGCCGAATCGAGAGCATTACGGAAGTCTGCGGAATGGAGTCTGGGAAAGTCCAACTTCAAACGCTGATTGAATGGTCTGCTGCCGCACAGGAGTATGTGCTCACATGACAACTCCTGTTCTGTATGGATTCTTCTTGGTGCTCGTTGCGCTGTGTACCTTCACAGCTGTCTGGGCGATGGCATCAACGACTAGTCAATGGGTTCCGCGACTCCGAGGGTCTCGAATGGTCATGGAGCTGGGAAGCTTCCCCATGCTGAGGCTCCTGGTCTGTCTCGGCGTTGGTCTCTTCTGTGGTGTTGGCACGGGATCTCTCCTCTGGGGCGCTTCAAGCGCCCTTTTGCTCGGATTTCTCAGTCGTCTTCATACCCAGTGGCAGACCCGGCAGAGAAAACGACAGGTGGAGCGTCAACTCCCCGAGTTTTGTGACGCGGTCTCTGGTGCGCTTCGGGCGGGTGCTTCGCTTCGGACCGCCATTGCCCAGGCCAGAGACCAGCTGTCGTTGCCCATTCGAGGGGAAATCGATCGCCTGCTCAATCTCCTTCGACTTGGACTGTCTCAAGAGGAGGCGCTCACTCGGTGGGCAGAGAACAGCGGCCTACCCGCGATGAAGGACCTTGCATTCTGCGCGGGTGTCTCAAGCCGCTCAGGCGGAAGTCTCGCCCCGCTCGTCGAGTCGATTGGGCACAACCTCGCTGCCGAATTAGCGCTGCAGTCCAAGGCTGATGCGCTAACGTCCCAGGGGAGGCTTCAGGCCATCGTGATGATCGGAATTCCACCTGCACTCCTCTTCATGACTGGGCTCATGGACCCTTCGGTCTGGAGCTTCTTTTTTCAGTCCCAGCTGGGAAGCCTTCTGCTGTGGGTTGTCGCCCTGCTCGAGGGTGTTGGGCTTATTTGGATACGCAAAATCACCCAGGTACGGAGAGCACACTGATGGATCACAGCCTGTTGTTCTTCATTGGCCTCTTTGCACTCCTCCTCGGCAATCTGTTGGCTCAATGCATACTCGACGCGCCAAGGTGGCTCAGCTTATTTCGGAGCTGGTTGCTTGCTCACAAGGTCACTGGGCAAGGGCTTCCTTACCCTTCCTTACTTCTTTTCTTCGCCTCTCAGATTAAACCGTCGCTCGCTCGGATGAGTCGACTCAATCAGGGAGTTCGTGATCGCTCGGAACTCCAAGGGTGGGCCTTCTGGGATGAGCCCTTCGAGCGAGCCCTGCAGTGCATCCTCGTTGCAGTCTCATTCGTTTGTGCAGGTTTGATCGGCCTTCTCTCAGGTCTTGAGCCCCTTCTGACGCTCATGTTGGCGGGGCTCTGTGGCCTCGCAGCCTGGTTTGACCCGCCGAGACGCCTGCAGGCACGAGACCGAAAGGCCAAAGAACTCTGCCTGGATGGAATGCCCGCCCTCTTGGATGGAGTCGTGATTGCCTTGGAGGCTGGACAAAGCCTGAACAAGTCTCTGGAAGCAAGTTTGAGTCGAGGGTTCCGCGAGGACGATCGGGCCTGGGTCGGAGCGATACGTCAGTCATTGGAGGACATTAAGCGAGGCCTGGGTGTTGAGCCGGCATTCCTGAGATTGCGCCGGGTGTTGGCCATTCCTGTGATCCACCGGTTTGCTGCGAGTTGTGTCCTCAGTGAGACTCAGGGACAGAGCATCGCAGGGGTCCTCAAGCGTCAGTCCGAGCAGTGTCGGCGTGAAGCCCAGATGGAAATGGAAAGGCGGGCCCTTCAGGCGCCTGTAAAGCTGATGGCGCCGCTTATGATATGCATCTTCCCCTGCACCTTTGTGGTGTTACTCGCTCCTCTCAGTAAGGCATTGCTCTCAGTGAGTGGGGGCACACCGTGACCACCAGGATTTTTACCTGTGCATGCTTCTGGTCGCGCCTTCTTGGTTCCGCTCGGCCGGGACTGCGAACCGGAGACATCCTGCTCTTTCCACACACAAGGGCCGTCCATACGTTTTTTGGACGCTTACCCTCAGACATTCGATTTCATTCGTCTTCCGGAGCTCTAGTGAAACGCGTCTTCTCACCTCGCCGAGCACGCGTGTATGTCTGTGCCGCCGCAGACTCCGTAGAGGAGCGGCTCTGATGTTCATGCGCCGTAGTCCTAAGGGCAGCGGTCTGCTGGAATGGTCGATGGCCTTTCCTGTATTTCTGATGCTGTCTCTTTCCACTCTGCAGGTATTGGTCGTGGCCTTTCACGGCACCTACCTTGATTTCTCCGCACGAGAAATTGCGAGAAGGGTGTCGGTCCAGGGGCTGGGGCTCAGCGACCAGGAGAGGATTGCCTCTGAGGCCCTGAGTTGGATGTGGCCAAGAGATTGGGTCCATCCCTCCCCAGCTTATCTTCAGGCCAGAGCAACGCGGTTAGTGTCTGTGAGCCGTCTAAGCCCAACTGAGACGGATATTCGAGCGTGGACCGATCCGAGGGATGGGCGGTTCCTTCCGCTCTCGCCTGGGGAGAAGGACGCTCCAGGTCACCAGGCCGGCGCGCGCTCACTCTCTGAGGCGAGTACGGTCGTGATCGAACTGGTGTCCCTCCAAGAACTCTCCATCCCGTTGGTGGGCCGGCTTCTTGGTGAGACCATTGCGTGGTCTCGGGGGTGTAGTGGCTTGATGGCCATCGGAGAAGACTGTTTATTTCTCACTGGACGCCACCCCATGCATCCCGGAAAGTCGATGCTGCCGCTCAGGCGGCAGGGCCGGTCCTTGCTGCAGCCCGCGATTTCAAATGCTCAGTCGAATCAAGTGGACTGAATCTTCGTCTGGCCAGGCGAGTCGGGTTTCGGGAGGTCAATCCGAAATCGAATGCCTCTCTCCGCTCCCATCTCCGGCGGCGTTATGAATTCCTCCAGTGCAGTCCCACCGTTCTTTTGAATGACTCTCTGGGACGCAATGAAGTCAAAGCGAGTGGTGAGCGTCACGAAGGGCATCCCACGCTGGGTTGCCTCCTCGAGCATCAGGGCGAGCGCCCGTGTGGCAATGCCCATGCCCTGACGCCAGGGCACAACGGCGTATCCAATGTGCCCCAGGCAGGTGGGCGGAAGATCGGTTGTTCCAGGTCTCCACCTAAACCCGATGGTTCCGCAGAAACCGTTGTCCCAGATCCACCTCGTGATTGAGGGGAGTCGGGGCACGGTGGAGCCATCGGGGCAGAGGACTGGGGGGCCCAGGCCCTCCGGGTCGTGCGCAAGCGCAAGATACTCGTCCGGCCTGTCTCGGGCCAACTCGATCGCCATCCGTCGGCCGCGTTCACCAAGCATCGGATTGGGGTTGAACCCGCCCTCAAGTGCGGCGAGATATTCGCCAAGCTGCCCGCGATTTGGCTGAATGAGCTCAGTCATGTGCAATGACAGGGTGAAGACCCGCCTCGGCGCGAAGCCTGGCACAGGTGGGGTTGGGACTGCCGTCCTCGTCAAAGACATTGAAGTCCCTGCACGGACTCGGCCGCTGCTCATAAATGGTGCATCGATAGCCCTGTGTTGAGTCATGGGCCAGTGCAATGCAACCACTCCCAGTATCAGTGCCTTTCATGCACGCTCGATGCGGGGTGAGCTTCACTGTGAGCTTAAACGGCACGGGCTCTGCGTGATAGAAACTCACCCTGAGCCTTTTGCAGCACTGGCCGCACTCAAAGCAGGGATTGTCGGGTGCCCGGACATTCATGACTCATGAGTGTACGTGTCGTCGGCACTGAACAGATTTTCCACCCGCCAATAGGCGAAATCTTGATAATGGGCGGCATGGTGAGCCTATCCCCCGACCGATCAGACTTTGAAGCGCTCTCCGCAGGGCTTCGAGAGGCGTCTGCGCCCCAGGACTCTGTGGCGCGTGCGGTGTATCAGAGTCGTTCACTCATGAGTTCATCCGAGCACAGTGAGCTCTTGGTCCAATGTCATCGAAACAATCGAAAGCTCGGACTCACGGGATTGTTGGTGATTCAAGGAGAGCGGATTGTGCAGATTCTCGAGGGGCCGAGCCATGCGCTCGACGCGACACTCGAGAAAATCTCGGTGGACGCAAGGCACTGTGATTTTCAGTCGCTCGAGGTCTCCAGAAATGTACCTCGGCTCTTCCCCGGCTGGGCCATGGGTTCGGTCGTGTTGAGTGCCAGCAGTATGAGTGCCCTCATTCATGAGGTGGAGTCTGCAAGCGATGAAGAGCGTCGCCGCCTAGCGTCAATCATTCGAGATGGCGTTGATGCCAGCCCTCGGTAGTCTGGTCTCCCCGGCCATGCTGGGATCACTGAGGAAAGACTTGGGGGATAGCCCCCATCAAAATCCCACCTCTCTCTGATGGCGCACCGCTAATACCGTGACGAAGCGCTGGCCAACCCGGTAACGAACCACATAGTCGCTGTCGCCAAAATCAATGATCCAGTCACGGAATTCATCTTCCATGTCTTCAACTGGGCGCCCCACTCCCGACTGCTTATCCAGCACTTTGACACCTTGGCGGATAGCCTTTACGGCGCGTTTTGCAGCGTCAAGGTCCTTGGGCTTGAGGAAGTCATAGAGCCGCTTGACATCCAGCAACGCTGCCGGAGACCAAATCAGGCGTGACATCCGGGCGGCTCAACGTCATTGCCTTGTTCGAGCTGAGCCATCCAGGCATCTGCCTCATCCGCGGTCACATGCAATCCGTTTTCACGAAAATCTTCCCAAGCTTTGAGCGTGTCCCGGCGAAACGCCTCGCGCTTCTCTTCTCTATCGACGTACTGCGTAATCGCCTCGCGCATCAGCCAATGTGACGTACGCTGACGCGCATCCGCCAAG
>JBEAMW010000054.1:0-4995 GCA_041165705.1 Pseudomonadota bacterium
GCACCGTCAAGCGCTGGGGTTGGACAGGCTCCAGTGGAGACGCCGCAGACAGGCTCGTCTCAGACATGGAGAAGTTCATCAACCGCTAAATGGGCCTGCGAGAGGTTCAGACACGATGACAACCAAAACCTTCACCACCGGACACCTCGCAGAGGCGCTCTTCGACCCGTCCAGCCGAACCCTCGAGCTGCGCTGGCGCAACAAGGCAAGTGTCGCCTTCAGACCAGTCCCAGAAGAGGTGTTTCGAAGGCTGTGCAATGCCCCCAACCCCTCCACCTACTATGAGGATCGAATCGCGGAGGAGTATCCCAAAGTAGAACCAACACAACGCTCGGACAGCAATGCAGCAAAGAAGGCGTTGGACGACCTCTTTGGGGGTTGATCACCGAGGAATCGCTTTAGCCCGAATGGAGCCCCACCAGGTGGTCACAAACACCCAAACAGCAGGAAGCGCGGGGACAATAATCATCGCGAGTGCCACCCAGGAGAAGTTCTCCTTCACCCAGGGGTGATCGCCCACCAGATAGCCCAGCGTCGTAAGGCTTCCCACCCAGATTAAGGCGCCCAGGAGGTTGTAGGCGAGAAATCTGGGGTAGGACATCTGGGCCACCCCGGCCACAAAGGGAACAAAGGTTCTGACAAACGGAATAAATCGGCCGATCACAATCGCCATGGGGCCGTGTCGCTCATAAAAGGCGTGGGTCTTATCAAATGCGTCGCGGTTGAAGATTTTGGAGTTCTCCCACGAGAACACTCGCCGACCCACCTGCCGTCCGATGGCGTAGTTCAACGCATCGCCCAGCACAGCGGCAAGAAAGAGTAAGCCCATCAGAAGGGGGAGGTTCATGCCTCCAACTGCAGCAATTGCGCCTGCGACAAAGAGAAGAGAGTCGCCCGGTAGAAACGGCATCACCACGACGCCAGTCTCAACAAAGATGATGAGAAACAGGAGCGCGTAGATCCATGGACCCCAGACCTGCACGGCCTCTGCCAGGTGCTTGTCGAGATGAAGAAACAAGTCGATTAGTTCGATACCCATGGCAAGAGTCTAACTGCTGGCGCATGCTCGCCCGGGCTACACTGGGCCCATGACCTACCTCCTGGCACTCGACCAAGGCACGTCCAGTTCGCGAAGCATCCTCTTTCGTCGGGACGGCTCGGTGCTTGCGGCCGCTCAGCAGGAGTTTCGCCAGATCTATCCGCGCTCGGGCTGGGTGGAACATGACCCACTAGAGATCTGGTCCAGCCAGCTCGCCACAGCCCGACGAGCGCTTCAGGAGTCTGGCATCTGCGCTTCTCAGGTGGCCTCCGTCGGCATCACCAACCAGCGTGAGACCACCATCGTCTGGCGGCGAGACACCGGTGAGCCGATCTACAACGCCATTGTCTGGCAGGACCGCAGAACCGAGCCGGAGTGCCTGCGGCTGCGAGAGGCGGGAGAGGCGCCACGAGTGCAGCAAAAAACCGGCCTGCTCATTGACGCGTACTTTTCTGCCACGAAGCTGCAGTGGATCATGAACCAGGTTCCCGGCGCGCGCGCCCTGGCCGACAGCGGACTGCTGGCCTTTGGCACCGTGGACAGCTGGCTGGTCTGGAAGCTCACGGGCGGGGCGGTGCATGCAACAGATGTCAGTAATGCGGCACGCACCATGCTCTTTAACATTCACACCAGCCAGTGGGACATCGAACTGCTCGAACGCTTCGATATCCCTGCCTCCGTTCTGCCTCACGTTCATCCATCTGCCAGCGATTTTGGACAGGCACAGGCACAGTGGCTCGGTGCCGAACTTCCGATTGGTGGAGTGGCGGGAGACCAACAGGGTGCGCTCTTTGGGCAGTCCTGCTTTCGCGCTGGCCAGGCCAAGAACACCTACGGCACTGGCTGCTTCATGCTGATGCATACCGGCAAACATCCTCAGACCAGCCACAACGGCCTGATCACCACCCGCGCAGCCCAGTCCAATGACGTGCCGGTCTTCGCGCTCGAGGGCAGCGTATTCATCGGTGGTGCGGTGGTCCAGTGGCTGCGTGACGGGCTGCATGCCTTTAACAAAAGCGCTGACGTGCAGGCACTAGCCGAGAGCGTGCCCGACTCGGGTGGAGTTGTACTGGTGCCTGCCTTTACGGGGCTGGGCGCGCCCTACTGGCAGGCGGATGCACGCGGCACCATGGTGGGCCTTTCGCGCGGAACGACCATGGCCCACATCGCGCGAGCGGCTTTGGAGAGCATTGCCTTTCAGAGCACGGCGCTGCTGCAGGCCATGAACCGAGACGCTAAGCAGCCTGTCACCGAGTTGCGAGTCGACGGTGGAGCCAGCGTCAACGATCTGCTCATGCAGTTTCAGGCCAACCTCTTGGGTATCCCCGTGCTTCGCCCCGAGTTTGTAGAGAGCACTGCCCTGGGCGCCGCCTATCTGGCTGGCCTGAGCGCCGGCATCTACCAAAGCCCCGAGGAGCTCGAACACTCACATCGCGCTCACCAGCGGTTCGAGCCCAGGATCTCCCGAGACGAGGCCCAGGCCCTGATGCACCAGTGGGAGAGGGCTGTGCGCCAGACTATGGCCAGCTAGGGACGAAGCGCCTAAGATCCGAACATGATCACCGTTCATCGAGCAGCCCCAGGTCGTCGAGCGCTCATGATCGCGCTGGCCTTGGCGGGCCTCGCCCCCCCTGCCCGTGCAAATGAACCCATCTGGCAGGTGGGCCAGCCGGTTCAGCTACCGCCCCTGGAGCTGCTGTCTGGGGAGTCGATTCAATGGCCCGCATTAAAGGGCAAGGTGGTGGTGATTGAGTTCTGGGGGTCTTGGTGCCCCTTCTGTAGCCGCCAAAACCCCCTGCTTGAGTCGTTCTACAAGCGGCACAAGGGCAAGGGGCTTGAGGTTGTCACCATCAGCCTGGACAAGACCAAGGCGGCCGCGGAGCAGTACATGCAAAAGGGCAAGTACAGCTTCCAGGCAGGAATGGCGACTGCTGCCTGGCGCAGCATTTACAGCCAGCGCAAGGGGCTGCCCCAGCTCTTTGTGATCGACCGACGAGGCGTACTGGTGGCCGCGGAGGTTCGCGAGATGATGGACGACGACATCGAAGACATCGCCAAGTGGCTTTAAAGGCGGGACGCTCACTCCGCTGCTCCCTCCCCGGGAACTCCCTCATTTCAGAAGGTCCAGAGCGTCGATAGATTGTCTTGGTCAAAAGGAGACGACCATGCACGATCAACACAATCAAAACGGCAGACGCGCAGCACTTGGAACGCTTGGTGCGCTTTCTGCACTCGCCACAATCGGCCCTGCGGCCTGGCCAACACCTGCACAAGCACAGGCCTGGCCCACGAAGCCCGTGCGACTTATCGTGCCCTTCCCTCCCGGGGGCGGAACCGATGCATTTGCACGCCCACTCACCAAAGTGCTCTCGGCTGCCATGGGCCAACAGCTGGTCATCGACAACCGACCGGGCGCCGGCGGAACACTCGGTGCAGAGGTGGCCGCCAAATCAGCACCCGATGGCTATAACTGGCTCGTCGGTGCGGTACACCACACCATTGCGGCCTCCCTCTACCCCAAGCTCGGCTACGACCTCCAGAAGGATCTGGTCCCTTGCACCATGGTGTCTTCGGTGCCCAACGTTGTGGTGATCAATCCCAAGCGACTTCCCCAAATCAAGTCGTACGCGGACTTCCAGAAGTATGTGAAGGCCAATCCCGGCAAGATGAACTACGCCTCTGCTGGTAACGGAACAGCCCATCATCTCGTGGTTGAGATGTGGAAGAACGCCACCGGCATGCAGGCGCAGCACATCCCCTACCGGGGTGCGGGGCCAGCCCTCGCCGACTTGCTGGCAGGCCATGTCGACTTCATGTTTGACGGGCTTGGAAGCTCAGCTCCTCACATTGCCAGCGGTGCCCTGCTGGCCCTTGCGGTAACCACGGCCAAGCGGTCATTTGCGCTGCCCAATGTCCCCACCCTGAACGAAATGGGCGTGGCTGGATTTGATGCAGGCACTTGGTATGGAATCTGGGCGCCAGCCGGGACACCAGCTGCAATCGTGACTCGTTTCCAGCAAGAGATTGCAAAGGGTCTCGCTGGCGCTGAACTCTCCACCACCTGGAAGACGCTGGGTGCAGAGCCCGGGGGGCAGTCGCCCGCAGAGTTTGCGAGCCTCATCGACTCTGAGGTGAAGAAGTGGGCGAAGGTCGTGAAGGAATCCGGCGCCAAGGTAGACTGAAGCATCTCTGCTCTGCATGAAAGTCAGTGACGCTCTTCATCGAAACACTTGCAACGCTGGCTTTTGCCGCCTCCGGTATTCTGGGGGCGGCTCGCAAGCGCCTGGACATTGTGGGTGTCAGTGTCGTCGCCTCTCTGGCGGCCTTTGGCGGCGGCACCCTGCGAGATCTCCTTCTGGATCGGCGCCCCTTTTTCTGGGTTGAACACTGGGATTTGCTGTTGCTCGTTCTGGTCACTGCGGTACTCGCACCAGTGTTCATGCGAAAGAAGCACTTCGAGCCCACCGAGCGGCTCATTCAAATTCCAGACGCTCTAGGTCTCGGACTCTTTGCCGCAAGCGGCACACAGATCGCCATCACCATGGAGATGCCCGCCCTCGTGGCAGCGCTGATGGGGGTGATGACGGCAGTCTTTGGTGGCGTGCTTCGGGATGTCTTCTGTAACGACCTCCCCAAGGTTTTCCACGACCACCAGCCTTACGCCATCTTTGCCTTCATTGCGGGCTGGGCGGTGATTGCCAGCAACGCACTTGGCCTAGACCAGTGGCTTGCGCTCATGATTGGCGCTGGCCTTGGATTCTCACTGAGGATGTTGGCGCTGGCCCTCAACCTTCGCCTGCCTGGGTGGCGGACAGAGCGGGAATAGGGGCACATGCGGTGGCGGAGAGAGCGGGATTCGAACCCGCGGTAGGCTATGAACCTACACACGCTTTCCAGGCGTGCGACTTAAACCACTCATCCATCTCTCCGCTGTGCTTCACATCGGCCCAAAAGAA
>JBEAMW010000055.1:0-21504 GCA_041165705.1 Pseudomonadota bacterium
CGACCTGCGGCTCTACGGTGAGCTCCATCGATTTATTCCGGCACTGGCGGCCGAGGTGGGCGCGCGCATCGTGGAGGTGCCCGTGCGGCACCACGCCCGCAGCGCAGGTGTGTCGAAGTACGGCATCGACCGCACGATCCGGGTGATTCTGGATCTCCTCTGGATTCGATTCACCATGCGGTTTCTGCACCGACCCATTCATGCCTTCGGCGGGGTGGCGCTCTTCATGCTGGTCTTCGGGCTGGGGGTGCTCGGGTGGCTCGGCTGTGAAAAGATTGTGCTGGGTGAGGACATCGGAGGCCGGCCTCTGCTGTTTCTGGGCTTGCTGCTCACGCTGATGGGCACGCAGCTACTCGCTGTGGGCCTGTTGGGCGAGCTGCTCATTCGCATCTACCACGAGCCTTCTGGGCGACGGCAGTACCTGTTAAGGAATGAGCGCGAGATCTGAGCGTGAAGCGCCTCTTTAAGCCCACGCTGGGCGTTCTGCTGTTGGTGGCGTTGTTTCATTCGGTGGGCTGGTCAGAGGTGGCGGCTAGCCTCATGCAGACCCAAGCCGGTTGGATGGTCGCAGCGCTGCTGCTCGCGCTTCTTGCCAATCTCGTCTGCGTGCTGCGATGGCGAGCGATCGCAGGACGTATGGGCCTTGATGCGCCGGTTCTGAAGATGGCCTCGCTCTACTTTCAGGGGGTGTTTGCCAACAGCATTCTGCCGGGTGGCATTGTGGGCGGGGATGTCTGGCGAAGCATGGGCCTTGCCCAAACCGCCTGTAGAGAAGAGAGGCCAGAGCGTCAGTCTCTGGCGGCTGCAACGGTTTTTCTAGATCGTGCAGCAGGCTTTTGGGGGCTCGCGCTGCTGAGCCTGCTGGCGCTCGGTGCGCTCGCAGCCCAGTGGCGAAGTGGCCAGGCCGCCGACACCAACATGCTCTCCAATGCCACCCTCTTCGGAGCCATGGGATATGCGCAGACTCTGGCGGCCCTGCTCGTGCTGCCCTGGCTGGCCGCCGGTGTGGGGGCGCCACTCATCTCTAAGTTTGCCGCTCAGACGGGTCGCTGGCAGGGAAAGATTGAGGTGATGCTGCAGCTGGCACGCTCAACTCCGTTGCTGGTGAAGACGCTGCCGCACACGGCCGTGAGTCAGGCCCTGGGAATTGCCGCACTGGCGTGCTCACTTCAGGCAGTGGGGCTTGATGTGCCACCGCTCGTGGTGGCCGCGGTGAGCTGCGGCATTTTTCTCTTCGGCGCACTTCCAGCTGCGATTGGCGGTTTCGGTGCGCGCGAACTCGGTGCTGTGGCGTTTCTCGCTCCGCTGGGCTTTGACGAAGCTGGTGTCATGGCAGGCTCCATTCTCTTTGGCCTTACCGCCACCCTTCAGGGACTGCTGGGTCTGGTGGCCTGGCTTCAGTCCAGAAAGTCTTGATGCAGCACGACCGCAGACTGCTGGCCTTTGCCTGGTTCGCAGCGCTGGTCATCCTGTTCTTTCAGCTGGGCAGTTCACCCCTCACCGATGTAGATGAGGGGGCGTTCTCGGAGGCCACGCGCGAGATGCTCGCACGCGGCGACTTCATTTCTCCCTGGCTGCTTGATGCGCCTCGATTCGATAAGCCCGTGCTGATTCACTGGCTGCAGATGCTGGGCTTTGCGGTGTTTGGGGAGAACGCCTGGGGCGCACGGCTGCCCAGTGCCGTGGCGGGCCTTGCATGGATAGGTTGCATGGGCGGCTGGGCCTATCTGATCGCCCGTCGACTCGCGCCCGAGGCAGCACTTAATGTCTATGCCTGGGGGGTGCTGGTGTCTGCCACCTGCCTGGGCGTTCCTGCCATGTCTCGCGCGGCCACTGCAGATGCGCTGCTCAACGCCCTGATGGCCGCCTCGCTGCTGATGCTCTGGAAGGGGCTGGCCGTGGTGCAGGCCGATGGCCGTGGCCTTGCTGGCCACACGGCCTTGCGAGAGGCCCGCGCGAGCTTTCGCTGGGCGGCGCTCTTCATTGGACTGGGCGTGCTCACCAAGGGCCCTGTGGCAGTCATGGTGCCTGCTGCTGCCAGCCTTCTGGCCGCGCTCTCCATGCAGCGCATAGGCCTCTGGCTGCGACTGTCCCTAGACCCCCTAGCCTGGCTGATTGCGGCAGCGGTGAGCCTCCCCTGGTATTGGCTGCAGTTTGAGGCGCAGGGAAGCGCCTTCATCGAGGGCTTTTTTGGGCAGCACAACCTGAGTCGCTTTACCGAGACCATGCATGGCTTCTCGGCTGGCCCCCTCTACTACCCCGCCTGGATGCTGATTGCCAGCCTGCCCTGGCTGCCCGTCGTGGTGAAGACCCTCTGGTCGGGCGCTCAGCAGCTCCGCCATGGCGGGCCCCTGCGGGCCAGCGAGGCGCACATGGCCTGGTGGGTGCTGGGCTTTGTCGTGGTCTTTTTCAGCTTCTCGGCGACCAAGCTCCCCCACTATGGCTTCTACGGCCTCTCGGGCCTGCTGGTGCTGATGGCCTTGGTGCTGGGGGGTGCGGCAGGCAAGCCCGAGGGCCTGATGCGCTGGGCTGCGGGCTTTTCGGGGCTCTGTGCGATGGGCCTGGGGCTCTCGCCGTTCTGGCTTGGTGAGGTGGCGCTCGGCGTGCAAGACCCTTACTACCGGGTGGTGCTGATGGAGGCCGCCCACCTGCTCGAGGACTCGTCCTGGCCCTTGCTGCTGATTGCGCTGCTGGCGATCGACCCGATTGTGCTGGCCCTCTGGCGGCCTAGGCAGCTGCCGATTCGCGAGGCCTGGGGTGCTGCCTGGGGTGCAGCCCTCTGCGGCGTGGCGCTCTACGGCCTGATGGTGCCCACGGTGATGCAGGCGCTTCGCGGCCCAATCGTGGAGGCCGCGCAGGTGCTGCGCAATCACAGCCAGCCGGGGTCCAACGAGCAGGCCCTTGCGCACGCGCTCACCTGGCGGCTCGCAGCGCCCAGCCTATCGTTTGCGGCAGGGCAGGTGATTCCGAAGGGCGAGCCCAAGCCCGGCAGCTGGGTGGTGCTTCACGCCAAAGACCTGGGCCGTCTGTCTCAGGAAACCGCCTGCCGAGACTCCAAGCTGGTCTGGGAGAAAACGGGGATTGCGGTGGTGGCCTGCCGAAACCTCTAAGCCCAGAGGCTAGAGAGGGGGATGGCCCAGATCTTGTCCGAGAGCGGCAGGCTCTCGTCGCCAGCGTAGAGGACCATTCCACCGATGAACGACTGCGGCACCTGCTGAGCAAATCGCCGCAGGCCCCGAAGGTCGCTCTTTCCGAGGCTAACCGCGGCCTTCACCTCAATGCCGATTAGGCCCCCGCGGGCGTCCTCAAGCACAAAGTCCACCTCGTACTGGTCTGCGTCGCGATAGTGGTAGATGCGATAGGGCTCGTCTGCTGCATGAAGATGCTTGAGAAGCTCCGAGCAGACAAAGGCCTCCAGCAGCGGCCCCAGCCTCAGACGGTTGCGCTCAATTTCGGATGCGGTCACCCCCGTGAGGACTGCAAGCAGACCCGAATCGAGGAAGTGGATTTTGGGAGCCTTGACCAGTCGAGAGAGGCGATTGCTCGACCAGGCCTCAACCCGGCGCAGAATAAACATCTGCTCGAAAATGCCAACGAATTTTGCCGCTGTCTTGGAGTCCAGCCCAACCTGAGCGGCAAGCTGACTGAAGTTTGCGATTTGTCCAGAGGTGAGGGCAAGCGCTCGCAGGAGCCTCGTGAGCCCCTCGATTTTGTCCACGCTTGCAAGCTCACGGATATCTCGCTGAATGAGCGCATCAATGTACTGCTGCGCCCAGGCCTGCCGACGACGCTCGATGGCGCGAGTCAGCACCTCGGGATATCCCCCCTTTAACACGCGGTCGACGAGCCTTGGCTCCCCCTCTGCAGCGGACAAGGGCACTCCCTTGTGAAGGCAGTCAAACCAGTTGTTCAGACTCCCTTGAATCTCAACCTGGGCGAGCGGCAAGAGCGTGAGCGTCTCCATTCGTCCTGCCAGAGAATCTGCCACAGTGGGCGCAGTGATGAGATTGGCCGACCCGGTCAAGAGGAACCGGCCTGGCCTTCGATCCTCGTCAATACTCCTTTTGATTGCGAGCAAGAGACCTGGTGCACGCTGAACCTCATCGAGTACCACGCGATCTAGGCTACGAATCAAGCCTGCTGGGTCTTGCAGCGCTGCGAGCCGAGTCGCATCATCGTCCAGCGTGAGGTAGCGCATCTCCTTGCCCGCGCACTGACGAACCAGCGTTGTCTTGCCGGCCTGTCTCGGCCCGAGCAGCAAGACTGCTGGGGTATCCGTTAGAGCCTGAGCAATGCGGGCGGAGAGAAGACGCGGGAAAATCTGGGGACTGGACACGACAAAATTTTATCGTGTATTTTGGAATTTAAGGTCGTTTATTTTGGAATCTGAGATCCAAAATTGTGGAATTTTAATGGGCTATTTGGTGCCAGAGGCGGGACTCGAACCCGCACACCCTCTCGGGCGCCGGATTTTGAGTCCGGTGCGTCTACCGATTCCACCACTCTGGCGTGGACTGCTGTAGGGCTAGCAGTATACCGCGGGCAGTGGCCTAGACCACCAGCACCGCCTTGCAGGAAAAGCCTTGCCCAGCCAAGCGCTGCGCACCCTTGAGGAACCCAATCTCGAGCAGCGCCACAGCGCCCACCGCCGTCGCGCCGGTCATCGCGATCAGCTCTCGGGTGGCCAGCAGCGTGCCGCCCGTGGCCAGCACATCGTCGACCAGCAGCACACGATCCGAGGGGCCGAGCACCTCCTTACGAATCTCAAGATGGTCAGATCCATACTCGAGTTCATAGCTCACCCGATGGGTTTCCGGTGGCAGTTTGTTGGCCTTGCGAACCATGACAAAGGGCTTGCGCAGATGCTGAGCGAGGGCGAGGCCGAAGAGAAACCCGCGCGACTCAATCCCGGCGATTGCACTGAAACCCTCAGCGGGATAGAGCGCAGCCATCTGGCGTATCGCTTCGTCTCGCGCCTCAGGGTGGGCGAGGAGCGGAGACACATCGCGAAAGCCGACCCCCGGCTTGGGAAAGTCCTCAACGACCGGAATGTAGTTCAATAGGTTCATGACCAAGATCTTAATCCTCACCGCACTGGCCGCCGAACTGGAGGACCAGCCCCTGCCCTTTCGCCTGCCTGTGGTCTTCACAGGCGTGGGCAAGGTGAACGCAGCACTGGCCACTGCGGAGGCCATCCGCCAGCACCAGCCCCACTGCGTCGTGAACTACGGGACCGCTGGCGGGGTGTCTGCTCGGGCGGTGGGCCTGCATGAGGTCCATGCGGTGATTCAGCGCGACATGATGGCCGAGCCACTGGCCCCGAGAGGCCAGACCCCGTTCGACGACACTCCGGTGCGGCTGCACTCAGCGAGCACAGATGCACAGGGCCTGCTCTGCGCCAGTGGCGACAGCTTTGTCTCCAGCGCAGACCCCTGGCTCACTGCACAGGGTGTCGACCTCGTCGAGATGGAGCTCTGGGGCATTGCCATGGCCTGCCAGCGCGCAGGCGTGCCATGGCGAGCTTGGAAGTATGTGAGCGACCAGGCCAACGAGGACTCGCACCACGACTGGGCCGAGAATGTGCATCGCGGTCGGGAGGCCTTTATTGCCGCCCTGCACCAGGCCTGGCCGGATATCGGCTCGCTGGCGGCTCGCCCTTCAGCATGAGCTCCTACACGCTCTCCGACTTCGACTTTGAACTACCAGCCGAGCTCATCGCTCAGTCGCCGGCTAGCGTTCGCACGGGAAGCCGGCTGCTGGAGGTCTGCCCCACCGGAGCCATTCAAGACCATCGCTTTCCTGATCTCCTAAGCCTGCTCTCGCCGGACGACCTGCTGGTCTTTAACAACTCCAAGGTGCTTCGTGCGCGGCTCGCGGCCCAAAAGCCCACGGGCGGGCAGGTGGAGCTTCTGGTGGAGCGCATAACCTCCTCGGTCACCGCCACGGCCATGATGCGGGCCAGCCGCAAGCCTGCAGCTGGTAGCAGCCTTAGGCTCACCGACGGAAGTCTGGTCTGGCTGGAAGGCCGCGACCCGGTGCACGAAGACCGCTTTCTGTTGCGCTTTGAGGCCCCGGTGCTGGAGGTTCTGGATCGACTGGGCGAGCTTCCGCTGCCGCCCTACATCGAACACCGCCCCACCGCGGAGGACGATGCGCGCTACCAGACGGTGTATGCCAAGACCCCAGGCAGTGTGGCTGCCCCCACGGCGGGCCTGCACTTCGATGAGGCGCTGCTGGCGGCCCTGGCCGAGCGAGGCGTTCAGAGCGCGAGCGTCACGCTGCATGTGGGCAGTGGCACCTTCGCGCCGGTGAAACACGAGGACCTCAGCCAGCATGTGATGCACGCAGAGTGGTGCGTGCTGCCGGAGGACACGGCCGAGAAGATCGAAGCCACCAAGTCGCGCGGTGGACGCGTGGTGGCGGTGGGCACCACGAGCCTGCGCACCCTCGAGAGCCTTCAGGGCTGCGCCGGGGAGCGAGACACGAGGCTATTCATTACCCCGGGCTACCGGTTCAACACCGTAGACCGGCTCATCACCAACTTTCACCTGCCCAAGTCCACCCTGATGATGCTCGTGAGCGCATTTGCAGGCTATGACCAGATCCGCAAGGCCTACGCCCATGCGATCGAGCGGCGGTATCGGTTCTTCAGCTATGGTGACGCGATGCTGCTTACTCGATCCCTCTCGCTCGATCCGCTCTGAACTGGCTGCGCCAGGCCTCAAACTGCCCCGCACGAATCGCCTCACGCATCTCTTTCATGATCTGAAGATAGAAGGCCAGGTTGTGCAGGCTTGAGAGCGCGGCACCCAGCATCTCGTCGATGCGCTGCAGGTGATGCAGGTAGCTGCGGGTAAAGGGGGGACGATTGTCGCCGTGGGCCTCCGGCCTGCAGACCGGGCAGCTGCAGGTGGGGTCAATCGGCAGCAGGTCGTCCTTGTAGCGGGCGTTGCGAATCTTTAAGTCCCCATGGCGGGTAAAGAGCCAGCCATTGCGGCCATTGCGGCTGGGCATGACGCAGTCAAACATATCAATGCCATTGGCCACTCCCTCAACCAGGTCTTCCGGCGTCCCGACGCCCATGAGGTAGCGCGGCTTGTCCTTGGGCAGGCGCGGCGCCGTGTGGGACAGAATCCGCAGCATGTCCTCCTTGGGCTCTCCCACGCTCAGGCCGCCAATCGCATAGCCCTCAAAGCCAATGGCCTGAAGGCCATCAAGCGACTCCTCCCGGAGGTCCTCCATCATCCCACCTTGAACAATGCCAAAGAGGGCATTGGGTGCCTCGGGTGGGTGCTCATCGAAGGCCTTCCGGCTTCGGTCCGCCCACCGGAGCGAGAGCCGCATGCTCTCTGCGGTGGCCTCCCGGGTGCTGGGATAGGGCGTGCACTCATCGAAGACCATGGCG
This sequence comes from Pseudomonadota bacterium, assembly GCA_041165705.1. Classification (GTDB taxonomy): domain Bacteria; phylum Pseudomonadota; class Gammaproteobacteria; order Burkholderiales; family Burkholderiaceae_A; genus Hahnella. The sequence continues at coordinate 7,406 of JBEAMW010000055.1, forward strand.
ATGTCGCTGTTGAGCACCCGCTGAATACGCATGCTCTCCTCCGGCGAGAGAAAGAGCCTGTCTCCGTTCACCGGGGACTGAAAGGCCACCCCCTCCTCGGTGATCTTGCGCAGGTCGCCCAGCGACCAGACCTGAAATCCCCCAGAGTCCGTGAGGATTGGGCCCTGCCAGTTCATGAACCGATGCAGGCCCCCGTGGGCGCCGATGATCTCCAGGCCCGGCCGCAGCCAGAGGTGAAAGGTGTTGCCCAGAACAATGCGGGCGGCAATCGACTGCAGCAGCGCAGGTGTGACGCCCTTCACCGCACCGTAGGTGCCCACAGGCATAAAGATGGGCGTCTCCACCACGCCGTGGTTGAGGTGCAGTCGCCCGTTGCGGGCATGCCCGTCCTGGGCCAGGAGTTCGTAATGGGCCATGGGGCGCTACTTTATACTGTGGGCCTTCTGCCAATCCCCTCTCACTAAGGAGTTCGATGTGCTGATCTCTCCCGCCTATGCCCAGGCCGCTGGTGCTGCACAAGACCCGCTCATGAGCTTTCTGCCGCTCATCCTGATGTTTGTGGTGCTCTACTTCCTCATGATTCGTCCCCAGATGAAAAAGGCCAAGGAGCACAAGCAGCTCATCGACGGCCTGCAAAAGGGTGATGAGGTGATCACCGCCGCCGGGATCGTGGGTCGCATCAGCAAGGTGGATACGGCCTATGTCACGCTCGAGATCTCCCTCGGTGAGAAGCCCACCGAGGTCGTCATTCAGCGCCCTGCGGTCCAAACCCTGCTGCCCAAGGGCACGATGAAAGACCTGCTTTGAATCGAGTTGCATGGTGGCGCCTGGCAATCATGGCGCTGGCCCTGGCCTTTGGCCTGCTCTACAGCCTGCCCAACCTCTTTGGCGAGGCTCCGGCGGTTCAGGTCTCTTCAGCCAAGGCCACGGTCAAGATCGAGGCCAGCATGGTGGACTCGGTAGAGTCTGCGCTGAAGGCCGCCAACATCAGCCACACCGGCATTGCCTTTGAGGCGAACAATTCAGGCAATACCGTACGCGCACGATTCGTCAGCACCGATGTGCAGTTGTTGGCCAAGGACGCCATTGAGAAGGCGCTGAACCTTGGCGCGCCAGCCGATGAGGCCCGCTACATCGTCGCCCTCAACCTTATCTCGGCCTCCCCGCAGTGGCTTACCAGCCTCTCGGCACTGCCCATGTATCTGGGCCTCGATCTCCGCGGCGGGGTTCACTTCCTGCTGCAGGTGGACATGGAGGCCGCGCTCTCCAAGCGCTACGACTCCATGGTGGCCGAGGCCCGCACCCTGCTGCGCGACAAGCGGGTGCGCCACTCCGGCATCTCCCGCGGCCAAGACCTCATCGAGGTTCGCTTCAAAGACGAGGGCCTTCGAGCCGAGGGCCTCAAGGTGCTGGGCGACCAGTTCCCCGAGGTGAACTGGCAGCCCGCCAGCTCGGGCAATCCAGATGCACCGCTCGCCTTAAAGGGCAGCCTCAAGCCCGACGCCCAGAAGCGGATCCAGGACATTGCGCTCAAGCAGAACATCGTTACCCTGGGCAATCGCATCAACGAGCTTGGTGTGGCGGAGCCCATCGTTCAGCAGCAGGGTGCCGACCGAATCGTCGTGCAACTCCCCGGTGTGCAGGATACGGCCAAGGCCAAGGACATCCTGGGTCGCACCGCCACGCTCGAGGTTCGCATGGTGGACGACTCCTCTGAGGCACAGATCGCACTCTCGGAGGGCCGCGTGCCGCTGGGCCTGGAGCGATTTACCGAGCGGGGCGGCATGCCGCTTTTGCTCAAGAAGGAGGTGGTGCTCACGGGCGACAACCTCACCGACGCACAGGCCGGTTTTGACTCTCAGAACCCCAATGAGCCTGCGGTGCACCTTAACCTCGACAGCAAGGGTGCGCGCATCTTCCGTGACGTCACCCGCGAGAGCATTGGCAAACGCATGGCGATTGTGCTGTTCGAAAAGGGCCGTGGAGAGGTCATCACTGCGCCGGTGATCCGCTCTGAGATCCCGGGCGGACGGGTGCAGATCTCCGGGCAGATGAGCACGGTGGAGGCCGCGGACACGGCTCTACTGCTGCGCGCAGGATCGCTGGCCGCGCCCATGACCATCATTGAAGAGGCCGCCATCGGGCCAAGCCTCGGAGCGGACAACATCTCCAAGGGCTTTCACTCCACGCTCTGGGGCTTTGTGGCCATTGCTGTGTTTATGGTGGCCTATTACACACTCTTTGGGGTCTTCTCGGTGCTCGCCTTAAGCCTCAACCTGCTGCTGCTCTTTGCGCTGCTCTCGGTGCTTCAGGCCACCCTCACCCTGCCCGGTATTGCCGCGATTGCGCTCACGCTGGGCATGGCCATTGATGCCAACGTGCTCATCAATGAACGGGTGCGTGAGGAGCTGGAATCCGGTGCCTCGCCACAGACCGCGATTGCCGCGGGGTATGACAAGGCCTGGGCCACCATTCTGGACTCCAACATCACCACCCTGATTGCCGGTGTGGCCCTGCTGGCCTTTGGCTCAGGCCCGGTACGAGGCTTTGCTGTGGTCCATGTTCTGGGCATTCTCACCTCCATGTTCTCGGCAGTGTTCTTTAGCCGAGGCCTGGTTAACCTCTGGTACGGCGGGCGCAAGGTGAAGACCTTGGCAGTGGGATAAGGAGAGCAGAGCCATGAACTTCTTCAGGATTACCCACGACATCCCGTTCATGCGGCATGCCAAGCTGCTCAACGCCATCTCCTTCATCACCTTCCTCGCTGCAGTGGTCTTCATTGCGGTGCGCGGGCTCGCCCTCTCGGTCGAGTTCACGGGCGGAACGGTGATGCAGGTGGCCTACCCAGGGGCCGCGCCGATCGCAGAGGTGCGGGCCGTGGTGCAAGGCATGGGCTATGCCGATGCTCAGGTGCAGAAGTTTGGAAGCTCCAAAGAGCTGCTGATTCGCCTTCCTGTGTCAGAGGAAAAGAGCCAGGAGCAGGCGCTCAAGGTGTTTGAGGCTATTAAGAGCCTCGGCCCTGGCGAGGCCCAGCTGCGCAAGCGCGAGTTTGTGGGGCCTCAGGTGGGCAGCGAGCTCGCGGTCGATGGGCTGACGGCCATGATCTTCGTGATCGTGGGCATCGTGCTCTACCTCGCGGTGCGCTTTGAGTGGAAGTTTGCCGTAGCCGCCATCATTGCCAACCTGCACGATGTGGTGATCATTCTCGGCTTCTTTGCCGCCTTCCAGTGGGAGTTCTCCCTCTCGGTGCTCGCTGCCATCCTCGCCGTGCTCGGCTACTCCGTGAACGAGTCGGTGGTGGTGGCCGATCGGATCCGCGAGAACTTCAAGCGCATGCGCAAGGCCAGCGTCTCAGAGGTGATCGACAACGCCATTACCCGCACCATGAGCCGCACCATCATCACCCACGGCACCACAGAGACCATGGTGCTCACCATGCTCATCTTCGGCGGCCCGGTGCTTCACCACTTTGCCCTGGCCCTCACCATTGGCATTGTGTTTGGCATCTACTCGTCGGTCTTTGTGATGGCGCCCATCACCATGTGGCTGGGGATCAAGCGGGAAGATCTGGTGAAGGTTCAGGCCAAGCCGCAGGATGAGGTGGTGGTTCCCTAGGCCATTGGCCTAGGTGCCTCGCCTGCTCTGCAGCATACGGACATTCATCTCGGGGTTTAGCTCCGAGGCGTAGAACTTCTCAATCATCGCAACAGAGGTGCGCGCATTCTTTGCCAGAGTGAGCAGATCAATACCCTGGCCATAAAGCAGCCGAAAGGTAATGGCCGTATGACGCAGGCTGTAGAGCGAGCGGGTCTGCCCCCGTTGGCCCACTCTAAGCCCTGCGTGCTCAAGCACGCGTCGAAAGTGATGATCCATGGCCATCATTGCGGATTTTCGATTCCTGACTTCGGGGTAGAAGACATAGTCCCCCGGTGAGGCGTAGTCCCTGCTCTGTGCAAGCTCGAGTAGCCGCTCATAGATGCGCACAGCTGGCCTTAGGGTGATGATGGTCTCCGTATGTCGCTTGCTCTCAGGCAGGCGCAGCCTCAGGTAGGTATATCGCCCCCTAACCACCTCCACATGCTGGTGCTGGAGGTTCTTCAGATCTGATGGGCGCATGAAGCTATTTACCATAAAAGCAATGAGCCACCGCATCTCCACCGGTATGGGTGCATCGCGAGCGAAGAGTCGGCCCTGGGTGTCCCGGTGGGTAGACTCTCTGCGCAAGGCCCCGGGGCCAAAATGTGCCAAGCGGCGAGCAGTTCGCCAGAGCGCGAGCAACTCTTGTGGCGTGAATCCTCCCCGGGGGACGGATGCTGTCCGCAGCTTAGGGGCCTGACGTGCGAGTTTTTCTAGATACGCATTCTCGGACTGACGGAATGCACGAACCGCTGTCTGGACAACCTGACGCTTCGTCGCAGACGTGAGGCGAGACACTGAGGGTGAAGTGAGCAGAGACCCCCAGTTTGGACAGTTCCCATCCAACTCGCAAGACTCAATCCATGGCAGCAGGTAGCGATTGCATCTGCTCGCGAAATTTCGGGCAGTTGCGTGTGAGATCTCTCCCCGAATCGCTCTCTCGCGCTCTTGAAGGCAGGCACGAGTCAAACAGTCGTTGTAATTAAATTGAAGTGAGGAAGGTTTCTGTGCCGCCTGGCGCGATGTATTTTTCATCGGCCAGGACAGTAATACAAAGGGCTACCTCCCGCCCTCGGGCGCCCGTCGGATAGACGCGAGAATTAACTCGCGTCTTAGAACATCAGTTCTTCTTTTCATCCTGAACAACTGTGACTCCGCCCATATTGACTAAAATAAGGGTCGGGTAGTCGTAGGCAGCGCCGGAAGAGGCATCAACGGCCGCGCCAACAACGCCCCCAAAAATGATGTTGCCAAAAGCCATGGCCTTGGTGGACGACTTAACGGTAGCAACACCTGGCTCCAATCCCTTTTTCTCGCAACGAACGTTCAGGTCATCGTATGCACGTTGAATCGTTACAGTGCCGGGGGTTGTTACGTAAAAAGTACCCTTGGGGTTCTGAAGCGCGCACTGCGCGCCTGAGACTTTCTCACCCTTTGAGACAGCCTCCACGGAGACTACTTGATTGCTTCCTGTGACGATGGACGCACACCCGTGCACCATGAAAGTCGCTGCGAACAAACCGATTCTGATCAACATAAATCTCTCCCTAAGAACACGGCGGCCCCAGTTTGGGGCCGCTTGTTCACACTCGATTAAAAGCGGTGGTTAACGGCCAGGTACAGTTGGTTGGTCTCGGTTCCATTGTTATCAGTAGCGATGTACCCCAAGTAGCCTGTTGTGCGATTAGAGAATGCCTTGGAGAGAGCAACGGCCATCTTCTCGCCTGACTTACCTTTTTGCCCCTCAACAACAGAGTCTTTCTCTACGTCTGCGTAAACACCGTGAACAGCCAGCCCGCCGCCTAGAGGCACAACCCCAGAAACCACTACATTCGTGACATCTCCGTCACCGTCCTTTTGCTTCAAGCCGTACGCAAGGCCAACAGCAATAGGGCCGAAGTCGTAGTCTGCGCCCATTGACGTAGAGGTTGTCTCGACAGAGCCGGTCTTTTGTGTGTCTTGACCAATGTGCAAGCCAACCCCTGCCACCTTGCCACCTGCGTAGAAAGACAGAGTATTGGATCCACCGTCTTTCAGCGACTGGCCAACTTGCAACTTGAAGCCCCCGATAGTTGGGCTCGAATACTGCCAGGAGTGGTCTTGATCATTGCCGAGGTCGATGTCAAAGACCTTATCTTTGTCAAGGGCCGATCCTAAGCCGTAGTTTCCAATGTTGCCGATCTTGCTGACAGTAGAGTCAATGCCCTCAGTTCCGGTAATGTCGAACTTACCGACCTTGAATGAACCGAAGGAGCCTTCGAGTCCGACTTCCGCACCACGGTCGAACTGAAATGAGCTGGCGTTTTTCTTGTAGGTATCGCCCTCACCCACCTCTTTGCCCATTGAACCGTTGGCAAGGTTCACACCCGCCTCAAGACGGAAGAATGCCTTCAGGCCACCACCGAGATCTTCAGAGCCACGAAAGCCGAGGCGGGAAGAGTTCACTTGGGAAGACCCAAGTTCAGTTTTTGAGGACTGACCATCGGTGTCAGTGTTCAGGACGCCGGTCTCAACGTTACCGTAGACGGTGACTTGAGCCATTGCGGGAGCGGCGATCAGGCCGGCAACTGCGGCAGCGATCAGATGCTTTTTCATTCAGTATTCTCCTAAGAGGTTGAATGAAGAAGCGAGGCGGAGAAGTCGCTTAAGTGGTCATATAGAAAAAGGGTTCACCACCGTCACAGCGCCATACTGCGCCCGGTGTGAGAGGTCTTCTGAGACCACGATCGCGTAGCCAGCCTCCGCGGCGGTTGAGAGGATGTTGGCATCGTAGATGTCCAGCCGATGGCGGCCTGCAAGTGCGACGGCCTCGCTCTGAGACCGGACGGTGATAGGGAACACGTCAAGCCCCTCGCGAAAGACCTGAATCACCGCGGCAATCTCGTCGTGTGGCATTCGAAACTTTCTGCCCATTACAGAGATCAGTTCATTGAGGACCTGAACGCTGGTGGCGCCGCCTTGGTTGAGGAGCGCGCGGGCACGTTCTCGACGCACTGGATCTTGGTCTGAGATGGCATAAACCAGGATGTTCGTATCAAAGAAGAGCGCCTCGGCGCTCATTCAGATCGCCCCCGCTGAGTAGCCTCGCTCCGGTCAAAGACAAAGTCCTTGGGCAGCAACACTCCGTTGTTGCGCAGTTGATTGAGCCGCTCCCCAATGGTGGCGCGGCGAGTGACTGCGAAGTCCCGTTCACCGAGAACATGGACTTGAATGTCGTCGCCCTCCTTGAGCTCAAGCGCCTCGACCACGCGAGCGGGCAGCCGAATGGCCAGGGAATTTCCCCACCGAGAAACCTGCATCGAACACCTCACCGAGCAATTAGATAAACATAGACTAATGTATATCAAAGCGAGGCACTAGCCCCCAGAAGGCTGAGCTTTTGGCCTAACGCCCCAAGAACGCAAACAATCGCCGTTGGGAATCCTCGCGTGCCGCGGGGTTGGCGCCCACCGTGACGCCCTCCCCGGATTCACTCCGCCCGGAACATCCTTGCGCAGCTGCAAGGGGGAGACGCTATCAAAGCCGTGATAGGCCCCCTCGTACTCGACATAGGCCACCCGGTCGGGGAACCCCGCCGACCAGGCCCGACACGGCGCTGCAGGGGTCCAGTCATCCTCCCGGCCCGTCATCACGAGCAGAGGCACCGGCACCCCGTAGGCCTTACGAAGGGCGATTTCACAGCCGGGATAGAAGGCCACCGCCCGGTGGAGATTGGGCCGGGTCCCCACGATCTGAAGCGCATCGAGTAGGGTGCTGCCGCCATTGCTCCAGCCCAGGAGGGTGACCCCCAGCGCCTGGGTGGCCGGCGCCTGGGCAAGCCAGTCGAGGGCGAGCCGGACATCCTCGGCCCGATGCTTCACCTTGATCCAACGGTCACGCATCGCCTGGGTGCAGATTTCTCTGCGGCCCCGCAGGGTGAAGGAGTCGACGAGCATGACGGAATAGCCCTGCGCCAGGACGCGTGGCACATAGTCCCGGAATCGGGCGATCGGTTTGCCTGCGCCCGTGAGCATGCCTCCGCAGCCATGCAGCATCAGCACCACCCCCTTGGATTCGGCGGCCGGAAGCAGCCAGGCCTGGGCCTCCGTGCTGAGAATGATGGGGTCGGGCAGTGGAAGGGGCGTATCGTCTGCGTGGGCGCTGAGCGGCAGCAGGAGCGCCAGGCCGAGAGCCAAGCCCAGCCGTGCCAAGCCCAGCCGTGCCATCAGCCCATTCGGCATGAATTAGGCATGGACCAGTTCGGCTCTGGCCAGCTGCGCTGCATGGCCCACATAGCTCTGGGGTGTCATCTCCATGAGCCTGGCCTTCTCTTGTGGCTCGAGGGCCAGCCCCTGAATGAAGCCCCGCATGGTGGACTCGGTCATGCCCTGGCCCCGGGTGAGGGCCTTGAGCTGCTCATAGGGCTGGGGCAGGCCGCGAAGACGCATGACCGTCTGAATGGGCTCGGCCAGGACTTCCCAGGCCGCGTTGAGGTCCTCATCGAGGCGCGCAGGATTGAGCTCGAGCTTGCCCAGGCCCTTGAGGCAGGAGTCGTAGGCCAGCAGGCTGTGGCCCAGCGCAACGCCGAGCGTTCTCAGCACCGTGCTGTCGGTAAGGTCTCGCTGCCAGCGGCTCACAGGCAGCTTGTCTGCAAGGTGCCTGAGCAGGGCATTGGCCACACCCAGGTTGCCCTCCGCGTTCTCAAAGTCAATCGGGTTCACCTTGTGGGGCATGGTGGACGAGCCCACCTCGCCCTCCTTGAGCTTTTGCTTGAAGTAACCCAGCGACACATAGCCCCAGACATCCCGGCAGAAGTCGAGGAGGATGGTGTTAAACCGGGCGAGGGCATCGAAGTAGGCAGCCATCCAGTCATGGGGCTCGATCTGGATGGTCATGGGGTTGAACTGCAGGCCAAGGCCTTCCACGACCGACCGCGAGAAGGCCGGCCAGTCCACCTGCGGCGCTGCCGAGAGGTGGGCATTGTAATTTCCAACCGCGCCATTCATCTTGGCCAGTGGCCTCACTGCCTCGAAGGAATCTCGTGCGCCACGCAAGCGAGCCCTTACATTGGCAAGCTCCTTGCCCAGGGTGGTGGGCGAGGCCGTCTGGCCATGGGTGCGCGAGAGCATGGGCTGATCGGCCGTGCGCTCAATCAGCGCGGCCAGGGTGTTCACCAGGGCCTGCATCGCGGGCAGCATCACCTGACTTCGGGCGCGGCTCAGCATGAGGCCATGCGAGGTGTTGTTGATGTCCTCGGAGGTGCAGGCAAAATGAATGAACTCTGCGGCCGCAATCAGCGCCGTGTCGCCGCTGGCCTGCGCCTTTTCCTTCAGGAAGTACTCCACCGCCTTGACATCGTGATTGGTGACCGCCTCAATGGCCTTGATGCGCTCGGCGTCCGCCTCGGAAAAGGACTGTACCCAGCCCGTAGCGGTGGCCCGAGCGGCCGGTGAGAAGGGGGGCAGCTCCTTGAGCCCGAGGTCGGACAGGGCGAGGAGCCAGGCCACCTCCACCTCGACTCGGTGCTTTATGAAACCGGCCTCAGAGAGGAGTGGCCGCAGGGGGTCAAGCCGCTTGGCGTAGCGGCCGTCGAGGGGGGAGAGTGCGTGCAGACTGGTCATGTTCAAATGTTACACGCGCGATGTCAGGCCTAGTGAGTCAGTCTGTATACTCCGTGAACCCAAATTTAGGAGTGCTCATCCATGAAGCTTCTCGGATCCGTCACCAGTCCTTATGTTCGCAAGGTCCGCATCGTGGCCATCGAGAAGAAGCTCGACTTCGAATGGGTTGCACAGGATGTCTGGACGCCCGACACCACCATTGGGCAGCTCAATCCCCTGGGCAAGGTGCCCGTCCTGCTGGTGGACGATGAGGTGATCTACGACTCCCGCGTGATTGTGGAATACCTCGACGCGCGCGCTCCCACCCAGCGACTCATCCCCGATGGCAACAAAGACCGCGCCCATGTCCGCACCCTGGAGGCCCTGGCCGACGGAATCTGCGATGCCGCGGTGAGCATGCTGCTGGAGCCAAGGTTCCACCCGGATGGCACCGCCAGCGAGGCCTGGATGAAGCGTCAGGCCGAAAAAGTGGACCGCGCCCTGGCAGCCATGAACCACGCGCTGGGCAACGAGCACTGGATCAACCACAAGGCCTTCTCCTTGGCCGACGTGGCCTGTGGCGTTGCCCTGGGCTACCTGGAGCTGCGCTTTCCCGAGAACACCTGGAAGTCCACCTACCCCACGCTCCTTGCCTATTACAACAAGCTCATGGAGCGGGGCTCGTTCTCGTCCACCAAGCCTGCTTAATAATGCCTCCGCCGAGGCAGACCTCGGCGTCATAGACCACCACACTCTGGCCGGGCGTCACTGCCCATTGGGGCGCTGAGAAGGCCAGACGGAATCCACCCTCGGCCGTGGTCTGTTCGAGTTCCCCTGGCCCATCGGGCTGACGATAGCGAGTCTTCACCCCCAGAGTACGCCCCTGCGCCGGAGGCTCTCCGGCAACCCAGCAGCTGTCTGTGGTCTCGAGCCCCCGGGCCAGCAGCCAGGGGTGGTCATGGTCCTGCGCCACCACCAGCCGATTGCGTTCCAGGTCCTTCCCAATCACAAACCAGCCAGCCCCCTCCTGGCTCTGAAAGCCGCGCCTTCGAACCCCGCCGACGCCAAGCCCCTTGCGCTGGCCGAGGGTGTAGAAGGACAGGCCCTGGTGGGTGCCCACGGTGATGCCCTCCTCGGTCTGAATGGGGCCCGGCCGAGACGCGAGATAGCGATTGAGAAACTCCCGAAATGGCCGCTCACCAATGAAGCAGATGCCCGTGCTGTCCTTCTTCTTGGCATTGGGAAGGGCAAGCGCATCGGCGATTTCTCGCACGCGCGTCTTGCGAAGCTCACCCACCGGAAACAGCACCCGATCGAGCTGGGACTGACTCAGCCGATGCAGAAAGTAGCTCTGGTCTTTGGTCTCATCCAGGCCTCTGAGCAGCTGCACGCGCCCATCTTCATCCCGTCGCACACGAGCGTAATGGCCAGTGGCGATGAGGTCGGCGCCCTGCGCAAAGGCGTGGTCGAGGAAGGCCTTGAACTTGATCTCGGCATTGCAGAGCACGTCCGGATTGGGGGTTCGGCCCGCCTCATACTCCCGGAGGAATTCAGCAAAGACCCGGTCTTTGTATTCAGCCGCGAAGTTCACGGCCTGCAGCTCAATGCCAATCACATCGGCCACAGCAGCCGCATCAAGGAAGTCCTGACGGGTAGAGCAGTACTCGCCGTCATCGTCGTCTTCCCAGTTCTTCATGAAGATGCCGATCACCTCGTAGCCCTGGTCTTTTAACAGCCAGGCACTCACAGCGGAGTCCACCCCCCCAGAAAGCCCCACCACCACGGTTTTGCGCGCGCTCATATACCATTGAGTCTATCCAACATAGCCGAAGAATTCGGCGCAAAAACCGGGGAGACACGAATGCGGATTGGCATTCCCAAAGAAACCCTGCCGGGCGAGACTCGTGTTGCGGCCACTCCAGAGACCGTCAAGAAGCTCGTAAGCCAGGGACATACGGTGGTCGTGGCCGATCAGGCCGGCCAGTCGGCACACTTTCCAACCGCTGCATTCGAGGCTGCGGGCGCGCAGACGGGCAGCCAGTCCGATGCGCTGGGCTGCGAGCTGGTGCTCAAGGTGCGCATACCCACTGAGGCAGAGCTGGCCCAGATGAAACCAGGCACCGCCCTGGTGGGGATGCTCAGCCCCTTCGATCGGGCCGGGCTGGAGAAGCTCGCGCAGGCAGGGCTCACCGCCTTCGCGATGGAGGCGGCACCCCGTACCACCCGGGCCCAGTCCCTCGATGTGCTCTCAAGCCAGGCCAACCTGGCGGGCTACAAGGCCGTGATGCTGGCCGCCAATGCCTACCCCCGCATCTTCCCGATGCTCATGACCGCAGCCGGCACAATCAAGGCCGCTCGATGCGTGATCCTGGGTGCGGGCGTGGCTGGCCTGCAGGCGATCGCCACAGCCAAGCGTCTCGGCGCGGTCGTAGAGGCCAGCGATGTGCGGCCGGCCGTGAAGGAACAGATCGAGTCGCTGGGCGCGAAATTTATTGATGTGCCCTTTGAGACAGAGGAAGAGCGTGAGATCGCCCAGGGCGTGGGGGGCTATGCCCGGCCCATGCCTGAGGCCTGGATGAAACGGCAGGCGGCTGAAGTGGCCAAGCGCATTGCCCAGGCCGACATCGTCATTTCCACCGCCCTCATCCCGGGCCGAAAGGCGCCCACCCTCATCACCGAGGAGATGGTGGCCAGCATGAAGCCCGGCGCAGTGATCGTAGACATGGCCGTCGAGCAGGGGGGCAACTGCCCGCTCTCGCGGCTCAACGAGACGGTGCACGCTCCAAATGGCGTGATCATCGTGGGCCAGCCTAACCTGGCCGCCCTGGTGCCCACAGATGCCTCGGCCCTCTATGCGCGCAACCTTCTCGACTTCCTCAAGCTCATCCTGAGCAAGGAAGGCACGCTGCAGGTCCCCATGGACGACGACATTGTGGCGGCCACGCTGGTGGCCCGCGATGGACAAGTCACTCGCCCCGCCTAAGGAATCGGAGACTGCTATGGATGTCATCAACCCTACCCTCACCAACCTCATCATTTTCGTGTTGGCGATCTATGTGGGCTACCACGTCGTCTGGAATGTCACCCCCGCCCTGCACACCCCGCTGATGGCCGTTACCAATGCCATCTCGGCCATTGTGATTGTGGGCGCCATGATGGCGGCAGCCCTCACCGAGACGCCGCTGGGCCAGACCATGGGCGTGCTCGCGGTGGCCTTGGCGGCGGTCAATGTCTTTGGCGGATTCTTGGTCACCAAGCGCATGCTCGAGATGTTTAAGAAGAAAGACAAAAAGCCCAACGCGAAGGAGGCTGCATAAATGTTTAGCCTCTCACTCAATACCGTCACCCTGCTCTATCTCGTTGCGTCGGTCTGCTTTATTCAGGCCCTCAAGGGCCTCTCTCACCCCACTACTTCCATCAAGGGCAATGTCTTTGGCATGGCCGGCATGGCGATTGCGGTGTTCACCACGGTGGGCCTGATCGGCACCATGGCCCAGAGCCTCGTTGGCTCCAACCTGAGCCAGGGCCTGCTGCTCGTGGCCATCGGCCTTGGGGTTGGCGGCGCAATCGGTGCCACCATGGCCAAGCGGGTCGAAATGACCAAGATGCCCGAGCTCGTGGCCTTCATGCACAGCATGATTGGCCTGGCGGCGGTCTTCATTGCTGTGGCCGCAGTCGCCGAGCCCTATGCCCTCAACATCACCCCCAAGGGCCAGCCCATCCCGGTGGGCAACCGGCTCGAGCTCTTCCTGGGCGCGGCCATCGGTGCGCTCACCTTCAGCGGATCGGTGATTGCCTTTGGCAAGCTCTCGGGCAAGTACAAGTTCCGTTTGTTCCAGGGTGCGCCGGTGGTCTTCTCGGGCCAGCACATGCTCAATCTGGTGCTAGGGCTTGCCACCGTGGGCCTGGGCCTGGCCTTTATGTTCACAGGCAGCTGGGAGGCCTTCTTCCTCATGCTCGCGCTCTCGTTTGTGCTGGGCGTGCTGATCATCATCCCCATCGGCGGTGCTGACATGCCGGTGGTGGTGAGCATGCTCAACAGCTACTCCGGCTGGGCGGCAGCGGGCATCGGCTTCTCGCTGGGCAACAGCATGCTCATCATTGCGGGGTCCCTGGTGGGCTCCTCGGGCGCCATCCTGAGCTACATCATGTGTAAGGCCATGAACCGCAGCTTCTTCAATGTGATTCTCGGCGGATTTGGTGGGGACGCGGGCAGCCCGGCTGCAGCCGGTGGCGGCGCTCAACGCCCGGTGAAGAGCGGCTCTCCCGATGATGCAGCCTTCCTCATGAGCAATGCCGACTCCGTGGTGATCGTTCCTGGCTATGGCCTTGCGGTGGCCCGCGCCCAGCATGCGCTCAAGGAGCTCACAGAGAAGCTCCACGCCAAGGGGGTGTCGGTGAAGTACGCCATTCACCCCGTGGCTGGCCGGATGCCTGGCCACATGAACGTGCTGCTGGCGGAGGCCGAGGTGCCCTACGACCAGGTGTTTGAGATGGAAGACATCAACTCAGAGTTTGGTCAGACCGATGTGGTGCTCGTGCTCGGCGCTAACGATGTGGTGAACCCGGCCGCACGCACACCTGGCAGCCCCATCTACGGCATGCCCATTCTGGAGGCCTACAAGGCCGCCACCGTCATCGTGAACAAGCGCTCGATGGCCTCGGGCTATGCCGGCCTCGATAACGACCTCTTCTACATGGACAAGACCATGATGGTCTTTGGCGATGCAAAGAAGGTGGTGGAGGACATGCTTAAAGCCGTTGAGTAAGGGGCTTTAGCATCTGGTCGAGCGCGGGCAGGCTGAGAACTTCAATGTCTTCGGCCAGCCACCATCCGGCCTCTCCCGGGGTGATGACGATTTTTCGGCAAGGCTTGAGGTCCTC
>JBEAMW010000056.1:0-61250 GCA_041165705.1 Pseudomonadota bacterium
CTGGTCGCGTTCAAACTGAATAAATTCGAAGTACCCACAGCGCCTGCCATTTGGATACTCGCGGCACACAGAGGGGCGCGCCTCGTAAATGGTGCAGCGTCGCTCACGCGTATCAAAAAAGCGACAGATTGAGCCGTAGATTGGGTCGGGCTGATGCTTCAGAACTCGCTCGTCGATGGGGTCGTCTGGGTCCTCCCACACGAAACGTTCGGTAAAGCGTCGCCGTGCTGCGGCTTCAGAGAGCCCGAAGTGAGCGGCGAGCCGAGCGATGTCGGCCTCATGGGCCACGATGCGCGGGTAGGAGCAGCAGTAGCCTGGGCATTTGCTGCAGTCGTAGAGGTTCTTCTTGCTCAACGGGGTCCCCAAAAAAATCCCCACATGGGGTCGCCTGATTGTATAGTCCCCTTCCATCATGAATATGACTCCCGACCCTGCATCCCTCAAGGCGCTCGTCGCGGCTGCCGCCGTGCTCGAGGTGCCCGATGGCTGCGTGCTTGGCGTGGGCACAGGGTCAACCGTGGACTGCTTCATTGATGCCCTTGCAGCGGCGAAGAAACCCCTTCAGGCGGCAGTGGCCAGCTCTGAGCGCACTCGGCTTCGGCTTGAAGGCCATGGCTATCGCATGATCAACCTCTCTGACATCGATAAGCCTCTTGCCCTCTATGTGGACGGCGCAGACGAGATCGATGCAAGCCTCTGCATGGTGAAGGGCGGCGGTGCGGCCCTTACCCGCGAAAAAATTGTGGCGAGCGCCTCAGAACGCTTTGTCTGCATCGTCGACCAGTCCAAATGTGTCGACGTGATGGGCCGTTTCCCGCTGCCCGTCGAAGTCATCTCCATGGCCCTCAAGCCCGTGACATGGGCACTTCAGGCCATGGGAGGGCAGCCGGTTATCCGGCCAGGCGTACTCACCGACAACGGCCATCCCATTCTGGATGTCCACGGGCTCGCCCTGTCGAACCCGCTCGAGTGGGAGGACCGCCTCAACGCCATCCCTGGCGTCGTGACCAATGGTATCTTCGCGCGTCAACGCGCGACACTCGCCTTGGTTGCTCGTCCTGAGGGCGTTCAGCGGCTCACTCCGCAATAGAAACCAGCTCGGGCTCAGGGCTGTCATCGCCCCGTCCCAAAAGGCTGCTAGCGTAGAACCATCCCTTTTCGCTTTTTCTATTGTTTTCGAAGGAGTTACACATGAATACCACCAGTCACACCATGGCCCAGTTTGATGCTGAGATTGAAGATGTCCGCACCCGCATTCTCAAGATGGGTGGGTATGTGGAGGACATGATCAAGCACTCAATCGTGGGGTTTGCCACCGGCAACACCGCTGAGCTCAAGGACGTGCTTGAGATGGAAAAGCGCGTCAATGCCGCTGAGATTGAGATTGACGACATCTGCAACAACATCATCGCCAAGCGCCAGCCTGCAGCCTCCGACCTGCGCTTCCTGGTGGCGTCCCTCAAGATGATCCGCGACCTCGAGCGCGCTGGGGATGAGGCTGAGAAGATGGCCCGCATGGCCATTCGCTTCTATGAGGGCGGCCCCTCTATTGCCCCCCGTATGGACTTCTCCGCCATGTCCACCCACGTCACCAGCATGCTCCACCGCGCACTCGATGCCTATGCGCGTGAAGACGAGTCGGTGCTCCAGGGTGTACTGCACGAGGACAAGATCGTGGACGATCACTTCCGCAACACGATCCGCCTGCTCATTAGTTATGTGCTGGAAGACTCCCGCACCATCTCACGCTCGATCGACATGCTCTTCTACGCCAAGGCCATGGAGCGTATTGGTGACCACTCCAAGAACATGGCTGAGCATGTCGTCTACATGGTGAAGGGGCGTGACGTCCGCCACGCCGCCGAGTAACGCAGCGTTGTAAGCCCTAGCCCGCCTGCTGGTGTACATCCTGCAGGCGGCTTCTCAGTGAGTCGCGATCGAGGCTCGCCACGGGCAGGTTGAGCAGCAGCTCAATGCGCTTGGTCATTCCCACCCAGACGTTATGAAAGACACGGCGCTTATCCTCGTCCGTGCCTTCCACCTTCACAGGGTCTTCAAATCCCCAGTGCGCCGTCACCGGCTGGCCGGGCCACACCGGACAGGTCTCGCCTCGTGCGGTGTCGCAGACGGTGATGATGAAGTCCATCTTGGGCGCATCGGGCTGGGCAAACTCCTCCCAGCTCTTGGAGCGCAGTTCGGGCATCTCAATGGGCAGCGCCCGAATCTTCTCGAGTGCAAATGGATTCACCTGCCCAAATGGGGTTGAGCCCGCTGAGTAGGCCTGAAACCGACCCTTGGAGAGCAGATTGGTGAGCGCCTCCGCCATGATCGAACGAGCGGAATTGCCGGTGCAGAGAAACAGAATGTTGTAAGGCGTCATGGCGCCAAGCCTCCCGAGTGATTAACTTGAGAAGGCTATCGCGCCTAGATGACAACGATTCTACGGCTGTGGGGGAACGTAGCCCGAGGCGGTGTCGGCGCCAGACCCAAAGAAGTGGGCCTCCATCTGCTGCATCAGGTACTTGCGAGCACGGGCGTCAGAGAGGTTCAGCCGGTACTCGTTCACCAGCATGGTCTGCTGCTTGAGCCAGTCGGCCCAGGCCTCCTTGGACACGCCCTCAAAGATGCGGCGGCCGAGATCGCCTGGCGCAGGTGGGAAGTCAAGGCCAGGCGCCTCGCGCTGGAGTTTCACGCAATGTACGAGTCGGGACATGCGCTAGAGTATGCCATGGACAAAATCTGGATCCAGGCAGCCCTTGTGGCCAGTGGGGCTGTTGTCGGAGCCTGGCTCCGGTGGGGGGTGGGCCTCGCCTTAGGAGGGCTGCTGGTGGGCTTCAATCTCGGCACCCTGGTGGTGAACCTGGTTGGTGGGCTGCTTGCAGGTGGGCTGCTGGCCTGGTCTGCGGCCACCAGCAGTCAGCTGCTTCCGGACTGGGCTCGTCTGCTCCTCATGACCGGCTTCCTCGGCAGTCTCACCACCTTCTCAGCGCTGACCGCCGAGATGCTGCCCCTGGTGCAGGCCGGGCGCTGGATCTGGGCCTTCACGCTTGCTGCGATGCACGTAATTCTGGCCCTTGTTGCGGCCGTTTTTGGATTTTATCTTATTGATTTAATTGTAAAAAAGTAAATGTTGCAACGCAGCGCTTGCGAATGACGCAGCGCATCAATATGATTTCTTTCATTGCAGGACCCAACCCACACTGAAAGGAAACAAAATGACCAACACGATGACCCCCGAGCAGTTCATGAACGCAGTGAAGCACTCCCAGGCCGCTATGGTTGAGATGGCTGCCCGCACCCTCGAGTGCATGGAAAAGCACATGGACCTGAACCTCAAAGCTGCTAAGGCCAACCTCGCCGACGCAACTGAGGCCGCCAACCAGCTCCTCGGCGTGAAGGATGCAACTGAGTTCGTCACCCTGTCGCAATCCATGGCTCAGCCCGGAATGAACAAGGCCGCTAGCTATAGCCGCAACGCCTACAACATCAACGCCGAAGCAGTGGGCGAGTTCGCCAAGCTGGTTGAGAGCCGTGTGGAAGAGGCCAACAAGACCATGGCCAACACCATGAACGAACTCACCAAGAATGCTCCTGCTGGTTCCGAGGGCATGGTTGCCATGATGAAGTCGGCTTTCGCAGCCTCCAACTCCGCTTTCGACGCCATCAACAAGGCTTCCAAGCAAGTGGTTGAAATGGTTGAGGCCAATGTTGAAGCTGCTGCGAAGGCCGGTGAGGCTGCTGTTGCTAACACCGCCCCCAAGGCTCCTGCACGCCGCCGCGCCTCTGCTGAGTAATTGCTCCCGGGCAGTTCAGTCAGTCAAAAAAGGCCCCGGTTCGGGGCCTTTTTCTTTAGGCTGTCTCAGTGTCTTTAGGCAGTCTCAGTGAGCAAGCCACTGGGCAGCTGAGTAGTACAGCGGAATTCCGAAGAGAATGTTGAGTGGAAAGGTCATGCCCAGCGAGAGGCCAACATAGACCCCCGGCTCAGCCTCGGGCACGGCCTCCCGAAGGACGGCAGGAACCGCGATATAGCTTGCACTGGCTGCAAGAACGGCCAGTAGGGTGCTATCTCCCACATTCAGCCCGGTCCATCCAGCGAGTGCGAGCGCTGCGGATGCGTGCAGCAGCGGTGCGACAACCGCATAGAGCAACAAGGCGGGCGACTGGCCGCGCAGGGCAGGTAGGCTCCGAGCAGCCAGCAGGCCCATATCCAGCAGGAAGAAGGCGAGCATGCCCTTGAAGAGGTCGGCAGAGAAGGGCTTCATGGCGGCCTCTCCCTCGGGCCCCATGAAATAGCCAATCGCCATACTCGCGAGCAAGAGCAGCTGTGCACCGTCGGTGAAGGACTCATGCAAGACCCCCATCAGTCCACCCTCATGCTGCTTCTGGTTCTGGGCCTTGCGCGCCGAATTGGCGAGCACCACCGCCAGGATGATTGCCGGGGACTCCATCAGCGCCATAGCCGCCGCCATGTGACCGCCGTGAGCCACGCCCTGGTTGTCCAGAAACTGATTCGCGGTGATGAAGGTCACCGCACTCACCGATCCGTAGGTGGCCGCAATGGCAAGCGCGTTAAAGGGCCCTGCAATCGGCTTGAGTACCGCGTAGCTCACGATGGGGATGATCGTGGCAAGAAACACCGCGAGAAATAGGCTTGTGCCTACCTCCAGGGTGAAGCCAGTCTCAGCGAGCGAAATGCCACCCTTGAGGCCCAAGGCCATGAGCAGATAGAGCGCGAGGAAGCGACTAATCGCAGGGGGAATCTCGAGGTTCGAGCGAACCAGCCCTGCGAAGAGGCCAAAGACGAAGAATAAAACGGCGGGGTCGAGGAGAGCAGTCACTGGCGATTAGGCCGCCAGTTCCTTATAGCGATCGGCCGCACAGCTGGCCGCAAACGCGTGAGGCTTAACCCGCGGCGAGATGTTGCACACGCCGCGAATATACCCGATTGCCTGTTGAACCACGCAGCTCGATCCGCAGGCGGGATCGGGGTTGAGGTCCAGGTGAACCTCAACCTCACGGTCATCAATGGCCTCGGCTAGCCGCAGATAGAGCTCAGCCACCTTATAGACCTCATTCATGAGCCGCATCTGGGGGCGGTCGGCGCGCTGATCAAAGTCTCGCTCACGGGTGGTCTCGCCAAAGAGCTTACAGCCCCGATTGCCGTCAATATGAACCACCACCACGAGGGTGTAGTCCGCCATCCAGACCCGGCCCTGCAGCACTCGGCTGGAGTCGGCACCGATGTAGATGCGTGTGGAGCGGGACTGGGCCGCAATGAAGCGTTTGATGGTCTCGAGATCGAGTCCGCTCATGAGGCGGCTGACACTCGTGCCATACGCCTGGGGCGTATGGGCTTAGCAAACCGGCTCTTGGTGCCGAGGCGAACGATTGCACGCAGGACCAGTTGAAAGGTGCGCAGCTTTTTCTTAAACGCTACGGCAGTGCGGGAATCCTTGGGGTGCAGCCACTCGTAGGCCGTCACCGAGAGCACAAACCGTGCATGGGACAGAGTGGTGTGGTTGATCGCTCGCATAACCCCAGTGTGAGGAACTTTCGTGTCTCTCATGTGACAGAGACTATGTGGCTAAAGCCTCGCTGTAAAGATCTCGTCCCGCAGGCCATATTGCGTTGCAAAATTTCATGTGTTGTGGTGCAATATGTCTACGGGTTCTGCCCGTGTTGTTGTCTCCTTGCAGATCACATTCTGCTTAGCACCCCGGCCTTGCGCCGGGGTTTTTTTTTAGGCGACTCGCTCGCCCGCTCTCCAGGCTGCGCGAACACACGCACCCGCTCCACGACTGGGCCGGTGCACCCAGACCAGGTCGGCACGAAGCCCTTCTGCCACCCGTCCACGGTCATGTAGGCCCACCATTTCAGCGGGGGCCGAGGTCACTGTTCCGACGGCCTCAGGCAGGCTCATGCTCGTCTCGTCCTGCAGCAAAAATGCTGCATCCAATAGGCTTGCGGGCACGTAGTCACTCGAGAGGGCATCGAGCAGGCCCATCTGTGCGAGCGTCATCGCGGCCACATTGCCTGAGTGTGAGCCCCCCTTCACCACATTGGGAGCGCCCATCACATTCTTGAGTCCCAGCCGGCGAGCGGTCTGGGCAGCCTCAACCGTGGTGGGAAACTCACTGATCGTGATGCCCTCCTCGTGGGCCTGGCAGACATGCTCCGCACTGGTGTCGTCGTGCGAGGCTAACGGCAGGCTTCGGGCCCGCGCATCGGCGACCAGCCGAAGCCGCTGGCGTTCTGCATGTTCGGCCTGGGCGGAGATCCGTTCGGCCATGAGGGCCTCAAAGGCCTCGTCGGTCATGCGTCCATGACGCTCTGTGTACTCGCGGTACTTGCCCAGGTCGCGCCACTGACGCTGCCCTGGGGTGTGGTCCATCAGCGAGATCAGCTGAACCCGGGGGTTGTCCACCAGCGATGCGTAGTGGTCCCAGACATCGTGGTTGGCCAGCTCGCAACGCAGGTGGAGCAGGTGCTCACAGCGGGTCATGGGCGAGTCGGCCAGGGCATGGATGGCGGCCAGGCTAATCTCCAGAAAACGCCCACGCGGGGTGCTCGCCTCGATGTCGCCAATCACAACGCCATCGAACGCGGTGGTGATCCCTGAGCAGGCCAGCTGGGCATCATGGATGCGAAAGGCCGACTCCCCGTTCCAGAGTACGCCGGGGCGGGGCATCAGGTGCTTTTCAAGATTGTCGGTATGAATCTCCACGAGGCCCGGCATGAGCCAGTCTCCCTGGAGGTTGATGGCTGAGGGATGGCTGCTCACACCCTCCGAGATCAAGTGAATGCGACCGTCCTTGAGCTCAACCGTGCCAAGGAAGACATCTTGGTGGGTGATGACTTTGGCGTTCGTGAGAATCATGCGTGAACCTCTTGGGTGCGCGTGGCGAGCCGCGCGTGGGTGTCGTAGTCGTGAAAGGCACCAATCATGGCAGCACCCTCGGTGCGCAGTTCTTCAAGCAGGCTCGTCACCACCTCTCGGTTGGCCTGATCGAGGGAGGCCGTGGGCTCGTCCAGAAGAATCAGTTCGCGAGGACGAACCAGGCAGGCCGCCAGTGCGATGGCAATGTTGACACGCTGCTGCTCCCCCCCGGAGAAGGTTTTGGGCGCAAGCGACCAGAGCGCTGAGGGAAGATGAAGGCGTTCCAGCAGGGTACTGGCTAGGCGGCTCGCCGCCCCTTCGTTCAGGCCTTCGCGAAGCATGGGCTGGGTGACCAGGGTAAGCGTGCTTACGCGAGGGATCACGCGAAGGAACTGGCTCACATAGGCAATATGAAACTGGCGTGCCAGGCGCAGGATGTGCAGGCTGGCCTGGGCCAGGTCCACCGGCTCGGGCTCTAGCCCTAGGCCAGCATGGGGACGGGGCCTAAACAGCACCCGACTCCCTGGGCCGGGCAGGTAGTGGCCGGTGATGCACCGGAGAATCGTGCTCTTGCCGGAGCCCGAGGGGCTCTGCAGGCTCAGGCATTCTCCAGCGCGCACCTCGAGCTCGATGCCTCGCAGCACCTCGAGGCTGCGACCGCCCTGGGTGTGCAGGGTGAACTGTTTATTGAGAGGAGCAAGCTGCAGGACGACGCTCATAGCACGGAGGTCACCAGTTGTTGGGTGTAGGGATGCTGGGGGTCGTCAAAGACCTGATCCACTAAGCCACGCTCCACCACTTCGCCCTTCACCATCACCAAGACCTGATCAGCCAGGAGACGCGCCACTCCCAGGTCATGGGTCACGATGATCGTGGCAAGGCCAAGCTCCTCCTGCAGACGCTTGAGCAGGTCGAGGAGTTTGGCCTGCACGCTCACATCGAGGCCGGTGGTGGGCTCGTCCATCAGGACAAGCCGAGGCGAGGTGACGAGATTGGCAATCAACTGAAGGCGCTGCTGCATGCCCCCAGAAAATCGAGCCGGAGATTCATCTACACGTGAGGGGTCCATCTCAACTCTTGCCATCCACTGCTGAGCAGTCTGCCGAATCTCGCCGTAATGGCGGGCCCCGAGACCCATGAGCCTCTCGCCGATATGGCCGCCTGCAGACACATGCGGGTGCAGGGTGGCCTGAGCGTGCTGACGCACAAAGCCCCACTCAGTTCGGGCGAGCCGCCGCCGGTCGCGCTCATCAAGCGCGTGTAGGTCCACCCATTGGCCCTGGCGGTCGCAGTACTCTACCTGGCCCAGGTCGGGCTGCTGGTGGCCTGCAAGCAGGCTCAGCAGGGTGCTCTTGCCCGAGCCGGACTCCCCCACAATGGCCAGGCACTCGCCCTCGTCAAGAGAGAGGCTTACGTTGTGGACAGCCCTGAGGCTTCCGTAGTGCAGGCCAAGGGCGTTCGCACGAAGAATCGGCTGGTTCATGCCGGCTGTGCTCCCTCAGTCTGGGAGGCTTGTCTAGCCTGGCAGGCGTCGGTATCGGAGCAGACCATCTGGCGAGAGCCCTGATCGTCGACGATGATCTCATCGAGATAGTGGTGGTCTGCCCCGCAAATTGCGCAGGCCTGAGGCCATTGCTGTACCTCAAAGGGGTAGTCATCAAAGTCGAGTGAGCGGACGGGGGTGTAGGGCGGAACGGCATAGACCCGCTTCTCACGCCCTGCACCAAACAGCATGAGCGCTGGGCTCTGGTGCAGTTTGGGATTGTCGAATTTGGGAATGGGCGAGGGCGACATGAGCGTGTGCTCGTTCACCATCACTGGGTAGTCATAGCTGGTGGCAATGGTGCCGTGCTGGGTGATGTCCTCATAGAGCTTCACCTGCATGGGCCCGTAGTCCCGCAGGGCATGCATGCGACGGGTCTCCTCAGAGCGGGGCTCAATCCAGCGCAGGGGTTCAGGAATGGGCACCTGAAACACCATCACCTGGCCGGCGCGCAGGGGGTGCTCTGGGATGCGATGGCGCGTCTGGATGACACTCGCCTCGTGGGTGTGAGTGGTGGTCTGAAGCCCTGTGGTGAGGGCAAAGAAGCGCCGAATGTTCACCGCATTGGTGGTGTCGTCTGCACCCTGGTCGATCACCTTGAGCACATCCTCGGGGCCCAGCACCGCTGCGGTGACTTGTATGCCACCGGTGCCCCAGCCATAGGGCAGGGGCATTTCGCGGCTGGCAAAGGGCACCTGGTGGCCGGGCAGTGCCACAGCCTTGAGGAGCGCCCTACGAATCATGCGCTTGGTCTGGTCGTCGAGGTAGGCAAAAGGCAGCTGCATCACCTGCTCGCTGGTGGTGCTGCTCATGGCGTTTGAATCCCCCGAACCAGGGCCAGCTCTGCCTGGAAGTCCACATAGTGGGGCAGCTTCAGGTGTTGAACGAAGCCACTGGCCTCCACATTGTCGCCATGGGCAAGCACAAACTCCTGGTCCTGGCTGGGTGCTGAGGGCGTCTCTCCGAGCGACTCCGCCTGAAGCGCACGGTCGACGAGGGCCATGGCCATTGCCTTGCGCTCTGCGCGGCCTGGACTGAGCCCATAGCCTCGGGTGAACTTGGGGCTCTCTTCTCCTTGCGCCTGGAACTGGTTGATCATCTCGCACTCCGTGAGCAGCAGCTCGCCAATCTCAATCGGGGTGTCGTCCTCGATGCTCGGGTCGATGTCACTGAGCCGGACACTCACCGGCGTGTAGCCCATTCGAATCTCGCCCACAAAAGGGTGTGTGCTGCCATATCCCCGTTGAGTGGAATAGCCGAGGGCCAGGAGGTAGCCCTCATCGGCTCGGGCCAGCATCTGCAGGCGAGCCGCTCGGGGCATGGGGAAGTTCACCGGGTCCTGTGTGATGTCGGGTGTCTTGCTGGGCTGGGGCTCGGTGGGCTGAGCCAGCAGGCCTTCGGCCTCCAGCAGGGAGGAGATCCGTGGGCTGGAGGTGGGCGCGGAGGCAGCAGACACCGGGGCAGAGGGGCCTGCAGTCGTTGAAGAGGTGGTGGTAGCGGAGCGACCCACCAGGCCGAGAATGCGCAGGCTGTAGTCGGCGGTGGGCCCAAGGCGCTGACCGCCGGGAATGTCTTTGAAGCAGGCTGAGATGCGTCGGAGTGCGAGCATCTGATCGGTTTCCAATGGACAGGTCTGGCCAAACCGAGCCAGGGTGGCTCTGCAGGCCCGCAGCAGGAAGATGGCCTCCACCAGATCACCCTGGGCCTGCTGAATGGCCAGAGCAGCAAGCCGTGGATCGAGTACGCTGCCTTCGGCCATCACGCGGTCGACCGCGAGGCCAAGCTGCTGCTGAATCTGATCAGGCTGAAGCTCTGGCTGATCCTCACCTCCCCGACGCCAGGCCTCCAGCAGTGCCAGCGAGGCGTCAATGGCGCGCTCGCCTCCCTTTACTGCGACGTACATGCGTCCTCCTGGAGGATCTCGGTGGATCGAGGCAGGCCCCAGACCTCATCCTCAAACACAAACAGCAGGTCGATCCCCAGAGGGTATCGGGAGCGCTGGGTTCTGCGCCAGACCCAGAGGGCTTCGGGCAGGCCGAGCGTTGAGAAGCCTCGTCTGCCCTGTATGCCGGGGCCTTGCAGGCCCATGGGGCCACCCGCCTGGGGGTGTTGCCTGAGCTGAATCACCAAGGTGGATGCGGCCTCGGGATACTCGAGGCTGCCCAGACTGAGCCCAAGCAGAAGATCAACGAGGCCCTGGTTGTCTGCAGAGGTAAAGGCCCACTGGGCCTCTGCCTGTTCTGACTCGGGGGCACCCGTATGAAACCGCAGATAGCCTGCAAGCCCTTCCAACTGGGAGACATAGAAGGGGGTGCTGGTGTCCAGGAGGGCGAGCCCAATGCTCGCCGTGCCGCTCATGCAGCCCGCAGGGCGCTCCTGAGGGGGTGGAAGGCGGTGAGCAGTACCGGGCTCTGCCAGGGCGCTTAGCACCGCCCTAAAGCAGGCCTGGGAGGCAGCAGAGGGGTCTGCAAACCCAGCGAGAAGGGCGGGGCTGGTCATGCACCGGCCTCCCTGGCCAGGGTAAAGAATTCCACGCGGGTTTTTTCGGCAGCCTCGAGGCGACTTGCCCGTAGGGCCCCCTCCGCGGCCAGGAGTTGCTCAACCAGGGCCATGCCAAGGCTGTCGCGAAAGAGGGGTTCCTGCATCTTGGCATCGAGCCAGGCCACCCGTTTGCAGTGCCCAGATCGATGCCCAAGGACCAGCGCATGGCCTGTCTGCCCGTTGGACAGTCGCAGGCTGGCACGCGTCGAGGTGGCCTCTTGAAAACAAAACGGCGCGCCCTGTCCATCGGCGCGACCCATCACCTGGATCAGTCCTGTCTCCACAGGGCGGATCCAGACGGCCGTTGCAAGATCCTGACTGCAGTCGAGGCCGAGTGCATCCAGTGCACTGGAGAGTGTGGTGTCGCTGGCTCGGGCAAAAAGCCCCAGCCACTGGGTACGGGAGAGGGTCACAGCTTAAATAAGAAGCGAACGGAGTCGGGCAGAGATAAAGTCGATCACAGAAACAGACGCCACCAGAATGATCAGCAGTGCACAGGTCTCAGCATACTGAAAACCGCGCATCACTTCCCAGAGGATCTGCCCAATCCCGCCTGCGCCCACAATGCCAAGCACCGAGGCTCCGCGCACATTGGCCTCGAATCGATAGAGGGAGTAGCTAATCCAGAGTGGCAGCACCTGTGGGATCACCCCGTAAACGATCTCCTCGAGCCGGCTCGCACCGGTGGCGCGAATGCCCTCCACGGGCTGGGGGTCGATGGCCTCCACAGCCTCGGAGAAGAGCTTGGCCAGGGTGCCGGTGGTGGAGATAAACAGAGCGAGTACGCCGGCGAACGGCCCAAGGCCCACGGCAACAATGAAGAGCAGCGCGAAGACCAGCTCGTTCACCGCACGAAATGCGTCCATCAGGCGGCGCATGGGCTGATGTATCCACACGGGGCTGATGTTTTCAGAGGCGAGAAGGGCGCAGGGAATGCCCAGCACAATAGCGAGGAAGGTGCCCCAGACCGCGATCTGAATCGTGACCACCATCTCCTTGGCATAGACCTCCCAGTCGCGAAAATTCGGGGGGAAGAAATCGGCCAGAAACATGGCCATGTTCTGAGAGTCTCGGATTAGCGCCAGGGGGCGCATGTCCGCCCCTTCCCAGGAGCCAATCAGGAGACCAACCATAACCGCAGCAACCAGGGCCAGAGTCCAAGACTTAGGCGCCTGTGCGAGGCGCTCGGAGGCACGGTTCGAGTGGGCCATCTGCGTCATGTTTTCCTCAGGGAGTGCGTTAAAAAAGGACGCCCGGTCGGGCCGGGCGTCGCTCTTGGTTTGGCCGAGATTACTTCTTCAGGGCCTTCATCTGCTTCTCAAGGTCGGCCAGCTTGGCGTCGAGGTCTGCCAGCTGCTTTTTCTTGTCGGCATCGGCAAGATTGCTGTCACCAGCAACTTTGTTGCGCGACTTGTAGAGCTCGAGCTGACGGATGGGCAGCAGCTGATTGTTGTCGGACTTGATGAAGCCTTTCCAGAGGTGGGGCTCCAGCACTTTCAGCTGACGCTCGCCTTCAGCACCTGCAGCCTTGCCGTAGTTGAGGAAGAAGTCAGCAATCTTTTTCTTCAGCTCGGGGTTCAGGTCTTTGCGCCACACCAGGGGATCCGAAGGGATCAGGGGCGAACGCCAGATTTCCTTCACGTTTGCAGCCTTGTCTGCCTGGGTCTTCTGGAAGCGCTCGAGGGACTCGGTGTTGTTCACTGCCACATCTACCTGTTTGGCAGACACGGCGAGCAGGTTGCCCTCGTGGTTAGACGTGGTCACGCTCTTGAAGGCCTGCTTGGGGTCCACATTGTTCAGCGCGAACACATAGTAGGACGGAACCAGGAAGCCCGAGGTGGAGTTGGGGTCACCAATACCGAAGCGGATGTCCTTGCTGTTCTTCAGCACATCCTGGAGGCTCTTGTAGGGGCTGTCTTTCTGGGTGATCAGCAGGGAGTAGTAGCCCTTGCTGCCGTCCAGTGCAACGGTCTGGGTGAAGATCTCGCCGCTGGCGCGATCCACTGCTTCCATGGCGGACTTGTTGCCGTACCAGGCCACCTGCACTTTGTTAAAGCGCATGCCCTCGATCACACCGGCGTAGTCGGACGCGTAGAAGGCTTTCACTTTGACACCGATCGCTTTTTCCATGTCGGCGAGCAGAGGAGCGAACATCGCTGCCTGCTTGCTGGAGGACTCGGTGGAGATGATGCCGAAGTTCAGTTCGGTGGGCATCTCGGCGGCCATCTTCTTGCCACCATGGTGGTCGGCGAATACGGGGGTTGCTGCAACTGCAGACAGGGCGATGGCAGCCGCCATCAGACTACGACGCATAAGCTTCATGAACACTCCTTGTTGAGGCTGGTTGAATAGCAGACTGGGGTTCAGTCTTGGTCTGTGGATTGGTCATCTCGAGTTCGTCGAAGATGAGGTCCGTATCGGAGCCATAAAGCTCGCGAATCTGTTGTTCGGTGAGGCTGGCCGAGGGGCCGTCATAGACGATCTTCCCGTCGCGAAGGGCAACCACCCGCTGGCAATACTTGAGGGCTACGGCCACCTGGTGGAGCGAGACCAGCACGGTGCACCCGCGCTGATTGAGGCCAACCAGAAGCTCCATCACCTTGCGGGAGGACTCAGGGTCTAGGCTGGCAATAGGCTCGTCGGCCAGAATCAGGTCGGCCTCTTGGGTGATGGCGCGCGCAATCGCGACGCGCTGCTGCTGTCCGCCCGAGAGCAGACGGGCACGCTTGAAGACCTGTTCGTCAATTCCCACCTGAATCAGCGCGTCAATGGCCTTGAGCTTCACATCCCGTGGAAAGAGGCCGAGAAGGCTACGCCAGGAAGAGACTCGCGAGAGCGCTCCCACGCAGACATTGGTGAGCACGGAGAGCCGGTTCACCAGGTTGAACTGCTGAAAGATGGTGGCAATGCTGCGGCGAATCTGGCGCGTGTGAGGAGAGAGGCGACCGCGGGACTGAAGCACCTGGCCCTTGATGAGGATCTCGCTCTCCGAATCGCTATCGGCGAGATGAAGACCGCTGATGCTGCGAAGGAGGGTGGACTTCCCCGATCCAGAAGCGCCAAGCAGCGCCACCATCTCGCCAGCCTCAACCGAGAGACTGATGTCATTCAGTGCGCGTTTTGCCCGACTGCCTTTGCCAAAGGACTTACACAGCCTGGAAATCTGAAGGTGCCTCGAGCCGCGATGTGCCATGCGGCTGAGTGTGGGGTTTCTCCATGACAATCTGATGACTGTCATGGTGAAGCGCCATAGGCTAGTGCTTCATCCCGCCATGCTGGCCATGGCTGTGTCCCTTCTGGTCCATGGCCACCTTGCGGTCGACCACCGGGAGGCTCACCTTCACCTCGCCTGCCTTTTCAAAGACCAGCGTTGCTTCCAAGGTCTCGCCCACCTTGAGGCTGCGCTTGAGGCCGATCAGCATCAGGTGGTCTCCACCGGGCTGCATCTTGATGGTTCCGCCCGCCGGCAGGGCTACGCCTTTGAGTTCACGCATCACCATCTTGCCGTCTTCGTGGCTCATGCTGTGAAGCTCGCCACGACCCACAACAGCGCTGGGGAATTTCACAGCAGTGAGCCGATCTGCGGACTTGCCGTGGTTGTGAATCTCAACAAAGGCCGCGGCATTGGGCTGGCCCTCTCGGGTGGCGAAGGCCTGGGGATTGACCACCATAATGTCTGAGGCCTGGGCCAGAGCACCTGTCGCCGCAAGGGCGAAGAGGGCCAGAGTTCGTGCAATTTTCATAAAACCTCGCGTAAGTAGTGGAAAGAATTAGGGTAATATTTAAACAAATGCGATCTCTTCTCCGAAAAGCGCTGGGCGCCGATCGTTGGCGCCTCCAGCGTAACACCGAGCGTACGAGGGATTATCTCTCGCTCTTCGGTGGTGCTGCCCTCGTAGCGCTCTGTGTGATTGCACTGGCTCGGGTGGCCGATGGAGCCCTCTCGCTGGGCGAGCAGCTCTTCGCCTACTCGCCGTGGGCCTTTCTGCTCATCACCCCGCTGGGCTTTGCCCTGATCCGCTACATCACCTTTGCCTATGCGCCGTATGCGGCTGGGAGTGGCATCCCCCAGACCATGGCCGCCATTCGGGTGCGCGATCTCCAGACACAGCTCGGTCAATTTCTCTCGCCGCTTCAGGTGGCACTCAAGATGGTGCTGGTCTGTGTGGGCCTGCTCTGCGGAGCCTCCATCGGTCGTGAGGGCCCGTCGATTCAGGTGGGCGCTGCCGCCATGCTGGCCTGGGCCCATCGGTTTGGGGGCAAGCTGCGGGTGCCCACCGACGCACTCATTGTGGCCGGTGGCGCGGGCGGGCTCGCCGCGGCCTTCAATACACCGCTCGCGGGGATCGTTTTTGCCATGGAGGAGCTAGCCAAGGGCCGCAGCCTCCGCCAGACCTGGTTTGTGCTCATGACGATTCTGGGCGCAGGCTTCATCTCGCTTGCACTGCAAGGCAATTACGACTTCTTTCCCATCTATGTGCGCAGCCCGTCGCAGCCCGAGCTTCTCGCCTGGATTGCCCTGGCCCTGGTCTGCGGGGTGGTGGCTGGTTTGATGTGCCAGATGCTGGTGCACTTCGGGCCTAAGCTGGTTCCCGAGTCCAGAACCGCCCTCCACGCAGCGTTCGTCGCCGGTTCTATTGGACTGATCGTGGCCCTGATTGCCCTGCTCACCAAAGGGGAGACCATGGGCACCGGCTACCACGCTGCATCCGATCTCCTCAACACGCCTCTTGGCCTCTCCCACGAGCTGGGCCATAGCCTGCTCAAGCTCGTGAGTACCGTCCTGAGCTATCTCTCTGGCATTCCGGGCGGGATCTTCACGCCGTCGCTGTCGATCGGTGCGGGATTAGGCTTTGACTTTGCCCTGATCTTCAACATCACTGACGGGCGGCAGATGCTGGTCTTGGTGGGAATGACCGCCTTCCTGGCGGGTGTGGTGCAGGCGCCGGTCACGGCCACGGTCATCGTGATGGAAATGACCTCCAGCCAGGATCAGTTCATGAGCCTGATGCTGTCCTCCGTGATAGCCACGCTGGTGGCGAGAAGCATCTCGCGGGCGAGCCTCTATGAGATTCTGGCCCGTCGGCTGATTGAGGGGCTGCAGCCTCATTCAAAAAAACTATCTGAAACATGAAAACAAACAATTAGATTAAATCCAACTGGGGAGAGATGATTCCTCCCGTGCCGCAACAAAACAGCACGCCCCCAAAACTTCTCAACACAAAAGAGGAATCATCATGTCGCTCATCAACACCACCGTTAAGCCTTTCAAGGCCACCGCCTACCACAACGGTAAGTTCACCGAAGTCACCGACCAGTCCTTCAAGGGCAAATGGTCTGTCGTGTTCTTCTACCCCGCCGACTTCACCTTTGTCTGCCCCACCGAACTCGGCGACCTCGCGGACCACTATGACACCTTCAAGGCCCTGGGCGTTGAGATCTATGGCGTGTCCACCGACACCCACTTCACCCACAAGGCCTGGCACGACACCTCGGACACCATCGGTAAGGTGACCTACCCCCTGATCGGTGACCCCACCGGCACCATCACCCGCAACTTCGAGGTCATGATCGAGGAAGAGGGCCTGGCGCTGCGCGGCACGTTTGTGATCAATCCTGAGGGCCAGATCAAGCTCTGCGAAATCCACGACAACGGCATCGGTCGTGACGCTACTGAGCTTCTTCGTAAGGTTCAGGCCGCTCAGTACATCGCCAAGAACCCTGGTCAGGTCTGCCCCGCCAAGTGGACACCCGGCGCTGAGACGCTGGCTCCCTCGCTCGACCTGGTCGGCAAGATCTAAGTCCACGCTGTGAAGCGCCCTGCCTTCGGGCAGGGCGTGCAGTCCCCATCTAGGAGAACACCATGCTCAATGACACCCTGAAGGCTCAGCTCAAGGCCTATCTCGAAAAGATTGCTCACCCTGTCGAGCTGGTGGCTTCGCTCGACGACTCGAAGGGCGCCCAGGAAATTCGCGAACTGCTAGAGACCATTTCGAGTCTCTCTGACAAAGTGTCGGCGCGATTCGATGGAGCGGATGCGCGTCGACCCTCATTTCAGATTCGTCGTGCGGATGCGCAGACGGGTCTTCACTTTGCCGCTGTTCCCCTGGGCCACGAGTTCACCTCTCTGGTGCTGGCCCTGCTCTGGTCGGGCGGTCATCCCCCAAAAGTAGAGGCAGAGAGTCTCGAGGCGATTCGCGCACTGCGAGGAGACTTCCGGTTCGAGGTCTTTATGTCTCTGTCCTGCCACAACTGCCCGGATGTGGTTCAGGCGCTCTCGCTCATGGCCGTGATCAATCCCGCCGTAAAGACCGTGGTGATTGACGGCGCGCTCTATCAGGACGAGGTCAACCAGCGGCAGATCATGGCTGTGCCCATGGTCTTTCTGAATGGCGAACTCTTCGGTTCTGGCCGTATGACGCTTGAAGAGATCCTCGCCAAGCTTGACACCGGCAGTGCTGAGAAGGAGCGCGCCAAGATCGACGCTCGCGACCCCTTCGACGTACTCGTGGTGGGCGGTGGGCCTGCCGGCTCGGCCGCGGCCGTCTATGCCGCACGCAAGGGCCTGCGCACAGGCGTTGCAGCAGAGCGCTTTGGGGGCCAGACCAATGACACCCTTGGCATTGAGAATTACATCTCCATTCTGGAGACCAACGGGCCCAAATTTGCCGCCGACCTTGAGGCACATGTCCGCCACTACGAAGTGGACATCATGAACCTGCAGCGAGCAGAGAAGCTCGTGCCTCCCGAGCAGGCCGGCGGGCTGGTGGAAGTCCACCTCGCCAACGGGGGCATCCTTCGTTCACGGTCGGTCATTCTCTCCACCGGTGCGCGCTGGCGCAATGTCAATGTGCCCGGAGAACAGGAGTACAAGAACAAGGGTGTGGCCTACTGCCCTCATTGTGATGGCCCGCTCTTCAAAGGCAAGCGCGTTGCGGTGATTGGCGGTGGCAACTCGGGCGTTGAGGCTGCGATCGACCTGGCTGGCGTCGTGGGCCATGTCACTGTGGTGGAGTTCGCCAACCAGCTCAAGGCAGATGCCGTACTGGTGGCAAAGCTGAAGAGCCTGCCCAATGCCAGCATCGTGCTGAACGCCCAGACTACCGAGATCACGGGCAATGGCTCAACCGTGAATGGTCTCCGTTACAAAGACCGGGCCTCGGGTGAGGAGCATGCTGTCGAGCTCGAAGGCGTATTTGTGCAGATTGGCCTTATTCCCAACACGGAGTGGCTCAAGGGCACCATCGAGCTCTCTCGCTTTGGTGAGATTGTGGTCGACCATCACGGCGCCACTAATGCGCACGGGGTGTTCGCTGCAGGGGATGTCACGACGGTTCCTTACAAGCAGATCATCATCGCCGCGGGCGATGGAGCCAAGGCAGCACTCGGCGCCTTTGATTACCTGATTCGCAGTTCCGCTCCGGTTGCAGAACCTGTAGCCGCGTAGATGTTTGGTGTGGTGGGGGCAGGGCCCGGTCCGTCACAAGCGGGCCGGGCTTTGTTTTTCCAATTGGTGATAATGAAGCATGATTAAAGACCCCAATTCCGTGAGATCGCCTGCGGGCCTCGAGTGGTGGCTGCTGAAGCGCCTGCCCTTGATCACGCTTGCGGGACTGTTGGTGTTTGCCCTGATCTGGCTGGTGATTGAACGGTGGCCCTGGTCGGGTAGCGCAGATCAGGTTCAGGCTGCGGTTACCCAGGCCGAATTTGCCCTGATCGGCGCAGTGATTTTCTTCTTCACCATGGTGGTGACCGTTCTGGTGGGCTGCGTGGTGGTGATGATCATGAAGGGCCCCGCCTACACCGCGCCCGACTCCTACTGGGTTGAAGACTCGGATCGTCCTGGGCGAGACCGCTAAGTCTCTGACCGCAGTCCTGATACCACCTGAACCACCCAGCGCTTAAGGCTGCCTGCGTCCATCGCGCCCGCCTGTCGGGCACGCTCCTGCCCGCGGAGGAAGACCGCAAGCGTTGGGATGCTGCGAATGTTGAATTGCTGCGCCAGGGTCGGTTCGTTCTGTGTATTGACCTTCAGAAAGCGAAGGGTGTCGAGGTCTTTGGCCGCCTGCTCAAATGCAGGAGCCATCATTCGACAAGGCCCACACCAGGGTGCCCAGAAGTCGACAATCACTGGCACGTCCGAGTGGTTCACGAGTCGGCTGAACTGGTCGGCACTGGCCTCGATCGGGGCAGCCGTGAACAGGGGGGTCTGACACTTACCGCAGGTGGGCTTGTCGTGCAGACGGTCGGATGGAATGCGATTGACCGCAAGGCAGTGGGCGCAGGGAAGCATGAGAGGGGTATTCATATGCATAGTGTAAAAAAACCCCGGCAAGCCGGGGCGATCGCCAAGGAGAGAGAGCGACTAAACAATCTTGGAGAATCGAGCGCGGTCGAGATCACTCTGCAGGTACTGATCAAACGACATCGCAATCGCCCGCACCAGAATCCATCCTGCTGCTGTGACCTGAAGTCCCTGGTCATCGATCTCAACCAGTCCATCTTCGATGAAGGGTTCAAGGGAGCTGAGGGCCTGGGCGAAGGTCTTGCGAAAATCAGTCATGAAGGCGAGTTCAATGGCTCGGAAGTCGAGCTTGCCCTGGCACATGATGGCCATGATCACCGCCCGACGAAGAATGTCGTCTGTGGTGAGTGCCAGGCCTCTCACCACCGGCAGGTGGCCCTGATCGATGTGGTCGTAATACTCCTCCAGTGTCTTGGCGTTCTGACTGTAGGTGGCGCCCACGCGTCCGATCGCTGACACCCCCAGTGCAATCAGATCGCAGTCTGGCTGTGTGCTGTAGCCCTGAAAGTTTCTGTGCAGACGCCCTTGCACCTTGGCCACCGCGAGCGGGTCGTTGGGCAGGGCGAAGTGGTCCATGCCAATGTAGACATAGCCCGCCTGGGTGAGAAGGTCGATGGCGGTGGCCAGCATATGCACCTTGTCCTGGGGCCGGGGCAGTTCGTGGGCATTAATCCGTCGCTGGGGCTTGAAGCGGGAGGGCAGATGCGCGTAGGCATACACCGCAATTCGATCGGGACGAAGCATTGCCACCGATTTGAGGGTGCGCTCAAATGACTCGGGTGTCTGCCTGGGGAGACCGTAGATGAGATCCAGGTTGATCGACTCGAAGCCGGTAGCGCGGGCCGACAGCATGAGGTCACGCACCACCCATTCGGGCTGAACTCGGTGAATGGCGACCTGAACCTGTGGGTCAAAGTCTTGCACGCCAAAGGAGAGGCGATTAAATCCGAGTTGGTGCAGGTGGACGAGGCGCTCGTTGGTTACGGTTCTGGGGTCGATCTCGATCGAGAACTCACCCCCAGGCACGAGCTCAAAGTGTCGCTGAAGCATGGACATGAGGTCGTGCAGCTCGGCGTCGCTCAGGAAGGTGGGAGAGCCGCCTCCAAGGTGGAGCTGGCTCACCTTCTGTCCCTGCCCGAGGTGAAGGGTGGTGAGGTCAAGCTCTCGAGAGAGGTAGTGCAGGTACTCTGCGCCCTTGCTGTGGTGCTTGGTGATCACCTTGTTGCATGCGCAGTAGTAGCACACCGACTCACAGAAGGGAATGTGAATGTAGAGCGACAGCGGTGTGGCCGAGCGCATCTCCCGGCGCTCCTCCAGCGCTTGCTCGAGCTCCTGGGGCCCAAAGGCTTCCACGAACCGGTCGGCGGTGGGGTAGGAGGTATAGCGTGGACCGGGAATGTCGTATCGCTCGAGGACGGATTCAGAAATGGGCAGGCTCATGGGCCGAACTATGCGCAGTCTGCCCAAGACAAGGCTTGATCCGGGTCAAGCTTTGTCGCGGTCGTACGGGTTTGTCGTTACTATTAAAGCCATGAACTCCCTTACCGCATCGATTAAGGTGGCCTGCTCAAGCTGCAATCTTAGAGAACTCTGCATGCCCGTTGGCCTTTCTTCAGAGGAACTCGTTCAGCTCGACAGCCTCATTTCCGGGCGCAAGAAGGTTCCCAAAGGTGGAGCGCTCTACAAGGCTGGGGATTCCTTTCATGCCCTCTATGCGGTGCGCACGGGTTTTTTTAAGACCGAGGTAAACACCCAGGATGGCCGAGGCCAGGTAACGGGCTTTCAGATGATGGGCGAGATCATGGGTCTCGATGGCATTGTGCAAGACCAGCACAGCTGCGATGCGGTGGCCCTAGAAGACTCTGAGGTCTGCGTCATGCCCTACGCCCGTATCGAAGAGCTCTCCATGAAATTTGAGCCACTGGGCCGCCACCTCCACAAGGTCATGAGCCGGGAGATCGTTCGGGATCAGGGCGTCATGCTCCTGCTGGGCATCATGCGGGCAGAGGAGCGCGTCGCCGCTTTCTTGCTCAACCTGGTTCAGCGTCTTCATGCCAGAGGCTTCTCCCAGAGCGAGGTGGTCTTGCGCATGACTCGGCGAGAGATTGGTAGCTACCTGGGCATGAAGCTCGAAACCGTGAGCCGAGTGTTCTCCCGGTTTGCCGATGAGGGCATCGTGGAGGTGAATCAGCGTCATATCGTGATCCTGAATCCAGAGGCGCTCAAGGCGCTGGTCACTCCGCAGTCTGAGCACTGCACCAACTAGCCTGTCCCGCGCGCTCGATCTCATCATTGTCGGTGCCGGTGCCGCCGGGCTGTTCTGCGCATCGGTGGCAGGGCAGAAGGGTCTGCGCGTATTGGTGCTTGACCACGCCCCCAAAATTGGCGAGAAGATCCGCATCAGCGGCGGTGGACGTTGCAATTTCACCAACCGAGAGTCGCAGCCCAGGCACTTTCTCTCGCTCAACCCATCCTTTGTTCGGAGCGCCCTGAGTCGTTTCACGCCACAGGACTTCATCTCCTTGGTCCGATCAGCGGGCATTGGATTTCACGAGAAGCACCGGGGACAGCTGTTCTGTAATGAGTCGGCCCAGCAGATCATCGACCTGCTCCTCGAGGGGTGCGCAAGAGGCCAAGCCAAGATTCGACATCCTGTCTCGATTTTGAAGATTCAGCGCAGCGGCCAGTCTTGGGAGGTGCAGACCGATCAGGGTGTGTTCACGGCGTCGAATCTGGTGATTGCAACGGGTGGTCTGCCCGTGCCCTCCATTGGAGCGACCAGCTTTGGTCTCGATCTGGCTCGAAGCCTCGGCATTCCGGTTACACCCGTGCGCCCCGCCCTTGTTCCTTTGGCGCTCACCTCGGAGCATCTTCAGCCCCTGCTTGAACTCTCAGGGCTCAGCCAGCCGGTGAGCATCGCATCGGGCCAGGCCCGAGAGGGCTATGGCGCGGCAGCCTTTGATGAGGATCTGCTGCTCACTCACAAGGGGCTTTCGGGCCCCGCTGCACTCCAGGCGAGCAGCTACTGGGTGGAAGGCCAGTCGCTGGTAGTGAGTTGGCTTTCCGAGTCGGACTGGACACGTCTGGAGGAGACGGCTCCTGGGCAAGGGGGAAGGCTTCTCTCGAGCCGACTCGCTGAGGTCCTCCCAGAGCGCCTCGCCCATGCACTGCTTCGCACGGGTGGAATAGCCGACCAGCGATGGGCCGACCTCAATAAGCTAGGCAAGAGTGCCCTGCGGGCATTGCTCTGTGAGCACAGCATTCGACCGTCAGGCACTCTGGGCTGGAAGAAGGCAGAGGTGATGCTGGGCGGGGTAGACACTCGCGGCCTGGAGAGCAAGACAATGGAATCTCGAGAGCACCCTGGTCTCTACTTTATTGGGGAGTGTGTGGATGTGACGGGCCACCTGGGCGGGCATAACTTTCAGTGGGCCTGGTCGAGTGGATGGGCTGCGGCGCAGGCCATTTCCGAGCGGTGCCCAAAGCCTTAACTCAGTTGTCGCTGTCAACCCCGTAGAACTTCACACCAAGCTGGATGCGCTCTCTGCCCTGGGACACGCGATGTCGATTGGTGTCACGCAATGAGTACACGCACCCGCAGTATTCCTGCTGGTAGAACTGCTCACGCTTGCTGATCTCGATCATGCGCTGGCTGCCACCGCCCTTGCGCCAGTTGTAGTCCCAGTAGACCAATCCCTCGTAGGGTGCAACGGCCCGTGCACCACTGCCGTTGATCTGGTTCATGTCCTTCCATCGAGAGATGCCCAGAGAGCTGGTCATCACTTTAAAGCCGTGCTCCACGGCATAGAGCGCAGTGCGCTCAAATCGCATGTCAAAGCACATGGTGCATCGCTCGCCTCGCTCCGGTGAGTTCTCCATGCCTTTGGCCCGTGCAAACCAGTTGTCGGTGTCGTAGTCCGCATCGACGAATGGGACGCCATGCTTTTCAGCAAACCGAATGTTCTCCTCTTTCCGAATCAGGTATTCCTTTTCGGGGTGGATGTTCGGGTTGTAGAAGAAGATGGTGTAATTGATCTCGGATTCAAGAAAAGCCTCCA
The DNA here is from genome assembly GCA_041165705.1 of Pseudomonadota bacterium. Classification (GTDB taxonomy): domain Bacteria; phylum Pseudomonadota; class Gammaproteobacteria; order Burkholderiales; family Burkholderiaceae_A; genus Hahnella. The sequence continues at coordinate 23,325 of JBEAMW010000056.1, forward strand.
TCAACTCTCCCGCGCAGGGCGCACAGCACGAGTGCAACAGGAGCTTGTCGGCCTGATTGGGCAGAGAGAGCTTGGGGCGAGGGGTCTGTGGCATGAAAAGGATTTTACGGAATTTCAACTGACAACGAGGTAGAAATGCGATCAAACAAAACCTGGATTCAGCTCTTCTGCGCCGTCGGCTTTGCGTTTTGCTCAACCACCAACTGGGCCTCAGACAAAGAGAAAGTGGGGGACGAGCAGTACAAGCCCTATGTGGGGCAGCCAGGCAAGGATGTCATCTGGGTTCCGACGCCCGATGCAATGGTCGACGAGATGATTCGCGCAGCCGATGTCGGCCCCAATGACCTGGTGGTGGACCTGGGTGCAGGCGACGGCAAGATCGCCATCGCGGCGGCGCTCAAGAGCGGGGCCCGGGCCATCGGGGTGGAATACGACCCCTCCATGGCAGCACTGGCTAAGCGCAATGTCCTGAGGGCGGGAGCGGCCGACAAGGTGACCATCATCGAGGGCGACCTGTTCAAGACCGACTTCTCCAATGCCACGGTCGTCATGATGTACCTGCTGCCTGAGCTCAACATGCGGCTCAAGCCGACGCTCAAGGCCATGCGACCGGGGACCCGCATCGTGTCCCACTCATTTGGGATGGAGAGCTGGGTGCCCGATGAGCGTATCGAGACCGCAAATGCGGCCGGAAATGTCTGGATCGTCCCTGTCAATGCAGAGGGCGGTTGGAGCGTGGAGCTTGCACCCGGCCGCAAGGGGACACTCTCGCTCAAGCAGGTTCATCAGCAGCTCTCGGGCAGGCTCGACCTCGGGGGCCGTTCCTACAACGTGGAGGAGGGCAAGGTCAGGGGCTACGGAGTGAACCTCCTGCTGAAGTCCGCCCAGGGACAGGTGCTGAACTTCCGTGGCCAGGTGATCGATCGAAGAATCACAGGTGAGCTGGTCGAGAACGGCCAGCGACTGCTCCTGGACGGCAGCCGGACGGGTAATTGAGCCACGCATCATCGGCGCAGGGCAGTCAGCAGCTCTCCATTCTGGGAGCGGTGGTCGTGGTGGCCGGGTTGGTGATTGGTGCCGGCATCTTCAAGACGCCCTCGCTGATTGCGGGTCTGGTGGCAGACACCCAGATCGTCTGGATCTGGGTGGCCGCGGCTGTGCTCAGCCTAATTGGGGCCCTCTGCTATGTCGAGCTGATCACGCGCTTTCCCAGTCAGCGGGGCGAGCTCGGCTTTCTCTCCGAGGCCTTCGGACCCCGCCTGTCCTTTGTATACGGCTGGGCCAAGGCAACAGTCATCAACCCCGGGGCAATCGCCATGCTGGCCTTTGTTCTGGCCGACTACTGGACTCCCCTCTGGCCCGGGCTGGCTAGGGCCAATGTCTGGCTTGCACTCGCCGTCATTCTGGTGCTGACCTCAGTGAACTTCTGGGGCCTGCGCTTTTCGGCGCGTCTTCAGCTGGTACTGCTGGGGATGGAGGTGATTCTGCTGGTGGTGGTCTCAGTGGTGGCGCTCTCGCTCGCAGGCGGTGCCTCTGCAGTTCCGCCGGCCCTGGCCCCGGCCGCCCAGAGCCCCAGCCTGGGCGCCATTGGGCTTGCCATGATCTTCGCCTTGCTTACCTTTGGGGGCTGGAATGAGGCCGCCTATCTGGTGCGCGATCTGCGGGGCGGGCAGTCCCAGATGCTCAAGGTGCTGGTGCTGAGCCTCGCGCTGATCACTGCGGTCTACCTTCTGGTCAACCTAGCCCTCATCCACCTGCTGGGCGCAGGTCCTCTGGCCAAGAGCAAGGCACCTATTGGCGATCTCGCCAGCCTGGTCTTCGGCGACTGGGGAACAGCGGTGGTGCTCGCCGTGGTCAGCGCTTCCATTCTCACCAGCATCAATGCCACGATGGTCGTTGGCGCTCGTGCGACGGCCTCGATGGCGGAGGAGTGGGCTAAGCTCGATCGCCTCTCACGCTGGCGCGAGGCCAGGGGTACACCCATTCCTGCGCTGGTGTTCCAGTCTGCGGTTAGCCTTATTCTGGTGGCCTTTGCCTCGGTCTCGCACGGTGCCTTTGCCGCTTTGGTGGAGTTCACCGCGCCCGTCTACTGGGGCTTTCTCTGCCTCGTGGGGGTAAGCCTGCTTTTGCTGCGCAAGCGGTTTGCGCAGGCCCAGGGCTTTGTGCTGCCGCTGGGGCCGGCCCTTCCGCTGGTCTTCATCCTGTCGTCCGCCTATCTCACGTACTCCAGCCTGAGCTATGCCGAGAGCCAGGGCAATGCCTGGGTGTCGGTCGCAGTAGTGGCAGTGGGGGTGCTGGTGTCGGTCTTCCTCGGGCGGGCCCAGCCGGCTAAGGCTTAGGGCTGAGCTGGGGCTGGTCGAGCTGGGTCGGAAGCGACCAGATTGCAACCAGGGTGAGCACCGAGAGCCCAGCCAGCAGCATGAGTGAGTTGGAAAATCCTGCCGACTTGACCACGGGCCCCAGCAGGCCGACGGCCGTGCTGCTGACCACAAAGGCAATCCCAATGCGCATGCCGGTGACGCGGGACCTCAGGGCGTCCTCGACATAGCGCACCACGATGGTGTCGGTAAACGGGATCGCGCCAAAGATGCTGGCCATAAACCCGAGCGCAGCCAGGTAGAACCACCAGCCCTCTGACTGCGCGGCCAGGAGCAAGAAAAATGACTGAAAGGCCACGATGGACATGAACAGAGGCCGAAGCGCGAAGCGCTCGGTGAGTCGTCCCACGATCACCTGACTGAAGGCCGCCACGGTGTAAAGGGCTGCAAGTGCTGCACCGATCGCAACAGGATCGGGCAGGCTGAGCGACATTCGCTCGCGAAAGAGCTCGGTGTTTCCGTTGGTTGTGAAGTTAAAGAGAATAGAGCCCACGCTAGCGGCGATCGTCATCACTATCAGTGCGCGCTTGACTGGCCCAGAGATCGAGGGAATACCCTGCGCATGCTTGTCCGCGCGCCGCGCGGCTGAGTGCGGCTCCTCAGGGGCGACACGAGCAAACAGAAGCCCGAGGCCGATCGTCAGTAGCCCGGGCAGCACGAAGGCCGCTCGCCAGCCTGCCCACTGCACAATCAGGCCGGTGACGAGCGCGGCCAGTGCAATGCCGAGATTGCCTGCGAGGTTATTCCAGCCGATTGCCAATCCGGGACGAGGCGCGTCGCGCAGCAGCATGGGGATGCCTACAGGGTGGTAGATCGATGCGAAGCTTCCGAGCAGGGTGAGTGCCAGCGCCAGCTGCCAGGGGGTTTGGCAGGCCGCCACGATGAGGCAGCTTGCGCCAGTCCCGAAGAAGAAGGTGAGCATGGCCTTGCGACGACTCCAGAGGTCACCGAGCCGGCCCGCCGGAATCGATCCCAGCCCAAACATGAAGAACGCCCCGGCCGTGTAGGGCATGAGGTCTTCCCAACGGGCCATCCCCAGGTCGACTGCAATACTCGACACGGCAGACGCAAACACGAGCAGGACGAGGTGGTCCATGGTGTGCGCTGCATTGAGCAGCAGTCGGAATGAGAGGGACGGCGCCATCAGAAAGGCCTTGAGGATGACTTACCAGCGAATGGTGAGACCGGCGCCCAGCTGACGATCGGACTCTTGGTTATTGAGGCCATGTTTGTAGCCGATATCGAGATCGATCTGCTCGGTAACCGCCCAGATCAGACCAACCAGTGCATAGGCCGGGTGCTTGCTGCTCTCTCGACTGGCCTGCTGGGATGCACCGACATCGATTGCAAAGGTGAGGTCCTCACGGACTGGGGCGAGCCAGGCTGCGGAGAGGTTCCAGAGGGTGCGACGCTCCTCATCGGTTTTGCCATTGTTCGTGAGACCGATGTTAACCAGGAAGTCGCCAGACCCAGTCTCCCATTGGGTGATGTGCAGTAGGCTCTGGGTTGCTCGCCCAGCACCCAGCCCGCGGTCGGCATCGCCAGTGGCGAGGTTGGAGGTGAGCTTCAGCCCCAGGCTAAAGCCCTCACGCTCCGCATAGCGCCATTTCAGGCCGATCGCGCTGTCGGCCGACCCCTTCACCCGGGCGCCATCGTTCGCAGCAGGGTCGCGCAGGTCGAGCTTGGTACCGCCCACAAAGAAGTCGAGGCGATCGGAGAGCCCCCGCGTGTAGGTAAAGGCAAAGGCATTCTCATGCGCCTTCTCAGCACCCTTGCCAGACTCGGCGCGGTCGAAGCTGAATTCGGCCTGATTGTTTCCCGAGCCTTGAGTGCCTGTGTCGTCTGTGATGAGAGGGTGTGCCGCATAGGCCGTTTGAGTGAAAAGAGCCAGGGCAGAGACGGCGAGTAGTCGTGTCATGAAAGGATCCATTGGTGTGGGTAGACTCTGAAAGTCGAAGAAGATAGAAACAACATGAAGATTATCTCGGTTTTGCGTGGTCTCGTCTCGGTCTGGGTGTTGGTCTCTGCTGGCCTGGTGAGTGCTGCGCCCATGGTGGTCTTGATTGGGCTCGATGGCTTTCGCGCGGATTATCTTGCTCGGGGACATGCTCCAGTGCTTGCCGAGATGGCCACTCGTGGCGTGCTCTCCGAGGGGCTGATCCCGGTGTTTCCCTCGCTTACGTTTCCTAATCACGTCACGCTCGTGACGGGGCGGCTGTCTCAGCACCATGGGATTGTGAATAACGTGATGTCCGACCCCCAGCTCCCCACCCAGACGTTTCGCCTCTCCGATCGGGCCGCGGTGAGCAACCCATTCTGGTGGTCAGAGTCACTTCCGATCTGGGTGACGGCAGAACAGCGGGGCATTAAAACGGCCACCCTCTTCTGGCCGGGCAGTGAGGCACCGATCCAAGGAGTTCAGCCGAGCCGCTGGCTTCCTTACCAGCACGAACTCAATCCACAGCAACGTGTCGACCTCCTGCTCTCCTGGCTGCGAGAGGACAAGGAGAGGCCACCTGGACTCGCCACCCTCTACTTCTCACAGGTGGATTCAGCTGGTCACGCGGGTGGGCCAGACGGCAGCAAGGTGAACGGATCGATCACAGAGGTCGATCAGGCGATTGGCCGCTTTCGAGAGGGCCTACAGGCCCTTGGCCTTCTGCAGAATACGGTGTTCGTCGTGGTGGCAGACCATGGAATGACCTTGGTTCCTCCGCAACAGGTGATCTATGGCCCAGGTCTTCTCAGGGACCACCCTGGAGCCCGATGGGAGTGGACCGGGGCCACCTCTGGAGTGAGCCTTGGGGGAGAGCCTGAGGATAAGGTTCTGCGCGCCTTGGCGGTTCAGAAAGAACTCACCTGCTGGCCCAAGCGCCATATTCCCAAGCGATTCGGAGGCGGTCAGCACCGACGGATCCCGGATGTCGTCTGTCTTGCGGCCAGGGGATGGTCAGTCACCGACCGATCGGTGAGCTTCCCCATCCCAGGTCAGCATGGATTCGACCCAGCCGATCCGGAGATGCATGGCATTCTCCTGATCGAGGGCAAGGGCATCTCAGCGCGTCGTCTGCCCCGCGTTCAGAACGTGGAGGTCTATGGCCTGATGTGCAGGCTGCTCGGGATCACGCCCGCACCTCATGATGGAAAAGGCGTGCTGGTGCGGCTCTTAGGCCAAGACCTCGAACGCTCTCAATAGGCCGATCGTGCTCACCGCCAAGAGGGTCAGGCCCAGGACTCGGAAGAAGCTGGGCGTCTCTGCGGCAACGATTCGATGGTGAAAGCGTTCACCGATCAGGTGGCCCACCAGTGCACAGGGAAATAGCCAGAGGTGATGCACCAGCTGAAGGTCTAGCCCAAAGGCCAGAAAGGAGCCCAACTTGATTACGGTGAGGATGAGCCAGAGCACGAAGAGTGTATTGCGCAGTCTGAGCTTACTTACGCGGGAGGCAAATGCCGGAATAATGAGCGGCGCTCCCGTGAGCGAGGTCCCGCTGAAATAGGCTCCCCCCACAAGAAGGGCCCGCTCTGTCCAACGGTTACGAACCTGAATGGGGCGATTGATGACATACCCCAGCGCATAGAAGCAGACCACGCAGAGAATGATCACGCTGGTGATTTTGGGGGGGAGGGTGAGCAGGCCCATCACGCCCAGAATCTTTGGAATGATCATCACCTTCAGGGCCTGGCGAAGGTAGGCCCAGTCTGGCCTTTGGTCCATTGAGTGGTCTTGGCCTTGGCTCTGGGCAGTGACATGGCTTCGCCAGGTGATCCAGACCGAGAACACGATGAGGTGAACGGCAATCAATGGCAGAAAGACCAACGCGTCGTCATGAATCAGCAGAAGGAAGGGCAGGGCAAGCACGGCACCGCCAAAGCCAAGTCCGCTTCTTACAAACCCACTCCACACAAAAATGAGTGCCACGCCAAGGAGTTCGAGCGGGGTGAGATCAGCCATGCCGAATAGGCTCGGTGCCAGTAGAGGCGCGAACCTTCAGGTGTGTGGGAAGAGCGAGGGCGACTGGGGTGCGATCGCCAGAGATCAGCCGGCTGAGTCCCAGCGCAATTTCTTGACCCGCAAGGTCAATGGACTGGTGAATGGTGCTGAGGCTCGGATTGATGTGGCGGGCAACCTGAATGTCGTCAAAGCCAACACATCGGATGTCATTTGGCACACTGATCCCTCTGGAGGCAAGCAGCTGAATCAGGGTAATGGCCAGCAGGTCGGACGCTGCAAAGACCGAGTCGAAGTGGTCAGTAAACCGACCGGGAAGCTGGTCAAGCCAGCGCATCATCTCTAGCTTGGCGAGGTCTGGCGCGAACGGGACGGGCAGGTAATAGCGTTCATGGTTGGCCGAGTGGCGGGGCTCAACTTCCTCTAGGAACCCCTCCCGCCGGTGGGCCACCTCATAGAGGCTGGCATCCCCGAGAAAGAGCGTGCGCTGGCAGCCCAGACTGAGGAGGTGCTGAGCGGCAAGCCTCCCGCCCAGACGATTGTCGCTACCCACCGTGCAGTACTTCTGGCCCTCCACTGCGGCCCCCCAGACCATCAGCGGAACCCCCGAGGCCGCCATCTGATTGAGCTGATCGTGGGCTCGCCATTGACCAATGATGATGAGCCCAATGGCTCGGCCGGTCTGAATCAGGGTCTGGCTCTCTTCGAGCCGACGCGCATCGAATCTCGTCACCAGAACATCAAAGTCTGACTCAGTCAGCGCATCAATCAGAGAGCCCATGAGCTCCAGAAAGAACGGGTCGGTCACCTGCTGCTTGGAGCCTCTGTCGATGGGAATCACGAGCCCGATGGACTGGCTCTGCTGCAGGCGAAGGTTCTTGGCCCCAATGTGAACACGGTAGTTGAGGGCCTCAGCAATGCGGGCGATTCGACTTCGGGTCTCTTCGGCGATCAGTGGGTTGCCGGCAAGCGCTCGGCTCACCGTGGCGGTAGAGACGCCTGCGAGTCGGGCGACATCTCGCATTTTGACTGTGGTGTTTTTTGCAACCATGCAAAATTGTTGCACAGTTGCATCAAAGAGGGTGAGATCACCCGTTCATATCCCACGCCCCAGGTCTGATCGCCAGCATTGGTGCAGTGCTCACTACATTTTTGACAAAGGGTAATCCCTGAATGCAATCGATTGCAAAGCGTTCAAAATTCGGCCCACAGCAGTTCTCAAAATCACGACACAGAGACCAAAGAGGAAGACGACCATGGCACCAGCCAACTTTCGCCTAACGGCGCTCACCATTGCCCTTACCGCCTGCTACAGTGCGGGCGCCTGGGCACAGAGCGCGCCCACCAATCCCGCCGGCAGCAGCTCAGATGGGCTGAAATTCGACCAGATCGTGGTCACCGGGACTGCAACCGCGCAGCCCAAGATGAAACAGTCCGTTTCGGTTAGCTCGCTTGATGGCGCAGAGCTCCAGACGTCTGGTGCCTCCAGCGCTGCTGAGGCCATTCGCGCGGTACCCGGGGTACGCTCGGAGTCGAGCGGCGGCGAGGGCAATGCCAACATCACGGTGCGCGGTGTGCCCATTTCTGCGGGCGGATCGCGGTATGTTCAGCTCCAGGAGGATGGGCTCCCGGTGCAACTGATTGGCGATGTGTCCTTTGCTACTGCTGATCAGTTCCTTCGGGCGGACTACACCACAGATGGAATCGACGTTATTCGGGGCGGCTCAGCTTCCACGCTCGCCACCAACTCCCCGGGCGGCATTATCAATTTCATCTCTAAGACCGGAAAAGAGGGCGGCGGCACCGTGGGCTACTCAATGGGTCTCGATCATCGCCAGAACCGACTCGACTTCGCCTACGGTGCCGATCTGGGCAAAGGGCTTTACTTCCATGTCGGCGGCTTTCATCGGGTGGGTGAGAGCACCCGCAACACCGATCAGAACGTAGAGAACGGCGGCCAGATTCGCCTGAGCCTGACCAAAGAATTTAAGGACGGCTATGTTCGACTCAACCTCAAGAGCCTTGATGACAAGACCCCAACCTTCCTGCCTGTGCCGGTCAAGCTGACGGGCAGCAAGATCTCCGAGCTTCCAGGGATCGATCCCAAGACCGCGTTCTTCATCAATAGCAACCTCCCCGCTGATGTGACCATCGACCGCAACGGCAACAAGGTGTCTACGAATCCTGCCGACGGACTGGCGGTGAAGAACAACTCCATCGGCGTGGAGGCACAACTTCGCCTCGCCGATGGGCTCACCATCACTGAGAAGTTCCGCACTGCAGAGATTACTGGCCGCTTCTTTGGACTGTTCCCCGCTGGCGGAACTCCGAGTGATGCTGCCAACGGGGTTAACCGATACACAGGAAGCGCTCCGGTGTTCTCAGCCCATATGTTCAACACCTCTTTGGACGACATGGGCAACACCTTCAATGACATCCGTCTTCAGAAGGTGATCTCGAGCGGCAAGGATCAGAAGATTACCCTCACTGGTGGTCTGTTTACCGGCGTGCAGAATGTTGCTCAGACCTGGTACTGGAATCGCTACAACATTGAATTGAAGGGGGACGGTGCGCGCGTGCTCAACAATGCTGGGCAGCCCACGACCAACCCTGTGGGCGATGCAACCACCACCTGGGGCGGCTGCTGCTACCGCGCCATTGACGTCCAGCTGAACGCCACCGCGCCCTATGCTGGTCTGCTCTGGGAGCAGGGTGCAGTTTCGGTGGATGCCAGCATTCGTCGCGACAATATTGAGGGATCAGGCTGGCAGCAATTCGGCACAGCCTCGGGCTGGAATACCGCTGGCCGCAATGTGGTGAGCTACGATGCCAGCAACTCGTCCTCCTCGGTGGGCGTGAACTACCAGATCGACAAGGATACGGCTGGCTTCGCGCGATTCAGTAAGGGCTCCTCTTACGCCTCCCCTGATCGGGTGATCTGGGATGCCGACGTGGCAAATGGAACCAAGCCTTATCCGGTGAACAAGACGACTCAGCTTGAGGCAGGTCTGAAGGCGCGCCGTGGGTCACTCTCCAGTTTCGTTACCTTCTTCTCGGCAAAGACAGAGGAGGACGGCGGATTTGAGGTCACTTCGCGAACCTATCTGAAGGACACCTACAAGGCCAATGGTATCGAGGCTGAGCTCAACTGGAACATGGGCAATCTGCGCCTGGCCGGTGGCGTGACGCTCACCGACGCTGAGGTTGAGAAGACGGGCAAGAAGCCCCGTCGTCAGGCCGATGTCACCTACCAGATCATTCCTAGCTATCTGATGGGCAAGACGGAACTTGGTGCACAGATCATCGGCACCACCAACTCATACGCTGACAACGAGAATACGGTTGAACTTCCAGCCTATGCCGTGGTGAACGGGTTTATCTCGCACGAGATCTCTCGCGGTCTTCAGGCTCAGCTCATCGTCAACAATCTGTTTGATGCGATTGGTTACACCGAGGCGGAAGGTCAGGGCAATCTCTCCAACAACCCGCTCTACATTGCTCGATCCATCAATGGGCGTAGCGTGAAGGCCGTCCTGAAATACAGCTTCTGAGGTTCGTGGTGACGGACTGGACGGTTCGGCACTCACCCGCCGGTATACGCCATACAGTTCGTTTTGAGGTTGGGGGGCTCCGCAAGGGGTCTCCCCTTTTTTTATGGAGTCGCGCATGAAGCCGCTTTTGTCGTTCTGGCAGATCGTTAACATGAATGTCGGATTTCTCGGCATTCAGTTCAGCTTCGGGCTGCAGCAGAGCAATATGAGCCCGATCTACCAGACCCTTGGTGCAGACGCTAAGTCACTCCCCTTGCTGTGGCTTGCCGGGCCGCTTACCGGCCTGTTGGTGCAGCCTATCGTCGGTGCCTTGAGTGACCGAACCACCACGCGTTGGGGCCGCCGAACGCCCTACTTCATGATCGGCGCCATCCTCTGCAGTCTGGGCCTGGTTCTCATGCCAATGAGCCCAACCCTCTGGTTTGCAGCCAGCCTGCTCTGGATTCTCGATGCAGCCAACAATGTCACCATGGAGCCCTATCGGGCCTATGTGTCCGATCGCCTTCGTCTGGAGCAGCAGACTCGCGGATTTCTCACCCAGAGCGCTTTTACTGGGCTTGCTCAGACGCTGGCCTACCTCGCCCCCACATTGTTTGTGATGGCCGGGCTGAGCAGCAACGCGCTTGGCGACAACAATATTCCGCAGTCCACCTATGCGGCCTTTATGGTGGGCGCAGTGCTGTCATTTTTCACGGTCTGGTGGAGTGTTCGCTCCGTTCCCGAGCTCCCCCTCTCAGAGGAGGAATTGGCGCAGATGCGCTCTAGGCCCCTCGGGCTAAAGACCATGATTGAAGACCTCATGTCCGCCTTTAAGGACATGCCCGTGGTCATGCGCAGGCTCTGGTGGATGAAGCTCTTTCAGTGGTACGGGATGATGTGCTACTGGATCTATGTTGTCCCAACGCTCGCGCTCAGCGTCTTTCAGACCAGCGATCCGCTCAGTGAGGGGTTTCGCCAGGCCGCTCTTCTCAATGGCCAGCTTGGGGGTTTCTACAACTTTGTGGCCTTTCTTGCGGCCTTTGCGATGGTTCCGATTTCTCTGCGGTTTGGCGCGGCTCGGGTTCACACCATTTGCCTGCTTCTCGCAGGATTAGGCATGTGGATGCTTCCCGGCATCCAGGATAAGACGCTGCTCCTGTTGCCCATGTTGGGCATTGGCCTGGCCTGGGCCAGCATCATGGGGAATCCCTACGTGATGCTTGCTCGCAGCATTCCGCCCGACCGGGCAGGGGTGTACATGGGAATTTTCAATATGTTTATCGTGATTCCCATGCTGATTCAGATGCTAACCCTGCCCCTGATCTACGACTCACTGCTGCAGAGCAATCCTGGCCATGTGATTCAGCTCGCAGGCGTATGTCTGGTGCTTGCGGCGATCGCGCTTCAGTTCGTTCCTAAGCCTGATCAAACGCATCCCAGGCCTTGAGGGCCTCAGCCGCATACATCAGGGCAGGCCCGCCCCCCATGTAGACGCAGACTGCGAGCATCTCTTCCATTTCGTCGCGCGTGGCATCCAGCTTCTTGAGCGCCTTGACGTGAAAGCCAATGCAGCCAGAGCAGTGCTGCGTGATCCCAATGGCCAGCGCGATCAGCTCCTTGGTCTTGGCAGAGAGCACACCGTCTGCACTGGCAGCCTGAGCCAGCTTGGCAAAGCCCTGCATGGCTTCAGACTGGGATTTGCGAAAGGGGGTGAGGCACTCGCCAATATTCTTGATCAGCGAAGGATGGTCAAAGGTACTCATAACGGCTTCTCTCCTTGGAAAGCCGTCATCATGTCTAGGAGCGGCCGCCCAGGTGTTGCGCTAGGTCAATTCTGTCGACGGGATGTCCCTGAAGTAGCGCAGCACGGGGATATTGGCTGCCGAGCAGGGGCCTCACATACTCTAGAAATGCGGCCGTCACCTGATTACCGTCTGCATGAATGAAATGGTCGGGCATCACCTTGGTCTTGGCGGCCACTGCCTCCAAGGGCTGGATCCGAAGCTGGGTTCGATAGTTCCCCACGCGTTCAATCGCGACCGAACCAGTGACGCATCTATCGCTGGGTGCACTCAGGGCCCACTGAACTGAAAATGCCCCAACCTCTCTGGCCTCCTGAGCATCGACATCCGACACACACCCCAGAAAGCTCCGCTGCAGGTAGCCAAAGGTATCCCCTCGAACGCGCTTGAGCTGAAGCTTGGACTTGATCTCGTCACAGAGAAGGTCGGCTAGGGCGCCCGATCCAGACAGCTGCACATTGCCGTGTGCGTCTCGCTCAGCAGCGCCCTGGCGCTGGGCCATGAGCTGGGCCATGATGGGTTCGCCGGATGCGTCATGGATTCCCTCGGACACTGCCACCACACATCGGCCGAGGCGTTTGTACACTCGGTCGACATCTCCCAGAAACTGCTCAATCGAAAAAGAGCGCTCGGGGAGGTAGATCAGGTGCGGGCCGTCATCCTCCTGAAGTCGCGCTGCGGCTGACGCAGCCGTCAAGAAGCCAGCGTGTCGGCCCATTACCACCGCCACATAGACGCCTGGCAAGGAGCGGTTGTCCAGATCAGCCCCAGCAAACGCCTGCGCCACAAATTTCGCAGCCGACGGAAAACCCGGCGTGTGGTCGTTGCCCATGAGATCGTTATCGATGGTTTTGGGAATGTGGACTGCACTGAGGGCATGCCCTGCCGCCTGAGCCTGTTCCGCCACGATCCTCACTGTGTCGGAGGAGTCATTTCCGCCGATGTAGAAGAAGTGGGTGATCTGATGGGCACGAAGCACCTGCATGATCTTCTGGCAGTAGTCTGCATCCGGCTTATCGCGTGTCGAGCCCAGGGCAGAGGAGGGCGTCTGGGCCACCGCCTCAAGCCGGCCCTCGGTCTCAAGCATTAGGTTGACGAAGTCTTGCTGAATGATCCCTTTAACACCATGACGAGCCCCCAGGATGGCCTCTACGCGGGGCGACTGACGGGCCGCCAGGACTGCACCCACGAGGGACTGGTTAATGACGGCGGTGGGGCCGCCACCCTGGGCGATGAGAACGCGTGCTGAGGTCATAAAAATCCTTGATGGAAGAGGCTACAAGAGTGCATTCTTGAAAGGATCATTCTAGCGAGGAGTAAAGCATGCCGGGATTGCTGCCCCATGTGGACCCAGATGGGCTCTTGGAGTTTTCGGTCGTCTACACCGACCGTGCCCTCAATCACATGTCAAAGCGCTTTCAGGGCGTCATGGTCGATATCTCCCGGGTGCTCAAACAGGTCTATGCGGCCCGGTCGGCGGTGCTGGTCCCTGGCAGTGGAACCTTCGGGATGGAGGCGGTGGCGCGGCAGTTCGCTCAAGACCAAGACGTTCTGGTGGTACGCAACGGCTGGTTTAGTTTTCGGTGGTCGCAGATATTGGAGCAAGGCCGCATAGCGCGTTCGGTGACAGTGCTACAGGCCCGGCCCGATGGAGCAGAGGCAGTCGCTGCCTGGACGCCTTGTCCTATTGAAGAGATTGAGGCGGAGATTGCCCGAGTTCGCCCGCCGGTGGTGTTTGTTCCTCATGTGGAGACGTCTGCGGGCATGCTCATGCCCGATGACTGGCTGAAGCGAATCGCCGCCGCGGTTCATGCAGTTGATGGCCTTCTGGTGCTCGACTGTATTGCCTCGGGTGCGCTCTGGGTCAACATGGCCGATACCGGGGTGGACGTGCTCATCAGTGCGCCTCAGAAGGGCTGGAGCGGCTCGCCCTGCTGCGCCATGGTGATGCTCTCTGAGCGGGCTCGCGCAAAGACTGAGGCCACCACCAGCAGCAGCTATGCCTGCGACCTGAAAAAGTGGCTCTCCGTGATGGAAACCTACGAGGCTGGTGGCCATGTCTATCACACCACCATGCCCACCGATGCGCTGGTGCGGCTTCGTGAGGTCATGCTTGAGACTGAGGGCGTGGGATTTGAGCGATGTCGGGAGGCCCAATGGGCACTTGGGCGGGCCGTGCGTGAGATGCTGCAGGCCCGGGGCTTTTCAAGCGTGGCGGGTGCAGGGTTTCAGGCCCCCTGCGTGGTGGTGAGCCACACCTCTGATCCTGAGATTCAGAATGGGAAGAAGTTTGCTGCTCTCGGTCTTCAGACTGCTGCTGGTGTTCCTCTTCAGTGCGGTGAGGCCCAGGGCTTCAGAACCTTTCGAATTGGACTTTTCGGCCTGGAGAAGCTCACCTCGCCCGAACGGAGCCTTAACCACCTGAAACGGGCCTTAGACGCACTGGCCTGAGCGCATAATTCAAGGCTTTACGGCTGTCTCTATGCAAATCTTTAGTCGGGTATTGCCCTTTTTCGGCTGGATCCTGCTTGGGTTCTCGTTTGTCTACCTGGTGCCACTTGCAGTGGGCTGGTGGCGAGGGGAGCCGGTGCTCGAGGCTTTTTTCTTTGGCTTCTTGCTGATCGTAGGCGTTGCACTCGCCATACTTGGCTACACCCAGAACCTCAAGCGCAGCCTGCCCGATCTGCGGCCCCGAGACGGAATTCTGCTGGTGGTGCTCTGCTGGAGTGTTCTTCCTGTCTTCGCAGCGGTGCCGCTCTATCTCTACTTCCTTCAGGCGGGAAAGCCCATCAGCTTTACCTTCGCGTTCTTTGAAATGACCTCTGGCCTCACCACCACCGGTGCAACCGTCTTAACAGGGCTAGACCATCTTCCTTATGCCATCAATCTCTGGCGCTGTGGGCTGCAGTGGGTGGGCGGTATGGGCATCCTGGTCCTAGCGGTTGCCATTCTTCCGCTGGTGAACTCTGGGGCAGGCAAGATCTTCAGGGCCGAGTCCACGGGGCCACTGAAGGAAACCAAGCTCACCCCTCGCATTCAAGAGACCGCCAAAGGCCTTTGGCTGGTCTACTCAGCCCTCTCTTTGCTCTGCCTGGTGGCCTTCTGGCTTGGGGGAATGAGCTGGGGGGACGCCTGGCTGCATATGTTTGCCACCATGAGCCTGGGGGGGCTCTCCTCGTATGACGCGAGTTTTAGTGCGTTTCAGTCTCCTCTCCTCGAATGGACCTGTGTGGTCTTTATGATGCTGGCCAGTGGCAGCTTTGCGCTCTACTTCGCCGCATTCATCCACGGCTCTCTGGGTGTGGTCGTTCGGGATCATGAGTGGCGCTCTACCATGATGCTGCTGATACTCGCAGGGCTTCTCGTCACACTGATCCTGCTGGTGAGAGGGGTTGTGTCCGATCCGCTTGACGCCCTTCGGCTCGCGTTCTTCAATCTGGTCTCGATTGCCTCCACTACAGGATTTGCCACCACTGACTACACCCAGTGGCCCATCTTCATCCCGGTTTTTATGCTGATGCTGAGCGGGGTAGCCACGAGCGCAGGGTCCACTGGAGCGGGCATCAAGATGGCCCGTCTGATCATTCTGTTCAAGCAGACCCAGCGCGAGATCTTCCGGCTTCTTCATCCCCGGGCGGTACATCCGCTCATGATTGGGGGGGAGTCAATTCGTAACGATGTGGTCTTCTCGATGCTGGCCTTCCTGCTCGTCTACGGCGGAACCGTGCTTGTGATGACCTTCTCATTGCTCCTGTTCGACCGCAGCCTCGACATCGCCTTTAGTGCAGTGGTGGCCAGCATCAACAACACAGGCCCAGGCCTGGGAGCGATTGGGCCCGCTGGGAACTATTCCCTGTTTTCAACGCCTGAACTGCTCATTCTGAGCCTCGCAATGATCCTTGGGCGGCTCGAGATTCTGGCCTTCTTCGCAATCTTCACTCGGGAGTTCTGGCGTCAATGAAAGTCTTGTTCATGAATCTGTTGGCTTCGATGTGGGTGTGCGTGCTTGGCCTGAGCTCGGCGGTGGCGGTTGCAGCGGAGCCACATGGCCATTCCGGTGGACATCGTCATGTCCATGGAGAGGCGGATGTGGAGATCACCCTAGATGCCCAAGGACGGCTCTCTGGGCATCTGCAGGCCGCGATGGACGCCTTTCTGCCGTTCGAGCATGCCCCGAAGACCGAGGCCCAGCGCCGGCAGCTTAGTCAGCTCCAGGAAAGCCTGCAGCAGGTTGGTTTTCTTCTCTCGGCAAATCCAGAGGCTGGCTGCACCCAAACCTCCGTTCAGGCGGACTCGGCCTTGTTTCACGCCAAGGCGTTCTCGGGGCATGCCAATCTTGAAGTCAAGTTCACTCTGCAGTGCGCTCATCCCTCTGCGCTGCGACAGTTGTCCTTCGACATTCTGAGGCGTTCTGGACGCCTCAAGAAGATCGAACTCGAGTTTGTGGGCCCGAACACCCAGGCCAAGGCCGTCCTCACCTCCAAGCGGCCCGCCTACACGCTGCCGTGACAGAGGCCTCTCCTTGGGTCTGTCGTCTGGAGCAGGTTCGGTTTGAGTGGCCCGCTCGTAACTCATCAGACACCCGGCCAGGCCTCATCAGCATTGAAACCCTCACGCTCGGTGCGGGAGCGAGCCTATTTGTGGGCGGGCCCAGCGGGTCTGGGAAGTCCACGCTCCTAGGCCTCTTGAGTGGAATTCTTCAGCCTAGCCAGGGAGCCTGCTGGGTGGTGGGTACCAATCTCTCGACGGCGAGCGCCGCGCAAAGAGATCGCCTCCGAGCGGATCACCTCGGCGTTGTCTTTCAACAGTTCAACCTGTTGCCCTATCTCACGGTCATGGAGAATGTGCTGTTGCCCACCCGATTCTCCTCAAGACGGCTCCAGCAGGCAGAGGTGCGATTTGGCTCCGCCCGTGCTCAGGCTCAACATCTGCTGGAGGCGCTTGGCCTTGCGCCGGCACTCTGGTCCAGCAGGGCGAATCAGATTTCTCTCGGCCAACAGCAGCGGGTTGCAGTCTGTCGCGCCCTGATGGGTAGCCCAGCACTTGTCATCGCGGATGAGCCCACCTCCGCCTTAGATGAGGATAATCGGCAGTCCTTTCTCGAGCTCCTTTTGCGCGCGCAGCAAGAGCAGGGCGCCGCCCTGGTCATGGTGAGTCACGATCGAAGAATGGCCTCCTCTTTTGGGCAGGTGCTCGACCTCGGGCGGGGGCACTAGGCCGATGAGAATCTGGCTCTCGCTCGCTATTGCCAGTGCATGGTCGCGGCGTCTTGCGCTCCTGATCGTGGTCTTTTCGGTGTCAATCTCCGTGGCCCTGATCCTGTCCGTGGTGCAGCTTCGAGCCGATGCGCGCAGTAGCTTCTCAGAGGCAGTGAGTGGCGTTGACCTTATCGTTGGCCCCAGAGGAAGCCCCACAGAGCTGCTGATGTACACGGTCTTTCAGCTTGGCCGGGCCACGAGAAATATGCCAGCGGATGTGGAGCAACGGCTTTCAGCAGTCCGGGGGGTGTCCTGGGTAGTTCCCATTCAGCTTGGCGACACCTATCGCGACTATCCAGTCTGGGGGTCCCGACCTGAACTCTTCGAGCGCCTCAAGGTGCGGGGTCGGCCGGTCGCCTTTGCACAAGGCCGCTCGTTCGCGGACCCTCGGTCAGCTGGCCTGCAGTCAGTCTTTGAGCTGGTCTTGGGGGCTGAGCTGGCAACGCGTTTTGGGCACCAGCTGCAGGATTCACTCGTGCTCACGCATGGAGCGGGCGGCCCCTTAGCCCAGAAGCACGAGCAAACGCCATTTCGCGTGGTTGGAATTCTGGCGCCAACCGGTGGTCCCATCGACCGTGCGGCGCTCGTCTCACTCGAGGGCTTTGAGGCCATGCATCTGGGATGGGGTCTGGGCGAGTTTCAAGGGCTTGGTGGAGCATTTGCCCCCGCTCATCCCCTGCAGTCGCTTGGATCTATTGGTGAACTCGCCCCTCGGGAGATCACGAGTCTTCTCGTCGGTCTGGAATCCAGAGGCCAGGTGTTCGCGGTGCGACGAGCAATCGAATCCACGCAGGGCACGCCACTCATGGCAGTTCTCCCTGGTGTCGCCCTAGACGATCTCTGGCGGGTGCTCGCCGTTGGTGAGAACAGCCTTCTGCTGGTGGGAGCCCTCGTAGCGCTTTCAAGCGTGCTGTCCATCAGCGCGGTGCTCTTGGTCTCAATCTCATCCAGACGTCGAGAGTTTGCGGTGCTTCGTGCAGTGGGCGCACGACCGCAGGGCCTCCTGCTTATGCTGGTCCTCGAGTCTGTTTTTGTCTCTCTGGCCGGAATGGCGCTCGGCCTCTGCGCACATCAACTCCTGATCTGGGCGAGTGCCGACCGCTTGCGCACCCTCATGGGCATTTCGCTCAGCCCTCTGAGTATTCCTGCGGAGGGATGGCTGTCTCTTGCTGCAGTCATGCTGATGGCAGTGCTCGCCAGCCTCCTTCCTGCGGTGCGGGCCTACCGGCTAAGTCTTCAAGATGGATTGAACCCCCCCTATGCTTAATCATCTTCTCAATCGGACGGTGGCCTTTGGCCTGTCTTTGTTCGTCTCGCTCGCTCCTCCCGCCTTCGCGGAGGCGCCCAAGGTGATTACCTGGGACGACCTCATGAATGTGAAATGGGTGAAGGAGATCCAGGCCGAAATGCTGGCACTCGGGCGTCTTGGTTTTCTTAAGGATGGGTCGCCTCAGGCGGATCAGGCCATGAGCCGGATTCGCCAGAAGTGGGATGCGGCGCCGGTGGTGGAGACCTACGCCGAGCAACGCATCAAGATCGTGGGTTATGTGGTCCCGCTCGAAGCGAGTCGGGATGCGAAACGAGAGTTCCTGCTCGTTCCTTATTTTGGGGCTTGCATCCATACGCCGCCTCCGCCCGCTAATCAGATTATTCTGGTCTCTCCCACTCCCAACAGCTCAATCTCTCGCGTGCCGGAGAGTATGTCCACCGTCTGGGTAGAAGGGGTTTTGCAGCTGAGTCGAACCACCACAAGTCAGGGCGTCACGGGCTATCAGATCCAGGCTGAGCGCGTCAGCCCCTACAAGGGAAAATAGCGCCAGCCTTAGGCTAGTCCCCCAGCCAGTCGCTGAGCACTTCAGCCTGGTGCTGGCCTCGCATGGGCGGAGCGAGGCGATACTGAACCGGAGTCTCTGAGAGCTTCAGCGGGTTGCCCATGGTCTTCACCTCGCCCGTGTGAGCGCGCGGGTGGGGTTGGCTCACAATTCCGCCCCGATGCTGAACCTGCGGGTCACCAAACACCTGATCGAGTGCATTGACTGGCCCACAGGGCACACCCACCCGCTCAAGAGCATGTACCCAGTGGTCTCGTGTCTGGGTGCTGAGGCGTTCTTGAAGAAGTGCGATCAGGAGGCCCCGGTTGGCCACCCGAGCAGTGTTCTTCGCAAAACGCGGGTCGCGGCCCCAGTCGGGCTGCTCGAGTGTCTCGCAGAGCTTTTGAAACTGCCCGTCGTTTCCCACCGCGATGATCATGGGATGGTCTGCGGTGGAGAAGACCTGGTAGGGCACGATGCTCGCGTGACCATTGCCGAGTCGCGGAGGATTCTCACCTGAATTGAGAAAGGCAGTACCCGCGTTGATGAGCCAGGACACCTGCGTATCCAGCAGCGACACATCAATGTACTGACCCTTGCCTGACTGATGGCGATGATGGAGCGCAGCGAGAATGCCGGACGCTGCGTACATGCCAGTCATCACATCGGCAATGCCCACCCCAACTTTCATGGGCTCGCCATCCGGCTCTCCCGTCAGGCTCATGATTCCCCCCATGCCTTGGATCAGAAAGTCATAGCCAGCCCGCTTTGCGTAGGGGCCGGTCTGGCCGAATCCAGTGATGGAGCAGTAGATCAGCCGGGGAAAGCGGTGCTGAATCTGAGCGTACGCCAGGCCATAGGCCTCCAGGCCACCCACCTTATAGTTCTCGATGAGGACATCCGCCTTCTCCAGCAGCCGAAGGACGAGTGCCTGGCCCTCTGCACTGGCCAGATCGATTTCGATCGATCGCTTGTTGCGATTCGCACAGAGGTAGTAGGTGCTCTCGGTGCTGGGCTGGCCTTCAGCCTCCATGACATAAGGGGGGCCCCACTTGCGGGTGTCGTCTCCCTCACCAGGCCTCTCCACCTTGACCACATCGGCTCCGAGATCGCCGAGTAGCTGGGCAGCGGAGGGGCCGGCTAGGATTCGAGAGAGATCGAGTACTCGGAGGCCTGCAAGTGCGCTGGGTTGCATGGCCTTCATCTTAGAGCAAGAGAGAGGGCAGTACCCAGGTCACGACGCCACCCACGAGCGTCAGACCCAAGCTCACCAGATAGATCCACGCAGACTGTCGACGCTGGCGAAGGCAGAGGTCTCGGAGGTTCGGATCGACGGGGCAGGGCGCCGTCCGAGCCCGCCACTGGGCATATCCTCCGAGCGAGAGCATGACTAAGGCAGCGACATAGATCTCCACCTTGTAATCACTCAGCCAAGAGAGCTGGGGAACCCATCGCATCAGTGTGGCCAGGGCCGCACCCGCACCCAGCATGACGAGGAGTGCGGGAATCGCGCAGCAGACCAGGGTTCCTCCGCTCGTGAGCAGCGTGAAGAGTTGCAGGCGCCGAATACTCATGGCTTGGATTTTAGTGACTGTTGAATCTCCTTCACCGACTGTCCCACGCGTTCGATCTGCGTGACGTCGTATCCCGAGTCGATGATCTCCTTTTTGATGAGCTGCTCGTCAACGGTGGCTCCCGGCTTGAGTTCCATCGCCACAATGCGCTGCTTCAGATCGATGAAGACTGCCGCAGTCTGGGGCATTGCGCTGAGTCGCTTCTCGATGCCTTGTGCGCAGAATGAGCAGACCATACCGTTGACTCCGATCTTGTAGCTGGTGGCTGCGAGTGCTGGGCTGCTGAGACCGACTCCCAGCGCAGCGCAGACGAGTGCGGAAGCAAGGGAGAGGCGTGTGGCTTTGAGGGAAATGAAGTTCATTTGAAAGTCCTTTTCAGTAGAGATACATGAAGCTGGCGCGAAGGTCGCCAGACTGGTTTATTCCGAGTTCGAAAAAGTATCGGTTGTGAATGAAGCGAAGGGTTGGTGTGATCTCGATCTCGTCCGAGAGTGATCGGGTGCGTTTGACATCCACCATGAACCAGGGCTGAACCTCGTTGTAGTCCACCTCATAGAACGATGCACCGAGCTTGAGGCTGGCGGTGTCGAGGTTAACCCCCTCGGCGCGGAAGAGCCGTGCATTGAGTCCCGCATAGAGCCGAGTGGTCTCATAGTCCAGCTGAAACCCAGGGCTATACGACAGCCGTGTCGACTGGCGGTGGCCCTCCATCTGGCCAATGCCCCCCATCAGCCAGAAGTTCGCCTGGGCGTTGGGCAGGTTCCAACGGTGGGCCTTTCTGACTACGAGAAGCTCATTGAAGTCCCATCGGTGGGGTCGGCCCTCGTGCTTAAAGACATTCGTGCTGAGGCCAATCGAGTCCTGGTGGGTGTAGGCGTAGTTCACGGTGGCCTCTCGACCGTGGGCACTGCTCTCGCCCATCACCATCCAACTGTCCTTAAAGCCCATGGGCAGCGACCAACTCGGCGTGCAGAAGAGCGCGAGGCTCACCGCAGCGGCGAGACGAAGCAAAGCCTCCATGGTTGTTTGATACAAAAGTGGCATATAGCCTCCTCATCAGCAAGATTCAGACGGGCGAGCGCGCATGGCGCTCGCCTCTTAGGCGCGTGCGAGGAGGAGGGGATTCGGAGGTCGGGCGGGGAGTGCGAGGTCGGGGCTCTGGTAGATCTGTGCTGGGCTAGATTGATCCAGAACGAGGGCCCGTGGAGGATGAAACATAAGCACTGAAGGAAGGGCGGCCATGCCGGAGCAGAGCTGGCAATGCTGACAGGAACCCTGGTGGGGGGGTGAGTCTTGGTTTGCTGGCTCATCCGCCTGTTCGCGACCGGCCTGATGATGCGGGCAGGCCTCCTGAGGAGATGCCGCGGAGATGTGCTGACCAGCGCCAATCTCGATCGCCATTGCTCTGGGCATGAGCGCCATGCCTGCGAGGGCAAGGCAGAGCAACACAGCGATGAATTGATTAATCCTGCACTGGGACATGGTCGCGGGTGGACTGAATACGGTTCTCTGCGTTGACGAAGACTAGTTTAGGTTTGTGTTCGGAGGATTGGTTCACTGGCACTTGGCAGAAAGCCGCCAGGATCACGAGATCGCCAACACTCGCACGTCTTGCTGCGGAGCCATTGAGGGAGACGATACCCGAGCCGCGCTGTGCACGGATCGCATAGGTAACAAAGCGCTCTCCATTGGATACGTTCCAGACATGCAGCTGTTCGTTCTCGCAGATTCCTGCGGCGTCTAAGAGATCGTCGTCGATCGCGCAGGAGCCCTCGTAATGGAGCTCACAGTGGGTTACCACGGCACGATGAATCTTCCCGCTCAATAGGGTTTTGAATGCAGTCATGCTGCAATGCTATCGAAAGCTGGGCTGGACTGCTCGCTCAAAGGGCAAGCAGCAGCGATACGAAAGAACTAGACGTGCACAAGCGTGCGCGCTGCCTCACCAAGCCCTTTTCGATCAATCTCGTGCAGAGGGAGCGCCAAAAAGGCCTCGAATCGTCTTTTAAGGAGTGAAAAGGTTGCTTGAAAGGCCGCCAGGCGCTCCTCCTCGGAGCCCTGAACTCTGGATGGGTCTGGGTAGCCCCAGTGAGCCGTTGCGGGATGCTCGGGCCAGACCGGGCAGGTCTCTTCTGCTGCGCTGTCGCACACGGTGATGACGATATCCATCCGCGGCGACTGCTCATGGGCGAAGGCATCCCAGCTCTTACTGAAGAGGCCCTCAGTGGAAATCTGATTGTTTTCGAGCGTCCGCAGGGCCAGTGGATTGGGCTGTTGATTCTCACCGGGAGAGCTTCCCGCCGAGAAGGCCTCCACTCGTCCCTCGCCGAGGTGGTTCATGAGGGCCTCAGCCATGATGCTTCGGGCGGAGTTGTGGGTGCACAGGAAGAGAACGGTGATCGGGCGAGTAGACATTCGAATCTCCTTCATTTGCGCCAGCCTAGCCCCCCCTTGTGACGCGTCTGAGACTTCGTCAAAAGGGTATCGAGGATGAGGGGCAGGGGCTTGTGTTTGATTTGATGTTTCTATAATATTTGAATTATGGAAGAAAAAGAAGCGGTTAAAAAACTCGCTGCGCTTGCGCAAGAAAGCCGCCTCAGGGTCTTTCGCTATCTGGTGGTGGTTGGCAAGGAGGGCGGTACCCCGACGGAAATCTCGGAGAGGCTGCAGATCTCCCCGGCCACACTCTCGTTTCACCTGAAGGAACTCTTAAACGCTGGGCTTGTGAGCCAGACGCGGCTTGGCCGAAGCCTGCACTACCGAGCGGAATTCTCTGAAATGGCCCACCTCCTCACCTTCCTTACGGAACGATGCTGTCAAGGGGTGGCGTGCGAGGTGGAATCGATAGGGATGTGTTAACCCATACCAGGAGCTCAATATGGACCAGAAGACCTACAACGTCTTGTTCATCTGTACCGGAAACTCAGCGCGATCCATCATTGCCGAGGGCCTCATGAATCATCTCGGAGGCGATCGGTTTCGTGCCTATTCCGCCGGAAGTCATCCCAAGGGGGCCGTAAACCCCAATGCGCTGGCCGCACTGCGCAGTCACAACATCTCTACCGAAGGATTCCGCAGCAAGAGCTGGGAGGAATTCGGCCAGGCAGGCGCCCCTGCGCTTGATTTTGTCTTTACGGTCTGTGACCAGGCGGCTGGAGAGGTGTGCCCCGTATGGCCCGGCCAGCCCATGACTGCCCACTGGGGGGTTGAAGACCCGGCAAATGAAGTCGGAACAGCGGAGCAGGTGACCCACCGTTACTGGGAAGTCATGATGGTCCTGCGTCGGAGGATTGAGCTCTTCTTGTCTCTGCCAATCGAAAAGCTGGATCGCCTTGGTCTCCAGCAGGAGGTGCTGCGCATCGGGCGTCACGGCGCAGAGGTCTCGACTTAATGCTTCGTCACCTCTTCTCTGAGGGCCTCGGCACGGCGCTCCTCTTCTGTGTGGTGATCGGGTCGGGGGTCATGGCCGAGAACCTCTCTCTGGGGAACAACGGTGTCGCGCTCCTTGCGAATACGGCCGCCACATTCTGGGCGCTCTATGTGCTTATCGTGATGTTGGGGCCTGTGAGCGGGGCGCATTTCAACCCCGTGGTTTCCACGATCATGGCCTTGAGAGGGGCACTCGATAGACGGCTTCTCCTGCCCACCATCGTGGTGCAGCTCTTGGGAGCGGTCTTGGGGGCCTGGCTCGCGCACCTCATGTTTGGACTGGACATCATCCAGTTCTCCGAAAAGGCGCGAACCGGAATTGGGATATGGACTGGTGAGATCGTTGCCACGGCTGGACTCATCCTCGTCATTCTTCGGTCTCCATCCGACCGTGTGGCCGGAATGGTGGCCTCGTACATTGGCGCGGCCTATTGGTTTACCTCCTCTACCTCCTTTGCTAACCCAGCGGCCGCATTTGGGCGGATGTTCAGCAACACCTTTGCTGGAATTGCACCGTTGGATGTCCCTGGCTTTATCTTGGCGGAATGCATCGGTGGGCTCTTGGGCTGGGCCATTCATTCCCTCCTTGGCTCAACCCCATCAGACGGAGCACGTTCATGAATATCGTCATTTATCACAATCCCGACTGCGGTACCTCGAGAAATGTGGTGTCCATCGTCGAGGCGGCGGGCTACGCACCCACCGTGGTCCACTATCTGGAGACAGGCTGGTCCCGGCCGCAACTCCTTGGCCTTTTTGCGGCGTCTGGGCTGACGCCGAGTAGCGCGCTTCGCACCACCAAGTCACCCGCAGAGGCCCTGGGTCTTCTCAATCCCGAGGTCAGTGATGAGGCACTTCTGAATGCCATGCTGGAGCATCCGATTCTCGTCAATCGGCCGATTGTCTGTTCTCCTAAAGGGGTCAGGCTCTGTCGGCCCAGCGAGTCGGTGCTCGACCTCCTCGACCGGCTTCCGCCTGGCCCGCTTGCCAAGGAGGATGGCAGTCTCTTGATCGACGCTGAGGGCCGTCGCGTTGGCTGATCCGTTGCTTGAGCATTTCAGAGCGGTCGAGCTTCAAGACCTCTTTGGGGGCCATTCATCTGGCCATCCTCCTCGCATTCTGTTGCTGCATGGGTCGCTTCGTCAGCGCTCGTTCAGTCGTCTTCTGAACGAGGAGGCAGCCCGTATCCTGCAGCGCTTTGGTGCTGAGACTCGGGTGTTCAACCCTTCTGGCCTGCCGCTGCCGGATGATGCAGAGGCCGACCATCCAAAGGTTCAGGAGCTGCGGGATCTGGTGGCCTGGTGCGAGGGGATGGTGTGGTGCTCCCCGGAGCGGCACGGTGCGATGACCGGCATCATGAAAACCCAGATCGACTGGATTCCCTTGTCTGTGGGGGCCGTGCGCCCTACCCAGGGAAAGACGCTTGCCGTGATGCAGGTGTCAGGAGGCTCTCAGTCCTTTAACGCCGTTAACCAGCTTCGCATCCTTGGTCGTTGGATGCGACTGATCACCATTCCGAACCAGTCCTCCGTCCCCAAGGCCTATACCGAGTTCGATGAGAACGACCGCATGAAGCCCTCTGCGCTCTATGACCGGGTGGTTGATGTCATGGAGGAGCTCGTCAAATTTACACTCCTCACCCGGGGCTGCGCGAGCTATCTGGTGGATCGTTACTCGGAGCGGAAGGAGCGTGTTGAGCAGCTGCAAACAACAGCCAGCTCGCCAAGGCCCCAAGCGCAAGCGTGATGTAAATGGCCTTGGCCCCCAACTGGCTTAGTGCAAGCCCAAAGAGCCAGGGGGCCGCTGCAGCACTGATTCGGGCAGGCATCATGATCCATCCTTGGCGAGCCCCGTAGCCTTTAGGGCCAAAGAGCGCCAAGGGCAGAGACCCTTTAACGATGGTCATGATGCCGTTGCCTGCCCCATGCATCAACGCAAAGATCGGTGCAGCCACAGGGCCCATCGTGAGCATCAGGCCAGCCCCAATTGGGTGACTCATGGTGGCCAATTTGGCAGACACCATAGGGTGGGTCTTTCGCAGAAAACCGTATTCAAGAATACGAGCTGCAACCTGTGAGGGGCCAATGAGTACGCCCAGCGTCACGGCAGTGACGAGCGGAAGCCCAAGGGCCTCGAGGAGTCGTGGCCAGTGGGCCGCTAGGGCCGTGCTGATGAAGGCCGAAACTGCAAAGACGAAGGATACGATCACCACCTGACTTATCGAGGCCTTCGGCGCCTCCCCGGCTGTGGGGCTTGCGCCGCTTTCCGAGGTCGACTGCGAGTCAGGCTTGGTGAGGTCCTTGGGAAGTCGCGCATTGAGGGGAAGGCCCAGCAGGAGATGAAGCGCCGCCCAGAAAAAGCAGGCCTCTCGCCAGCTCCATTCGCTCTCGATCCAGGCGCTGACGGGCCAGCCCACTGTGGATGCAAATCCAGCGATCAGTGTGACGCCCGTGATGGGCGACCGAGCGGCCTGACCGAAGAGGCGAACCAGAGAGGCAAATGCGCTCTCGTAGAGACCGCACGCCATTGCGATACCCATGATGAGCCATGCAGCCCAGAGATGAAGAGGCTGCTGCGCCAGACCGAGCGCCACTAGCCCCAGCCCGAAGATCAGATTGGACATGGGCAAGATCCGATGCCCTCCCCAGTGGTCAACGGCACGCCCGAAGGACGGCCCGAGAAATGCGGAGAGTCCGAGTGCACAGGAGAAGGCCAGAAAGACTGACGCATAGCTCACCCCAAGGCTCGACGACATGGGCTCGGCCAGCACCGCCGGCAGGTAGTAGCTCGAGGCCCAGGCGAGGGTCTGGGTGGCCCCAATGGAGAGTACGGTGCGGGCAGTGGGCAAGTGGGGCGGCTTTCTTTGGTTGGCGCGGTCCCATCTTAGCGGTATGAGGCACAATGCACGGCACCCTTAAAACAATGAACACCACCGAACTCTTCCTCGTCGCGATGGCCGTGATCTTCAGCCTTCCCTGGCTGATCTGGCGATTTGGCCGAACCGACTATTTCGCCCCTCTGGTGGTGGTGCAGATATTGACCGGTGTTTTATTGGGCCCCGGCCTGCTTGGTCGCGCATTTCCTGAGCTCTATCAGACGGTTTTCTCCCCCATGGTGATTGCCTCCCTGAATGGCCTGGCCTGGTGGGCCGTCATGCTGTTTGTGTTCATTGCCGGCATCGAACTCGACCTGCGAAAGGCGTGGATTCATCGGAAGGAAAGCGCCACCACCGCAGGACTGGCCTTGGGGGTGCCACTCGCGCTGGGATGCCTTGCCGGCCTGATGGTGGTGACCCAGCCCGGCTGGCTTGGTGTTCAGGGTCAGCCTTGGCAGTTTGTCCTTGGCGTAGGGATGGCCTGTGCCGTTACTGCACTTCCAATCCTGATTCTCCTCATGGAGAAACTTGAGATCCTGCGCGAACCCTTAGGCCAGCGCATTCTTCGATATGCAAGCCTAGACGACATCGCGGTCTGGGCCCTTTTGGCAGTGATTCTCATGGACTGGCACCGGATGGGACGGCAGGCGCTCTTCCTGGTGGCATTTGTGATTCTGGCCTGGGCGTTTCGTCAGCTCATGACAAGGCTGAATGCGCAGGATCGGTGGTATGTCGCACTCATCTGGCTGGCCTTGGTTGCGCTGGGGGCGGACTGGTCAGGGCTGCATTACATGGTGGGAGCCTTTCTTGCAGGCGCCATCATGGAGGCTGATTGGTTTGATCAGAAGCAACTCGACAGCCTCAGGCATCACGTGTTGCTGGTCATGATGCCGGTCTTCTTCCTCTCCACTGGCCTCAGAACAAACTGGGAGCTTGGCGGCTGGGCCGTGATTCTGGCTGCCTTGCTCTTCTTGGCGGCCTCTGTACTTGGAAAGCTGCTCGGGGTGGGACTTGCGGGACGCCTGCTAGGATGGCCCAGAGGCGAGGCCGCTATCGTGGGCTGGCTCTTGCAGACCAAGGCCCTCATCATGATCATCTTCTCCAACATACTCTTGGACAAGGCCATCATCAGTGCCGAGACCTTTACCGCACTGCTGCTCATGGCGGTGATGAGCACTATGCTCACCATCCCGGCTGTGGCTCCCCGCCTGGCAAAGCTCAAGACCTTGATGGGTCGATCTGGCTAAGCTGGTGCCGGTAATGCTGCTCTAAGGTGTCGTGTCCCCAGCTCGGCGTGGCCTCGTCGTCATACCTCGCCTCAACCGAGTTCCAGACCAACATCGACTCTGTGGCGTAGTAGTGTCCAATGCGCGCATATTCGGCGCGTTCCTCAAGGCCTTTAATTACTCGGCTGAACATGCTGAGCACCCAGCCGATCGCAAGCAGAAGCGCCGGTGGAACCTGCCTCACTCGAACCGGCTTGCCCAGGATGTTGCTAAGCAGCCGAGCCTGATCGAGAGGGGTGAGCGCGGGACCGGGTCCGCCAATGGGAAGGACTGCGTGTCGAGCGAGCGGATTGTTGAGTGTGTGAACAATGAAGCTGGAGAGATCTCGGTCTGAGATTGGTTTGCAGGCAGTGAGCCGTCCATCACCAAACACCAGAAATGATTTTCCCCGGCTCACCCGATGCAACTGACCGCTCAGAGACTTAAAAAATGCGGTGGGACGAATGATGGTCCACTGAAGGGACGACCTTTGGAGCTGGGCCTCAAAGGCGAGCTTGGCCTCTTGAAAGGCGAGCCTTGGGCGCTGCAGGCAGATCGCCGACAACAGAATAAAGCGCTTCACGCCGGCCCGCTCTGCGGCGCGAAGCAGCGCGAGCTGAGCGTCATGGTCAACCCGCCAGGCATCCGCCCGCGTTCCCGTACGTGAGGCCATGCAGGAGACGACGGTTGTGACCTGTTGGCTGCGGAGTTGATCCTCAAGCGCCGCCGGATTGTGAATGTCCTGCCGAGAGAGCCTGACGACTGTGTAGCCAGCCTGCTCCAGAGCGGAGAGTGTTGCGGAACCAATCGTGCCGCTGGCTCCAGTGAGTGCAATCGTGGCAGGCGTCATGGGTTTATTGTCGGTTGGTTCCCTTTGCTCGGCTACTGGCGTATGCTTCTATGCGCATAAATATAAATCCCAGGAGGAGAGACTGATATGAAGCACATCTTGATCGCTGTGGCCCTGTCGGGCCTTATGCTCACCGGAGCACCGCAAGCTGCTCAGGCGGCCGACACAAAGGCAGTGCTCATCGATGAGCTCAGTGCCTATCTGGACTTCGTTGACTACGGCGGAGCCGTTATTTTTGCTGAGCAGATTCCCAAAGAGGAGTACAGCAAGATGATGGTGATCGATGCGCGCGATGCCGGGCAGTTTGCAAAGTCGCATATTCCCGGTGCTGTGAACATTGAGTGGCGCAAGGTGCTGGAGCAGCGCAGTCAGATTCCCAAGAACAAGATGGTGCTCGTGTACTGCAACACTGGAAGCCTATCCGCCCAGGCTGGGCTTGCACTACGGCTCTCTGGCTATGACAACGTGCGCATCCTGCAGGGTGGGTACGAGGAGTGGAAGGCCAAGGGCGGGCTTGATGCGAATGCCCGCGCCACTGGCCCTGCCAAGCATTAAAGTGCGCGCCACTCGCCCTGTGCCCAGAGCAGGCTGGCCAGGGCAAGTAGAGAGAACCAGACCCAGGCACGACGACGGCCGGGGTGTCGAAAGGATGGACTCTCAAACATCTTCAAAGAAAGTATTTCAAAACTCTGACTTGATTGTGATCAAATGACACACGAGCAGTAAAGAACAATACCCTAGAAATCAAGGAGAGCTCGGCATGACTCGGATTACCAGGCTTGTAGTAGGTTCTGTTGCATTTGCCATGGCCGCGGCTGCGGTTGCGGCGGATAAGGTTGTGGTGCATATCAACGAAGGTACGGACAAGGCGCCTGTGGTTCTCAACAACGTGAAGAATCTGCTCAACGCAATGCCCAAAGACACCAAGGTGGTGGTGGTGGGTCATGGCCCCGGCATCGATTTCATGCTCGAGGGTGCAAAAGACAAGAACGGGAATCCTTTTGAGGTCACCATGCAGTCGCTTAAGACGCAGGGTGTCGAGTTTCGCGCCTGCATGAACACCTTTGTCTCCCGTAAGATCGACCCCAAGCTGGTCTCGCCTGAGGCAGTCATCATCCCCTCTGGTGTTGCGGAGATTGCGAAGCTGCAAGCCAAAGAAGGCTTCGTCTACCTCAAGCCTTAAGCGTCGGAGATCTTCAGGCGCGTGGGGTTGCGCTGCTCTCGGTTGTGCCACCAGAGTGCAATCCCACGGTATAAGCCGTGTACAAATTTGCTATACGGCATGAGCAGGAAAAAGGCGAGCACCGTAGAGAGGTGAAACAGGTGCACTAGGGGCATCGCAGCTGTAGTCCTCACGCCAAGCAGCAGAAGCCCACTCAAGGCGATCAGAAGTAAGAGCACCACGAATCCCACATCCATGGTGGCCTGGTCCTTACTCTTCAGAATTGCATGACGCTTTGAGCGCATGGCCAAGAGCCCAGCACAGCCGAGCACCATGAGAAGCCCCCCCAGTGTGCCCAGACTAACCGGCAGACTCAAGAGGGGGTAGGGCGCGGGGCGATTCAGAAGGTAATGGCAGAGCGTGGCCACAGAGGTTGAGGCCAGACACAACATGAAGCCATAAAACACCAAGTGGTGATGAATACGCCTTGACTGACTGGGCGCATCGGACTGGTCAGGACATCCGTCTCCACCTCCGTGAAGGTAGCGCATCGTGAGCACATCCTTTGCGGTCTGAACGGCCTCTTCGAGTGGAGAGGCAAGTTCCGCAGCGCTTGCCTTGAGCACTGTCCAGTATCTCCACCCACTGATGGCCATGGCCAAGAGGGAGAAGAGAAACACCGGGCCGAATAGACTCACCAAGAGTGAGTGCGGCGTAATCTCGTAGAACAGCCCGGGCCCGGGTGCTGAGGTGAGACGATCGGCGGCGCCGAGAGTAAGGACGGCCAATGTGAAGATGGAAAAGAAGCCCAGTACCGTAGCCATGCTGAGTGCAAGGCCCTGCCGCTGATAGGCCGATCCCAAGGCCTTGGGGAAAGCAAACTCGGTGTAAGTCTCCTTACGGATTGCAGCCATCGCCTGAGGGAGTTCGAGCGCAAAGGCGTGGGGCGGGGCATACTGACACGCGTGATAGCAGGCGCCGCAGTTGTGGCAGAGGTTTGCCAGAAAATGCATAGACTCAGGCGTGAACGTGAGCCGACGCTCCATGGCTGGAAAGACTGCACAAAAGCCTTCGCAATAGCGGCAGGAGTTACAGATGCCCATTACACGAGCGCCCTCGGAGACTGCAGGTGTCTGGGGAAGAATGGGAATCACAGCCTGGGTCATGAGATGCTCGCCGCCTCTCGGCCGGCAATGCGGCCAAATACTGTTCCGATGGTCATACCCACACCAGCCACATAGCCCTGGCCAAGCACATTGCCGGCCATGATTTCGCCCGCGGCAAAGAGGTTGGGGGAGTAGTCGTCAAGGAGAACCTGGGCCCGCTCGTTGACGCGAACACCAAGGTAAGTGAAGGTAATGCCTGGCCGCAAAGGGTAGGCGGTAAAAGGTGGGGTATCGAGGCGTTGCGCCCAGTGGGTCTTGGGTGGATGAATGCCCTCGGTGTGGCAGTTATCAAGCACTGAGTGATCGAAGTCCCCAGGCACTACAGCCTCGTTGTAGGCTCTGACGGTTGTGGACAATGCCACTGGGTCTAGCCCGATCTTGGTGGCCAGCTCCTCCATGGTGTTGGCCATCTCACCTGGAAAAACGGGTGGCATGAACCGTCCCTGGGCCTTGGCGTCGATGATGGAGTAGCCAAGCTGATCCGGCTGTTGCGCTACGAGCCTTCCCCAGATTGCATATCGCTTGGGCCAGAAGTCTTCGCCCTCGTCGTAGAAGCGCTCAGCCTGTTTGTTCACCACGATACCGAGTGATACACAGTCAATGCGCGTCACAATCCCACCGTCATAGAGCGGCGCGCGTGCATCAATTGCGACGCAATGCCCCTGTGTTGGGTCCCCAATAGACTGAGCACCATAATCGATGAGGTGCTTAAGGACAGCACCCTGATTGAATCGGCAGCCACGAATCAGAAACTGGTCGGCCGCCGGACCCCAGGCCTCTCGCAGCCACTCCCGATTGGACTCAAAGCCACCGGATGCCACGACGACCGCCTTGGCCTTCACCTCCAGATGCTGATCGCCTCGCAAAAAGCGAGCGCCTAGACAGCGCCTACCCTCCCACAGGAGCGAGACCACAGGGCTGTCGTAGTGAACTTCGATGCCCTTTGATTCTGCGGAACGATAGTAGGCGTTGATGAGCGCCTTGCCACCGCCCAGGAAGAAGTTATTGGTTCGGCCTAGATGGAGCGTTCCGCCGAGGCAGGCCTGAAATCTCACCCCGTGAGACTGCATCCAGGGCGGACAGGCCTCAGACTCGCGGATCACGAGCCGAGCGAGAGACTCGGTCGTCTTTCCCCCGGTGACCCGAAGGAGGTCCTGAAAGAACTCATCCTCCGTGTAGGCCTCGCTCAGATGGCCCATGGGCTCGCGATGCATGACTCGAATGTTTCGAGTGTGGATGCTGTTGCCGCCACGCTCCGCGAAGGGGGCAGACTCATAGACCGCAACCCGGCGGGCCCCAGCATCGTACGCGCTGAGCGCCGCGCAGAGTGCCGCATTCCCCCCTCCAATGACGAGTACGTCGAGCATGCTCAGAACTGATAGCGGCGAAGTCCGCCATCCACGGGGATGACCGTCCCAGTGATGTACTGAGCCAGAGGGGAGCAAAGGAAGATGGCGAGTGCGGCGAGCTCCTCGGGTTCCCCGTAGCGGCCCATGGGGATCTCGTGTTCTGACTGCCAGGCGCGAAATTCCGGGGTGTAATTCCTGAGAATCTGGTCGCTCATAATTCGACCGGGTGGAATGCTATTTACGGTGACGCCCTTCTTTCCTACTTCCCGGGACAGCCCCTTGGCCCATGAGTGCATGGCCGCCTTTGCACAGAAGGCGCCGTTGATGCCGTCGGGCTCGGACTTTCCGGTGATATTGATCACTCGGCCCCAGCCGTTATCCATCATCTGATCGATCAGGCGATCGGTGATCTGACGGTGCCTCGTGAAGTTGAGCGTGAGGGCTTCGTTCCAGGTGGATTCGTCGGTGTGCAGCTTGAATGGACGCGACCCGCCGGCGTTATTGATCAGAATATCGACACGACCGAGGCCAGCGAGCGCTGTCTCAGCAATCACCTGGGCTGCGTCCTCGTCCATGGAGTCCTTGACCAGAATCACCGGGGCGGTACCGCCGGACTGCGTAATGTCTTGAGCGAGTTCGTCCAGCTTCTCCCTTCGGCGCCCCACAATGCAGAGGCCGACTCCTTCTTCGGCAAGCCCTTTGGCGATCGCTCGACCGATTCCTGCGCTGGCACCAGTGACGAGTGCTGTTTTTCCTGAGAGTTTGAGATCCATGTATGTGTCTCCTTTTTAAATTGTGTTCAATTGTATACAATTCAGGAATGTCGAAGTCAAGCACAGCAGATCGGGTTTACAAGGCCATTCTGGACAACATCCAGAATGGCGTTCTAAAGCCGGGAGAACGACTCGCTGAGGAGTCGGTGGCGCAATGGCTAGGCTGCAGTCGGACGCCGGTGCGTGAGGCGCTCTCCAGGCTCCTGGCGCGAGGGCTCGCAGAGCTCGGAGCTGGACGGGTTCTCGTGGTCCGGCGCCTGAATCGGGCGCAGATTGTCCAGCTCTATGAGATGCGGCAGATTCTGGAGGGCGCAGCCGCCCGCCTGGCTGCCAAGCACGCCTCCAAGGCCGAGTGCGATAGCCTCCTGGATATGCTCGATGAGCAGCGACGCCTCGCCCTTCGCCCAGGCCCCAAGGCCGTTGAGGCTCTTGCTCGCAGCAATACCGCGTTTCATCGGGCTATGGTGGAGGCAGCCCACAACCCCTACCTCCAAGACATGACGCAACGGATGGAGGAGTCGCTCTGGCTTCTTGGAACCACCACGTATTCAGCTAAGGGCCGGCCACAGGAGGCCCATGAGGAGCATGTTCAGCTGGTGCGTGCGATTTCTGAGGGCAACGAGTCTCAGGCGGAGACGATTGCTCGGGCACACATTGAGCGAGCGCTTCAGGTTCGACTGGGCATGACCCGAACCCTAGCCGAGTAGTCCAGCTCCACCCAGAAGCGCACCGGCAAGAATCATGAAGATGGGCTGCAATTTGGTTCGGTAGGCAATCACAGTGATCACCACCACCACGGCCATCATGCGCAGATCGGTGACCCAAGGCGTAAAGAGCAGAATTCCGGTGGAGAAGGTAAGGCCAATGGCCAGCGGGGCAAGCCCCTCGCGAAGCGCCCTCATGAATCGATTCGTCGGGTTACTGCCCACCAGGCGCCCTGTAGTCACTGCGACCATGGCTGATGGAAGGAGGGTGCCGAGCGTCATTGCTATTGCGCCCCAGATGCCCGCAGCCTGCCAGCCGAGGACTGTGACAAAGAGCACATTCGGCCCAGGAGCAGACTGGGCGAGTGCGATCGCTCCCACGAACTGGGCGTCGGTAAGCAGGCTCTTCTCACCGACCAGATAGCTGTGCATACCTGGTGCGATGGCCAATGCGCCTCCGGTGGCAAGCAAGGAGAGCAGGAGAAACCGAAGAAAGATTTCGGTGAGGAGAGGCCAGTCGGGGGCAGCGAAGAGGGCGCTGCTCAAAGGGATGCTCCTGAGTCCCTGGGGCGGAGCTGCCAGTAGCGCACCAGCAGGCTGGGAATTCCAAAAAGGAAGATGGCCGTGGTGAGTTTTACTCCAAAGAGACCAACCCCCACCACCGAACCTACGATGATCAGCCAGCCAAAGCGATAGTCTCTCTGGGTAGTCAGGAGGCGAAAACCCATGGCAAGAACGAGGCCCACTGAGACCGCAGACATGCCTCGCAACGCACCCTGTGCCACGGGATGGTCTGCAACCGCGGTATAGAAAATCGCCAGGGCCGAGACGATCACAATCGGAAAGCTGAGGCAGCCCATCACGGCCGCAAATGCACCCTTGGGGCCCCTGAACTTATCTCCCAGCATGAGAGAGAGGTTAATGATGTTAGGGCCTGGAAGGGTCTGCGAGAGACCGAGCATCTCCACAAATTCCTTCTTGGTGAGCCATTGCTTCTCTGCCACGATCATGCGCTCGGCCAAGGGAAGCACTCCGCCGAAGGCCTGCAGTGACATCTTGGTAAACGACCAATACAGCGTTGACGCGCTCGGCGGCATCCCCTCGGTGGGAACCGTTTCAGACATAGTGCTTTCGCTTGGCCCAGATGCTTGCTGCAAAGCTCACAAGAATGAGGGTCATGAGAACCATTGCGCCCGGGCGCTCAAGGAAGTACCAGGGGTTGCCGTTTGAGAGCTGGAAGGTCTTCAGGGTCTCGTCTTCCATCATGCTGCCCAGGAGCAGGCCAATGACCACCGCGGGGGCCGGGTACTTGTAGCGGGCCAACACCCAGCCAATGACGCTGAAGATAGCCAGGGTGATGGGACCCGACATGGTTCCGTCAATGGCGAATGCCCCGAAGGTCGCGAGGACGAAGATGACGGGAATAAGATAGCTCAGCGGCACCCGGACGATGCTGCTAGCGACATAGATGAAACCGAAGCCCACGGGAATGAGCACCAGGCACTGCACAAGGTTGTTGATGATGATGGCGTAGACCATGTCCATGCGGGTGTCGACAAATGCCGGGCCCACCACAATATTGTGCATGGCGAACGCAGCGAGCAGGACTGCGGTGGCCCCTCCGCCCGGAATGCCGAGTGCCAGCATGGTGGCCATAGAGCCGCCCTCACCGCTGTTGTTCGCCGACTCGGCCGCAATGACGCCCTCCACATTCCCCGTGCCAAAGGACTCTGGGTCTTTTGAGGTCCGCTTGGCCTCCGCGTAGGAGAGCAGGTTGGAGACGGACGACCCGACGCCCGGTGCAGCCCCAATGAGGATGCCAATGACGGTCCCACGCAGCAGCACCGCGCGGTGCTTGAAGACCTCCATGAAGCCGTTGAAGATTGCGCGGCCGTTGAGCGCGCGGGTGTCTCCCTCGCGCACAATGAACTTGGAGTTCACCAGGCCAAAGAGCTGTGAGGCTGCCAGCAGCCCGAGCAGCGCGGGCACATCGGGGACACCGTCAATGAGTTCTGGAACGCCCATCGTGCCTCGGATGTATCCGGCTGTGTTCATGCCGATGGTCCCGATGAGCACCCCGATGCAGCCCGCCAGGAGTCCCCGCGCCATGCTGCCATCGCTGAGAGAGCCGATCATGAGCAGGCCCCAGATGGCCACGCTCAGCATTTCGAGCGGACCCATGCGAATGACCAGTTCAGACATCGGAACGATCAGAAAGAACAGCACGATGTAGGAAAGCATTCCGGCAATCATGGCCGATCCGAGGGCGGCGCCGAGCGCCTCGTTGTGCTGCCCTTTGCGGGCCATGGGGTAGCCATCAAAGGTGGTTGCGACCGCGGCCGTGGTGCCCGGAACATTGATCAGCACTGCCGGAATGGAGCCGCCAAACCCCGCACCGGAATAGACGGAGGTCAGAAAGACCATGGCAGGGAAGAAGTCCATGTAGAGCGACAGGGGCAGGCAGAGGGCCATGGCCATGGTGATGGAGATACCCGGAAGCGCACCAAGCACCAGACCAATCAAGAGGCCTGGAACCACCCAGAACCAGGCGTCCATGCCATTCGACAGGAGCGTCATGGAGCCCGCGAGGGCTTCGAAGTCAATGATCATCTGTGAGACCTCTTAGAATTTGGGCATGAGGATGGAGGGAACGTCATAAGGCACCAGCAGCTGGAAGAGGACCATCAGAAGGACCATGGAGACGACCGGAAAGCCGATCAGCACCCACGGCCTGCGCTCTCCAAAGAGCGCCATTGAGAGGCCGATGTAGACGGCTCCTGCCCCGTCAAACCCGAGGGTCGGCAGCGCAAAGACGAACAGGACGAAGGAGCCGATGAGGGAGACGATGCGGCCTAGCTCGCCGCGAGTGAGCTTCTCGGGCTGAAGTTTTTCGGGCAGCCGATCGGCGTAGAGGGCCTGAAAGAGTGCGATGCTGCCCAGAATGAGTGTCAGGAAGACGACGGGCCCCAAGACCAGCAGGTTCTCGGGGTCGCGAGAGACCGATCGCGCATCGAGGAAGTACCAGCCTGTCCAGCCGAGGATGATGGTGAGTGTTGCGAAGTGGCCCCAGTCGATCGAGAGGCGATTCCATTTAATTTTTGTAGTCATATCCCACTCTAAAAAAAAACCGCCTCGAGGGGAGGCGGTCTACATCACAAGAACTGTCTTAGCCTTTCTTCAGCAGTGCCATGTGCTTGTTCAACATTTTCGAACCAGCCAGGTAGAGCGCCTGAGACTTCTCGGGTCCGTACCATGGATTCGGAAACTCCTGTGCGTCGGCCAGCTTCACCCACTCAGGGTCCTCACCGGCCTTTTTGAGCGCCTCGATGAGCTTGGTGCGGCGCGCCGGGAAAGCGGTCTTGAGGGTTGCAGGCACTACCCAGCCGCGCTGTGAGCCGGGCACCCAGTCCGACTGGATCTTCCGCTCCTTGCCGAACTCCATGATGGTCTGCACCTCTTTGAAGTTTTCAACCTTGTCGTCTGCAAACACGAGCAGCGAGCGCACCTTGGGTTTGAGGGCTACCCAGCCCTCCGCACCGACCAGACCCGCGTCGACCGTTCCACCGATCACGGCGTTGCGAGTGGGCCCACCACCTGTGAAAGTGACGATTCGGACCTCTTTGGCATCTACGCCAGCATTCTGGAGCAGGAGGGAGAGGTTCATGAGGTCGGCCGAGCCCGGCTGAACGCCAAAGCTCACACTCTTGGGGTCCTTCTTGAGCGCGTCGAGGAGTTCTCCCGCTGACTTCCACTTCGAGCCTGACGCGGTCGCCATGAGGGTGTAGTCGTTCGAGGGCAGGTTGAGTACATCGAAGTCCTCGAGCTTGAAGGGCGCGTTTGTGAGGCCAATATTCGTGGCAATGTAGTTCACGGAGGACATCGCAATGGTGTAGCCGTCTGCTGGCTGGGCCAGCAGGAAGGTGTGACCGAGCTGGGCGCCGGCTCCTCCGCGGTTCAGGATGGTGATGGGCTGGCCGAGCTGCTTCTGCAGGAAAGGCGCAAAGGCGCGTGCCATGCGGTCATTGAAGCCACCCGTTGCAAAGGGCAC
>JBEAMW010000057.1:0-3950 GCA_041165705.1 Pseudomonadota bacterium
CTTTGAACATCGTAAGGCCACCTGGCTGAAGCACTTTGTGACTTTTGCCCGTAAGTTCGGTCATCACGTATGCGAGATCATTTGCACTTAACTCATCTCCAGCGATGTAGAGATACCGTGGCGTTGCGGTATCGAGTGCCGCATGTGCTGTATAGAGTGCAGTGTCATCAATCGTTGTGAAATCCATCTTTTGATCGCGATTTCCCCAACACAAGATGCGGTTGATTGGATAAAGGATGAACGGCGCAACACCCGTAAGCATGTCCATGAATGCGCCGTTCAGGATTGAAGTCACCTGAATTCCAGTGGTTGCATCAACGATCTGACGAAATTGTTCTAGTAAGTTAAGGTTTCGGTTGTCTCCAATCGGCACTCTGCGATAGTCGACCGCAAAGTCCGACGGAATAAACCGTGGAACGCCTGCGGCTACAGCTGCTCTGACAAGACGGGTCTGAAAGTCCAAAACAACTGGCTCAAGACCAGAAACCGTAGAGATGACAACCGTGCCTCCACGACACGCCTCTTCGAGTGCTTTAGGACTGAGGTCGTCAACCTCAATGATCTGAACTGCCGCAGACTGTGCAATTCCTCGCAGGCGAACCGCAGAGCCTCTTCTAACAACGCAACGAAGGTCTGCACCCAAATGCTGCAAATGTGAAGCTACGCGAGTGCCGAGGTCACCGGTAGCGCCAAACAAAATCACACTCATTTGAAGGACTCCTATTTTCTTATCTACTACTTCGTAAACTTGGCCACACGCGCACCGTAAAGGCGCGCGGTCTCAAGGTCACCAGCGTTGACTTCATCGGCGCCTGCGTCCGATGGAGTCTGCATCATGGCGCCCGCGAACGAGCCAACATAGTTCACATCGTCGCGCTTGGCCGCCTTCGAATTTGAGGGCATGAGACCGGTCCCCACCCATACGCCACCATGCTGCATGGCAAGCGTGATGAAGTAATGAATGGTCGAGTGCTTGTCCCCATTCATGGTGGCGGAGTTGGTGAACCCCCCGAACACCTTGTCCTTCCACTTCTGAGTAAACCAGGCCTTCGAGCTTGCGTCTGCAAACTTCTTGAACTGCCAGCTCACTGAGCCCATATAGGTGGGCGAACCCATGATGATGGCATCTGCTGCGTCAAGCGCGGCCCACTGGGCCTCGGTGATATCTCCATTGGCATCAATGGCAATGAGCTCCGCCCCTGCACCCTTTGCAACGGCCTCTGCCTGCTTAGCGGTGTGCCCATAGCCACTGTGATAAACCACGACAACTTTTGACATGCTGAACTCCTTTTAGGTTGAGTGAAGATCAAAGACCAAAACTTCTGCTTGCTTTCCCTGTGACACCTGCAGTAACGACTCTTGTTCCACCATCAATGCGTCGCCCGCTGAGAGCGCGATGCCATTCACAACGAGGCTGCCCCGAATGAGGTGCACATAAGCTTTTCGATGCGGTGCGATGGCATGTTGAGCCTGCTCAGCGCCATCGAAGAGGCCCGCATATATCGACGCGTCGGCATGCATGCTGACCACGGCATCAGACCCGAAGGGCCCTGCAATCTTGAGCAATCGACCTCGCTTGTCAGCGGGATGGATTGCGCGCTGCTCGTAGCTGGGAGTAACACCTCGCGCATTGGGTTCAATCCAGATCTGCAGGAAATGGGTCTCAGCGGACTTCGCGTGATTGAACTCGCTGTGAGTGACACCTGTCCCGGCAGACATGCGCTGAATATCGCCTGGCGGAATGGTCTCGATGTTGCCCATGCTGTCCTTGTGAGCCAGCTCACCAGAGAGGACATAGCTAATGATTTCCATGTCGCGATGGCTGTGGGTGCCGAACCCCATGCCGGGTGCGACCCGGTCCTCGTTGATGACACGCAGATTCCCCCACCCCATAAAGGCAGGGTCGTAGTAGCTCGCAAACGAAAAGGAATGTGCACTCTTGAGCCAGCCATGATTGGCCTGCCCGCGCTCTGAAGATTTGCGTAATGTGATCATGAGCGCAGTCTATTGGCCCAAAATACCCTAATAAACATGTGCAAAACGAACACTCTGTTTACAATTTAGGAACAATGGACAAATTCCAAGAAATCCAAGTGTTCGTGAGCGTTGCCGAGCAAGGCAGCTTTGTATCTGCAAGCCATTCGCTTCGCATGTCGAAAGCGGCTGTCTCGCGGCATGTGTCTGAACTGGAGAAGCGGCTTGGCGTGCGGCTTCTCCACCGCACGACACGTAGACTCTCGCTCACACCCGAAGGCGAGATCTTTCTTGCACGATGTCGAGAGATTCTCACCAGCATCGAAGCATCAGAGGACGAGATCCAGACGCATCGTTTCACCGCCAGTGGCACGCTGCGCGTGACTGGCCCTGTGAGTTTTGGCATCAAGCACTTAGCGCCGCTGTGGAGTGACTTTCTGCGCGAGTATCCGTCGCTCAAGCTCGAGCTAGAGCTCTCTGACCGCGTGATTGATCTCGTGGATGAGGGCTACGACCTCGCCATTCGCATCGGTCAACTGAGCGACTCTACCCTGATCTCTCGCACACTCACGCGCACACGGCTGGTTCTTTGTGCATCGCCAGACTATTTAAGTCGACGCGGCGCCCCCAACCATCCATCGGAACTGTCCCAACACGAGACCTTTGCCTACAGCCTGCTCTCTACTGGAGATAGCTGGCGGTTCATTGGGCCCGATGGAGCTGTGGATGTGCGCGTGACGGCCCGCATGCGATCAAACAACGGTGACACGGGCGTGGAGGTCTGCCTGCGTGGCGGAGGCATTCATCTCTGGCCTACTTTCCTGATTGAAGATCATCTCAGAAGCGGAAGACTCATTGAGCTGCTGCCCGAGTTCAGAGCACCCACCCTCGGGATCAATGCGGTTTATCCGAGTCGAAAACTCGTCTCACCCAAGGTGCGGGCCGCTGTCGAATTCCTGGAAACGCGCTTGGGCCCGAGCAGTTGGGCCAGCATCTAGGCAAACGTGCAAATGACTTCTCGCGTCATCTCGCTTGCAGGCCTTTTAGCACTTGCTGTTTCCACCACCTTCCATGCCCTGCTCATTGGGGGCATTAACGCCCTGCTACTCCATGAGAAGGATGAGGATAGCCCCCCACTCAAGACCGTGGAAGTGATCATGATTCCTGAGTCGAGGCCAAAGGTCACGAGTACCCCTGCCCCAGCCAAGCAGTCTCCACCCGCCTCGATGGATGCGCCTCCCCCGCCCAGCGCAGAGGAATGGCAACTCGCCTCTACTTACATCCTTAAAAATAGCATGCGCTACAGGAATGCCTAGGGACAGCAGGTTCGCAGCATGATGGGCACTGCAGTTGAAGGGCCAGACCAGGGCGTGGTGCGATTTGAGATTGAGATCGCACCCAGCGGGAAGGTTGTGCGAGTAGACACCCTCTGGACCACCTCCGAGAAGGCCGAGACGCTTGCAAGAGCCGCGATCAACAAGTTACCGCCTCTGCCACCAACGCCCACCGGAAAGCCGCTTATCTTTGAGAAAACAATCTCATTTCAACCGTTTGAGTCTGGGTGGCCACCCATCTATAAGTTCGATTGCCTTCCAGACCCGCCAAAGCCACCCTACCCGTGGGCCTGGGATGGATCATCTCCGCCGAATCCGCCCGGATACGACGCTGTCAAGAACATGAAAGTAGCGCCGCCAGCGCCCCGCCCCACCGAATGCCCCGATACACCAGAGGACTCAGTTGAAGCGGAGGCTGCAGATATGCAGCGCCAGTTTGATATGTGGGAATCGAGCAGACTCGACACGAAGCGTTGAGAAATGGGGGCAGGAATCGAACAGACGGTTAAATTCAGGCATAGAGGCGTTGAGCGCTTCTTCAGTTCCGGCTCACGTGCCGGTATACAAGCCGCTCATGCCCCGCGCCTAGCTCGGCAACTGGCGTCTGACTTTTGCGTTTGAAAACGGCGATGCCATCCTGGT
>JBEAMW010000058.1:0-16182 GCA_041165705.1 Pseudomonadota bacterium
AGGCTTGAGCGAGCGCAGCTTAGCGTCGCTGATGTCGCGGCCAATCGGCGTGGCCTTGGTCTGATTGGGCTTCTTTTTACCAGTTGAGTCGTCTGCTGGCGTTACTGGTGGGTCGGTCTGCATGGCTACTCCAAATTTCGAAATGGTCGAATTCGGATATAGGGGGCAGCACCAGTGCGGATGCACCGGGGTGCAGACTGTCAGGTAGAGCTTCGGCTTGCTGTTGAGGCTTTACCCCTGTCGTAGAAGCCGCGTCCAGGGAGGGTGGGTACCAATCCCTAAAACATCTGCTGCGACAAGGGCTTACGTATGATTTGGGGGCATGCCCCCGCTTCACCCTGGGGGCACGGACTCGATGCCCCCAACGATGCCCCCTAACATACCAAAAGCCCTCGGATGCTCACGAACGCCGGTGATCTAAAATAGTCTTTTAAATCAACAACTTAGGAGAGCTTCTGAACTTCTGCGGACCG
Source organism: Pseudomonadota bacterium (assembly GCA_041165705.1). Lineage (GTDB taxonomy): Bacteria > Pseudomonadota > Gammaproteobacteria > Burkholderiales > Burkholderiaceae_A > Hahnella. Next base: position 474 of record JBEAMW010000058.1, read on the forward strand.
CTGGGGACCAGACTAACCTGTTAGACGTTAAACCGGAAGTGCATCACATCGCCATCTTTGACGATGTACTCCTTGCCCTCTAGGCGCATCTTCCCGGACTCCTTGGCGCCCTGCTCGCCCTTGCAGGTGATGTAGTCGTCAAAACCAATCACCTCCGCTCGAATGAAGCCCCGCTCAAAGTCGGTATGGATCACGCCGGCGGCCTGCGGAGCCGTGGCGCCGACCCGCACGGTCCATGCACGAACCTCCTTCACACCCGCCGTGAAGTAGGTCTGGAGCCCGAGTAGACCAAAGGCGGCCCGAATGAGCCGGTTGAGCCCAGGCTCGTCCATGCCCATGTCGGAGAGAAAGACCGCCTTGTCCTCGTCTGGCATGTCAGCGATCTCGGCCTCAATGGCCGCGCAGATGGCAACCACTGGGGCACCCTGACCCCTGGCAAAGTCGGTGAGCCGGTCGAGATGGGCGTTGTTCGTGAAGCCGCCCTCGGCCACATTGGCCACATACATGGCTGGCTTGGCCGTGATGAAGAAGAACGGACGGATCAGCGCGAGCTCCTCCGGGTCGAGGTCGAGTGCTCGAATGGGCTTGGCCTGGTCAAGCTGGGCCTGACACTTCTCCAGCACTGCCAGCAGCTTGGCGGCCTCCTTGTCGCCTGATCGCGCCAGCTTCTGAACCTTGACCAGCTGCTTTTCAACCCCGGCCAGGTCGGCCAGCGCCAGCTCGGTCTGGATGGTCTCGATATCCGCCAGCGGATCGACGCGTCCGTTGACGTGAATGACATTCTCATCCTCAAAGCAGCGCACGACGTTGACGATGGCGTCGGTCTCCCGAATATTCGCCAGGAACTGGTTGCCCAGGCCCTCGCCCTTGCTCGCTCCAGCGACCAGGCCAGCAATGTCAACGAACTCCACGGTGGCCGGCAGGATTCGCTCGGGCTTCACGATCTCCGCCAGCTGTCCAAGCCTGGGATCGGGGAGCTCGACAATTCCTGTATTGGGCTCAATGGTGCAGAAAGGGTAGTTTTCTGCGGCAATACCAGCCTTCGTGAGCGCATTGAAGAGGGTGCTCTTGCCCACGTTGGGCAGTCCAACAATTCCACACTGAAGCGACATGGCTGGGGTCCTTATGAGGGGGCGACGGGTGAGGAGGGGGGTGCATGTAGCCTGCGCTGAGCGGCATCGAACCGGCCCTGCACCAAGTCCGGCATGGCCTCGCAGCAGAGATCAAGGGCACGGTCAATTGCACTGAGCTCTGCGGGCGGCGGCCTGTGGAGTACGAAGTCCGCGACATCCTGTGCAAGCCCGAGCGTTCGGGGGTGGCCAATCCCGATGCGAAGCCGCCAGAACTGTGGGGTGCCGAGGGCGCTGGCAATGTCTCGAATGCCATTGTGGCCCCCATGGCCACCGCCTTGTTTGAGGCGGATGGCGCCCGGGGGAAGATCGAGCTCATCATGCACCACCAGGATGGACTCTGCGGGAATCTGATAGAAGCGGGCGGCTGCACTCACGGCACGGCCGGAGTGATTCATAAACGTCTGGGGCTCGAGTAGCCAGCATCCTGCAGCAGGTCCAAGCCCGGCCTTGCAGGCAAGGCCAGAGAGCTTGGGCTGCGAGGTAAGTGCCTGGGCGGACATCCGGGCGAGGCGATCCACCAGCCAGAACCCAACGTTGTGCCGGGTGGCCTCGTATTCCCGGCCCGGATTGCCCAGGCCTGCGATGAGCGAGAGGGCCATCGCAGGCAGTGGAGCTTAGGCTGCGGGCTTGTCTTCTGCGGCGCCGGCAGAGCCCCCCGCCTTGGAGGCGGTTGCAACTACGGGGTTGTCCTGGCCGTGGAGGATCAAGGTGACGCCCGCTGGCAGCTTGACGTCTTTGATGTGAACCGAGTGCCCAACGCTGAGGCTGGAGAGGTCGACCTCAATAAACTCAGGCAGGTCTTTGGGCAGGCAGCTCACCTCAACCTCGTTGAGGATGTGGCTCACGAGCGCGCCTTCAAGCTTGACTGCAGGGCTTACGTCTTGACCGACGAAGTGCAGCGGCACCTTGGTGTGAAGTGCTGCATTGGCATCCACGCGCTGAAAGTCGATGTGCAGGACCTGCTGTTTGTAGGCGTGCATCTGGAAGTCGCGCAGGAGCACCTGCTCTGACTTTCCGTCGAGCTCGAGCTCCAGAATGGAGGAGTGAAACGACTCCACCTTAAGGGCGAGCAGGATGGGGTTGTGGTCCATCTCGATGGACACAGCGGGGGTGGTTCCCCCATAGACGATGCCAGGCAGTTTGCCATTGCGACGGAGGCGGCGGCTCGCACTCGACCCCTCAATCGAACGGCGGGTGGCAACCACTTTAGTGGTGGAAAACTTCATAGCGCACTCCGCAAGTTGGGTTGTTAAGAAATGTCTTATCGGGCTTGCCGCGACCAGCAAACGCCGAAAAGCCTTCTAGTGTAACCCAAGGCGCCTTACTCGAGGAACAAGGAGCTCACGGAGTCGGACTTGGCAATCCGAATAATGGTCTCGGCCATCAGCCCAGCACAGCTGATCGCTCGAATTCGACCGCAGGCCTGCGCCTCTGCGCTCAGGGGAATGGTGTCTGTGACGACCAGCTCATCCAGGGCGCTGTCCACCACGCGGTGGACGGCTCCACCCGAGAGCACAGGGTGGGTGCAATAGGCAATGACTCGCTTGGCCCCATGCGCCTTGAGTGCGGCTGCAGCCTTGGTGAGGGTTCCAGCGGTGTCCACCATGTCGTCCATGATCAGGCAGGTTCGACCCGAGACATCGCCGATGATGTTCATCACCTCGGAGACATTCGCCTTGGGGCGCCGCTTATCGATGATCGCCATCTCCGTGTCGAGCTCTTTGGCAAAGGCGCGTGCCCGAACCACACCGCCAACGTCGGGTGAGACGACCATGGGATTGGGATAGTCGTGCTTCCAGACATCTGCGAGCAGAATGGGCGCCGAATAGATGTTGTCAACCGGAATGTCGAAGAAGCCCTGAATCTGATCGGAGTGCAGGTCCATGGTGAGCACGCGGTCTACCCCCACCGACTGCAGCATGTTGGCCACCACCTTGGCGCTGATGGGCACTCGAGCGGACCGCACGCGGCGGTCTTGACGGGCATAGCCAAAGTAAGGAATGGCGGCAGTGATGCGGGCTGCAGAGGCACGACGAAGCGCGTCAGCCATCAGCATCACCTCCATGAGGTTGTCGTTTGCTGGAGCGCTGGTGGGCTGAAGAATAAAGACATCCCGTCCGCGTACATGCTCGAGAATCTCTACCGTGGCCTCACCGTCAGAAAAGCGAGCCACCTTGGCCCGGCCGAGAGGAACGGAGAGGTGACGGGAGACATCCGCTGCGAGACGGGGATTGGCATTTCCCGTGAACAGCATGATGGAATCAACTCCGCCATTACCGACGGGCAAACGTTCAGCCATAGAGAAAACCCAATGTCAGCGAGAGGGGGCTGGGGAGGAAGGACTCGAACCCTCGCATGCCGGAATCAAAATCCGGTGCCTTAACCAACTTGGCGACTCCCCAACGGCACAACTGCAGGCCGCTATTGTAGCAATGCTCGGGCCGGATGTTGGGCAAGCTGTCGACAAACCCGAATTTGGGTGCCAGGTTCGGCCACGCTCTGTAGCGCTTCTGCCACTTGCTGGGCCTGCACAGGCCCCGGACAGCTCACAAAGACCGCACCCCCGGAGCCTGACATGCGCACGGTGAGGGGGGTGAGTCCAAGGGTATCGACCACGTGGTTCATCTGTTGGACCAGCGCCCCCACGTCCGCAAACAGTCTGCAGGCGACTGGCTCGAGGGAGTTGGTGCCCAGTCGCCAGACATCCTCCTGGCAGGCCTGTTCAATCTCGGCTGAACTGACCGCGCGCTGGTCCCGGGTAAGGCCTGAGTCCCGGAAGATCGATGCGGTAGGCACGTGAACCTCTGGAACGGCCACCACAAACCAGTCTGACCGAAGGGTGAGGGGCCTCAGTACCTCTCCAACGCCCTCTGCGAGCGCGGCCCCCCCCACCAGGAAGAAGGGGACATCCGCCCCGAGCTCCAGGGCCATGGCCTGCAGCGTCAGCCGATCGAGGGGCAGATTCCAGAGCGCGCGGAGGCCGATCAGGCAGCTGGCCGCATCGGAGGACCCTCCCCCAAGGCCCGCCCCTGCGGGGATGGTCTTCTCCGTCTGGATTGCACAGCCCAGCTGATGGGCGTTCTGAATGCCCTGGGCGACCGCCCAGGCCTTAAGGGCCAGGGCAGCCCGGACGGTCAGGTCGGACTCGGCTGGCCAGTCGTAGGATCCAAGGCGGCATATCGTGCCGTCCGAACGTGGACTGAGGATGATCTCATCGGACCAGTCAATCAGACAGAAGACGCTCTGCAGGAGGTGATATCCGTCCTGACGGCGTCCGGTGACGTGAAGAAAGAGATTGAGCTTGGCGGGGGCAGACAGGCGCATCATGGCGTTGGGCTGGCCTTCGGATCGGGGATCACCCGCAGGCTTACGGTGCCAAGGCGGCCCTCCAGCTGAATCGTACGGGCGTTAGCTCCGGCCTGAATGAGCCCCTGAGCGAACTCGGGCAGATCGGTCTCCACCGACTGAACGCGAAGCCCGAGGTGGGTTTCAAGCCAGGCGAGGGCCTCGGGCCTTGGCAGCGCCTGCCCGGACTCATTTCGAATCTCCCAGTTCCGAACCGACCCGCCCTCCGGCCGGGTGAGGACCAGTTCTCCGAGCGCATTGCCCCACGGGTCGGCAAAGACCAGCCAGTCGTGCTGAGGCCCTTGGCCCCACTCGTACCGTCCTTGGACGGCCCTGGACAGACTGGCGCCGGATAGAACAAATCGCCCAGACCCAGACGCTCCAGCAAGAGGATCCAGAGCTGGCCTTGGGACTGAGCCACAGCCCGCCAGCGCAAGGCTCAGGATGAGGGTGCCGGCGATTACTCGCCAGGAGGACCGATCGCGCTCCATGGGGCCTTACTGGGGCCGAGCGGGACTCAGGCTGGCCCCTGTGCGCTGAAGTGTTTCCAGAAGCACTCGGTTCTGGGGCGATCGCTGATGGGCCTCTGACCAGATGCGTTGCGCATCCGCGGTCTGGCCTCGCGTCCAGAGCACCTCTCCGAGGTGTGCGGCAATCTCAGCGTCGGGCAGCCGTCGATAGGCCTCTTCAAGCCAGCGTTGCGCCTCATCCAGCTGCTGCAGTCGGAAGTAGGCCCAGCCCAGGCTGTCCATGATGTGAGGGTCTTGTGGGAGGAGCGTATGCGCCTTTCGAATCAAGGCGTAGGCCTCCTGCAGAGACTGGTTGCGATCCACGAGGCTGTATCCGAGGGCGTTCAGGGCATGGGCGTGCTGCGGGTCTCTCGAGATGAGGCGTCTGAGCAGAGATTCCATCTCTGCGATCTGGCCCCGTCGTTCCTGCAGCATGGCCTGGGTGTAGATCGCCACGCTGGGCAGGGCCTGGCCCCGGTAGACCGAGTCGAGCAGCAGGATTCCCTGTTCCGGCCGAGGGCCTCGCAGGGCCAGCTGGCCAACCATGTCATCGAATTCACGGCGCTGCTCGGTGCTCGGGCCGATGCGCTTGAGCCGCTCTCGGAGTGAGGCCGCGAGCCGGTCGTTCTGATCGAGCAGGAGCTGAAGGAGATCCACCGCCTGTTGAGCGGAGGTTGGGTCGGATGCGCCGCGAAGCCAGATCTCTGCCGCCTCCAGAGCCTCCTGCGGGGACCGAACTGCCAACGCCAACTGGGTGGCGCGCTCAGCCACGGCAGCATCCTGGGTTTGGCGGGCAAGCCCAAGATAGGCGCCCGCTGCGAGTAGCGCATCGCCAGACTGCAGTGCGAGTTCGGCCGCCAGAATCTGAAAGACGGCCCGCGCCGATGCCCGGGCATCAGCCTCCTGAGTAGCCTGTGCCCCTCCGGCGAGACTCAGCATTCCCAGCACGAGTGCGGAGGTTGCCCAGCACCGGAATCGCGGGAGCAGAGAGGACCACGGAGACGGGTTTCGGGGCATGATGGCAACCTTCTTTTTCACAGTTTAGCGAGAACGAGCCGAGAGATGCCTGAACTACCCGAGGTGGAAGTGGTTCGAAGGGGAATATCCCCGGTCCTGAGTGGGCAGCCACTCCGATCGGTCTGGGCCAGCGGCCGATCCCTTCGGAGTTTCACAGGCGACGCCAGGCTTCTCTCCCCCCTCTGCGGCCAGCTGCTTCGCGCGGTTTCTCGCCGGTCCAAGACCCTTGTGTTTGACTTTGATCACCGCAGCCTGCGGCTTCACCTGGGCATGTCAGGTGTCTTGCGCATAAGCCCATTGGCGGAGTTTTCGACCCCCCCTCAAGACCCCCATGTGCATCTGGCACTCCGCTTTGAGCGAAGCGTGCTCTGGCTGAGAGACCCTCGACGATTCGGCGACGTGCAGCTCTGCACGCCAGCCGATGAATGGCCAGAGAGTGCCCGCGGGCTTGAACCGCTGGAGCCCGAATTCTCTGGCGCCATGCTCGCCCAAGCGGCCTGTGGCGTGAGGCAGGCGGTAAAGCCCTGGCTCATGAGTGGTCGGGTCGTGGTCGGAGTGGGAAACATATATGCCAGTGAAGCCCTGTTTCGTGCCCAGGTTCACCCCATGCGAGCGGCAGGGAGAATTTCCAGGGCACGATGGGATCGCCTCGCGGAGGCGATTCAGGTGGTCCTGCGCGAGGCCATTGAACGGGGCGGAAGCACGCTTCGAGACTTTCGGGGCCATACCGGTGAGCCCGGGGATTATCGAGAGGCCCATCAGGTCTACGGGCGGGAGGGCCTTCAGTGTCCTCAATGTTCACGGCCCATTCGGCGGATGGTGCAGGCCCAGCGGTCCACCTTCTTCTGCAGTGGCTGTCAACGGTAGAGCGAGACCCCCTGTGGCTGAGTCGGGCTTCGCTCGAGCGCTTCTGGACTGGAGCGCACTACATGGCCGCAGGGGCCTGCCCTGGCAGCCCAGCGAGGGGCGTCCCGCAGACCCTTATCGCGTCTGGCTGTCCGAGGTCATGCTCCAGCAGACTCAGGTCAAGACCATGACGCCCTATTTCGAGCGCTTTGTCGCGAGGTTTCCCACCGTGGAGTCTCTGGCAGCGGCCAGCCAGTCTGAGGTGCTCGCGCACTGGAGTGGCCTGGGCTATTACGCCCGAGCGCGCAATCTCCACGCCGCTGCACAGACGGTGACCACACTGGGCTCCTGGCCCAGTCGGCGGACGGACTGGGAGCAGCTTCCTGGGGTGGGACGCTCCACCGCTGCAGCCATTGTGTCCATCGTCTGGGCTCAGCGTGAGGCCATTCTGGATGGCAATGTGCGACGGGTACTTGCGCGACAGGTCTGCGCAGAAGAGCCCTGGGGGAGTGCTGCACTCAGCGCGAGGCTCTGGCCAGAGGCTGAGGCGCGGCTGCCTGAGGATGAGGCCCAGATGCCGCGCTACACCCAGGCGCTGATGGACCTTGGCGCTCTGGTCTGCCTGCCCAAGAACCCCGATTGCCAGCGCTGCCCTGTTCGCCAAACCTGTGCGGCCTCACTTGGGAATCGGCAGATGGATTTTCCAGTGCCGTCGGTGCGGCGCATCCGCCCCGAGCGCACCGAACACTGGGGGCTCGCGGTGCAGGACGGCAAGGTCTTTCTCCACACACGGCCCTCACTCGGCCTCTGGGGCGGGCTCTGGTGCCTTCCTAGGCTAGATGAGCCCCCCAGTGAACAGGGCGGGATGCCCTGGGGGCACCTGCGGCATGCCTTTACTCACTTCGAGCTCTATGCGCAGATCTGGTCGGTGCCGCCCACCCAGATGTCGCTGGCAGGTTCACCGGAACAACCGGGTTTCTGGGTGGCATTGGAGGACGCTCTGGCAGGGCCCTTGCCCAAGCCTGTGCGCACCGTCTTGGAGCGCGTGCGAGGAGACTAGTCGAGCCCGCGCTTGAGCAGGCTGCGGTGGCGGACCCGAATCGTGGATGACTGAGACCGAAGCCGTTCTGCGAGAGACTCCACGCAGTAGACCGATCGATGCTGCCCCCCCGTGCAACCCACGGCCACGGTGAGGTAGCTGCGTTGCTCCTGCATATAGGCAGGCAGCCACTTCTCAATGAAGGCCTGGATGTCAGCGATCATGGCTTCCACACTGGGCTCCTGCATGAGAAACGCCTGCACTTCCCGGTCTTTGCCGGTGAGTGAGCGCAGTAAAGGGTTGTAGTAGGGGTTGGGAAGACATCGCACATCAAAGACAAGGTCGGCGTCGAGGGGCACGCCATCTTTGAATGCGAATGACTGGAGCAGCAGGGTGAGGCTCCCCGTGCCAAGGGAGATGATCTCTCGAACCCAGGCCTTGAGTGCACTGGCCTTCAGCTCACTCGTATCCAGAGGGATCCCCAGGTGGGCAATGCCCGAGAGCAGCTCGCGCTCCTCTTCAATACTCTCTCGGAGAGGACGCTCGAGTTCAGTCTCGTCCTCCACCTCGAGCCGGAGGCTGAAGGGATGTCGACGACGCGTTTCCGAATACCGCTGGATGAGCGCCTCTGTGTTCGCGGTGAGAAACAGAACACAGGGCTGAAACCCCTCAGTGCGCAGCGTCTGGATTGCCGGCTCAAGGCGCTCGATCTGGTCGATGGTTCGTGCGTCGGTGGCCACTGCAATCTTGTGATGGCCCTGGCTCTGAAGAAGGCGGACCAGCATGACGAGCAGGTCCACCGGCAGGTTGTCGACGATCGAGAAGCCACTGTCCTCGAGCAGGTTGAGCACCACGGACTTTCCCGAGCCGGAGAGGCCCGTGACGAGCACGAGCTTGCACTGCCCCGCAGACGCATTCATGAGCCACCCCCTGACATCGCGCGCTGCTGCCGCTCCATAAACTCGCGCATCGTGTCGACCCCTCGGAGCTGAAGAACCGTATTCCGGACGGCCGCCTCGGCGAGCACGGCGAGGTTACGTCCGGCTGCCACCGGAATCACCACCTTGCGAATCGGAAGTCCGAGCAGATTCTGGGTGAGTGCCTCCAGGGGGAGTCGCTCGTACTCGTCGATAGCAGAGCGCCGAACAAGCTGAATAATGAGTCGAAGGCGCATCTTCCGACGCACGCTGGTCTCTCCGAAGATGGCACGAATGTCGAGCAGGCCGAGCCCGCGAACCTCGAGCAGGTTCTGGAGTAGGGGCGGGCACCGCCCTTCGATCGCGTCAGGGGCAATCCGGGCGAACTCCACCACATCATCCGCGACCAGCCCATGGCCACGCGTGATCAGCTCCAGGGCGAGCTCGCTCTTGCCCAAGCCGGACTCTCCTGCGATCAGCACCCCAAGCCCAAGCACGTCCATAAAGACGCCGTGCGCAGTCTCCTTCGGGGCGAGTCGCTTGCTTAGTTGAATGCGCAGCAGTTCGATCACATGGGCTGCGGTAAGGCTGGTCCGCAGCAGGGGAAGCTCGTCCCGGTCGCAGGCCTCAAATAGGCTGGCTGGCGGCACGAGGCCGTCCGCAATCAGAACGGCTGGAGGCTCTCCTGCAAGGAGTTCGGCGGTGAGGTACCTACGCCGCTGGGGGTCGAGTCGATTGAAGTAGTCCACCTCCGCCTCGCCCATCACCTGGATGCGGTTCAGGTGGATTAGGTTGAAGTGACCCACAAGGTCGGCACTCTCGAAGGAGGAACCTGAGATGTGCCGGTGACCGCCTTTGAGCCCCGTGACCCATGTTAGCCGCAGCAGCTCACGGTAAGACGAGAAGAGCTGTTCGACGTTGAGCACCGAGGAGGCCTAGGCGCTTGCCGGCTGCCAGGTCGAGATGACCTGATGAAGAAGGCTTGCATCACTCAGCGTGAACAACGAGTCGCGCAAGCGTGTATCGGAGAGCATCTCGGCCACCTCGGAGAGCAGCTCGAGGTGGTGCTGTGTCGCCTGCTCAGGCACCAACAGAAAAATGAGAACTGAGACTGGTTTGCCATCAGGGGCATCAAATGCCACCGGTTCGGCGAGCCGCACCACGCCCGCAACCGCCTCTTCTAGGCCCTTGATTCGCCCGTGGGGGATTGCAATGCCGTCGCCAAGTCCGGTTGAGCCCAGCCGCTCTCGGGCAAAGAGCGAATCAAAGACCTTGGCCCGAGCGATGCCTCGCTGCTCTTCAAACATCAATCCAGCGTGCTCGAAGACACGCTTTTTGCTGGACGCGTCTACATCCAGCAGGATGCTTCTGGGGTCCAGTAGTTCTGAGATTCGATTCATCAAGCCCACTCCTGCGGTGGCCCCAAGGGGCCGACCGGCGACACGGTGGCTCGCATTATAGGAGTCTTCAGGGTTTTTGTGCGCTGCAAAATGTGCTTTTTATTCCAGGCTAGAGGGAATCGATTTCCCGTCGTGAACGGTGGCCTGATGTTGCTCCTTGTAGCGCACCACCTGCCGGTCAATCTTGTCTGCTAGGAGGTCAATTGCTGCATAGAGATCTTCATGCTTAGCCTCGGCGTGAAGATCTTTTCCTTGAAAGTGAACAGTCACTTCTGCCCTTTGCTCGTGTCGTTCAACCGAGAGGATCACCTGGGCCTCCAGCCCTTGGGCAAAATGACGCCAGGCTCGGCTGAGCTTCTGCTCCACATAGTCTCGAATCGCGTCGGTGACGGGAAGGTGATGGCCGGTGATGCTCACTCTCATGTTGCTTCCTCCTTTAGGTTTGTTTTCTTAGGCTAGCACTGGGGATTCGAAGACTCTCGCGATATTTGGCAACGGTTCTTCTGGCCACCATGACACCGCTTTCTGCAAAGCGATCCGCGATGGCCTGGTCGGATAGGGGTTTGCTTGCGCTCTCTTGCCGGATCCATTCTCCGATCTGGGCCTTGAGCGCGGTGGCTGAGGCAGAACCCCCGTCGTCCGTGCCGACATGACTGGAAAAGAAGAACTTCAGTTCAAAGCAGCCCAGCGGGGTGAGCATGAACTTCTGGGTCGTGACCCGAGAGACCGTCGACTCGTGCAGGTCGCATGACTCAGCAATGTCCTTCAGGATCATGGGCTTCATGGCCTTCGGTCCGAGGTGAAAGAAGGGCTGCTGGGCTGCCACGATGGCCTGGGACACACGAAGGATCGTGTCGCTTCGCTGCTCGATGTTCTTCACCATCCACCGAGCCTCCTGAAGCTTCTGGCCCAGGCTACTGTCTCCGGAATGCTCACGGATGAGCCGGGCGTAGAGTGGATTGATCTGAAGCCTTGGCAGCGCCTGGGTAGACAGCCGAGCCACCCACCGGCCGCTTCGATCCTTCAGAACCGTGACATCTGGGATGACGGTGGGAACTTCTTTCTGATCGAATCGAGCGGCGGGCTTCGGCGACAGCTGGCGAATCTGCGCGAGCGCCTCCTGGACCAGGCCGCGGTCGAGTCCGCAGGTCTTTGCAAGACTTGCCACCGGCTGCTGCCCAAGCGCATCGAGGTGGAACTCCACCAGCCGCTTGGCAACCTCGAGTGTTTCTGAGCCGCCCACCCCGATTGAGAGGGATCGAAGCTGGAGCAGGAGGCATTCCTGAAGATTACAGGCCCCTACGCCGGTGGGGTCGAGCGACTGCAGCAGACGAAGGCCCAGTCGCATCTCGTCCTCGTCCAGGGGCTCCTCAAAGTGGGTCTCAAAGAGCGACTGAAAGGGCTCAGCAATCTCCTCGAGCGAGTCCCGCAGGTAGCCATCCTCATCGAGCGCATTGATGAGGATCTCTAGCCATGCTCGATCTCTCGGCGAGAGCGCAAGCCCAATCACCTGGGCCTGAAGGTGCTCGCGCAGTCCCTCCTCGATGGCATCCTGTCTTTCGAGACCATCGTCATCGGTGGCGAGGCCGCTGGTCTTCCAGTCGGCGAGCGAGTCCGGGTCTTCCCACTCGGGTGGGCCGTCCACCTCCACGGCCTGTTCCGCGACGAGCTCCTCCCGCTGACGCTCGATCTGCTCCATTCGATCTTCCCTTGCGCCATCACTGGACTCCTCTCCCCAGTCGTCGTCGATGGACTGATCAGCGGCCTCCACAGAAGGCTCCGGCAGGGCCTCAGTGGCCTCCGACTCATCCTCGTAGTCAGCCAGTTCGAGCAGTGGATTGTCTTCGATGAAGCTCTGAAGCTCTTGGCGCAACTCCAGATTGGACAGGGCCAGCAATCGAATCGCCTGTTGCAGCTGGGGCGTGAGTGCAAGCTGTTGGCTGGTTCGAGTGGAGAGCGTGATCTTCATGGCTACAAGCTGAAGTGCGCTCCAAGGTAGACCTCTCGCACGCTCTCGTTCTCCACAATGTCGTCGGGGAGCCCCTCTGCAAGCACATGCCCATTGTGAATAATCGTTGCGTGGTCGCAGATGCCCAGCGTCTCACGGACATTGTGGTCGGTGATCAAGACTCCAATGCCCTTGTCCCGGAGAAACCGAATAATCCGTTGGATCTCAATCACCGCAATCGGATCGACCCCTGCGAAAGGCTCGTCTAGGAGGATGAACCGTGGGCGCGTGGCCAGTGCTCTGGCAATCTCCACTCGACGGCGTTCGCCCCCAGAGAGGGACTGACCGGGCCGGCCAGCAATCTCCGTGATCTGAAGTTCCGTCAACAGGGCGTCTAGCCGAGCTTGGATGTCCTTGGCCCCTAGGCGTCTGCCCTCAGCGTCCACCTGAAGCTCGAGAATGGCACGAATGTTGTCGGCGACCGACAGCCTTCGAAAGACCGAGGCCTCCTGCGGAAGGTAGGACAGTCCCCGCCGAGCTCTGCGGTGAATGGGCAGCTGGCTTATGTCTTGATCGTCAAGCCAGATCCGGCCCGCGTCGGGCGGAATCAGCCCCACCAGCATGTAGAAGCAGGTTGTCTTTCCTGCCCCGTTTGGTCCCAGAAGCCCAGCGACCTCGCCCGCAGCGATCTGCATCGACACGCCTCGAATGACCGGCCGACCCTGGTAGGCCTTCTGTAGACCCTCTGCCCGAAGCAGACTGGGCCTAGACGGGTCTTGGGTGGGCTGTGTCATTGCTCAGGCGCCGCTGGCCCAGCGGGCTTGCTGACGCGGGGCAGAAGGGTCATCTGGGCACGTCCCTGACCGGGTTCAGTCTGGACTGCGTAGGTCTGAGCGGCAGAGTTGTAGGTGATGCGATCTCCCACGACCTCATCCAGGAGACGCTCCCCTTCGGTCCTCCTGAGTTGGGCATTGTCTTGAAGCACGATCACCTCGGTCCGTGAGTCGAACTCCATCCGGTTCGACCGCCCCACCACCTCTCCGCTGCCTGCGCGAGGCAGCTGAGTGAACCGAGCCGGCCTTCCCAACAGAATGGCAGTGCTCGACCCATCGGCTCGCTGGCTCAGTTCAAGCCGGTAGCCATGGAGCGTGAGCCCGTCGCGAACAAGGCTTACATTTCCGGAGAACACGGTGACCTGCCGCTGGTCATCATGCTGAAGTTGCTCGGACTGAATGCGCGTTGCAGACTTTGCACCCGGCCTCTGTTCGGCAGCCCAGACGGCGGTGAGAGGCCCAGCGGCAGCGGCCGCGAGCATAAGAAGGGCAATGGTGAACAGTCGAATCGTCACGGCCTGAGCTCCAGACGGGTATTGCTAAGAATGCGGTATTCACCGGACCTGAGGTTGAGTTCCAGGCCGCTTCCAGTAAGGCTTCGTCCAGGCTGGTCTATCCGAACCTCGCCCGGCGTGCTGGCACGTTCTTCGAGCGGCCTCACCAGGAGCGCCTCGGTGGTGAGCAGGGTGAGGCCCTGCGCCTGCGTGGCTCGTGCCTGGGTGGTGGTAACGCCTCCGGTGAGCTGAACCGTAGACTGGTCTGCAGAGAGCGTGGCCGACCCAGCGCGAATCTGGGTGTGCTGGGAACCGGCAAGGAGTCGCTCCAGGGAGGGCTGAACCAGGGCAATGGTGCCCTCCTCGGTGAGCGTTCCCGCCGTCGCCTGAATCACATATAGGCGATGGCCGTTGAGGTCTGTCCTCTGGAGCTCGATCCCCTGAAGGCTTGCCTTTACGGTCTCTGGGGCTTGAGGCCCATCACTGATCGGGCCTCTCAGGCCGAGTTCGGCAAGAAGCCAGGCGACCGTTGTGAGGGCGGCGAGCAGCAGCAGGGTTAGTGCGCCGGAGATGCGATCGGCTGCGAGACGATTCATGAGCGGGCGCTCAGGATGAGGTCGGCAACTTCACGAACGGCACCCTCACCCCCGGACCGCTCAGTCACCCAGTCGGCGGCATTCCGGACCTCTGCAATCGCATGCGGCACGGAGAAAGAGACGCCAACCGAGCGCATCAGCGGGAGGTCGGGGAGGTCGTCTCCCATATGGGCACAGTGGGCCGGCACCAGGCCAGACCCCTCGAGCCAGGCGTGAAAGGCCTCAAGCTTGTCCTCTCGCCCCACGATGACGGGAGACATCCCCAGCTCCTGCCCGCGGGCCAGAATCGAGGGATGGCTCCTCCCAGAGATAATGCCGACGCCCACTCCAGCCTTGAGCAGCCGTTTAATGCCAGCCCCGTCCAGCACATGGAAGCGCTTCATGCATTCGCCATGGGCATCGTAGTAGAGGCCTCCATCGGTCATCACGCCATCGACGTCCAGAAACAGATGCTGAATGGACCGGATCCGAGTACGCAGGGCCTCGTCGATGGGGCGCTGACCGCTCATATCACCCTGGCCTCCAGGAGATCGTGCAGCCCAACTGCACCCACCACGCGCTGCCCTGAGTCAACCACCGCGAGGTGATTCAGGCGACTGGAATCCATGAGCAGCGCAGCTTCGCTGGCAAGGGCATCCGCATGAATCGTTCGTGGGGATGGCGTCATGACCTCCCCCACAGGAAGGTCGTTTCTGAGACTGCCACGTTGAAGGGCTCTTCGGAGGTCTCCATCCGTGAAAATTCCCTTCAGACGGCCGCCTGAGACCACAAGCGTCATGCCCATTCGCTTGTGGCTCATTTCGAGCAGCGCCTCACCAAGGCTTGCCGAAGGCTCAACACTGGGAAGCCTGTCTTCGCTTCGCATCACATCTCGGACATGCAGCAGAAGCCTTCGACCGAGGGCGCCACCTGGGTGGGAACGCGCAAAGTCCTCAGGACCAAAGCCGCGCTGCTCAAGGGTTGCAATGGCGATTGCGTCCCCCATCGCGAGTGTGGCGGTTGTGCTTGCGGTGGGTGCGAGATTGTGAGGGCAGGCCTCCGCCGGAACCATGACAGACAGGTGTAGATCGGCCAAGCGCGCAAGGCTGGAACTCGGCCGCCCCGTCATGGCGATGAGCGTGGAGCCAATTCGCTTGATGTGGGGCGCAATTGCACAGAGCTCATCTGTCTCGCCGGAGTATGAGATCGCGAGCACCACATCCTCAGCCTGAATCATGCCCAGGTCGCCATGTTGCGCCTCGGCAGGGTGAACGAAATACGCCGGTGTCCCAGTGGATGCGAAGGTGGCTGCGAGCTTTCTGGCGATATGCCCACTCTTGCCCAGTCCACTCACCACCAGGCGACCTCTCATGGCCAGTATGGCCTGGACCGCCTGGCTGGCCTCGTGCCCGATATTTGACCGCAGGTGCAGGATTGCGTCGGCCTCGACCTGAAGGACAGTCGCGATCCGGGCCTGAACCAATTCAGAGGACATAGGGTTTGACGATTGATTCATGCGGCAAGTGAGAACGAAAGCAAATTAAAGACCAGTTTAATGGAATCCCAGAGCGGGAATATCAAAGCGCTACACTCTTTCCATGTCGATTTCCGCTGAACCCCTTCTGCAGGTCGAGCGCCTTGGCTTTGCCTATG
>JBEAMW010000059.1:0-8397 GCA_041165705.1 Pseudomonadota bacterium
CGAAGATCTTGGCGCAGAAGAGCCCGTCGCGCTCCGGCTTGAAGGTGCGGTAGTTGATGGTCTCCGGCTTCTTGACCTCGCCGTAGGACCAGGAGCGGATCATCTCGGGGGAGGCGAGCCCGATCTTGATCGCGTCGAACTCCAGCGCCTGACCCTGCTGCTTAATAATCTTGAGGAGGTCTTTCAATTCAATCTCCTGCGTAAGTTGCGAGTAGCGAGTTGCGAGGGCCGAGGTCGGGCGCCGAGGACTGTTGTCTTCCTCGGCGCTCGCGACGGACCTTGGCCAGCGTCACTTCTACGCCGCACTTCTCACAGATCACGCCACGGTGCTTGAGGCGCTTGTACTTTCCGCAGAGGCACTCGTAGTCCTTGACCGGGCCAAAGATCTTGGCGCAGAAGAGGCCATCACGCTCCGGCTTGAAGGTGCGGTAGTTGATGGTCTCTGGCTTTTTCACCTCGCCGTAAGACCACGAGCGGATCTTGTCGGGCGAGGCCAGGCCGATGCGGATGGCGTCAAACTGCTGGTCCTGTTGGACCTGCTTAAAGAGATCGAGCAGTGCTTTCATGGCGTACGTTCTCCTGGTTATTGACGTTCGAGGTCAATGTCGATGCCGAGCGAGCGGATCTCCTTGACCAACACGTTGAAGGACTCAGGCATGCCCGCATCAATGATGTGGTCGCCCTTGACGATGTTTTCGTAGACCCGGGTTCGGCCACCCACATCGTCGGACTTGACGGTGAGCATCTCCTGCAGGGTGTAGGCGGCGCCGTAGGCCTCCAGCGCCCAGACCTCCATCTCACCGAAGCGCTGGCCTCCGAACTGGGCCTTACCGCCCAGAGGCTGCTGCGTGACCAAGGAGTAGGGCCCGGTTGAACGCGCGTGCATCTTGTCATCGACCAGGTGGTGCAGCTTGAGCATGTGCATGTAGCCCACCGTGGTGAAGCGGTCGAAGGCCTCACCCGTGCGCCCGTCATAGAGCTGGACCTGGGTGCGTGTGGCCGAGAGGCCCACCCGCTTGGCCACCGACTCAGGGTAGGCCAGGTCGAGCATCTTGCGGATCTCGGACTCATGCGCACCATCAAAGACTGGGGTGGCGAAGGGAACGCCGTCGCGCAGGTTGTCGGCAAGCTCGAGCACTTCTGCATCCGACAGCCCAGCAATGTCCTCGGGCTTTCCGGTCTGGTTGTAGATGCCCTCGAGGGTCTTGCGAACCTCCGCAACGGCAGCGTGAGCCTCAAGCATTTCGCCGATGCGCTGGCCCATGCCCTTTGCGGCCCAGCCCAGGTGGGTCTCGAGAATCTGTCCCACGTTCATCCGGGAGGGAACGCCCAAGGGGTTCAGCACGATGTCCACGGGGCGGCCATCGGCCATGTGGGGCATATCCTCCACGGGGACGATGCGAGAGACCACTCCCTTGTTTCCGTGCCGACCGGCCATCTTGTCACCGGGCTGCAGGCGACGCTTCACGGCCAGGTAGACCTTCACCATCTTGAGAACACCTGGGGGCAGTTCATCGCCCTGGGTGAGCTTGCGATGCTTTTCCTGGTAGGCGAGGTCGAAGGAGTGACGCTTCTGCTCGAGCGCCTCCTTGAGGGACTCAAGCTGGCTGGCTGCAGTCTCATCGGAGAGACGAATGTCAAACCAGTGGTAGCGGTCGAGGTCGGCGAGGTAGGCCGCCGTAATGGCCTCACCCTTGGCAAGCTTCTTGGGGCCACCGTTGACGGCCTGTCCCAGCAGCAGACGCTCAATTCGCTGGAAGGCATCACCCTCCACGATCCTCAACTGGTCGTTGAGGTCCTTGCGAAAACGTCCCAGCTCTTCATCAATGATCTGCTGGGCGCGCTTGTCGCGCTGAATGCCCTCGCGGGTGAAGACCTGCACGTCGATGACCGTGCCGCTCATGCCCGAGGGCACGCGCAGGGAGGTGTCCTTCACGTCGGATGCCTTCTCGCCAAAGATGGCGCGCAGAAGCTTCTCCTCCGGGGTGAGCTGGGTCTCGCCCTTGGGCGTGACCTTACCCACCAGCACATCGCCAGCCTGAACCTCGGCACCGATGTAGACCACTCCAGCGTCGTCTAGGCGGCCGAGCTGGGCCTCCGAGAGGTTGGAGATGTCACGGGTGATCTCTTCGGGCCCAAGCTTGGTGTCCCGCGCAAAGACCGAGAGCTCTTCGATATGGATGGAGGTGTAGCGGTCTTCCGCCACCACTCGCTCGGAGATGAGGATGGAGTCCTCAAAGTTGTAGCCGTTCCAGGGCATGAAGGCCACCAGCATGTTCTGGCCCAGCGCGAGCTCGCCCAGGTCAGTCGAGGCGCCGTCGGCCACCACATCGCCGCGGCTGACCACATCGCCCTTACGGACCACGGGGCGCTGGTTGATGTTGGTGTTCTGGTTGGAGCGGGTGTACTTGATGAGGTTGTAAATGTCCACGCCCGACTCGCCCACCTGGGTCTCGGCGTCACTCACCCGAATCACGATCCGGCGGGAGTCGACATAGTCCACCACACCACCACGCTTGGCCTGAACCACGGTACCGGAGTCGACCGCACAGGTGCGCTCAATGCCGGTGCCGACCAAGGGCTTCTGGGGGCGCAGACAGGGCACGGCCTGGCGCTGCATGTTGGAGCCCATGAGCGCGCGGTTGGCGTCGTCATGCTCCAGGAAGGGGATCAGGGAGGCTGCGACCGACACAATCTGTGAGGGCGCCACGTCCATGTACTCCACCTTCTCCGGTCCAGAGAGGGTGGTCTCCCCATTCACCCGCACGGAGACGAGGTCGCCCGTGAGACGGCCTGTGTCATCCACCGAGGCATTGGCCTGGGCAATCACATATCGGCCTTCCTCGATGGCCGAGAGGTACTCGATCTGGTCGGTTACACGGCTATCCACTACCTTGCGGTACGGGGTCTCGAGAAAGCCGTACTCATTGAGTCGTGCGTAGAGCGCCAGGGAGTTGATCAGGCCGATGTTCGGGCCCTCAGGCGTCTCAATCGGACAGACCCGGCCGTAATGGGTGGGGTGTACGTCCCGAACCTCAAAGCCAGCTCGCTCACGGGTAAGACCACCAGGGCCCAGGGCGGACACCCTGCGCTTGTGAGTGATCTCGGAGAGCGGATTGGTCTGGTCCATAAACTGCGAGAGCTGGCTTGATCCAAAGAACTCCCGGATGGCGGCCGAGATGGGCTTGCTGTTGATGAGGTCGTGGGGCATGAGGTTATCGGCCTCTGCCTGTCCCAGACGCTCCTTGACCGCGCGCTCCACTCGCACCAGGCCCGAGCGGAACTGATTCTCTGCAAGCTCACCCACACAGCGCACCCGGCGATTGCCGAGGTGATCAATATCGTCGATCTCGCCGCGGCCATTGCGAAGCTCCACGAGCACCTTGATGGTGTCGAGGATGTCCTCGTTGGAGAGCACCATGGGCCCGAGGACTTCCTCACGGCCCAGGCGGCGGTTGAACTTCATGCGGCCCACTTTGGAGAGGTCGTAGGACTCCTCCGCGAAGAACAGGCGGTTAAAGAGGGCCTCCACGGCGTCTTCGGTGGGAGGCTCGCCGGGACGCATCATGCGGTAGATCGCAACCCGGGCGGAGAGCTGGTCGGGCGTCTCATCCAGCCGAAGGGTGCTGGAGATATAGGCGCCGTGATCCAGATCGTTGGTGTAGAGCGTGGGGAGGTCGCGGATATTGGCGTCGCGGAGCTTAGCGAGCAGCTCTTCCGTGATCTCGTCGTTGGCCTTGGCAATCAGCTCGCCTGTTTCGCCATCGATCAGATTGGTGGCGACGATGCGTCCGAGCAGATAGTCATCGGGCACGGACACGCGCTTAAGACCAGCCTTCTCAATGTCACGGATGTGCTTGGCATTGATGCGTTTGTCTTTGGCGACCAGCACCTGGCCATCTTTGTCGACAATGTCAAAGCGGGCCTGCTCACCTCTCAGGCGATCGGCCACCAGCTCCATCTGGGCGCCCTGGGGCATCACCTGGAAGTGGTCAAAGCTAAAGAAGTGCGCCAGGATCTGCTCGGGGCTCAGGCCCAGTGCCTTCATGAGGATGGTGACGGGCATCTTGCGACGACGGTCAACCCGGAAGTACAGAATGTCCTTGGGGTCGAACTCGAAGTCGAGCCAGGAGCCACGGTAGGGAATGATGCGCGCGGAGAAGAGCAGTTTGCCCGAGCTGTGGGTCTTGCCGCGATCGTGCTCAAAGAAGGCCCCTGGCGAGCGATGCAGCTGGCTCACGATGACGCGCTCGGTGCCATTGATCACAAAGGAGCCGGTGTCGGTGATGAGCGGCAGTTCGCCCATATAGACCTCTTGCTCCTTCACCTCCTTGATGGTGGGCTTGGCAGCCTCCCGGTCGAGGATGACCAGGCGCACCCGCGCCCGCAGCGGGGCCGCAAAGGTGAGGCCTCGCTGCTGGCATTCCTTCATATCAAACGGAGGAGTGCCGAGCTGATAGTGGACAAACTCCAGCCGTGCCATGCCGTTATGGCTGGAGATGGGGAAGATCGACTGAAAGGCAGCCTGAAGGCCGTCTTCGATGCGCGCCTCGGGCGCGGTCTCGGCCTGGAGAAAACTGCGGTACGACTGCAGCTGGGTCTCAAGGAGATAGGGCACCTGCAGCACCGGGGGGCGCTTGGCAAAGCTCTTGCGGATGCGTTTCTTTTCAGTAAATGTGTAGGCCATGACGGGTCCTTCGGGTCTGAAAGAGAGGGACTGACTCTGCTATGGGCTCAAGGCCTGGCCTGAGGCCCATGGCAGAGTCAGCCCCAGCCGGATAACCGGCGGGGCTAATCCAACAACTAGACTTACTTCAGCTCGACCTTCGCGCCTGCTTCCTCGAGCTGCTTCTTCAGGGCCTCTGCGTCGGCCTTGGAGATGCCCTCTTTGACAGGCTTGGGAGCGCCGTCCACGAGGTCTTTGGCTTCTTTGAGGCCCAGGCCCGTGGCTGCACGCACCACCTTAATGACTTCAACCTTCTTCTCGCCAGCGGCAGCCAGCACGACGGTGAACTCGGTCTTCTCTTCAGCGGCAGCGGCGCCACCACCACCCGCAGCGGGCGCAGCAGCGACTGCAACGGTTGCGGCAGCAGCCGACACGCCAAACTTCTCTTCCATCATTTTGATCAGCTCGGACAGCTCGAGCACGCTCATTGCGCCTACGGCTTCCAAGATGTCTTCTTTGCTCATTGCCATGTTTAAAACTCCAGAAATTAAAACGTTAGACAGACGTGGTTAGGCTGCAGCCTGCTCGCGCTGATCCCGAAGCGCTGCGACCGTACGAACGAACTTCGACGGAACAGCGTTGAGGGTCTGCACGAACGTGGTTGCGGGAGCCTGCATCGTTCCAAGCAGCTTGGCCAACAGCTCTTCGCGCGAGGGCAGAGAGGCCAGAGCCTTTACGCCGTTTGCGTCCAGAACAGAGTTGGGTAGCGCACCGCCCTTGATCACCAAAAGATCGTTGGCCTTTGCAAAGTCAGAGAGGACCTTTGCTGCGGCGACTGGGTCATTGGAGATGCCATAGATCAGCGGACCGACCAGCTGGTCAGAGAGCTTTTCGAATGGCGAGCCCGCCACCGCGCGACGAACCAGCGTGTTCTTGAGAACGCGCAGGTAGACGCCCGACTGGCGAGCCTGACGGCGGAGCTCGGTGATGCGGCCAACCGTAAGACCACGGTACTCTGCAATCACGATCGACTGTGCCTGGCCAATCTGCGCCAGGACGTCATCGATAATGACCGCTTTTGCTTCGCGGTTAAGTGCCACAGTGGACTCCTACTGTTTCCCGCCCTGCCGAGGCAGTTTGGGGTGGTTAAAACCGGCGACCGTCGAACGCTTCATGGAACCGGGGTTCTGCTGAGGTGTTCTTCGGGACCGCCATCTACGCTGGGACCGGCAGACTGCCCGGAATTAAGTCGAGACCCCAACGGTCTTTGACAACCTGTTGGTGGGCACCAGAGGCGCTCACCAACAGCCCAAAGTTCTTAACTGGCCTGCTGACCCTGCACCAGAGACTGGGTCTCGACACGGATGCCGGGGCCCATCGTGGTGGAGATCGCGACCTTGCGCAGGTAGACGCCCTTCGAAGAGGACGGCTTGGCGCGCTGCAGGGCCTCGATCAGTGCAAGCAGGTTGGATTTCAGTGCCGAGGGCTCAAAAGAGGCCTGACCGATGGTGCAATGAATGATTCCGGCCTTGTCGGTACGGTACTGAACCTGACCTGCCTTGGCATTCTTGACCGC
The DNA here is from genome assembly GCA_041165705.1 of Pseudomonadota bacterium. GTDB lineage: Bacteria > Pseudomonadota > Gammaproteobacteria > Burkholderiales > Burkholderiaceae_A > Hahnella. Next base: position 6,243 of record JBEAMW010000059.1, read on the forward strand.
GGTGGCGACATCGGGAGTGACCGTCCCCACCTTGGGGTTCGGCATCAGGCCACGGGGGCCGAGGATCTGGCCGAGCTGACCCACCAGGCGCATGGCGTCGGGCGAGGCGATGACCACATCAAAGTCCATCTGGCCGGCCTTGATGCTCGCGGCCAGGTCGTCCATGCCCACGATCTCAGCGCCAGCTGCCTTGGCCTGCTCGGCCTTCTCGCCCTGTGCAAAGACTGCGACTCGGGCGGTCTTGCCAGTGCCGGCGGGCAGCACGATGGATCCGCGCACGATCTGGTCGGACTTCTTCGCGTCGACGCCGAGCTGCACTGCGACGTCAACTGACTCGGTGAACTTTGCGGTGGCGCACTCTTTGGCGAGGGCAATGGCCTCATCAGCCGTGTAGGTGCGGGCGCGGTCGACCTTGGACCGAACCGCCAGGCTACGCTTAGAAAGATTTGCCATGATTAGAGTCCCTCCACGGTGATGCCCATGCTGCGCGCGCTGCCCGCAATGGTGCGAACGGCAGCCTCTAGATCGGCGGCAGTCAGGTCGGGCTGTTTGGTCTTGGCGATGTCCTCGCACTGGGCGCGCGTAATCACGCCCACCTTGTCGGTGTGGGGCTTGGATGACCCCTTGTCGATCTTGGCCGCCTTCTTAATCAGAATGGACGCAGGAGGCGTCTTCATGATGAAGGTGAAGGTCTTGTCCGCGTAGGCCGTGATCACGCATGGAATAGGCAGACCTGGCTCCATGCCCTGAGTCTGGGCATTGAAGGCCTTACAGAATTCCATGATATTCAGGCCACGCTGACCGAGCGCGGGGCCGATCGGGGGCGAGGGGTTGGCCTTACCGGCCGGGACCTGCAGCTTGATGTAACCAATAATCTTCTTTGCCATTTTGGCTCCTAAGTGAGTTCAACCGCAGCGCAAACCGCGCCGCTCCTCTACCCCAGACCAGCCTGCGCCTGGGAACCTGCTGTCGGTCAGAGCTTTTCGACCTGACCGAATTCCAGCTCCACCGGTGTCGAACGGCCGAAAATGGTGACCGACACCCGCAGACGATTCTTGTCGTAGTTCACTTCTTCCACATTGCCGTTGAAGTCAGTGAACGGACCTTCTTTCACGCGAACCACCTCGCCCACTTCGAACAGCACCTTGGGCCGTGGCTTCTCTACGCCTTCCTGCATCTGGGCCATGATCTTGTCGACCTCAGCCTGCGAGATGGGGGTGGGCTTGCTGGCCGTGCCCCCGACAAAACCAGTCACCTTGTTGGTGTTCTTCACCAGGTGCCAGGTCTGCTCATTCATTTCCATCTCAACCAGAACATAGCCCGGGAAAAAACGACGCTCCGAGATGGCCTTCTGGCCGCCCCGGACCTCAATCACCTCTTCCGTTGGGACGAGGATCTGGCCAAACTGCTCCTGCATGCCTGCGCGGTCGATGCGCTCCTGAATGGCGCGAGAAACGCTCTTTTCCATGCCTGAAAAGGCATGCACCACATACCAACGTTTGGTCATTACCGCTTCCATCCCAGCAAGAGGTCGTACAGCACCCACTCCAGTGATTTGTCGGTGAGCCACAGGAAGATGGCCATCACCAACACGAACACAAATACGACACCGGTCATCTGGCCCGTTTCTTTTCGAGAGGGCCAATGCACACGCTTGGCCTCGGCCTGGGCCTCTTTCGCAAAGCCCATGAACTCCCGCCCCGAGGGGCTGGCGAGTCCGAGCCCTGCTGCAACTGCCACACCCACGAGCAACAGCCCCAGGCCCATCAACAGCTTCTGGTCGCCGGCCCAGTGAAAGCCCACTACCCCAGCGAGAAAGGCGAGCACAGCCGCCGCCAGCATGAGGCGATTCTTCCAAGGCGAGACATCTTGTACGTCAGTGACCATCCGTGCGGCTTTCTCGGCTGCGGTGTTGAAAGGCACGGCGCCTTACGGCGCCGGTGGCAGGGGCAGAGGGAATCGAACCCCCAACCTTCGGTTTTGGAGACCGACGCTCTGCCAGTTGAGCTATACCCCTTTGTGCCTTACTCGATAACCTTTGCGACGACGCCTGCGCCGACGGTACGGCCACCCTCACGGATTGCAAAGCGCAGACCCTGCTCCATCGCAATCGGTGCAATCAGAGTAACCACCATCTTCACATTGTCCCCAGGCA
>JBEAMW010000060.1:0-2860 GCA_041165705.1 Pseudomonadota bacterium
CTGGCGGGGATGAAGGACAGCAAGGTGATTGTGGCGATCAACAAGGATCCCGATGCGCCCATCTTCCAGGTGGCCGACTATGGCCTGGTGGCCGACCTCTTCACCGCTGTGCCGGAGCTGGCCAGCAAGCTGAGTGCTTGAGCGTCGCACAGAGGTCTATGCAGGTTAAAGAAGCCATCGCTGCACGCCATTCCGTGCGCGCATTTCTCGATCGTCCGCTCGCGCGGACGCAGGTTGAGAGCCTCCTTGCTTTAGCCTCTCGTGCACCTTCAGGCACCAACATTCAGCCCTGGCAGGTTTTCGTAGTCTCTGGCGGGCACTTGGTCAGTCTTAAGGGGAAGCTTCAGGAGGCCTTCTATGCGTCTCTGGTGGGAGAGTACAAGGCTCAGGAGGCCTACCCCTATTACCCGTCGGAGTGGTTCGAGCCCTACAAGGGACGACGCAAAACCCTCGGGCTGGCGCTCTATGGCCTATTGGGCCTTACGAGGGACGATCAGCAGGGCATGGTGGCGCAGACCGCACGAAACTTTCAGTTGTTTGATGCGCCGGTTGGGCTGTTCGTGTTCTGTGATTCGAGGATGGGCCAGGGAGCCCTCCTCGACTGCGGCATGTTTGTGCAGAGCATTCTGCTGACGGCAACGGAGCAGGGGCTGGGCAGCTGCCCGCAGGCGGCGCTCAATCCATTCCATCAGGTCATTCGAGAGGCCTTGGCGATTCCCGACCAGCTCATGATGGTCTGCACGATTGCCCTTGGGTATGAGGACAAGAGCCACGTGGTGAACTCGCTTCATACGGAGCGGGAGACTCCCCAAACATTTGCACATTTCTACGATTAAGCCCGGTCGAACGAGAGGAGATTGAGGTGTCGCAGGTATGTATTTTTGATCATGTCAGAACCCCGAGAGGACGCGGGAAGCCCGACGGGAGTCTTCACGAGATAACACCGGTTCACCTGGCAAGTCTTCCCCTCAAGGCCCTCATGCAGCGCCAACCGTTCGATTCTGCCGAGATTGGTGAGGTGGTGATGGGCTGCGTGGTGCCGGTCGGCGAGCAGGGGGGCAACATTGCCCGCATGGCGGTCTTGAATGCCGACCTCGATCAGTCGGTACCTGCCATGCAGATCAACCGCTATTGCGGTTCTGGTCTAGAGTCTGTGGCCCTCGCTGCTGCGAAGGTATCGGCGGGACATTGTGATCTGGCTGTGGGCGGAGGCATCGAGATGATGTCTCGCGTACCCATGGGATCTGATGGCGGAGCCTGGGCCCAAGACCCTCAAATCGCCGCGAAGACGGGCTTCGTCATGCAGGGCATCTCTGCCGACCTCTTGGCCAGCCTGCAGGGATACAGCAGGACCCAGCTTGATGAACTGGCGGTGGTGAGCCATCAGCGAGCAGCCCGGGCATGGCAGGAGAAACGATTTGATCGGTCGGTGGTCTCGGTGAAGGATTTCATCGGGCTGACGCTTCTGGATCGAGACGAGACCATTCGTCCGGACACGAGTCTTGAGTCTCTGGCGGCCCTCAGGCCGGCCTTTCAGGAGATGGGGCAGAAGTATGGATACGACGCGATCGCGCTGCAGAAATATCCCCAGCTCTCCTCCATTCAGCACCTCCATCATGCCGGCAACAGCTCGGGAATAGTGGACGGAGCGGCCGCCGTCCTGGTGGGAAGCGAGTCCGCTGCAAGCCGCCTCGGACTCAAGCCCAGGGGCCGCATTCTCAGCTACGCCGCCATCGGATCCGAGCCCACGCTGATGCTGGATGCACCCTCCAAGGCCGCTGGTCTTGCACTCAAACGAGCAGGCCTCAAGGCCGCTGACATCGACCTCTGGGAAATCAATGAGGCCTTCTCTTCGGTCGTGCTCACATTCATTGACCGCATGGGAATCTCATTGAACGAAGTCAACGTGAATGGCGGCGCAATCGCCATGGGGCATCCCCTGGGGGCCAGTGGCGCGATGATTCTGGGCACTCTGCTCGATGAATTAGAACGTCAAGGGAAGTCCAAGGGTCTGGTGACGCTCTGCGTAGCCGCAGGGATGGGTGTTGCAATGGTGATTCAACGAGAGGGGGCCTGACATGAGCGCGCATTCGATTCGACTGGAGAGAGATGCCAACCAGATTGCGCACCTCATTCTCGACACACCAGATCGCTCGATGAATGTGATTGATCAGTCATTTCTGGATGACCTTCACGCACATGCCACCACGATTCGAGAGGACTCATCGATTGTGGGCGCCATTGTTCGAAGCGCAAAGGCGGCCTTTGTGGCTGGCGCGGATCTCTCCACCATGGAGCGCAATCTCGACTCTATGGATCAGGATACGGTGGAAACCGCCTTTGAGAAGTTCTTCTCCCTCTCGAGAGTGATTCGAGAGATTGAGCTGCTTCAGAAGCCCGTGGTTGCGCTCATTGACGGCGCAGCGATGGGCGGTGGATTTGAGCTCTGCCTGGGCTGTCACCGTCGGATCATGTCCGATAATCCCCGTGCCATGGTGGGGCTCCCAGAAGTCCAGGTGGGTCTCCTGCCAGGGGGGGGCGGTACGCAGCGATTGATCCGAATGCTCGGCATCACGACGGCGCTGCCCTGGCTGCTGGAGGGAAAGTCGGCGGGACCCGAGGCCGCGCTCAAGGCGGGCCTTGTCGATGAGGTTGTGCCCGCGGACGAACTGATTCCGGCCGCCACTCGCTGGATTCTCTCCAAACCCACAGTCACCAAGCCTTGGGATGAGAAGGGCTATCGCATCCCTGGGGGTGGGCCTACCGATTCCCGTGTGGCTCCAGCATTTGTCGTTGGAAACGCCATGATTCTTGCCAGCACGCACGGAAATATTCCGGCGCCGCTGGCCATTCAGAGCTG
>JBEAMW010000061.1:0-4038 GCA_041165705.1 Pseudomonadota bacterium
ATGGCCTAAACCAATGCTTCAAAATCGTTCGCCACGATGAGTCCATCGAGGTAATTACGCTGCCCCAGGCGAGGGCTTTGGTAGACGCCAGCTCTGATCTATTGGCCTTGGTCCCAGTGGACCAATACATCGAGCTGGTCATGGCCGCACCCTTGGTCTACTCAGGCGGGCAGGGCGGTGAGCAGGACTTCCTGCCCCAGGCAGTGACCCGCTGGGCTCAGTCCTATTCGGCGGACCAGAAGATTCCCCCGCGAGTCCACAAGGGCTGCGCCCACTGTGAGTTCCGCGAGCCCAACGGTGGCCAGGCGCCAGGCGCGCTGCGCAGTGGCTTTCATGAGTGTCTGCAACAGGCTGAAAGCCTCACAATTGAACAGATTGAGGCAGGTACCGTCCTCGACATCTGGAACTTCCGAGGAAAAGACAAGCTGCTCAACCAAGGCGTACTGCGCATGAGCCAGGTCTCCGAAGAGGACCTAAAGGTCAAATCCGATGGCAGTGGCGGGCTGTCCAACAGCGAGCGGCAGTGGCTACAGGTGGGAGGCATTCCCAAGGCGTCCGACGCAGGTGGTTTTTATTTCAACAGCGACTACTTTGAGTCGGCCCGCAGTAAGTGGCACTGGCCTTTCCATATGATCGACTTCGAGACCTGCACCGTAACGTTGCCATTTTTTAAGGGCATGCGGCCATATGAGTCGGTGGCCTTTCAGTTCTCGCACCATGTCATGCACGAGGACGGCCGTATTGAGCATAAGTCTCAGGCGCTCTTCGCGGAACCAGGCGACCTACCGAACCTGAAGTTTTTGCGCGCTCTGCGCCGGGCCTTAACGCAAGACCACGGCACCATCTTTCGGTGGGCGGCCCACGAGAACACCATTCTGCGGCACATCAAAGATCAGCTGCTCTCGCCCTATGCGAGCGATCTCTTCCAAGGTGACGACCTGAGTGATGTTGATGCGCTGGTGAGCTTTATCGATGAGGTAGTGAGCTATAAAGAGGGTGACGTAACGATTGCTGGGCCGAGAGCCATGGTCGACCTAAACGACATGGCCAGGAGGGCTTACTTTCATCCGTCGACCAAGGCACGCACATCGATCAAAAAAGTCTTGCCGGCGGTCATGGCGAGCTCTCAGTTGCTACGCCAGAAGTACCTCCAGCCCATTTATGGGCAGCAGATTCCATCGCTTAACTTTCAGCAGGGCTTTGCATGGATCGAGGAGCTACCCAGCGGGAATCTGCGAGACCCTTATGATCGGCTCAAAACGCTCGCTGCTGAGATGCTCGGACAAGTGCCGGCTCCGGAGGATGTTGAGGTGGCTGAGGGCGGAGCAGCGGCAATGGCGTATGCCCGGCTGCAGTTCCAAGACCTAACACCTGAGCAGCGAAGTCAAATTGAGCAGGCCTTGCTGCGCTACTGCGAGCTCGACACTTTTGCAATGGTCATGATTCTAGAGGCCTGGCTTGAGTGGGCCAGGCAATAAAAAGTATTCCAGCCCCCTTGCGCCCAATACTGCCAAACAACAGAAAAGTCCGCTTCAGAAATGTCTCAATCTAGGGGGAGACTACATCCCTACCTGCGCAAGCAGCGCTTGCTTTCGCGCCTAAATGCGACCACAATAAAGCACCTTATTTGAATCGAATCGAGGCACGCCATGGAACGGGTTCTTGCCACCCGCTCGGTCAGCATCACCGAACTGAAACGCAGTCCGTCGGCAGTGCTCGAACAGGCGGGCGCGGAACCCGTGGCCGTGCTCAACCACAACCGGCCGGCGGCCTACCTGCTGTCACCCGAAGTCTATGAGTCGATGCTGCAACGCCTGAATGCCGATCTGCGCGCGGCGATTCAGGAAGGTATCGACAGCGGCCCGGCTATCGCGGCCGAGGACGTGTTTGCCGAACTTACCGCCCGTTACGCGGAACCCAACGGCAAGCCCGCCACCAAGACCAGCGGCAAGCGCTCGACTTGATGGCGCCGGTCACCTTCTCGCCGAAGTCTCGGCAAGACCTCCTCGACATCGGCGATTACGTCGCCCAGGACAGCCGGGGCAATGCCCGGCGTTTTGTCGCCAAACTGATCGACCAATGCCAACGCATCGGCCGCGCTCCGCTGGGCTACGTCAGCCGTGAGGATTTGGCCCCCGGCTTGCGCATGGCTGCTTTGGGTAGCTATGTGATTTTCTTCCGCGTGCTCGATGGCACGGTACGAATCGAGCGTGTCCTGCACGGCGCCCGCAATCTGCCAATGCTGTTCGGTAGCGACCCCGATACATCGCAAAACGATTGAACCGTCGTGGGGCAGGCAATAAAAAGTATCCCAGCCCCCTTGCCACGCATCCTCTCTTCACCCTATACTCATCACACATTCTGAGCTGGGCTGACGCCCTCGCCAACCTGCCCTCCCGGGCAAGGTGGTTCGCCTGTAAAGGCAAATGTGACCGGCAACGGTAACCAAACGGGACGCGTCAGCCCTCTCATCCGAAGAGGGCTTTTTGTTTTCTGGCTCCTTTCGGTTGTTCTTTAACAATCCACCAAGGAGTCCATTCAATGGCTAGCATCATTGAAGCAGGGCGCATCACGCCCGTTGAAGTTGTCTACCTAGGGTCGCGGTTCAACATCTGGCGGCTCGAGCGCCAGATCCGCACCTATGCAGTGTTTGACCTCAGCCGAGGGAGCCTGAACATCGATTTCACCGGCGAGGACGCCGATGAGCTCGAGCAGGATCTTGAAGTACTCAGGGCCCAGGGGATGTCCAGCGAAGCACTGGAGGCCAAGCTCGCCTCCAAGATTGATCCCTTCCTGGCGTCCATTCAGCAGTAAGTCATCGAGCAGTACGGGGGATTTAGATCCAACTTGCCAGCCCGTGCACATCGCAGAACTGGCTAAACAGGAGAAATGAAATGACTAGATTCAATCCCAACCCTCCCGTGTGGAGGTCACCATGCCAGTAAGAGAAATGACCCCAGAGGAGGTGCTCGCCCGGTTCGGAAGGGGCCGCCTCGTCATCCACAGGCGCCCCAATCCGGTTCAGGAGGATCAGCAGACCGCCGTGTCCTATGGCGACATCGCCGAGGCGGTTCGGCGTGACTACGAAAAGGAGCAAGAAGCCAAGCGGCTTGAGGCGAGGGAAGGAGAGGGTAATGAGTAACGCAGAGAGAATGCGGCGCCCTGCGGCGTTTCAGCGAGTCCAGTACCCGTGTGTGGTCCTGCCCTCTGGGGATCGGTGGCAAGTTCTCTACACCGGTATCGACCGGCCCTTTACCGTGGGCCACTTTGACTCTCAGGAGGACGCATTGCAGGACGCCGACGTCCGCAACGATGAGGCTTACTTTGAGCAGCAGGCCTTCTATGCGGCGAAATCGCTCATCGAGTCCATCAAGGACCGCGTGCTGGAAGAGGAGAGGGTGGTAGCGAGGCGAGCGCGCTGGCGCTTCCTTCGCTTCTTGCGTGTGGGATGGTGGACGGCACAGGGTTCGAACCTGTGACCCCTGCCGTGTGAAGGCAGTGCTCTACCACTGAGCTAGCCGTCCACGGTGGTGAGGCCGAAATTATGGCATAGGCGGGCTCCGGGTCTACACTTAGGGCCATGAACCATGTCATTGAAATCGAAAACCTCAAGTGCGGGGGCTGCGCCAACACCATTGTTAAAGGGCTCACGGCCCTGGGTGGCGTTACGCAGGTGGAGGTGGACCACGAACAGAGCGCGGTCCGATTCACAGCAGATCCCCAGCACCTGGCCGCCGTGAAAGAAAAGCTCGCCGCCATGGGCTACCCCGAGCGCGGCTCGGTAACAGGCCTCACCGCCGGGATTGCCACCGCCAAGTCCTTTGTGAGCTGCGCCATTGGCCGTGTGAAGTCGTAAATGAGGCCGGTTCGCACGCGCTTTGCGCCCAGCCCAACGGGCTATCTCCATGTGGGCGGCGCCCGCACGGCCCTCTACTGCTGGGCCTTTGCCCGCCACCACCAAGGCCAGTTCATCCTGCGGATTGAAGACACCGACCTGGAGCGGTCCACGCCAGAGGCCGTGCAGGCCATCCTGGACGG
>JBEAMW010000062.1:0-71886 GCA_041165705.1 Pseudomonadota bacterium
AGCGCCCAGGAGCGACCCTCGATGCGCTGCGAGGTGTTCTAGGTCGAGCACCTGGTGACCGGCCGTTTTGAGTGCACGAAGGAACTGGGTCTTTCCTGAGCCTGTCACCCCGCAGACCACCTGAAATCGCAGTGGATGGACCAAGAGTGGAAGCGTCTCTAGGACATGGCCTCGAAAGGCCTTGTAGCCGCCTTCCAGCAGGGCGACCTTCCAGCCCACCCTGGCCAACACCGTGGCGAGCGACTGGCTGCGCTGACCGCCTCGCCAGCAATAGACGAGCGGTGCCCAGTCCCGGTCGTGATGGGCCAGTGCAGTCTGAAGGTGCTGGGCAATGTTGCGGGCGACCAGAGCGGCGCCGATTTTTCGGGCAAGAAAGGAGTCCTGCTTGTACTGGGTTCCGACGAGCGCTCGTTGATCGTTATCGAGCACGGGAACACTGACCGCCCCCGGAAGATGATCTTCTTCAAATTCCGCCGGCGAGCGTGCATCGAGGATGTCACTCCACTCGCTGATCTGCCCGCAGGCCTCTTGAACGCTTACAATTCTGGGATTCATCAAGTGTTCACAGGCGAATGGCGCGAAAAATCTTCAACCTGCAGTGTGCCCTGGGCCATCGATTTGAGGGCTGGTTTGCCTCTCACGATGCCTTGGACGAGCAGTCGGCCCAAGGGCTCTTGAGATGTCCGGTCTGCGATACGGTGGAGGTGACTCGCATGCCGACGGCCGCGAGGCTCTCGCTCTCCGGCAGCAGCGAGCCATCCGTGCAGCCGGCCCCCACCCCCTCGGACCCACAGGCTGCGATGGCCATGATGCTGGCTGCCGCCCGCGTGCTCGCGCAGCACTGTGAGGATGTTGGGGACGGGTTTGCCGAGGAGGCACGGCGCATCCATTACGCCGAGGTTCCCGAGCGAAACATCATGGGCCGCACCAGCCGAGAAGAGGCGGAGGCGCTGAGGGATGAGGGCATTGAGGTATTTGCCCTGCCGCTTCCTACGACGCTCCTGGGCACAGAACACTAGGCCTTCTGCCCGAATAACACCGACTTCGCCTGAGGATCGGTGAGGGGTTTGCGCAGGTCTGCAAAGAGCGAAATGCCCCGCTGAACGGCGGGTCGACTCTCAATGGCTCTAAACCAACGCTCGACGCCGGGGAACTCTGCCAGGTCGATTCCCTGATTGGCGTAGGAGGCAACCCACGGCCAGGCCGCCATGTCGGCGATGGTGTACTGGCCCGCAGCCAGGTAGGGCTGAGCGGTGAGGCGGCTGTTTAACACGCCATAGAGCCGCCTGGCCTCCTGGGTATAGCGTTCAATTCCGTAGGGGATGGGCTCTGGCGCATAGAGACGAAAGTGATGGGCCTGCCCGAGCATGGGCCCAAGCCCTCCCATCTGGAACATGAGCCATTGCAGCACCTCGAAGCGATCTCGATCGGTCAGGCCCATGAATTGACCAGTCTTCCCCGCGAGGTAGACCAGAATGGCGCCTGACTCGAACAGCGAGAGGGGTGATCCATCTGGGCCCTCTGAGTCCACGATCGCTGGGATCTTGTTGTTGGGGCTGATGGCAAGAAAGCTGGGCTGAAACTGGTCACCCTTGCCGATGTTGATGGGCGTGGCCTCGTAGGGCATCCCGAGTTCTTCGAGCAGGATGGAGACCTTCTTCCCGTTGGGCGTGGGCCAGGTGTAGAGATGAATCATGTGCGACCTCCCAGTGAAAAGACGGCCCCTTGGGCCTGGCTCACTTCCAGCCAGAGGGGCTCGAGCGCGGGAAACTCCTCCGCAAACAGAGCCTCGCAGCGCTCCTGCTCAAAGCCCACCTCGCACAGAAGCATCCCTCCGGTGCTGAGACGACCGGGCAGTTCCTGTAGCAGCCTGCGTATGAAGTCCATACCGTCTATGCCTGAGCCAAGTGCGAGGCTGGGCTCTGCCAGGAACTCTGGGGGCAGTGCGTCGACCTTGCTCTGGGGGACATAGGGTGGATTGCAGAGAATGAGATCGAACTGCTCCTCCGCGCCAAAGCCCTGAAAGAGGTTGGCCTGACGGAGCTCGATCCTCGCCTGAAGGCCGTAGTCGCTGCAGTTCTCTGCAGCCAAGGCGAGCGCGTCGGCGCTGAGATCGCTTCCCACCACACTGGCCTCGGGCCAGCGCAGAGCAGCCTGAATGGCCAGACATCCGGACCCGGTGCAGAGGTCTAGGATGCGGCCAGGTGGGGCCTCAAGGCCATAGACCTCGTCCTGGAGCAGCTCAGCAAGATAGGACCGGGGAATAATGGCACGAGGGTCGGATCGAAATCGCAGGCCCATGAGCCAGGCTTCTCCGAGGATGTAGGCGCAGGGCTTTCGGTCGATCACTCGGGCCCGAACCTGCTCCGCCAGTTGTGCGCGTTCTTGGGGAAGGAGCCGCGCAGAGTCGAAGCGGTGGTCGATATCGAGCGGGAGCCTCAGGCTCCCGAGGACCAGCCAGCGTGCCTCATCGAGGGCCTGCTGGGTGCCCTGCCCATAGGCCACTCCAGCGCGCTCCATGGCCGAGGCGGTGGCACGGACCCAGTCGCCCACCGTGAAGAGGCTATTGGATGCTGCGAAGGCATCCCAGACCTGGCCTGGGCTCAGCATGCTGGCAGCAGCCTGCGCATCGCGCTGAGGTAGACCTGGCTGAGGGGCTCGAGGTCGGCGACTCGGATGCGCTCGTCGATCTGATGGATGGTGGCGTTGACGGGCCCAAACTCAATCACTTCCTCGCAATGCTTGGCGATGAATCGCCCGTCAGAGGTGCCACCGGTGGTCGAGAGCTCGGGCTGAATGCCGGTGACTTCGTGAATGGATGCCCGCATGGCGTCGCAGAGTGTGCCTGGGAGTGTGAGGTAGGGCTCGCCGCCGAGTGTCCAGTCGATCTCGTATCGAAGCGAATGTCGGCTCAGCACGGCCTCCAGTCGGGCCTTCAGGCTCTCAGGGCTGCTCACACTGCCAAAACGGAAGTTGAATGCCGCGGAGAGGGCGCCCGGAATGACATTGGTTGCGCCCGTGCCCGCATGGAGGTTGGAGACCTGCCATGTGGTGGGAGGAAAATGTTGGCTACCGTCATCCCAGACGATTGCGGCCAGTTCGGCCAGCGCGGGCGCGAATCGATGAATGGGATTCTCTGCCAGGTGGGGGTAGGCGACATGCCCTTGTTTACCAAAGAGCGTGAGGCGACCCGATAGGGTGCCTCGCCGTCCGTTTTTCACCATGTCTCCCAGCTCTCGGACTGAGGTGGGTTCGCCGACAATGCAATAGGTGAGGGGCTCGCCTCGATGGGCAAGTTCTCGACAGACCTGCACGGTGCCGTCCAGCGCCGGGCCCTCCTCGTCGGAGGTGATGAGATAGGCGAGTCGCCCCTGAAATTGAGGACGCTCCTGGATGAAGGCCTCGGTAGCGGTCACGAAGGCCGCCAGAGAGGACTTCATGTCGGCTGCGCCTCGTGCCACCAGCTCGCCGTTGTCATTGAGGGTGGGGGTGAAGGGTGGCGACGTCCAGGCCTCCAGCGGCCCAGTGGGCACCACATCCGTGTGGCCCGCAAGCACGAGTGTGGGGCCCGCAGCACCCCCCTCTCGCAGCGCCCAGAGGTTGGTCACCTCACCGAAGGGCAGAATTTCAGTGTGAAAGCCCAGGGGGGCAAGCCGATCAGCAATGAGGCCACAGCAGCCTGCATCGGCTGGAGTGACCGAGGCACGCTCCAGCAGCTGGATGGCCAATTGCGCCGTGGGGCGGTTGAGGTGGGGATCAGTCATGGGTTTCGGTGAGTCCAAGTCCAAGATAGAGCGAATCGGAGAATCCGACTACGAGTTCTTGCTGCCACTCCAACACGGGCCGCTTGATGAGCAGTGGATTCTCAACCAGCAGCTCCAGTGCGCTGGCCTGATCGACTACCGCCCGACGACGGTCCTCGGGCAGTTGACGCCAGCTGAGTCCTCGGCGATTGAGCAGGCTGTCGTAGGGAATGCGGTTTAGCCAGTCCCGGAGTTTGTGGGCATCTGGTGGCGCCTGCTTGAAGTCGACAAAGCAGTAGTCGATCTCATGCTGGGTGAGCCACCGCCGAGCAGCCCTCACCTGATCGCAGTTTGGAATCCCGTAAACGGTGGGCCCTGCCAAGCCTTAGTCTCCTCGCAGGAGTTCGTTGATGCTGGTCTTGGCGCGCGTCTGTGCATCGACCCGTTTGACGATGACAGCACAGTTCAGGCTGTAGCGTCCGTCTGCGGAGGGGAGGCTGCCCGGCACGACGACACTGCCGGAGGGGACTCGTCCCATGAAGATCTCGCCGGTGGCCCGATCGTAGATGCGGGTGGACTGGCCGATGAAGACTCCCATCGACAGCACCGAGTGTTCCTCGACGATGACCCCTTCCACCACCTCAGAGCGGGCTCCGATGAAGCAGTTGTCTTCAATGATGGTGGGATTGGCCTGGAGTGGCTCAAGTACGCCACCGATGCCCACTCCGCCAGAGAGGTGGACGTTCTTGCCGATCTGCGCACAGGAGCCCACGGTGGCCCAGGTGTCTACCATCGTGCCTTCATCCACATAGGCCCCGATGTTGACGTAGGAGGGCATGAGCACCACATTCTTCGCCATATAGCTGCCGCGGCGAGCCATGGCGGGCGGGACCACGCGGACGCCGCTGGCTGCGATCTCCTCGGGGGTCATCTGGGCAAACTTGGTGGGGACTTTGTCAAAGAAGCGGAGGTCGCCCGCCTCGATGGGCGCGTTGTCGTTCAGCCGAAAGCTGAGCAGCACCGCCTTCTTGATCCATTGGTGGACGACCCATTCGCCGGAGGCCTTGGACGCGACCCGAATCTCTCCGCGGTCGAGCAGGCGAATGATCTCCTCAACTCCCTCACGGAGGGGCTGGGGATGTTGCTTCGGCGTGAGAGAGGCTCGGTCCTCCCAGGCTGAATCGATGAGGGACTGAAGGTCGGAATGATTGGACATGTCGGGTCCTAGCGAACGGAGGGTTGGATGGGGAAGTCGTGGAGTTCGACTCGAGGTTTGGGCTGCCAGCCCGCCGCCTGATGATCGGCCACGACCGTGGTGAAGATGCCGCCGCGCACATACCAGCGTGCAGTGAGACGAATGAAGCGAGGCTGTGCGGCGCGCACCAGGTCGTCCAGAATGGAGTTGGTGACCGCCTCGTGAAAAGCGCCCTGGTCTCGGTAGGACCACATGTAGAGCTTGAGTGCCTTGAGCTCGAGGTTGGCCTGATCGGGGATGTAGTCGATCGTGAGGTGGGCAAAATCGGGCTGACCCGTGAGCGGGCACAGGCAGGTGAATTCGGGCACCTCGATGTGAATCTGATAGTCGCGCTGGGGCTGCGGGTTGGGAAAAGTCTGGAGGTCGCGGGAAGGTTGGGTAGACATGTTTGCCGGTTTTTATGCAATTTAAGCGAAGTTGATGCATTTACCCATAATTAACTGGTGAGTTGAGGGCAGAAAGCATCAGGTTTTGCACTGTTATTATATCGCAGCCTCACTCTGGAGCCTTTTCGCCTTGCGTCTCACACAGCTTCGCCTTTCAGGATTTAAATCCTTCGTGGATCCCACCCAGCTTGCGGTTTCTCGGCAGCTGGTGGGAATTGTCGGACCTAACGGCTGCGGCAAGTCCAACGTCATTGATGCTGTGCGCTGGGTGCTTGGGGAGTCCAAGGCCTCAGAGCTGCGTGGCGAGAACATGCAGGACGTCATCTTTAATGGCTCGGCCTCGCGAAAGCCAGCCGGTCGTGCCAGCGTTGAACTCATCTTCGACAACAGCGAGGGCCGCCTTGCCGGTCCCTGGGGTCGATTTGGTGAGCTCTCCGTCAAGCGGGTTCTCACCCGAGAGGGGCAGTCCAACTACTTCATCAATGGCCAGCACGTTCGGCGCAAGGATGTCTACGATCTCTTCATGGGCACGGGGCTTGGGCCGCGAGCCTACGCGATCATTGGCCAGGGAATGATCTCGCGGGTGATTGAGTCCCGTCCGGAGGAGCTTCGGGTCTTTCTGGAGGAGGCGGCGGGGGTGTCCAAGTATCGCGAGCGACGGCGTGAGACAGAAGGACGCCTGGAGGACGCGCGCGAGAACCTGTCTCGTGTGGAGGACATTCGCCTGGAGCTCTCGCAGCGGATCGAGTCTCTGACCGCTCAGGCGGAGGTGGCGGGGCGCTATCAGGGGCTGATCGCCCGCCGCACGGAGCGACAAACCCTCCTGCTGGCCCTGAGAAGACATGAGTCGGTGGTGAGCCTCGCGCAGCAGCGCAGGCATCGCGATGCACTGCTCACCCAGCGCGAGGCCCTCATGGCCCAGGCGGCGGCAGCGCGTCAGGCGGTGGAGGCCACGCGGGTGGAGTGGGAGGCTGCGCAAGAGAAGGTCCAGCTCGCCCAGACTGCGCTCTACGAATGCAACACCCGGGTCGCTCGGCAGGAGGCCGAGGACCAGGCCCACCGCCAGGCCCTCGAGCGCGCTCAGCTGCTCCTTGCCGACTCCCAGAGCCAGTCCGCCTCCATTCAGGCCGACATGGAGGCCAATGAGAGGCGCCAGACGGAGGTTGGTGGGGTGCGTTCAGCCCTGGTGAGCGAACTGGAGCAGTCGTGTCAGCAGGTGCTCGCCCTTGCGTCCGCTCTTGAGCCCCTCGAGCGGGCCAGTGAAGAGGCCTCACTGGCCCTTGCTGAGGCCCGCGCCCTGAGCTCAGCGGCTGAGGCGGACGAGCGCGGCCTGGCGGCCAGGTTCTCCGACGCCCAGCTGCAGCACAAACGCCTGCAGGAGCGGCTTCATTCTGCGAGTGAGGCCATTCGCACCCTAGAGGTGCTGGATCCCACCGCCCTGAGCGGAATTCTGTCTCAACAGGCGGAGGCGAAGGGCCTGGCTCAGCAGGCCAGCGATGCGCTCGCCTTGGCCCAGGCAGCCATTCAGCGGGCAGAGGCCGAGCTACAGGTCACGCGTGCTGAGGAGTCCAATGCCCGGCGAGAGTCTGATCGCCTTGCCGCAGAGCTCCGTGCTCAGCAGGCGATCCTTCAGCGCCTTGAGTCGCCCGGGGCGCTTGGGCCCTGGCTGGAGCGTCACCAGCTGAAGGGACGTCCTGCCCTCTGGTCTTCTCTGCAGGTAGAGCCTGGCTGGCAACAGGCCGTGGGCGCGGTGCTCGCGGATCGGCTTGCAGCGCTCGGCCTTGATTCTCTGGAGCAGGTGGAGTCCTATGCTGCATCGCTCCCCCCCGCCAATCAGTTCTTCTTCAGCGGAACCGCCACATCCCCTCAGACCGCCCCACAGGGCCTGGCCCTCAAGGTGTCTGGACCCGAGACAGTGGTTCGACTCGCACAGTCTTGGCTGGTGAATGGCCTGCCCTCGGAAAGCCTGACTGAGGCGCTCGCACAGCGAAGCCGCCTGGGCCCAGACCAGTTCTATGCCACTCGAGAGGGGCACCTGGTGGGGAGTCACTGGGTGCGCCTGCATGGAGAGTCTCAGAATGACGGCTCGGGCCTGCTGGCCCAGCGTGACCAGGTGGAGGAGCTCCGGCGCCAGAGCCAGGCCGCGCAGCTGATTCGAGATGAGGCAGTCTCCAGCCTTCAGTCGGCAGAACAGCGGCTCGAGGGGCTTCGCAAGCAGCTGGCGACCCAGCGAGATGCAGAGGCCAAGGCCCGTGCACGGGCCCACGAGCTCGAGGTGACGGCCGTTCGAATCCAGGAGAAGGCGGAGCGGCTCAAGCAGCGCTCCACTGAGCTGGAGATGAGCCGTAACGCCGCCGAACAGGAGCTTCAGACGGTCACTCAGCAGCTGGAGGCCATTCAGGGCCAGCGCACGCAGGCACAGGCCGCCCGCGAGTCGAGCCGGGCTGCCTTTGACTCGGCGCAGGCTGAGGCGCAGGCCGCTCAGCTGGCCTGGTCGGAGGGCCGTCAGGCCCATGCCCGTGCGCAGGAGGTTCAGAAGAGCCTTGAGCTCCAGGAGCGCTCTCTACAGGAGCAGTCTGCACGCCTGAGCGCTGAACTGGTGTCTCTGCAGGCTCGACTGGAGGAGGGCCTGCGGCGAGCCGATGCGGCGCGGGTCGAGGCCGAGCAGGCGCAGCAGCGCATCGGGGAGAGTCCACTTCAGAGCATGGTTCAGGAGCGTTTTGTGCGTGAGGGCGACCTCGCCCAGGCCCGCAACACCGCAGATGGGATTGCACAGACCCTGCGTGAACATGACGAGAACCGGCTGCGCCTGGAGCGTGATGCCATTCCGTTGGCCGAGCAGTCGGCCCAGGCGGAGGCCGCCATGGCCGGGGCCCAGGCCACGATGGAGCAGATCGACCAGCAGGTGGTGGATCTGGGCCTGGATATTCGCGCCGTCAGCGAGGGCTGGCCCGCTTTTGAGATGCCTGAGCATCAGCCCAAGCCCGCAACGGTGTCTGCCGATGTCAGCCGCCTCACCCGAGAGATCGAGGCACTGGGTCCGGTCAACCTCGCCGCCTTGCAGGAGCTCGAGCAATCACGGGAACGGCAGGGCTTTCTGGAGGCTCAGGCCGCAGATCTGCTCAGCGCCGTGGAGACGCTCGAGGATGCCATCCGAAAGATCGACCGGGAGAGTCGGGCCCTGCTGCAGTCCACCTACGACACCGTGAACTCCAATTTCTCCAAACTCTTCCCCAGCCTGTTTGGGGGAGGTGAGGCGCGGCTGGTGCTCACTGGCGATGAGATCCTCGATGCCGGCGTCCAGGTCATGGCTCAGCCACCGGGCAAGAAGAACAGCAGCATTCATCTGCTCTCCGGTGGCGAGAAGGCGCTCACAGCCACTGCGCTCGTCTTTGCGCTCTTTCAGCTCAATCCCGCGCCCTTCTGTCTGCTCGACGAGGTGGACGCACCGCTGGACGATCCCAATACCGAACGCCTCTGTCGGCTGGTGAGAGAGATGTCAGCCGCCACGCAGTTCATCTTTATCACCCACAACAAGATCGCAATGGAACTCGCCGAGCACCTGGTGGGTGTCACGATGCAGGAGCAGGGGGTATCGAGGCTGGTTGCGGTGGATCTCGAGGCGCAGGTGGCCTAGTGATGCTGCCCTGGCTTCTTCTGGGATTGGCAGCAGGAGTGCTGGTTGCAGTGGTTCTGTATAACCTGCGGGAGCAGCGCAGGCTGCCCAGGCCCCGAGTCGAGCCCTCGGATGGGATCGAGCCCAGCCTGAGCAACCCGCCGATGCCATCGTCACGCGCTGAACAGGAGGTGCCTGAGTTTGAGGCGCCCTTTGCCACGGTTCAGGCATACGAGCTTCCTCCTGGTCTCACGCCCTCCCAGGGCCTGATTCAGCGTGCCGAGTCGCTGGTTCGTGTTGGAAACAAGACGGCTGGTGTGCACATGGTTCGTTCTGAGACGGGCGAGCTCCTCTCCTTTGAGGTGGGTCTTGTGCTGGCCAATCGTCTCGGGCCTCTCACGCTCCCCGACCATGAGGCCTGGCTTGAATCGCTCGAGTCCCTGAGACAGGAGCTCGGAGCCTCCTTTGCAGAGGCGCCGCCTAGCTTCGCAGAACTTCATGCCCAGTCTCGCGAGGCTGAGCGTCGACTCAGTGCCCTCGATGGCCAGATGGTCTTGCACATTCTGGCGGCTCCACCCACGGATGCTCGACTCCTGCAGTGGGCCGAGGGCCGTGGACTGCAACAGAGAGCCGGACGGCACTTCTCTCGCATGGTCAACCAGAGGGTGGCCTACACCTTCTCCTCAGCGGATGGCGGACGGGCACTCAGCTGTGTGATGGATCTTCCTCGATGCCCGTCGCCGGAGGAGGCCTACGAGGCCATGGTGGACGACCTCCTCGATGCCGCGGAGGTTTTTGATGGGCCGATTGTTGACGAGTCTAATCGCGTGCTCGTGGATGACGATCTCAGCCTGATTGAGCGCCAGCTGGCAGAACGGGCCCTCGATCTGAGAAAGGCAGGGCTTGAGCCTGGTGGCTGGCTGGCCCGGGCCGTCTATGTCTGACGCACTCGAAGTCCTCCTGAGGCTTCGAGCAGAGGTTGCTCGGCACCAGCTCCTCTATCACCGCGATGATGCGCCTGAGATTTCCGATGCACAGTATGACGCCCTGGTCCGTGAGCTGGCCCAGCGAGAGGCGGAGTGGGCCGGTGGGTCGATTCCTGAGGGGTCACCGATCGATCGTGTCGGGGCGGTGGCTCGGCGTGAGTTCAGAACGGTCACCCACACCGTGCCAATGCTCTCCCTCAACAATGCCTTTGAGCCGGAGGAACTGCTGCAGTTTGGGCGGCGCCTCTCTGAGCTTCTCTGGGGCCATCCCGATCGGGTAGACGCGCTGCGCTTTGCCCTCGACCTGAAATTCGACGGGCTCGCCATGAGCCTTCGGTATGAGCAGGGACTGCTTGTGCAGGCTGCAACCCGTGGCGATGGGAGCGTGGGCGAGGATGTGACGGCGAATGTCCGCACCATCACGAGTATCCCTCATCGCCTGGTGGGAGCGGGCTGGCCTGCGGTGCTCGAGGTGCGGGGTGAGGTCTTCATGACCAAGGCCGACTTTAGCCAGCTCAACCTCCGCCAGGCCGCTGCCGGCGAAAAGCAGTTTGCGAACCCTCGAAATGCAGCTGCAGGGAGTCTTCGGCAGCTCGACCCCAGCGTGACTGCGCGGCGTCCCCTGGCGTTCTTTGCCTATGGACTTGGCGCGATTGAGGGTGCGCTCGACCCGCACTGGCCCCTGAGCCACAGTGGATTACTTGAGAGCCTTCAGGCCTGGGGGCTTCCCGTCTGCCAAGAACGGGTTTCGAACCAGTCCATGGCGCAGATTCTCGACCACCTGAAGACGATCCAGGACCGCCGAAGCGCGCTGCCCTTTGAGGTGGACGGGGTGGTGGTGAAGCTGGAAGAGACCGCGCTGCAGATGAGGGCGGGATTCGTGTCCCGGGCGCCACGCTTTGCCCTCGCCGTGAAGTTTCCGGCGGAAGAAGCCTCCACTCGGCTTCTGGATATTGAGGTGCAGGTAGGCCGCACAGGCACGCTCACCCCAGTCGCTCGGCTGCAGCCTGTTCGGGTGGGCGGAGTAACCGTCACCAATGCCACGCTTCACAATGAGGACGAGGTTCAGCGCAAGGATGTCCGCATTGGCGACACCGTCTGGGTGCGGCGCGCAGGAGATGTGATTCCAGAGATCTTGGGCCCGATTCTGTCGCTGCGCCCGCCAGAGGCAAAGGCCTTTGTGATGCCGGGGCGCTGCCCCTCCTGCGGCGGGCCGGTCTCACGGGCGACCGGGGAGACTGCCCTTCGGTGCGTGGCCGGTCTCACCTGTCCGGCCCAGCAGCGGCAGGCCATTCTTCATTTTGCGCAGAGAAAGGCGATGGACATCGAGGGCCTTGGAGACAAGCGGGTGGATCAGCTGATTCAGGCAGGCCTGCTCAGGCGGCTCTCCGACCTCTATCGGCTCGAGGCGCCCGCGCTGGAACAGCTGGAGCGCCAGGGCGAGAAGTCCGTGCAGAACCTGCTGGAGCAGATTGAGCGTTCGCGGGACACCTCCCTCGGGCGGTTTCTATTTGGCCTCGGCATTCGTCATGTAGGCGAGCGTACGGCTGCCGACCTCGCCCAGCACTTTGGCCGTCTGGAGGCCTTGATGGACGCCTCGATGGAGGCCCTTCAGCTCGCACCGGATGTGGGGCCAGTGGTGGCCGACTCCATCTATCGGTTTTTTCAGTCCCCCAGCACCCGGGCGGAGGCCCTCGAAGTCGCGAGCTTCCTGCGCTGGGTAGAGGAGGTTCGCGCTGGGCCTGCGCTTGGTGCCGGGCAGTCTTTACCCCTCCAGGACAAGACGGTGGTGCTCACGGGCACCCTGAGCGAGATGACGCGGGATGAGGCCTCGGAGTGGGTCCGACGGCTGGGCGGACGGGTGACGGGCTCCGTGTCCGCGAAGACTCATCTTCTGATCGCTGGTGCAGAGGCCGGCAGTAAGCTCACCAAAGCCGAGGCCTTGGGTGTGGCGGTGATCGATGAGGCTGGCTTTCTGGAGATGATTCGCCCCTATGCGTAGACTCTTATCAACCCTTAATTCCATTCGAGGACTCCCGTCATGTCCCTGACCCAACCCAAACGAGTTCGCAAGGCCGTCTTTCCTGTTGCGGGCCTGGGTACCCGCTTTCTTCCGGCCACGAAGGCCAGCCCCAAAGAGATGCTCCCGATCGTCGACAAGCCCCTTATCCAGTATGCGGTGGAGGAGGCGGTTTCAGCAGGGATCACCGAACTCATCTTCATCACCGGGCGGTCCAAGCGTGCCATTGAGGACCATTTCGATAAGGCCTATGAGCTCGAGGCAGAGCTTGAGGCCAAGGGAAAGGACGCACTTCTTGAGCTCGTTCGTGGGGTGACTCCCCCAGGCGTGAACTGCATTTATATCCGTCAGGCAGAGCCGCTTGGGCTCGGCCATGCCGTGCTCTGTGCGCGCCCAGTCGTTGGGGACGAGCCCTTCGCGGTCATCCTGGCCGACGACCTCATGGATGCGGGAGAAGGGGGGCAGCCGATCATGGCCCAGATGGTTCATGTCTACGAAAAGCACCTGGCCAGCATCGTCGCTGTGCAGGATGTACCGCTCTCTGAAACCCACAAGTACGGAATAGTTGCGAGTAGTCCCTGGGGCCAGCGTACCGAACGCATCACCTCCATCGTCGAGAAGCCTGCGCAGGGCACGGCGCCTTCAAACCTTGCGGTCGTGGGCCGGTATCTGCTCACCCCCCGACTCTTCGAGATTCTGGCCAGCCTTCCACCGGGAACCGGAGGCGAGATTCAGCTCACCGATGGCATTGCGCGTCTGCTTGCCGATGAGCCCATCCTCGCCTATCGCTACGAGGGAACGCGCTTTGACTGTGGCTCCAAGCTGGGCTATCTGCAGGCCAACGTCACTCTGGCACGACGCCATCGGGATGAAGGCCCGGCCTTTGAGGCCTGGCTGCGTTCGACCCTGGGCTAGGCGGCTTGTTGGTCTAGTCCCGTGTGGAGGGCCGCAAGCAGGGCCCGCTCGAGCGCAATCTGGCTTCGATCATGCTGGAGATTGCCGCCTTGCAAGAGAAAGACATCCTCCACGCGCTCGCCGAGTGTGGTGATACGCGCGCTCGCAACGTCAACCTCGAATTCGGCCAGCACATGGGCAACCCCATAGAGCAGCCCAGGTCGGTCGACCGTGGTGAGGCTGAGGGTGAAGGTGCGAAGGTTCTCGTCCGGTGTGATCTGCACGCTGGTCGTCACTGGGAAGCTCCGGGACTGTCGGGAGAGACGACCCAGCTGTGGTGCGGGAAGCGCCGCATGGGAGGAGAGCAGACGAATGAGATCGTCGGATATCAGGCTCAGCATCTCCCTCTGACGACCCTCTAGCGGGCGAGCATCGAGCAGGAAGGAATCTAGCGCATACCCAGCGGTGGTGGTGTGAATCTGCGCATCGAGAACCGCAAGACCCTTGCTGTGGAAATAGTGGGCTAGCCGAGCAAACAAGGCGTGAGTGTCTTTGACATAGACCATCACCTGGATCGCCTCCCCGCCGGTTGCGAGTCGCGCGGCCACTGCGGGTTCGGTGCTGTTGAGCGGGATGCGGGCTGCGTGCCAGGCGATCTCGGAGGCCTCATGCCGAAGCAGATACCCGAGGGGGAGCGTGGCCCAGAGGCGACGGGCACGGTCGGGATCCTCGCCCTCGAGCTGGAGCAGTCGAATGGCCTCCGCGCGTTTGGTCTTGAGTGCTGCACGCTGCAGGGCCTGAGGCGCATCGATCGACTGGTCGGCCTCGAGAACCTCCCGTGTGAGTCGATAGAGCGCTGCCAGAAGCCGTCCTTTCCAGTGGTTCCAGACCTTTGGGCTGGTGCCTCGAATATCGGCCACTGTGAGAATGTAGAGGGCCTGGAGCCGTTCAACGGTCTGCACCTTCGCCGCAAATCGGGCAATCACCTCTGGATCGGCGAGGTCTTGCTTCTGGGCTACGGTCGACATGGTGAGGTGTTCGGCCACCAGAAACTGGATCAGGCTGGCGGTCTCTGCGTCGAGGCCGTAGTGTTTTGCGAAGCGTCGCACCTCAATCTCGCCGAGCTGGGAGTGGTCGCCGCCTCGACCCTTGGCAATGTCATGAAAGAGCGCGGCGAGGTAGAGCTTCCACGGTGCGCCAAAGTCGGTCATGAGCTCAGTGAGGTCTGGAAACTCATGGGCGTGCTCATCCATGGTGAGGCGGCGCAGATTGCGGATCACCTGAAGAATGTGCTGGTCCACGGTGTAGACGTGAAAGAGGTCGTGCTGCATCTGGCCGATAATTTTGCGAAACACGGGCAGCATGCGCCCCAGGATGCCCAGGTCATTCATCAGGCGCAGTGCATGCACCATGCCCTTGGGCTCTTTGAAGAGGGCAATGAGCGCGGCCTTGTTCTCCTCGCGCTCGCGAAACTCCTTATTCACCTGAACCCGCGCGTTCCAGAGGGCACGACGGGTCTTGGCGGTCATGTCCCGGCGAGAAGAGTGACGGGCCATCATCAGAAATGCCCGAAGAATGGCCGAGGGATCCCGTTCGAAGAGGTGCTCATCGTGAATGTCGAGCAGGCCCCGGGTGTCGCAGAACTCCGCATCAAGTGGGCGAGAGGCCTCTGTTAGTGATCCCCCCCGCCGATGGCTCATGGACTCGAGGTTTGCAATGAGCAGTGGCGTCACCTGGGAGACGATCTTGGCTGCAACGTAGTAGCGCTGCATGAGGACCTCACTGATCCGCCGGCCAGGCTTGGCCGAGAATCCCAGCCGCTCTGCAATGGGCCGCTGGAGATCAAAGACCAGTCGATCCTCTCGCCGGCCCGTGACGAGATGGAGATGGGCTCGAATGGTCTGAAGAAAGCGCTGCTGACGGGCAAGCTGGGCGGACTCCTGGCGGGTGAGCAGGCCTGCCTTTGCGAGGCTTGCCCAGTCGGCGCCCAGGCCGTAGCCCCGGGTGATCCAGAGCACCGTTTGGAGGTCGCGCAGCCCGCCTGGGCTCTCCTTGACATGGGGCTCCAGGGCATACGGGGTGTCTTGAAACCGGTGATGGCGCTGCTGCATCTCGAGCAGCTTGCCCTGGGCAAAATTCTCTGGATCGATTGCCGCGGTCCAGACCGAGGAAATCGCCTGGACGAGCCCCGGTGGGCCGGCCAGCTGCCTGGACTCCAGCAGGGCGGTTGCCACGGTAAGGTCGTCTCGTGCCTGCTGAGCGCAGTCATTCAGGCTTCGTACGCTGTGCCCAGCGTCCAGGCCGCAGTCCCAGAGGCTGGTGAGGAACTCAGAGAGGCCCTCTTGCTGCTCGGCACTGGGCTCTCCGTCTTGGGGGAGGAGGATGAGGAGGTCGATATCAGAGAAGGGCGAGAGCTCAGCCCGCCCATACCCGCCCACGGCGAGTAGCCCAACCTTGGCGAGACGATCGGAGGGCCAGAGTGAACAGATGACGCGGTCGATGTCCTCGCTCAGCTCGGCCAGCAGGGCTCTCGGCGGCCGTCCAGCGTCCCAGCCCTGCGCATTCTTGGCCCTCGCCTCGGCCACCCGCGTCTTGGCCGCAAGGGCAGGAGGGGGGGAGGCCAGTCGCGTCGACAAGGCTAGGCTCGGTGGGCGTCTGGGCTGCCGTCTGAGACCGTGAGCACTGAGAATCCGGTCTCTGTGACGAGCACGGTGTGCTCCCACTGGGCCGAGAGGCTGTGGTCTTTGGTGACAATCGTCCAGCCATCGGCGAGTTCGCGAATGTCGGGACGCCCCGCGTTGATCATGGGCTCGATGGTGAAGGTCATGCCAGGCGCCAGCTTCATGCCCGTGCCGGGCTTTCCGTAGTGCAGGACCTGGGGGTCTTCATGAAAGACCTTGCCAATCCCGTGGCCGCAGAACTCCCGGACCACGGAGAAGCCGTGCGACTCAGCGTGACGCTGAATGGCATGGCCAATGTCGCCTAAGGTCTTTCCTGGTGCCACTTGCTCGATGCCCTTCCACATGCACTCATGCGTGACATCGACCAGGCGCTTGGCGGCCACCGACGGCGTACCCACCATGAACATCCGGCTGGTGTCCCCGTGGTAGCCGTTCTTGATCACGGTGATGTCGATATTCACGATGTCGCCGTTTTTCAGCACCTTGCTGCCCGGTACGCCGTGGCAGACCTGGTGGTTCACCGAGGTGCAGATGGACTTGGGGTAGGGCGAATACCCAGGGGGGCAATAGTTGAGCGGAGCGGGAATGGAGCCCTGCACCTCGACCATGAAGTCATGGCAGAGCTTGTCGAGCGCTTCGGTGCTCACGCCAGGCTTGACGTGGGGCGTGATGAAGTCCAAAACCTCGCTGGCAAGCCGCCCTGCGAGTCGCATGCCCTCGATATCTTCAGATGATTTGATTGAAACGGCCATAAATTGTTAAAATCATACGCTTTTATGAGTCACGCGCTGCGGCGCAAGGGTGTGCCCCCGTGCACCGAGCCGCTAAGCGTTAGATCCAACCCTTGCTAGGAGCAAAACCATGTCTGTATCTATGCGTGAGATGTTAGAGGCTGGCGTTCATTTTGGACACCAAACCCGGTTCTGGAACCCCAAGATGGCCCCCTATATCTTCGGCCATCGCAACAAGATTCACATCATCAACCTCGAAGCCACTGTGGCAAATATGACGGACGCAATCAAGTTCGTCCGCCAGCTGTCTTCACGCCGCGGCAGCATCATGTTCGTCGGCACCAAGCGCGCGTCCCGCGAGATCATGCAAGAAGAGGCCACCCGCGCCGGCATGCCTTTTGTCGACCAGCGCTGGCTCGGCGGCATGCTCACCAACTTCAAAACCGTGAAAACCTCGATCAAGCGCCTCAAGGACATGGAAGCCCTGTCCGAAGAGGGCGGCCTCGAGCGCATGTCCAAGAAGGAAGCGCTCTCCCACAGCCGTGAGCTCGAGAAGCTGAACAAGACACTCGGCGGCATCAAGGACATGGCTGGCCTGCCTGACGCCCTCTTTGTGGTGGATGTGGGTTATCACAAGATTGCCATTCAGGAGGCCAACAAGCTGGGCATCCCGGTCGTCGGCATCGTCGATACCAACCACTCCCCCGAGGGCGTGGACTACGTCATCCCCGGCAACGACGACGCCAGCCGTGCAGTGCGTCTCTATGCCCGGGCGGTGGCCGATGCCATCCTCGAGGGCCGTCATGACGCCGTGGCCGATGTGGTGGCCGCCGTTCAGGAGTCGGAAGAGTTTGTAGAAGTTAACGAAGAGGCCTCGGCATAACCGACGCCTCCTAGCACCACGAGGGGCTCACCGGCCCCTTTTTTTTAACCGAATATTGGAGAACAAGATGCCTGAGATCACCGCTGGAATGGTCAAGGAGCTTCGGGAAAAGACCGACGCGCCCATGATGGAATGCAAGAAGGCCCTGACCGAAGCCGAAGGCGATATGACCAAAGCTGAGGAAATTCTGCGGGTTCGCCTGGGCTCCAAAGCCTCTAAGGCAGCCACGCGGATTGCCGCTGAGGGCATCGTGGCCATTGCCATTGAGGGCCAGCAGGGCGTCATGCTCGAGATCAACTGCGAGACCGATTTCGTCGCCAAGAATGACGACTTCCTCGCCTTTGCGGATAACGTGGCAAGGCTCATCCTCACCAGCCAGGTCAGCTCGGTAGAAGAAGTGTCTGCACTCCCCCTGGGCGATGGCACCGTCGACTCGGTTCGTGCAGCGCTGGTGGGCAAGATCGGCGAGAACATGACCCTCCGTCGTTTCGTGAAGCAGACCTCCAGCGGCCAGTTCTACAGCTACATCCATGGCGGCTCGAAGATCGGCGTTCTGCTCGACCTGCAGGGTGGCGATGCCCAGCTGGGCCGCGATCTGGCCATGCATATTGCAGCCTCCAAGCCCAAGTCACTGGATGCCTCCGGCGTCGACCCCGCGCTGATCGAGTCTGAGAAGCGCGTGGCCGCGGAGAAGGCCGCCGAGTCGGGCAAGCCAGCTGACATCGTGGCGAAGATGGTGGACGGTGCGGTGGCGAAGTTCCTCAAGGATGTCACCCTCTTAGGCCAGGTCTTTGTAAAGGCTGAGGATGGCAAGCAGACCATCGAGCAGCTCCTCAAGGTGAAGGGCGCCCAGATTCATGGCTTTACGCTCTACATCGTGGGTGAGGGCATCGAGAAGAAGGTCACCGACTTCGCTGCTGAGGTGGCTGCCGCCGCTCGCGGCGCCTAAGCAGACTCAGGGGGGCGCTATGTCCAACCAGCCGTTTCGCCGCGTACTCCTGAAGCTCTCGGGCGAGGCCCTCATGGGCGATACCGCCTATGGCATCGATAAAGACACCCTGGGTCGCATCGTGGAGGAGCTGGCCCAGGTGGTCGAGTTTGGCACCCAGCTTGCGGTGGTGATTGGGGGCGGAAATATCTTTCGTGGCGTGGCCCTGGGCTCAACGGGCATGGACCGCGCCACTGCGGATTACATGGGCATGATCGCAACTGTCATGAACGCCCTGGCCCTCCAGGACGCCATTCGGCAGAAGGGGATGGTGGCCCGGGTTCAGTCCGCGCTCCGCATCGACCAGGTGATCGAGCCCTACATCCGTCCCAAGGCCATCCGCTATCTGGAAGAAGGCAAGATTGTCATCTTCGCAGCTGGAACCGGTAACCCCTTCTTCACCACCGATACGGCTGCAGCGCTCCGCGGGGCGGAGATCGGTGCAGAGATTGTGCTTAAGGCCACCAAGGTGGATGGAATCTACACCGCCGATCCGGCCAAAGATCCCAAGGCCACTCGGTATGAGCAGGTGAGTTTTGATGAGGCAATTTCGCGTAACCTCAAAGTGATGGACGCCACCGCATTTGCACTCTGCCGTGACCAGCGCCTGCCCATTCGGGTGCTGAGCGTGTTTAAGCCTGGGGCGCTGCTGGCCGCTGTTCGCGGTGAGCCAGAGGGCACCCTGGTCCATGTCTAGAATGCGCTGAAAAGGAGAACTCCGCATGAATCCTCAGGAAGTGAAGCAGGCCGCCGACCAGAAAATGTCCCGCAGTCTGGAGTCCCTCAAGACCAATCTCTCCAAGATCCGCACCGGGCGTGCGCATCCAGGCCTTCTGGAAAATATTCAGGTGGACTACTACGGGAGTCCCACCCCGCTGTCTCAAGTGGCCAACCTCACCCTCATCGACGCCAGAACGATCGGTGTTGCTCCCTGGGAAAAAAAGATGGTGGCCGTGGTGGAGAAGGCGATTCGGGAGTCGGATCTTGGCCTGAATCCCGCCAACAGCGGCGATCTCATTCGTGTCCCCATGCCTCCCCTCACGGAGGAGCGCCGCAAGGAGCTCACCAAGGTTGTGAAGGGCGAGGGCGAGGAAGCCAAGGTGGCTATTCGTAACATCCGTCGCGATGCCAACGAGCAGCTCAAGAAGGCCGTTAAGGACAAGCTCATTTCTGAAGATGACGAGCGTCGCGCGCAGGACGACATTCAGAAGATCACCGATCGTTTTGTTGCGGAAGTCGATAAGCTCATCAGCCAGAAAGAGGCCGAGCTCATGACGGTCTAAGCGAGGCCCAGAGTGCCTTCGAAGATCCAGAGCTCGACGCTCATGGTGCCCGAAGTGGGGGACATGCCCCGCCATGTCGCGGTCATCATGGACGGCAATGGCCGATGGGCCACCAGCCGCATGCTCCCCAGGATGGCCGGCCACGAGCGTGGCGTTGCAGCCCTGCGCGCCATCGTTGAGGCTTGCGCAACACGCGGGATCGAGGCGCTCACCGTCTTTGCCTTCAGCTCAGAGAACTGGCGTCGGCCTGAAGAAGAAGTGAGTTTTCTCATGGGCCTGTTTCTAAGGGCTCTGCAGCGAGAGGTCCGCTCTCTCCATGCCGCCCAGGTTCAGCTCCGTGTGGTGGGCGATCTGTCTGCCTTCAGTCAGAAGCTTCGCGATGCCATCGTTGCGGCTGAGGCCAAGACCGCAAACAACACAGGCCTGGTGCTCTCTGTGGCCGTCAACTACGGCGGTCGTTGGGATCTGCTAGCGGCGATGCGTCGCATGCTGGATGAGCGTCCCGAACTCGCCGAGGCAGGCCGAGCCATTACCGAAGAGCACCTCACCCCTTATTTGTCCCTGGCCGACCTGCCCGAGCCCGATCTCTTTATCCGCACCGGAGGAGAGACCCGCGTGAGCAACTTCATGCTCTGGCAGCTCGCCTATACCGAGTTTTATTTCACGGACTGCCTCTGGCCAGACTTCGGCGAGGAGGCGTTCGCGCGCGCCCTGCAGGCCTATCGCTCCCGAGAGAGACGATTTGGCCGGGCACCTGGGCAGGCCCGCGTGGCCGCCCGCACATGCTAATCACCCGCGTTCTTACTGCGCTGGTTCTTCTTGGTGTTCTCGTTCCCTGGGCGCTCTGGTCGAGCGCTGTCGGGTTTGCAGCAGGCTGCCTGGTCATCTGTGTCTGGTGCCTCAGGGAGTGGTCCAGTCTTCTGGCGCTGCCTCAGGGTGCTGAATGGGCTGCCCCTGTGGCACTGCTGGTGGGAGGGCTCTTGTGGCTCATCGATGGCTGGCTCCTGCCGGCTGACCTCCTGCCCTGGGTGGCGCTCCCGGCCACTCTGGCCTGGCTGTTCTGGGTGCCATGGACCATCAGCCGCGTGAGCACTCCTCGGCAATGGCGGGGTCTTGCGTTCGCTCTTCTGGCCTGCCTCGCTGCCTTCGTAAGCCTCTGGGAGGCGCGCCTCCAGGGCTTATCCTTTCTGTTGTCTGTCCTGTTGTTGGTCTGGATTGCCGACACGGGCGCGTATTTTTCGGGCAGGGCCTTTGGGCGCAGAAAGCTCGCCCCATCGATCAGTCCCGGAAAGACCTGGGCCGGAGTGGTGGGGGCCCTGGTGCTCAACCTGGTCTATTCGGTGAGTGCAACGCTCTATTGGCCTGAGAGCTGGCCCAATCTGATGAGCTGGGCAAGCGGGTGGATTGGTCTGGTCTGCGCCACCCTGCTGATTACCCTGGTGGCGGTCTGGGCAGACCTCCATCAGTCGCTCTTGAAGCGTCAGGCGGGTGTCAAAGACTCCGGGCGGGTGTTGCCGGGCCATGGTGGCGTGTTCGACCGGATCGACGCGATGATTGCGGTACTCCCGCTTGCACTGCTGGCATTATGGTGGGCAGACGGGACCCTCTAGAGGTCCTCGCGGATCGCGCAAGGGAGGCAGGATGAAAACCGTTACCGTACTGGGTGCTACTGGGTCCATCGGAGACAGCACGCTCAACCTCGTGGCCCAGCATCCAGACCAGTTTCAGGTCTTTGGGCTCAGTGCCAATTCAGACGTCGACGGCATGCTGGATCTGGCCGAGCGGTTCCATCCGCGGATGGTGGCGATGGCCTCGCCTCGGGCAGCGGAGCAACTTCGGTCGCGGCTTCGGGTCCACGCGGATCAGCGCCTGAGGTCACTCGAGTGCCTCGAGGGAGAGGCGGGCCTCACTGCACTGGCGCAGGGGGAAGGGCCTCAGCTGGTGGTGGCGGGCATCGTTGGCGTGGCTGGCCTTCGGTCGGTCTGGGAGGCCGTCAGCTGTGGGCACACGGTGCTGCTGGCCAACAAAGAGGCGCTGGTCTGCGCCGGTGGCCTCATGGCGGCTCAGTCGCTTGCGCATGGCGCCTGCATGCTTCCCGTCGACAGCGAACACAATGCCATCTTCCAGTGCCTTGGATCGGGCTACCAGTGTTTTACACCGCCGTCCCATGTCCGTCGACTGCTGCTCACGGCCTCAGGTGGGCCATTTCGCACCTGGCGTCGAGAAGAGATCGCACAGGCCACGCCTGCGCAGGCCGTGAAGCACCCAAACTGGTCGATGGGGCAGAAGATTTCAGTCGATTCTGCCTCGCTGATGAACAAAGGCCTGGAGCTGATCGAGGCGCATTGGCTCTTTTCCATGCCCAGCCAGCAGATTGAGGTGGTGGTGCATCCCCAAAGCGTGATTCATTCCATGGTGGAGTTTGAGGACGGCTCAACCCTGGCTCAGCTGGGCTCGCCGGATATGCGAACGCCAATCGGCCACGCACTCGCCTGGCCTGCTCGAGTGAGTACACAGGTTGCGTCCTTGGACTGGACGACGCTCAAGCAGCTCGACTTTGAGCAGCCCGACCTTGATCGTTTTCCTGCGCTTCGGCTTGCCCGAAGCTGCCTTGAGTCCGGGCTGGCCGCCACCAATGTGCTGAATGCCGCAAATGAGGCAGGGGTGGCGGCTTTCCTGTCTGGTGAACTGAGCTTCGGCGCCATGGTCCAAGTGATCGAGGACACCGTGAACCAGCTCGCCCCAACCCTCTCCCACCCCACCGCGCTTGAAGACGTGTTTGAGATCGACCGCCAGGCCCGAGCTCACGCCTCCGGCCTGATCCGTCGCGCCCAACATGCCTAGCGCTCATCCATGACCCTGATCTGGTTTCTGGTCGCAGTTGGACTTCTAGTCTTTATCCACGAGTCCGGCCACTATTGGGCCGCGCGGTCCGTGGGCCTCCCCGTGGAGCGATTCTCTGTGGGCTTTGGGCCGGTGCTCTTGCGTCGCAGAGACTCCAGAGGATGCGAATGGGCCCTCTCTGCCATTCCTCTGGGGGGCTATGTCAAGCTTCAGCTCGAGCAGGCTTCGCTTCTCGCTCGCGCTTGGGTGGTCTCTGCTGGGCCGCTCGCAAACTTTGTGTTTGCCATCCTCGCCTACGCCGCGCTGGCTGCCTCGCCGAGAGACGAGCCGCTCGCCATCCTCGCGCAGCCCGCTGCCCAGAGCCCCGCCGCGTTGGCGGGCCTCAGGGCGGGGGACGAGGTGAAGGCGGTGCAGGGCCAGCCGGTCGAGCATTTTCAAGACCTTCGGTGGGCATTGTTGCGTGAGGCTGTGCGTGAGGGAGAGATCCGGTCCAGCCTCACGGTCAGTCATCAGGGCAGCACGCGGGAGCTCTTGCTGGTGGTCCCTGCAAGCGCCCGGTCCGCAGTGGATGGCCCCGAGGAACTGCTCGGCCGTTCGGGGCTTCGGCTTCAGTCTCGTGCGGTTCGGATCACCCAAGTGATGCCCGGCTCGCCCGCCGACCGAGCCGGTGTGCGCGCAGGTCAGGTGGCTCTGGCGCTGGATGGCGTTCCCTTGGAGCAGCCTGAGTCTTTGATTCAACGCGTTCGGACGGCGCCCGATCTCCCGATTCGTCTCACCCTCGTTTCTGTGAACCCCGAGCGGCCCCTTGAGGAGCTGCCCGGGTCCCAGACCACGCTCGAGATCAAGCCCCAACGGATGCCGGATGGCCAGCCGCGGATTGGCCTAGGCCTCGCCCCTGTTGTGGCAACGGTGTCGGTTCAGGAGGGGCTGGTCGGGGCATTGGTGTTGGGGGTTCAGCGCACGGCCGACATGACCGCGCTCTCCCTCACCGCCCTCGGCAGAATGCTCACCGGTGACCTGAGCTGGCGTCAGCTCAGCGGCCCAGCCACCATGGCAGATGCGGCAGGGCAGAGTGCCGATCGTGGCAGCTTTGCCTTTCTGGGCTTTCTGGCCCTCGTGAGCGTCAGTATTGGCATTCTCAACCTACTGCCCGTGCCCATGCTGGATGGTGGGCACCTCCTGTATTATGCGATCGAGTTTGTGAGGGGAAGACCGCTCTCGGAGAGCGCCCAACACATGGGTCAGCAGCTTGGCCTTGTGGCCATTCTCTCTCTTACTAGCCTCGCTCTGGTCAGCGATCTGCTTCGTTACTTCGGCTCCTAATTCATGTCCAATTCGCTTCTGCGCAGCACCCTCCCTCTTGCCATCGCGGCCCTCTTCACCAGCCCACTGGCGATCGCCCAGGTTCAGCTTCCGGCGCCGGGCAGCGTTGCCCCCGTGCCTAGTGGGCCTGAGGCGGTCACGCTTCAGGATGTTCGCGTCGAGGGCCTGTCCCGCATCGAGCCGGGAACTGTCTTCTCCTATCTGCCTGTCAAGGTGGGCGATCGCGTGAGCCAGGAGAGCATTGCTGCCGCAGTTCGTGCGCTCTTTGCCACTGGCTTCTTCAAGGATGTGCAGGTGGCCCTTGAAGGGCGAGTCCTGGTGGTCCTGGTGGAGGAGCGTCCGGCCATTGGCGCACTCGAAGTGACCGGTGCGAAAGAATTTGAAGGAGACACGCTGAAGAAGGCCCTCGCCGACTCAGGCATTGCTGAGGCGCGGATTTTTGATCGTGCCGTGCTTGATCGTGCCGAGCAGGAAATCAAGCGACAGTATCTGGGGCGCGGCAAGTACGACGTCCAGGTTCAGACCACAGTCACGCCCCTGGAGCGCAACCGGGTTGCGCTCTCCATTGCGATCGATGAGGGGGAGGATGCGCGTATTCGCGAGATCCGCATCGTGGGAGCCAAGCGTTTCTCACAGAGCGAACTCCTTAAGGAGTTTCAGTTGTCCCCGTCTGGGTGGCTGAGCTGGTACACCAAGTCAGACCAGTACTCGCGCCAGAAGCTCTCGGCCGACCTCGAAGCCTTGCGCTCCTTCTACCTCAACCGGGGATACCTGGAATTCAACATCGACTCGAGCCTGGTCTCACTCTCCACCGACCGAAAAGAGGTGACGATTACGCTGGTCGTGCAAGAGGGCGAGCCATTCCGTCTGGGCGATGTCACCCTCGGTGGTGACATGCTGGGCCAAGAGGATGCCTTCCGGAAGATGATCAAGCTCAAGAAGGGCGATCTCTACGTGAACGAGCAGATGCTCGCGCTCACCAAACAGATGACCGATCGGCTGGGCGACCTGGGATATGCGTTTGCCAACGTCACGCCCATCCCCCAGCTCAATCGAGAGACCAAGACCGCCGACTTTCTGCTGCAGGTTGATCCCGCGCGTCGTGTCTATGTCCGGAGAATCAACATCACCGGAAATGCCAAGACACGAGACGAGGTGATCCGCAGAGAGATTCGTCAGATGGAGGCGTCCTGGTATGACGGCGAACGGATTAAAAACTCAAGAAATCGAATCGATCGTCTGGGCTACTTCAAGGCGGTGGAGCTCGATACCGAACAGGTGGTGGGTTCGAGCGATCAGGTGGATGTCAATGTCAAGGTGGAGGAGCTCCCACTGGGTAGCTTCACCTTTGGCGCGGGCTTCTCCAGCACAGAAAAGCTCGTCTTCTCAGGGTCCTTCAGCCAGCAGAACTTCCTGGGCTCAGGCACAAGCCTAAGCCTTGAGGTGAACACCAGCCGAGTGAGCCGAGTGCTGGCCGTGAGCTACGGAGATCCGTATTTCACCGACGATGGCATCTCACGTTCAATCGATGTCTACACGCGTACCTTCAACGCTGACGAGCTCACAGCCCTCGCCGACTACAAGCTTCAGTCCACCGGAATGGGGGTTCGGTTTGGCGTGCCCTACACGGATGAAGACCGCCTATTCCTTGGTGCGGTGGCGGAACAGACCAAGGTGGAGGGGCAGCTCTCCGCCAACTGGACGTCATTCATTGAAACCTATGGCAATAAGGCCAACACAGTCTCGCTTACGGCAGGATGGTCGCGTGACACGCGAGACTCCGGGCTTGCCCCAACGCGCGGCGCCTATCAGTACGCCAACATTGAACTGGCAACGCCCTTGGGTGATCTCGAGTATGTCAAAGGCAGTTACGGCCTTCAGTGGTTCCTGCCCGTCACTAAAACCATCACCTATGCCACCAACCTCGAAACCTCCTTTGGATTCGGCCTTGGAGACCAGAGATTCCCGGTGATCAAGAACTTCTACGCGGGGGGCATTGGCTCGGTACGGGCCTTCCAGTCCAGCGGCATCGGTCCTCGAGATGAACTCGGCAGCGCTGTGGGAGGCAACCGTCGTTTCACCATCAACAACGAGCTGCTCTCGCCATTGCCCGGCATGTCCAATGACAAGTCCATCCGCGTGTTTGCCTACTTCGACCTTGGCACCGTCTGGGCAGAAGAAGACAAGCTCTCATTTGACGACCTGAGGGCCTCAGCAGGGCTTGGCCTCACCTGGCGCTCCCCGGTGGGCCCGCTGAAACTCAGCTTCGGTACACCCTTGCGCAAGAAGCCCACCGATACCACCCAACGCTTCCAGTTCCAGATCACCAACGGCTTCTAAGGGCTGTGAGACACTTTCACTTCCAGACTTCACCAAGGACTCCTGCACCATGACTCGCGCGTTTTCGCTTCGCTCTATCCTGATGATGGCCTCTGCCGGCCTTGTGCTTGCCGCGGTTCCTGCCTCTGCCGCCGAGGCAAAGATCGGTTTCGTGAGCACAGACCGAGTACTTCGTGATTCCGCTCCCGCAAAGGCGGCCCAGAAGAAGCTCGAGACCGAGTTTGCGTCGAAGGAAAAGGAGCTCCAGGAGATGGTCGCTCGTCTCCGTGGCCTCTCCGAGAAGCTTGAGCGCGATGCAGCCACGATGGCGGAGTCTGAGCGGGCCAAGCGTCAGCGTGAGATTGCCGACATGGAGCGGGATCTCCAGCGCCGCCAGCGTGAGTTTAGAGAGGATCTCAACCAGCGCCGCAATGAAGAACTGGCCGCTGTTGTGGAGCGCGCCAACAAGGCCATCCGCCAGATCGCCGAGGCCGAGAAGTACGACGTCATCTTCCAGGAAGCTGTGTTTGCCTCACCCCGCATCGACATCACCGAAAAAGTGATTCGTGCATTGAATGGGCCAGCAGCCAAGTAGTCTTCTCCTCTCAACAGTGGCGCTGGAGCTCGGCGCCGAGTTTGAGGGTGATCCTCAGTTTGAGCTGAAGCGTTTTGCCCCGCTGGATGCGGCGGGGCCAGACGATGTGGTCTTCGTGGCGCATGAGCGCTACCTTGAGGCCCTTCAAGTCTCTCAGGCTGGCGCAGTGGTGGTTCGGCCAGGACAGGCCAACCGCATTGGTGTCCGCCGCGCTCGAGTCCTCTGTGCCGATCCATACCTCTTTTTTGCGCGTGCTGCGGGCCTCCTTGCCCGGCACGCCAGAGGCCAGTCCCTGCAGCAGACGTCCATTCATCCAAGCGCTGTGGTCGATCCCACGGCAGTGATCGGACAGGCCGTGCGCATCGGGCCGGGTGCTGTGGTCGAGGCGCATGCCGTCATAGAGGACGGGTGCGATCTAGGGCCGCAGGTGCTGATCGGCGAGTCCGCCCGGGTCGGGCCGGACTCGCTGCTGCATGCCCGCGTCACGCTCTATGCCGGCGTGCAGCTTGGAGCGCGCGCGGTGGTGCACGCGGGTGCCGTGCTCGGCTCTGACGGATTTGGCTTCGCGCCCGCCCCAGACCGATCCTGGGTCAAGATTCCCCAGATGGGTGGTCTCATGATCGGAGATGATGTTGAGATCGGCGCAAACACCACAATCGATCGGGGAGCCCTCAGCGATACCCGGATCGGACACGGCGTCAAACTCGACAATCAGATCCAGATTGCCCACAACGTGGTGATTGGAGACCACTCGGCCCTCGCGGCCTGTGTGGGCGTGGCCGGGAGTGCCAGAATCGGCGCCTACTGCCAGATTGGAGGCGCGGCCGGAGTGCTGGGCCACCTTGAGATCGCAGACGGAACCATCATTGGGCCGATGAGCCTGGTGATGTCCTCGATCACTGAGCCTGGTAAATACGTGGGCTTCTATCCCCTCCAGCCGGAAAAAGAATGGCAGCGCAGCGCAGCGCGGGTGCGCCGCCTGTCAAAATCCTGATGTCCCGCGCATCAACACCTCTTGTTCGACTGAAACTGCCCACACTATGACTGCACCGACGCCTGCTCTCGATATTCAAGCCATCATGGACACGCTTCCCCATCGCTACCCGTTTCTGCTGGTGGATCGGGTGTTGGAGGTGGTTCCAGGTGAGCGCCTTCTGGCGCAGAAGAATGTCTCCATCAACGAGCCTTTCTTCACGGGGCACTTTCCCAACTATTCGGTGATGCCAGGTGTGCTGGTGATTGAGGCACTGGCCCAGGCCGCTGGGATCCTCTCGTTCAAGACGATTCAGAGTCAGGCCCAGGACGGGCAGATCTACTTCTTTGCAGGGATCGATAACTGTCGCTTCAAGCGTCCGGTAGTGCCTGGTGATGTGCTGATGCTCGAGGTGAGCATCGAGCGGCATGCCCGTGGGATCTGGAAGTACAAGACGAAGGCCTTGGTAGACGGCCAGCTGGCCGCGGAGGCCGATCTCATGTGCGCACTTCGCGAGGTTCCAAAGAGTGCCTAAGGTCCATCCCACGGCCTGTGTCGATACATCTGCTGAGCTCCATGACGCTGTCGAAGTGGGGGCCTTCGCCATTATTGGGCCGCAGGTTCAGATCGGGGAGGGCAGCCAGATTCACCCGTTTGCCCAGGTTCTGGGCCGCACCACCCTGGGCGCGCACAACGTCGTCCACTCACACTGTGTGATTGGTGGTCCCCCTCAGGACAAAAAGTACAAAGGCGAACCCACTCAGCTGGTGATCGGAAGCCGAAACACCTTCCGAGAGTGCTGCACCGTGAACCTCGGCACCGTTCAGGACCGGGGAGTAACGGAGGTGGGCGATGACAACTGGATCATGGCCTACGTGCACATTGCCCACGACTGTCGGGTCGGTTCAAACACCATCATGGCCAATGCGGTCCAGCTGGCTGGGCATGTGCAGGTCGGTGACTGGGCGATTCTGGGAGGGATCACAGGCGTTCATCAGTTCGTCCGGGTAGGAGCCCACGCCATGACCGGGGCCGGGACCACCCTGATCCAAGACCTTCCTCCTTATGTGATGGCCACGGGCAACCCAGCCAGTCCGCATGGCATCAATGTGGAGGGTCTGAAGCGACGCGGGTTTTCCGAGGAGGACATCCAGGCTCTTCGCCGAGCCTACAAGCAGGTCTATAAGTCGGGCAGTACCTTGGCAGAGGCGTTGGCTGCACTGGCCCCCGAGGCCTCAGAGAGGCCCGCGCTTGGCCTCCTGCATCAGTTTCTCTCGTCGCCCGGACGGGGGATCGTTCGATAGAGGGCGGATGCGGCTCGGCCTGGTGACTGGCGAGGCCTCGGGCGATCTGATTGTTCGGGATGCCCTTGTTGGGCTTTCTCAGCGTCATCCGCAGCTGGCACTTGAGGGCGTGGGTGGCCCGGCGCTCTCAGAACTGGGCATGGACTGCTGGGCGTCCTCCGAGGCCCTGGCGGTTCGGGGCTATGTGGAGGTGCTTCAGCGACTTCCCAGTCTGCTCAGGCTGCGCTCGAGTCTGGCCGAGCGTTGGCTCCAACGGCCTCCTGCGCTCTTCCTTGGCGTCGATGCCCCCGACTTCAATCTCTCACTAGAGGCTCGCCTGAAGGCAGCGGGCATCCTAACGGCCCACTTGGTGAGTCCCAGCATCTGGGCCTGGCGCCCAGAGCGTGTGCACCAGATTGCCCGATCGGTGGACCACATGCTCTGCCTTTTTCCGATGGAGCCTGCTCTCTATGCGGGCACGGGCGTAACCCCCCACTATGTGGGCCATCCGCTGGCGGATCTGGTTCCAGCGACGCCGATGGGCGCCAGTCGGAGTGCCACTCGGCCTGTGCTCGCGCTCCTGCCAGGCTCGCGACAGGCAGAGATTGCCCGGTTAGGGCCGATTTTCTTAGAAGTGGCGCGCGCCTTCTCGACAACCCACCAGCTCCTGCTGCCGGTGGCCTCAGAGGCCACGCGGGCGCAGATCCAGCAACTCCCAAACTATCCTCAGCTGCGCGACCTCGGCCTGGTGCTCATGGGCCCGGAGAGCCCCGAGCCGGGCCGGCCGGCCTCCCATCTGGTGCTCGAGGCTGCAAGTCTTGCTCTCGTGGCAAGCGGCACGGCCACTCTGGAGGCCGCACTCTACGGTGTCCCGCAGGTGGTGGCCTATCAGGTCCCCTGGCTCACCGAGAAGCTCATGCGACGCAAGGCCATCGTGCAGCATGTAAGCCTGCCCAATCTGTTGCTTGGCCGCGCGCTGGTGCCTGAGTTTCTTCAGGCTGAGTGTGAGCCCAGGGCCTTGGGCTTGGCCCTGCGGGCGTGGCAGGACGATCCGGCGCGAGTGGCTGCCTACCAGGAGGACTGTCTCCAGCTCCTCCACAGCCTGCGTCGTGGCGCGGCCGGGCAGGTTGCTGCCACGCTGGAGGAGCTGCTCGGGTGATTGGCGTCGATGAGGCGGGGCGTGGGCCCCTGGCTGGGCCAGTCTGTGCCGCAGCGGTTGCACTTCCCTCGCATGCCGGGTCGTGGGGCCTCGCCGACTCTAAGGCCCTGAGCGCCCGACGGCGAGAGGTTCTCGCAGCCCGAATTCGAGAAGAGTCCAGGGCCTGGGGTCTTGGGTGGGCCAGCGTGGAGGAGATCGATGCGCACAACATCCTGCAGGCCAGCCTGATCGCCATGTACCGCGCGGTTGAGGCCTGTCTGGCCCAGTTGGGCCGTGTGGAGCCGATCCGGGTTGATGGCAATATTCACCCGCGCCAACACCTCAAGTCGGCCAACTGGCAGTGGCCGACGGAGACGCTGGTGGGTGGAGATGCCGTCTGTGCAGAGATCTCGGCGGCCTCCATTCTGGCCAAGACGGCCAGAGACCTCGAAATGCGCAGGCTCGACGCGCTCTTTCCGGGCTATGGCCTGGCGCAGCACGCGGGCTATCCCACGCGGGCCCATCGGGAGGCGCTGCGGCGCCTCGGTCCTAGCCCCATTCACCGAAAGAGCTTCCGACATGCATGAGCTGATCTCCTCCGAACAGAACCCGCGGTTCCAGCTCTGGAAGCGCCTGGCCGTCGGATCTCGTGACCGACGCCAGTCGGGCCTGATCTGGCTGGAGGGCCAGCGTCTGGTGGAGGAGGGCCTGCTCTGGCTCTCGTGCCAGCCGACCACCTCCTCTGAGACGGCGCTCCTGATTCATCCCCAGGAGCCCTCAGCCTGGGGCGGACTGCTGGACCGCTTTTCAACCCTCCTGTCTCCGTGTCCTGAGGTCTATGCGCTCGATCCTAAGCTCTGGCCAAGGATCAGTCAGGTGGAGCAGCCCCAGGGCGTTGCACTGGTGATGCCAAGGCCTGGGCAATCCCGTCCCCTCGAGACTGCACTCAGCGATAGATCGCCCTGGCGTGACTGGGTGGTGCTGGATGGGCTCCAAGACCCAGGCAATGTGGGCAGCCTTCTGAGGGCAGCCGTCGGCGCCGGTCTCTCGGGCGCCGTCCTGTTGAAAGGAACGACAGAAGCCTTTTCTCCTAAGGCACTTCGCGCGGGCATGGGCGCCCAGTTTCAGCTGCAGATCTGGGAAGGCCTGGGCCGAGCTGAATGGCTTGAGCAGTCCGCCCAGTGGGGGGTGCTCAATGCCCTCACCCTGGCTCCCCACGGGGCGCAGACGGTTCCGCTCTGGCGAGCGTCTGAACTGGGCCAGGCGAATCGTCTCGCCTGGGTCCTGGGCCAGGAGGGCGATGGGCTCGACTCCGCCTGGATGGCTCAGCCCAGTGCCCTCAGGCTCACCATCCCTCAGGCCGCTGGCCTTGAATCGCTGAATGTCACCACGGCGGCGGCCGTCTGCTTCTTCGAGCGGGCCCGGCTGCGCTGGGCGGCGCTGGGCGGCTAGGGGCCCTCTCGGCGACTCGGGGCGCTATTCGCGCCTCGGTGCCCTATTGGTTACTGCGGGCGCTATCGGCCCAGGGCGAGGCTGGAGAGGATGGTGGTGGCAATCTCTTCAATCGACTTCGTGGTCGTGGAGAGCCACGGAATACCTTCGCGCTTCATCATCCGCTCCGCAGAATCCACCTCATAGCGGCAGTTTTCAAGGGCGGCATATTTCGACCCGGGCCTGCGTTCGTTTCGAATGTCGGAGAGGCGCATCGGATCGATGGTGAGCCCGAAGCATTTCCTGAGATAGGGGCCGATCGCTGCAGGAAGGCTGTTGCGCTCAAAGTCGTCTGGGATCAGAGGGTAGTTCGCCACCTTAATCCCATACTGCATCGATAGATACAGGCTGGTGGGGGTCTTTCCACTGCGAGAGACACCCACAAGGATCACCTCAGCCTGGTCGAGGTTTCGAGAGGACTGACCATCATCGTGGGCCAAGGAGAAGTTGATGGCCTCGATCCGGTTTTTATAGGCATCCGAGTCTGTGGCGTGATGAAAGCGCCCAATGGTGTGGCTGGACTTCACGCCCAGTTCGGTCTCCAAAGGGACCACAAAGGCCTGAAAGAGGTCGAGGTGCAGGGCGTTGGACTGCTTGATCCGACTTGAGATCTCTGGATTCACCAGGGTGGAGAACACCAGGGGGCGGCGCCCGTCTTCTTCTCCCTGCTGGGTGATCACCAGCGCGGCCTGGTCAGCCTTGTCCACCGAGTCAATAAAGGGCAGGCGGCGCGGTTTGAATTTGAGCTGATCG
The DNA here is from genome assembly GCA_041165705.1 of Pseudomonadota bacterium. GTDB lineage: Bacteria > Pseudomonadota > Gammaproteobacteria > Burkholderiales > Burkholderiaceae_A > Hahnella. The sequence continues at coordinate 32,186 of JBEAMW010000062.1, forward strand.
AACTGGGCCAAGATGGAAGAGGCCAGGGTCTCAGCGGTAATTCCCGTCCCGTCGGAGACAAAGAACACAGTCCTTCCTGCGGCTTGAACCGGCTGGGTCATTTAAAATCTCCCTAACTGACATATTTTTTACATCTTAGGGGACTTTGTATGACTCAGCTTGGAAGCCGTCTGGTGGTTCCGTTCGAGGAACTCCGCATGACGGACGTCGATTCGGTCGGCGGAAAGAACGCCTCTCTTGGCGAAATGATCAGCCAACTTGCCGCAGCCGGTGTGCGGGTGCCGGGCGGATTTGCCACGACCGCCCACGCCTTTCGGGAGTTTCTCAGCCATGGTGGCCTCGGCCAGCGGATCGCCCAGCGGCTCGAGGGCCTCAACACCGAGGACGTCCGCGCGCTCACCGCCTGCGGGGCGGAGATTCGTCAGTGGATTGTGGAAACCCCCTTGCCCCCAGCATTAGAGTCTGAGATTCGGGCCCATTTCGATCAGATGGTGAAAGGCGATGCAGGCGTCTCTCTGGCGGTTCGATCCTCTGCTACCGCGGAAGATCTGCCCGATGCGTCCTTCGCCGGTCAGCAGGAGACCTACCTCAACGTGGTGGGGATTGATGACGTGCTGGACAAGATTCGTCATGTCTTTGCCTCGCTCTACAACGATCGTGCGATCAGTTATCGCGTTCACAAGGGCTTCACCCATGCCGAGGTGGCCCTCTCTGCAGGAATTCAGCGCATGGTTCGGTCCGACCTGGGCGCAGCCGGGGTGATGTTCACCATGGACACCGAGTCCGGTTTCGATCAGGTGGTGTTTATTACCAGCTCCTACGGCCTGGGCGAGACGGTGGTGCAGGGAGCGGTGAATCCTGATGAGTTCTATGTACACAAGCCCATGCTGGCCGCGGGCAAGTTCCCGGTGATTCGTCGCCAGATTGGCAGCAAGCTCATCAAGATGATCTTTGCTACGGATTCCGAAAAGGCCGCCTCCGGAAAGTCCGTGGTCACCGTGGATGTGCCTCAGGACGCGCGCAATCGATACTCGCTGAGCCATGACCAGACCATTGAGCTCGCAAAGTACGCAGTCATCATTGAGAAACACTACGGTCGGCCCATGGATATTGAGTGGGGCCTGGACGGCCGGGATGGCCAGCTCTTTATCCTGCAGGCTCGTCCCGAGACCGTGAAGTCTCAGCAGTCTAAGTCGGACCGCCAGCAGCGCTTCAAGCTAAAGGGCCACGGCCAGGTGCTCACCTCGGGCAGAGCGATTGGTCAGCGAATTGGTTCGGGCCCTGTGCGGGTGATCGCCGATGCCAGCGAGATGGAGCGGGTTCAGCCCGGCGATGTATTGGTTACCGACATGACTGACCCCAACTGGGAGCCCGTGATGAAGCGGGCCGCGGCCATCGTCACCAATCGCGGGGGACGCACCTGCCATGCCGCGATCATTGCTCGAGAGCTGGGCATTCCGGCCGTGGTGGGCTGCGGTGATGCCACGGATCGAGTCTCAGATGGCGCCCTCGTCACCGTCTCATGCGCAGAAGGTGACACCGGAAATGTCTATGAGGGGCTCTTGGAGACCGAGGTCTCTGAGGTAGAGACCGGCGTGCTGCCCAACATCCCGGTGAAGATCATGATGAACGTGGGCAATCCGCAGCTGGCCTTTGATTTCCAGTCGATTCCCAACGGTGGCGTCGGTCTGGCGCGCCTCGAGTTTATCATCAACAACAACATTGGGGTGCATCCCAAGGCCATTCTCGAATATCCAGCGGTTGACCCCGATCTGAAGGCCGCTGTAGAGCGCATCGCACGAGGCCATGCCTCGCCACGCGACTTCTTCATCGATCGACTCGCAGAGGGGGTTGCCACTATTGCGGCAGCCTTCTGGCCCAAGCCCGTCATTGTGCGGATGTCCGACTTCAAGTCGAATGAGTACCGCAAGCTGATCGGCGGCTCGCGCTATGAGCCCGAGGAAGAGAATCCCATGCTCGGCTTTCGGGGCGCATCCCGCTACATCGCCGAGGACTTCCGAGACTGTTTCGAGATGGAGGTCACGGCGCTCAAGCGTGTTCGGGAGGACATGGGCCTCACCAACATGGAGATCATGGTGCCCTTCGTTCGCACGGTCTCCGAGGCCCAGAAGGTGAACGAGCTGCTGGCCGCGCATGGACTGGCTCGAGGAAGTGGGGCGAACTCTGAGGGCCAGGGCGGCCTCAAGCTCATCATGATGTGCGAGCTTCCCTCCAACGCGCTGTTGGCTGACGCCTTCCTGGATCACTTCGATGGCTTCTCCATCGGGTCCAACGACCTCACGCAGCTCACCCTTGGTCTAGACCGAGACTCGGGCCTGGTGGCGAGCCTCTTCGATGAGCGTGATGCAGCGGTCAAGAAGATGCTGGAGATGGCGATCTCTGCCTGCAATGCCCGAGGCAAATATGTGGGCATCTGCGGCCAGGGCCCATCAGACCACCCAGACCTTGCTCGGTGGCTGATGGAGCAGGGTATTCAGTCGATCTCGCTCAACCCAGATACGGTGATTGAGACCTGGCAGACGCTTGCCGCTACTGAATAACCTTCACGAGCTCACGCTTGCCACCCTTGTAGGTGAAGAGCGTGAGCGTGCCGCCCACAATGTCGCCCTTCTCATCGAAGGCAATGGGCCCCGTCACCCCATCCATTTTGAGTCCAGCCAGGGCTGGTAACACCTTGGCGGACTCCACGGAGTTCGCCTTCTTGATCGCCTCTGCGAGGGCCATCGTCGCATCGTAGACATAGGGCGCATAGAGCTGAACCTCTACCCCCATTTCCTTTTTGAACCGCTCGCGAAAGGCCTTGTCTTTCTGCGCATACTTTCCGGTGACGCCCCCGGCCTCTGCACAGTAGACCTGGTTGTCGCCGAGGCCATCGCCGGCGAGCTTAGGCAGGGCCGCGGTGCAGAGCCCATCCCCGCCCATCACCTTCGCTGACAAGCCCAGCTGCTTCATCTGACGGAGCAGGGGGCCTCCCACAGCGTCCATGCCCCCGAAAAACACGATATCGGGCTTCTTTCCCTTTAGGCTGGTGAGAATGGCCGTGAAGTCGGTGGCCTTGTCATTGGTGTACTCGCGGGCGATCACCTTGCCTCCCGCCGACTGAACCCCTTTGGCAAACTCATCGGCGACGCCCTGGCCATAGGCCGTGCGGTCGTCGATCACGGCGATCGACTTGCCCTTGAGGTCGGTCATGGCATACCGCCCAAGTACGCCGCCCAGGCGAACGTCATCGGCGACGACCCGAAAGCTGGTCTTGTATCCCTGTCGGGTGTACTTTGGGTTGGTAGCAGAAGGGGAGATCTGGGGAATCCCGGCCTCGTGATAGATACGAGAAGCGGGGATGGTGGTGCCTGAGTTCAGGTGACCCACAACCCCAACCACCTTGGCATCCACAAGCTTCTGGGCCACAGGCGTGGCCTGTTTGGGCTCGGCCCCATCGTCCTCACTCACCAGAACAAACTGCACGGGACGGCCACCCACCTTGATACCAGCCTTGTTAAGGTCTGCGATGGCGAGCTTGGCGCCCCCCTCGTTGTCCTTGCCAAGGTGGGCCTGGTTACCCGTCATGGGGGCCACATGGCCAATCTTGATGGTGAGGGTCTGGGCCTGAAGGGGGGTGAGAAAGAGGGCTGCGCAGAGAGTGGAGAGGGCCGTCGCGGCCGTGGGACGGTTCAAGCGGATGATCATTGGAGGACTCCTCGGACTGTGATGGCAGGAGTTGAAAATCTACCGCGAATCAGCCGCGCCGGGTGATGTCACGCACCAGACGCTGCTTTTCTCGCTGCCACTCCCGGTCTTTCTCGGTCGCGCGCTTGTCGTGCTGGCGTTTACCCTTGGCCAAACCCACCTCCAGCTTGATGCGGCCCTTGCTGTAATGGAGGTTGATCGGCACCAGGGCGTAGCCGGCCCGCTCCACCTTTCCAATCAGCTTGGAGATCTCCTCCGACTTCAGCAGCAGCTTTCGGGTGCGAACTGGGTCGGGCTTGATGTGAGTGGAGGCGGTGGGAAGCGCCGAGATGTGGCAGCCAATCAGAAAGAGTTCGGCCTGCCGGATCACCACATAGGCTTCCTTGAGCTGAACCCGCCCCGCCCGAATGGCCTTGGCCTCCCATCCCTCCAGCACCAGGCCGGCTTCGAGCCGGTCCTCAATGAAGTAGTCGTGGAAAGCCTTCTTGTTATCGATGATCGACATAAAATGCGGATATGGCTGAAGTGGTGAAGTCCGTCTTGGTTCCGTATTCCGCACAGGAGATGTTCGATCTCGTCTCGGACGTGGGGTCTTATCCCGACTTTTTACCATGGTGCGGCGGAACCGCCGTGGAGCCCCAGGAGGATGGAAGCCGACTGGAGCAGGTGCAGATCGCCTTCAAGGGCCTGCGCCAGTCCTTCACCACGCGCAATCGTCACGCGCCGGGCGAACGAATCGACATGACCCTTCATGAGGGGCCATTCAGGTCGCTTACTGGGTCATGGGTCTTTCTGCCCCTCAACGAGCGGGCCTGCAAGGTGAGCTTCTCCCTTCAGTACCACTTCTCGTCCAAGATCCTCGAGAAGCTGGTGGGGCCTGTCTTCGAGCAGATCACCACCAGCTTCGTGGATGCCTTTGTTCAGCGGGCTGACGCCCTCCATGCCAATCCCCCCGCTGCCCGTTAGCCTGCTCTGGGCCGGGCCAGAAGGCCTGATTCGACAAGACTTTCTGGTGCCTCAGGGCGCACAGGTTGGCGACCTGCGCAGCCAGCCCGGCCTTCACCCCGACCTCGCCCGCGCCTGGGATGAGGGCCTCACCTGCGCTCGCTTCGGCGAGCAGGTGGAGCCCGATACCTTGCTAGAGGCCTGGGACCGGATTGATCTGCTGCGGCCGCTGCTGGCCGACCCGAAGGACGCCCGTCGCAGGCGGGTGGAGGGGCTGCGCGCAGAGCGTGCCCGACAGGGCCAGACCGATCGCTGGACCAAGAACCGGGGCTAGACCGGGCGGGTGACCGAGTACAATACGGGCTTGGAAACTCTCCCACTGAAGAACCCCAATGCGCGTTCTGCAAAAGGCCCTGACGTTCGACGACGTCCTTCTCGTTCCCGCCCATTCTGAAATCCTGCCCCGTGACGCGCGCCTAGCCACGCAGTTCACGCGCAATATCCGGCTCAACCTCCCCGTGGTCTCTGCGGCGATGGACACTGTCACGGAGGCTCGGCTCGCGATTGCCATCGCGGAGGAGGGCGGCATTGGCATCATTCACAAGAATCTGAGCCCCGCTGCACAGGCGGCCGAGGTGGCCAAGGTGAAGCGTTTCGAGGCTGGCGTCGTCAAAGACCCTTTCACCATCAGCCCCAGCATGACGGTGCGCCAGGTGCTGTCACTGATCGCCGAGCGCCGGGTGTCTGGCCTGCCGGTGGTTGAGGGGGATCAGGTGGTGGGCATCGTAACCAACCGAGACCTTCGCTTTGAAACCCGGCTCGATCAGCCCGTGCGCGACATCATGACGCCGCGGGATCGCCTGGTCACCGTCAAAGAGGGCGCCTCCGTCGAGGAGGCGAAGGCCCTGATGCATGCCCATCGGCTGGAGCGGGTGCTGGTGGTGAATGAGGCCTTCCAGCTCCGAGGGCTCATCACCGTCAAGGATATTCTCAAGGGCATTGAGCACCCCCATGCTGCGCGCGATGAGCAGGGCAAGCTTCGGGTGGGTGCAGCCGTCGGCGTGGGCGATGGCACTGAAGACCGAGTGGCCCGTCTGGTTGAGGCTGGGGTGGATGTGATTGTGGTGGATACCGCTCATGGCCACTCCAAGGGTGTGCTCGACCGCGTGAAATGGGTGAAGCAGCACTACCCCCAGATCGATGTCGTGGGCGGCAACATTGCAACGGCGGCCGCCGCGCGGGCGCTGGTCGACCACGGTGCAGATGCCGTCAAGGTGGGCATCGGCCCAGGCTCCATCTGTACCACCCGCATTGTGGCGGGCGTCGGGGTTCCGCAGATCTCTGCGATTGCCAATGTGGCGCAGGAGATGTCGTGTCAGGGCGTGCCCATCATTGCGGATGGGGGCATCCGGTTCTCCGGCGATATTGCCAAGGCGCTGGCAGCGGGTGCGAGCAGCGTCATGATGGGAGGCATGTTTGCGGGCACGGAAGAGGCCCCCGGTGAGGTGGTGCTCTTTCAGGGCCGTTCGTACAAGTCCTACAGGGGTATGGGGTCGGTGGGGGCCATGCAGGCGGGCTCCGCAGATCGCTATTTCCAGGAGGAGGAGAGCCCCAGCGCCGAGAAATTCGTACCCGAGGGAATTGAAGGCCGAGTGCCTTACAAGGGCAGCGTGAAGCAGATCTTGTTTCAGCTGGCCGGCGGGCTTCGCTCCAGCATGGGCTACTGCGGCTGCGCGTCGATTGACGAACTGCACGAGCGGGCCACCTTTGTGGAGATCACCAACGCGGGCATTCGTGAGTCGCATGTCCACGATGTTCAGATCACCAAAGAAGCGCCCAACTACCGGGCAGACTGACGCGGCATGAGTCATCACAAGATCCTGATCCTCGACTTCGGGTCGCAGGTCACGCAGCTCATCGCACGCCGTTTGCGTGAGGCCCATGTCTTCTGCGAGGTTCACCCTTGCGATGTCAGCAGCGAGTGGCTGCGAGAGCACGCTGCCGATGGGCAGCTCAAGGGCATCATCCTGTCGGGCAGCCATGCCAGCGTGTACGAGGAGAGCACCGACCGGGCGCCCCAGGCCTGCTTTGAGCTGGGCATCCCAGTGTTGGGCATCTGCTATGGCATGCAGACTATGGCTGAGCAGCTGGGCGGGCGCGTTGAGACGGGCCACCAGAGAGAGTTTGGTTATGCCGAGGTCCGTGCCCGGGGCCACACCGCCTTGCTCAGGGACATTCAAGACTTCGCCACGCCAGAGGGCCACGGCATGCTCAAGGTCTGGATGAGCCATGGCGACAAGGTGAGTGAGCTTCCGCCGGGCTTTAAGCTCATGGCCTCCACTGAGAGCTGCCCCATTGCCGGCATGGCCGATGAGAGCCGGGGCTTCTACGCGGTGCAGTTTCACCCCGAGGTGACCCATACCCTTCAAGGCCGAGCCCTCCTGGAGCGGTTTGTCCTCGAGATCTGTCAGGCCCGCCCCGACTGGATCATGCGCAACCACATTGCAGAGGCTGTGGCCCAGATCCAAGAGCAGGTGGGTGATGAAGAGGTGATCCTGGGCCTCTCGGGTGGAGTCGACTCGTCCGTCGCCGCCGCGCTCATCCATCGGGCCATTGGGGAGCAGCTCACCTGCATTTTTGTGGACCATGGCCTGCTTCGCCTTCATGAGGGTGATCAGGTGATGGAGATGTTTGCTGGTCGGCTCCACGCGCGAGTGATTCGAGTCGATGCCAGCGACCGATTTCTCAGTGAGCTCGCGGGGGTGAGCGAGCCTGAGGCCAAGCGCAAGATCATTGGGCGCCTGTTCGTCGAGGTCTTCAAGGAAGAGGCCGCCAAGCTGAAGGCGGGCGGGCAGGGGCACCAGGGCGCAAGCTTTCTCGCCCAGGGCACGATTTATCCCGATGTGATTGAGTCTGGTGGCGCCAAGTCCAAGAAGGCCGTCACCATCAAGAGCCATCACAATGTGGGCGGCCTGCCGGAGCAGCTGGGCCTCAAGCTCCTAGAGCCCCTTCGGGATCTCTTCAAGGACGAGGTGCGGGAATTGGGCGTGGCCTTGGGGCTGCCTCCGGAGATGGTCTACCGCCACCCCTTCCCAGGGCCTGGCCTCGGCGTGCGAATTCTGGGTGAGGTGAAGCGCGAGTATGCCGACCTGCTACGCCGCGCCGACCATATCTTTATCGAGGAGCTCCGCGCCACCATCGATCCGACCACGGGTCGGTCGTGGTACGACCTCACCAGCCAGGCCTTTGCCGTCTTCCTGCCAGTCAAGAGCGTGGGCGTGATGGGGGATGGACGCACCTATGACTATGTGGTGGCGCTTCGAGCGGTGGTCACCTCCGACTTCATGACCGCCGACTGGGCCGAGCTGCCCTATCCGCTTCTCAAGAAGGTTTCCAGCCGGATCATCAATGAGGTTCGCGGAATCAATCGGGTGACGCTCGACATCAGCTCCAAGCCCCCTGCCACGATTGAGTGGGAATGACCGACCAGGACTGGATGCATCTAGCCCTTGAGCAGGCCCATCAGTCTGCACAAGAAGGAGAAGTCCCTGTTGGTGCCGTTGTAGTCTCTGCAGCGGGAGAGCTACTGGCCGTCGGGCGCAACCGGCCCATTGGCCTGCACGACCCATCCGCACACGCCGAGGTGCAGGCGCTGAGAGCAGCGGGCCAGCGTGAGGGCAACTATCGGCTCCCCGGTGCGCGCCTTTATGTCACGCTCGAGCCCTGCCTGATGTGCGCAGGAGCCATGTTTCACGCGCGCCTAGCCGAGGTGGTGTACGGCGCCTCCGACCCAAAAACCGGGGTGGCAGGCGGTGCCCACGAGGTCTTTGGATGGTCTAGCCTCAATCATCAGACTCAGGTTCGAGGTGGCGTTCTGGCCGAAGAGTGTGGCAGCCTTCTCAGGTCTTTCTTTGCAGCGCGACGCAACGAATCCAAATCATGAGCTTTGTATCGGCTAGCCCCTATCACCTGGTGATCTCAGTCGCTGCCCAGCGCCTGCACCTCTACGATCTGAGCAGAACCCACACGCAACTCCCCGGTCAGCACGACCCCGCCCGATGGCACCCCATTCAGGCCCAGTGGGTCCGCTCTTTCTCAGTCTCAACGGCCCGAAATGGGGTTGGAAATCAGCGCGGGAGCTTCTGCACACCCACCGGTCGGCATCAGATTCGCGCCAAGATCGGCGCAGGCGCGGCCTTTAACACGGTATTCGTTGGCCGAAGGCCCACGGGAGAGATCTGGACGCCGACGCTCGCGGGGCAGCATCCCAAGCGAGACTGGATCCTCACCCGCATCCTCTGGCTGTCCGGCCTCGAGCCCGGGATCAACCGCCTCGGTGAGGTGGACACCATGCGTCGCTATGTCTATTTTCACGGGAGCCCACCCACGGTGGAGATGGGCGAGCCTGGGTCGATTGGCTGCGTGAGAATGCGCAACCAAGACATTGTCGATCTCTTTGACTGGGTTCCCGCAGGAACCACAGTCATGATCGATCAGTAGAGGCCTTACTTAATCTTGGCCTTGGCCTTCAGTTTTTCCTGAAACGCACCCAGCTGGCGACGCTGAATTCCCTCACGAAGCTGGTCTTTCACCTCATCGAATGCGGGAATCTGGGCCTTACGGGTGTCGTCCAGCCGGATCACATGCCATCCAAACTGAGACTGCACGGGGGTCTGGGTGAGCTCCCCCTTCTTGAGTGCCATGAGTGCATCTGCAAAGGGCTTCACAAAGTTTGAGGGGTTGGCCCAGTCGAGATCTCCACCCCGTGCTGCGGAGCCAGGGTCTTTGGAATCCTTGGCAAGATCTTCGAATTTGGCTCCCTTGCCCAGCTTCTGAATGATGGCCTTCGCAGCATCCTCAGACTCCACCAGGATGTGGCGAGCGCGATATTCGTCACCCTGTAGCTTGGAGAGGCGCTCGTACTCAGCCTTCACATCGGCCTCTTTGATGGGATTCTTGCTGATCTCGTCCTGGACCAGGGCCTGAATCAGAACCTGTTGGCGCGCGGCATCGATCTGGAATTTGAGCTCGGGCTTGGCGGGAAGGCCTCGGCGCTCGGCCTCCTGAAGGAGAATCTCGCGGTCGACCAGTTCCTGGCGGACCAGGGTGGCGAGCTCGGGGGTGACCGGCTGGCCCTGCTTCTCCAGTTCTTTCATGAATAGGTCGGCGCGGGCCTTGGGAATGGCCCGACCATTCACAACCGCAATGTTCTGGGCGAGAGCCGTGCTCGATAGGGTAAGCAGCAGGGCTGCCAAAACAGGAGAAAAACGCGCCATTAGACAAACTCCGAAGGGGTACGCGCGTCGATTGAGAGCGCATGGATTCGCGCGGGCATCCAGTCGCTCAGCGCATCATACACAAGGCGATGACGGCTCACTCTGCTCTTGCCGTCGAAGTCGGCAGAGACAATCAGCAGCTCGAAGTGACCCCCACCAGAGGCTGCGCCGCTATGCCCGTGATGCGCGGCGGTGTCATCACGCAGAACCAGTTCCTTCACCTGAAGTCGTTCGCGCAGGCGGGCCTCAATCGCCTCAGGGAGTGTCATTGTCGGCGGCCTCTTGTCCGTGTCGGGTCATGTAGATCGTCTGGCCAATGATGAAGAGGATCATGAGGCCAAGGGTGCCAAAGAGCTTGAAGTCTACCCAGACATCGGTGGAGAAGGTGGTGGCGACCCAGGCATTGAGAACAGCCATCACCACGAAAAAGACCACCCAGGCGAGGTTCAGCCGACGCCAGGCAGAGTCTGGCATCTGAATCTTCTCGCCCAAGAGGGACTTCAGCACCAGCGCCTTGCCCAGAAGCTGCGGAATGAGAAAGACCAGGGCAGAGAGGCCATAGAGGAGGGTGGGTTTGGCCTTGATAAATCGTTCGTCCTGAAGCAAGAGCGTGAGCCCGCCAAAGACGGTGATGAGGCCAAGGCTGATCCATTGCATCCGATCGATAGGCATTCCACGCATGCGCATGAGGCCGATCATGAGCATGCTCACGAGCACAGCCAGGGCGGTGGCCCAGTAGAGGTCGACGAGCTTGTAGGTGACAAAGAAGACGACAATCGCGCCCCAGTCTGCAAGGAACTTCACTCGGCACTGCCCTCAAATTTTACGGAGGCCGAGTTGACGCAGTAGCGAAGACCGGTCTCGGTGGGGCCATCGGGGAAGACATGGCCCAGGTGGGCGCCACAGTGGTTACAGAGAATCTCTGTGCGAATCACGCCGTGGCTTCGATCCTCTACCTCACGAATATTGCCCTCCACCAGCGCTCGGTCATAGCTGGGCCAGCCACAGCCTGCGTCGAATTTGCTGTCGGACGAGAAGAGCTGAGTGCCGCAGCAGATGCAGTCGTAGCGGCCCTTCCCCCAGAAGTTCCAGAATTCGCCGGTGAAAGGGGGCTCGGTGTATGCCTTCTGCGTGACGGCGTACTGCATGTCTGTGAGCCGAGCGCGCAGTTCATCATCTTGAGTCATTGGAATCTCCTTGGAAGCCTCGAGTTTAGCTGGAGCAGCTGAGCGAGAGTGTTGCGGCCCAGTCCGGTGCAGGCCCTGTCCAGCGGACAAAGAGCGGCTCCGCCTCAAAGGACTGTGTGGGCTTCGAGACATACCGCATCGCGGCCTGAAGTGGGGCGATATTGCCCTCATCCTCCAGCGCCCGAATCACCTCTTCCGCCACCCAGTTACGCAGAATAAATCGGGGGTTGGTCTCCTCGAGACGCCGCCGGCGGGCCAGGTCTCCCATCTCGCGCGCCTGAGCGGCTGCGACAGGCTGATAGTGGCCAAGAAAGGACTCCAGGGCGTCCGGGCGAAGCACCTGATCCCGCAGGGCCTGAAATCCATGAACGCCTGTGGGCTCCAGCTCGAGCGGGCTGCAGCGCGAGAGTGCCTCGAAAAAGCGGGTGTAGTCGAGCCCTTCAGAGGCGAGCAGGCCGTAGAGCGCATTCATCAGCCCATCCCAGTCCTGAGCCTCAAGCCTCGCAGAGACGCCCAGCTTCTCTGCCATAAGCTGGCGGTACTGAGTCTGAAAGTGGCGCTCATACTGGTCAAGCAGAGCATCGCGCAGGGCCTCCTTCTGCTGCGCGGACAAGACTGGCGCAGTCGACAGCGCAGCAAGCAGCCGTTCGAGGTTCCAGAGGCCGATAGAAGGCTGGTGGGCAAACCGGTATCGACCAGAATGGTCTGAGTGGTTGCAGACCTCATTCGGATGAAAGGCCTCCATCCAGGCAAAGGGGCCGTAGTCCAGAGTGAGCCCAAGAATCGAGAAGTTGTCGGTATTCATCACGCCATGCATGAAACCTACCGCGGTCCAGTGGGCCATGAGGGCAGCCGTTCTCTTCACCGCAAGCTCAAAGAAGGCAATCAGCCGGTCTGCCCCTTGATGGCTCTGCAGCCCCTCAAACGCGGGCTGGTGGCTGATGAGCGAATCCATCAGCTGGATCATCAGGTCGGGGCGGCCGCGAGCGGCAAAATATTCGAAGTGGCCAAAGCGGATGAAGCTGGGAGCGACCCGACAGACAATCGCAGCGGGCTCGGGCTGTTCACGAAAGACGGCAGTGCTCGACACCACCAGTGAGAGGGCTCGGGTGGTGGGGACGCCAAGCCCCGCCATGGCCTCCGAACAGAGAAACTCGCGCACGGAGGAGCGAAGGACAGCCCGGCCATCGGCAAACCGGGCATAGGGGGTTGTTCCTGCACCTTTGAGCTGCAGCACCCATCCGTTGATCGCAGCGAGATTGAGGGCTCGACCGTCGCCCAGCCGGGGGACAAAGCTGCCGAACTGATGACCGGCATACACACTTGCATAGGCCGGACGTCCCTCGATGGTGGCGGCCCCACTGAGAAGCTCAGCCCAGGCAGCACTCGACTGGAGGACTTCAGGCTGCAGCCCCATGAGCCGGGCCACGTCGGGAACCACCGAACAGAGCTGGGGTTCGTCGAGGGGCGTGGGGTCGCAGGCGAAGGCGAGCGGCTCCTCCGGAGGGAAGGCGTAGTCGGGCAGATCCCTGCTGAACTGGCTGGCCTCAAGCCCAAGGCTTTCGGCCGATCGCCGCGGAACCCCCTGCCCAGCGGGCACACTGGGGGCAAGCGGCGGAAGGGAGAAGGGCGTGAAGGCGTTCAAGTGCTGGATCTTAAGTCCTGATACCCTGAGCGCCCATGGAGACCCCACCCAATACCCTGTTTAATCGAGCGGTTCCCCCCTTTGTGGCCCACCTTGGCATCGAGGTTGTTCGGGCCGAGCAGGGGCAGAGTGAGCTCGCCCTTGACCTCCAGCCTTGGCAGCTCAATGACCTGGGCATGGGCCACGGTGGGGTGGTGATGACTCTACTGGATGTCACGATGGCCGTTGCGGCCCGTGCGGGTGATCCCGAGCAGAGGGGTGTGGTGACGATCGAGATGAAGACCAGCTTCCTGAGGCCTGCAAGGGGCAGGGTAAGCTGCTCTGGCTTCTGCGACTACCGGTCCAAGTCGATGGCCTTCTGCCGGGCGGATCTCAAAGACTCCCACGGCCGGCTGTTGGCGCAGGCGATGGGCAGCTTCAAGCGACTCGCCTCCGAGACCGACTAGGTGAGCCTGGGGCGATTCACCTGCTGCGGTTCGGTTGGCACCTCGTAGGGCAGAGGGCCGGGTGTGAGCTGAGGGCCAGCCGGGCCAGCAAGATGCAGACTGGAGCGCCCAGCGATCACGGCTTGAATGGACTCGAGCCCAACCGATGCGAGCAGCACGCCCGAGGCCTGCATCACCAGGTCGCCGACCGGTTCATCCTGATCGGTCTGAAAGAGAAGGGTTCCGGGCGGGTGATGGGCCATCGAATCGGACTCCAGAGAGAACAGAAACATCCGTCGATTGAGTTTTCCGAGGTACTGGCTACGCGCCACCACCTCCTGCCCCGTGTAGCAGCCCTTCTTGAATCCAATCCCATCGAGCAGGTCGAAATTGAGCATCTGGGGAACGAAGGCCTCCTGCGTCTCCGGCCAGACCCAGGGCTGTCCCGACCGAATCTCAGCGGCCCACCAGTCCAGTTCGCTGGCCGACCGGGGCGACTGGGCCAATGCCCAGGCATCGGAGCCACTGGGGCTGCCGACCAGCAGTCCTCGCCCGAGCCCCGACGGGTCGGGGCGAACCTGAAGGAGCCAGAGCTGTTCGTCGAGCTGCTCGACGAGCCCGGGCTGAGCCTGTTCCCCATTCAGCCATGCCCCCCGAACCGTCCAGGCGGCATCATCGAGCGTGACCTTGGCTCTGAGCACATACATCCGGAGCCGCTTGATGAGCGAGGGCGCGACTGCCTGAGGTGTGATCTGCGCGAGGCTGGCGTCGTCCACCGCCCACTGGATGAAACTGGCCAGCAGACGGCCCTTGGGCGTGCAGGCCCCGCTGAGCTGGTGTTGGCCGGCGCGCACGGCCGTTGGCGGTGAGAGCCGCTCGGTGTCCTGGGTGAGCTGACCCTGAAGAAAGGATCGGGCATCGGGCCCCGTCGCAGTCCAGACCGTGAGTGGAAGAGGGGGCGTGAGGGCGTTCAGCGAAAGGGAATGCATGCCGACTAATATAGCGAGGATGAAATGGATCGTTCGGCTCTTTGCCCTCACCCTCACCATGGCCATTCTGCTGGCTGGGCTGGGATATGCCTGGCTTCACCGGTCGGTGGTGCCGGGCGAGACGGGAGGCTCCCCCCTCGAGCTCGTCATTCCCCCGGGCAGTTCGGCCCAGGCAATTGGCTGGCTGCTCGAGGACTCAGGGCTTGATCTCCACGGGCCCGCCTTTGCCTGGGCTGCTCGCGCCATGGGCGTTCAGGGAAATCTGAAGGCGGGTGTCTATGAGCTGCGTCCAGGAGACTCGCTGGTGGTCTTGCTCCAAAAGCTCTCCCGGGGGGATTCACTCCAGGCGGCGGTCACCCTCATTGAGGGCTGGACGTTTGAGCAGATGTTTCGAGCCGTTCGGTCCAATCCGTCCATTGCCCGCACGCTCCCCGACGATGTGAAGGAGGCCAGCCGCAGCCTGGCCCTGGGAATGGGGCTCGACGCCTCATCGATTGAGGGATGGGTCTTTCCGGATACCTATCTGGTTCAGAAAGGCAGCTCCGACCAGATGCTCTTTGAGCGGGCGATTCGACTGCAGAAACGCGTCCTGTCCGAGGCCTGGGAGGCCCGCAGCCCGCGGATTTCCCTCCAGACGCCCGAGGAGGCTCTGATTCTTGCGAGCATCATTGAACGGGAAACCCAGCACCCAGAGGACCGAGAGTGGGTCTCGGCCGTGTTTCACAATCGTCTGGCCGTTCAGATGCCGCTGCAGTCCGATCCCACCGTGATCTATGCCTTAGGCAGTACCTTTGACGGCAACATCCGGCGCGCTGACCTCCTGGTCGAATCAAGCTTCAACACCTATCGGGTTCGCGGTCTACCGCCGCACCCCATCGCCAATCCGGGACGGGCCGCCCTCGTCGCCGCGCTCAATCCGGCTCCCACACGAGCCCTTTATTTTGTGGCCCAGGGTGACGGCAGCTCTTACTTCAGTCTGACGCTCGACCAGCACAACCAGGCCGTGGACTATTTTCAGCGTCGCCGAGGGGCCGCTCCCCCGCCCTCGCTCAAGGAGTCAAGGCCATGATGCAGAACCCGTCTGGTTCCGGCAGGGGGCCGGCTCGGGCCTGGTTTGTCGTGCTTGAGGGCGTGGATGGGGCGGGCAAGAGCAGCCACATTCCGTTTATTCAGGCCTGGTTTGCAGCCCGCTCTCTCCCGCTTGCCCTCACCCGAGAGCCAGGCGGTAGTCCTCTGGCGGAGCAGCTGCGGGAACTCCTACTGCATCAGCCCATGGACGGACTGACCGAGGCCCTCACCATGTTCGCTGCGCGACGAGACCACCTTACTCAGACGGTCTGGCCAGCCCTTCGCAGGGGCGAATCCGTGCTCTCAGACCGCTACCTCGACTCGAGCTGGGCCTACCAGGGCGGCGGCCGCGGCGTATCGGAGGCCACCCTGGCTGCTCTGACCGAGGCCGTGGAGCAGGATGGTGAGGGCACAGGCCCGACGCCTAGCCTGGTGTTCTACTTCGACCTCGACCCTGAACAGGCTGCTGCGAGACGCGGAGGCCGGCAGGCGCAGACCGGAGAGACGCCAGACCGGTTTGAGCAGGAAGGCCTCTCCTTTTTCAGGCGGGTTCGTGCGGCCTACGCCGAAGCAGCCCGGCGCAGAGGTGCTCGCGCTGTCTGGCTGGATGCAAGCCGGCCCATCGCAGAGCTTCAGCAACAGATCGACCAGGCCCTGCAGGCCCTGGTGTCCCATGACTAAGCCCGTCTTTGATGCCTGGCACCAGCAGAGCCTTAGCCTCTCTCAGCGGCCCTGGTCTGCTGCGCTCCTCACTGCACCACCAGGGCTGGGACTGGGCGATTTTGCTGTCCAACTGGCGGCCAGCCTACTCTGCCTGCAGCCTCAAGGCCCCAGCCGTCATGTCGCCTGCGGCAGCTGCCAGTCTTGCCTCTGGATTGCCGACGGCCAGCATCCCGACCTGCGCTGGGTTCGACCGGCTGCGCTCGAAGGGGCCGAGGAGGAGGAGGGCACTGAGGAGGAGGGCGCTGAGGGAAAGGAAAAGAAGCTCAGCCGAGAGATTCGGGTGGATCAGATTCGAGAGCTCGCGGGCTTCTCCCAGCTGAGCTCGCATCGGGGTGGGATTCGGATCGCCGTGATTGGGCCGGTGGAGGCCTTGAATTTCGTCTCCGCCAATGCCTTGCTGAAGGGGCTCGAGGAGCCTGCTGAGGGCATGCGCTACCTGCTCTATGGCGAGCGTCTTCAGGGCGTGCCGGCCACCATATTGTCTCGGTGCCGTCGTCTGTTCCTGTCTGCGCCGCAGCGCGCCGTCACAGAGGCCCGGCTGGATCAGCCGGAGGGGCCGTCGGACTGGCTGCTTCCGCTGCTGTCTCAGGGCCGCCTCGACCCGCAGGCCTGGGCCGAACGCGCCGGTAAGGCGCCGGTCCGCCCTGTGCTGGAGTGGCTGAGCCTCTGGCTGCTCGACCTGCAGCGGCTGCGGGCAGGCCTAGAGCCGAACACCTTCTCTGAGCAGTCTGCGGCACTCCATCGGCAGCTGCGATGGCTCCAGAATCAGCCTCTGGCGGGTCAGGCCCTTGCGGATGCCCAGCATCGGCTGCAGAGCTTTCTGGGCCATGCCGACCATCCCTTAAACCCCCGGCTTCGGTATGAAAACCTCTTTGTGTCCCTTCAGGATGTCTTTCCAACATGACTGCTACTGCTGCTGAGCCCTCCTGGCCTGGCGAACTGGGCGCCGCCACCCTGGTGGACTCCCACTGCCACTTCAACTACGACGGTCTTGCTGGCCGAACCCCGGATATCCTTGACCGCATGGCGCAGGCAGGGGTGACCCGTGCGTTGAATGTCTGCACCACTCTCACAGAGGCGGAGGCCGTGCTTCAGACCGCCCTGAGCGACGATCGACTGGTGTGCAGCGTGGGCGTTCATCCCGACTACGAGGATGAGCCCGAGGAGGCCAGTGTCGAGGCTCTGGTGAGTCGGGGGGCCCATCCGAGAGTGGTGGCCATTGGCGAGACTGGGCTGGACTACTACCGGCTCAAGGGCGACCTTGAATGGCAAAGGGAGCGCTTTCGTACCCATATCCGAGCCGCTCGAGCCCTGGGTAAGCCTCTGATTATTCATACCCGAGAGGCAGCCGCCGATACGCTGCGCATTCTCAAAGAAGAGAAAGCACATGAGGTTGGCGGTGTTATGCATTGTTTTACTGAGAGTTTTGAAGTTGCAGAGGCGGCGATCGAGATGAACTTCCTGATCTCACTGTCTGGCATCGTGACGTTTAAGACTGCAGTGCAAGTCCATGATGTAGCGAGAAGAGTTCCTCTGGAACACCTCATGGTGGAGACAGATTCCCCCTTTCTGGCGCCCGTTCCGTTCCGAGGCAAGACCAATGAGCCCGGCTTCACTCGTTTCGTGGCTCAGCGCATTGCCGAGCTTAAGGAGACGAGCCTGGAGGCAGTGGCGAATGCGACCACGGCGAATTTTCTGCGGTTCAGCCAGCTAGAGGCCTAGATCGTCCCTCGCCCGGTTTCGGTTGATTGTCGCATAAGGTTTATTATGTAAACTAAAGGGTGTAAAACCAAGGGGGCCGAAGCCCCCTCGGGTGATTAGGCTCAGAAAGCCCTAGACGCGCTCAAACACCACTGCAATGCCCTGCCCACCACCGATACACATCGTGGCCAGGCCATAGCGGCCACCGGTGCGGTGAAGTTCATGGATGCACTTGGTGGCAATCACTGCGCCCGTGGCCCCAACGGGATGGCCCAAGGCAATGGCGCCGCCATTCACATTAACCTTTGCGGGATCAAACCCGAGCACCTTGGTGACGGTGAGCGCCTGGGCTGCAAAGGCCTCATTCGACTCGATCACATCAATCTGGTCGAGCGTGATTCCGGCCTTCTGGAGCGCAATCTTGGTGGAGGGAATCGGGCCCTCGCCCATCACGTCATTGGGAACGCCGGCCACCGCATAGCCCCGGATCACCGCCAGGGGCTTGTGGCCAGCGGCAGCGGCGGCCTTGGCCTCGCCCAGAACCAGGAACGCAGCGGCGTCATTGATGCCGGAGGCATTGCCCGCAGTGACCGACCCGTCCTTTTTGAAGGCAGGCTTCATCTTGGCCAGTGCCTCCAGCGTGGTGGCGCGAGGATGCTCGTCGGTGTCGAACACGATGTCGCCCTTGCGGGAAGAGATGGTGATGGGAACGATCTGGTCCTTGAATCTCCCCTCAGCAATCGCTCTGGCCGCACGGTTCTGAGACTCCAGGGCGAAGGCGTCCTGCTCTTCTCTGCTGATGTTGTGCTTGGTGGCGAGGTTTTCTGCGGTAATGCCCATATGGCCCACCCCGAATGGATCGGTTAGCGTGGCCACCATGGTGTCGATCATCTGGCTATCACCCATGCGGGCGCCCGATCGCATCGCAGGGCTCAGGTAGCCGCCGCGGCTCATCACCTCGACGCCACCGCCAATCCCATACTCGCAGTCATCCAGGAGGATGTTCTGGGCTGTGGACACGATCGCCTGGAGAGCCGAGCCGCAGAGCCGGTTGATGGTGAGGGCCACCGAGCTCATGGGCATGCCGCCCTGAATGCTCACCACGCGCCCAACATAGGGCGACCGCTTCTCTGTGGGGATGCAGTTTCCAACCACCGCATAGTTCACCTGATTGGGGTCTACGCCAGATCGGCCAATGGCCTCCTTCAGCACCATGCCCCCCAGTTCTGAGGGCTCAAGGCTCGACAGGCTTCCTGCAAAGCCACCAATGGCAGAACGGACTGCACTCAATACAACGACTTCACGCATGTTCAGATCTCCTCTTTCTGATTAAGTAATACCGTCGCTCAGCTGTCCTCGGATGAAGATAGCCTCCAGGTCGTAGTCATCGCTTTCGACAATTTCGACCTCGCAAAACTGCCCTACTTCTGCGGTCACCGAGTGCCGTGAGTTGGGATCGGGGCGAACCCGCACAATGCCATCGACATCCGGCGCGTCGCCAACGGTTCGCCCGATCAGGCAGCCGTCGTCCAGGTCGAGTTCGTCAATCAGCACAGTGGTTCGGCGCCCCACCCATCGAGCGAGGCGCTTGGCCGAGATGTCCGCCTGGTGCTCCATGACACGGTCGGCCCGCTCCTGACGAAGCGCCTCGGGAAGCGCGCCCTCGAGCGCGTTGGCACTGGCTCCATCCACCGGGCTGTAGGCAAAACAGCCCAGACGATCGATCTCGGCCTCGGTGAGAAAGTCTAAAAGGGCTTGGAATTCGGCCTCGGTCTCGCCTGGAAAGCCGGCGATAAAGGTGCTGCGAAGCGTGAGATCGGGCACCGCCTTGCGCCAGCCCTGGATGCGTTCCAGGTTGCGCTCTCCTGAGGCGGGTCGTTTCATGCGCTTGAGCACATCCGGATGCGCGTGCTGAAAGGGGACATCGAGGTAGGGCAGGATGCGGCCCTCGGCCATGAGTTCAAGCACCTCATCGACATGGGGATAGGGGTAGACATAGTGCAGCCGCACCCACACGCCGAGCTGTCCCAGCTCTCGGCAGAGCTCGGTCATGCGTGTCTTCACGGGGCGGCCGTCGACAAAATCGGTTCGATACTTCAGGTCGACTCCATAGGCACTGGTGTCCTGGGAGATCACCAGAAGCTCTCGCACGCCTGCCTTCACGAGGGCCTCGGCCTCGCGCATCACCTCGCCGATCGGACGGGAGACGAGATCGCCCCGCATGCTTGGAATGATGCAGAAGCTACACCGATGGTTACAGCCCTCGGAGATCTTGAGATAGGCGTAGTGAGCTGGGGTGAGCCGGATACCCTGCTCGGGCACCAGATCGGTGAAGGGATCGTGGGGCCTAGGCAGGTGGGTGTGAACCGCCTGCATCACCTCAGCAGTGGCATGCGGCCCCGTGACGGCCAACACCTTGGGATGCACCTGGGTAATGAGGGAGGACCCGCCCTCCCCGGACTTGGCACCGAGGCAGCCCGTGACGATCACCTTGCCGTTCTCTTCAAGGGCCTCACCGATCGCATCCAGGCTCTCCTGAACCGCATCATCGATGAATCCACAGGTATTGACGACAACGAGATCGGCGCCCTCGTAGCTCTCGCTGATGCCGTAGCCCTCAGCCTTGAGCTGCGTGAGGATTCTCTCTGAGTCAACCAGCGCCTTTGGGCAGCCGAGGGAGACAAAACCGACCGTAGGCGTCTTCTGCATACCGCCAGATTATTCCTGACCGGGCGGAAAACCAAATCGAGAGAGCATGGCCTTGGTGTTGTTCTGCATCTGGTCTTCCATCTGCATAAACACCTTCTTGCTCTGTTCGATGTAGTTGGTCATCAGGTTCTGCATGACGGGAGCCTGACTGGCCATGAACTGCGCCCAGGCCTCCTGTCCAGCAATCCCCTTGCCCGAGGTGAAGGCCTGGGACTGCTCCTGCATCTTGCTCTGAATCTCGGAGAACGCCTGAATGTTCTTCTCGAGGTAGCTTCCCATCATGCCCTGCATGGAGTTGCCATAGAAGCGTATGACATTGGCCAGCACCTGGGCGGAGAAGATGGGCGCGCCCGAGGACTCCTCCTCGAGGATGATCTGGAGCAGGATGCTGCGGGTGAGGTCGGTGCCTGCCTTGGCATCCACCACTTGAAAGTCTTCATGCGAGAGAACCAGCTCTTTCACATCCGCCAGCGTGATGTAGGTGCTGGTGCGGGTGTCATAGAGCCGTCGATTGGGGTACTTCTTGATGAGGCGCTGTTGTTCTTTGTTTGGCATTCGTATCCCCTCGGATTCAGACCACGGACGAAGGTGGGGGCCTCGCCCCCTCCTCCATCGCCGATTAACTCATATGGAGGCCACCGTTGAGCGAGAAGTCTGCACCGGTTGCAAATCCACTCTCATCGCCCGCCAGCCAGGTGACGATCGAGCCAATCTCCTCGGGCTCTCCCAGTCGGCGAACGGGAATGGTGCTCACAATCTTCTCCAGAACCTCAGGCTTGATGGCCCGCACCATGTCCGTGCCGATGTAGCCGGGAGATACGGTGTTCACTGTAACGCCCTTGGCCGCGAGCTCCTGGGCAAGCGCCATGGTGAAGCCGTGAATGCCAGCCTTCGCAGTGGAGTAGTTGGTCTGGCCAAACTGGCCCTTCTGGCCATTGACGGACGAGATGTTGATGATCCGGCCAAAGCCCTTGGCCACCATCCCCTCCACCACTTGTTTGGTGACATTAAAGAGGCTGTTGAGGTTGGTGTCGATCACCGCATCCCACTGCTCACGGGTCATCTTGAGAAACACGCCATCTTTGGTGATGCCTGCGTTGTTGACCAGTACGTCGGGGTTGCCGTGCTCTGCCTTCACCTTGTCAAAGGCCTCCACGGTGGAATTCCAGTCGCCCACATTGCCCACTGAGGCGTAGAAGGTGTAGCCATCGGCCTTCTGTTCGGCCAGCCACTTGTCAAAGTCGCGGCTCGGGCCACAGCCCGCAATCACCTTAAAGCCTCCATCGTGAAGCTTGCGGCAGATTGAGGTTCCGATGCCTCCCATTCCACCTGTAACGTATGCCAAACGTGCTGCCATGTTGCCTCTCCTTGTTGTATTGAATATGGGTTTGGTTGACTCTAGACGGTGCGCTCTTTTACATAGCGACCCGGTGCGGGTTCGATGGGCTTGAATCGCCCCCTGCTCTTGGGCTTGGGGGCAGCGACCAAGGGGCCCTGGTGCTGGCGAATCCAGGTGGACCAGTCATTCCACCAGCTTCCCGCGTGCTCCTCCGCCTTGCCGAACCAGTCCTCTGCATCGGCCCCGGGTCGAGCGTTGGTCCAGTAGGAACGCTTGTTTTTGGAAGCGGGATTTATCGCGCCGGCAATGTGCCCGCTGGCTCCCAGCACGAAGCGGGCCTTACCACCCAGGTGACGAACTCCCTCCCAGGCCGACTGCCAGGGCACGATGTGGTCCTCTCGCGCACCAAAGGCATAGACCGGCTGCTTCACCTGACGCAGGTCGAGCGACTCACCGGCCACCGTGAGCTTTCCGGGCTTCACGAGATTGTTCTCGAGGTAGGTGTTTCGAAGATACCAGGCATAGAAGGGGCCAGGCAGGTTGGTGCTGTCTGCATTCCAGTACAGGATGTCGAAGGCGGGGGGCGTCTCGCCCTTCAGATAGTTCTTCACCACATATGGCCAGACGAGGTCGTTGGGGCGAAGGAAAGAAAAGGTGGCAGCGAGTTCTTTTCCAGGAAGAAGGCCGCCCTCGCCTAGGGTCTGCTCGCGCATGGAGACATGCTGTTCATCGATGAAGACATCGAGTACGCCGGTCTCGCTGAAGTCGATGAGCGTGGTCATCAGGGTAAGGCTGTGAACCTTGTCCGACTCATCACGGGCTGCGAGGACACCGAGCGATGTGGTGCAGAGGGTGCCCCCTACGCAGAACCCGAGCAGGTTGATGGTAGGCCTTCCGCTAGCCTCTAGCACCATGTCAATGGCATGAACCACGCCGTCCTGGATGTAGTTGTCCCAGCTCACCGCACGTTCGGACTCCCCTGGATTCTTCCAGGAGACCAGGTAGACATCCTGCCCCTGGTCGAGTGCGAACTCCACCAGAGAGGCCCCTGGCTGGAGGTCCATGATGTAGAACTTGTTGATGCAGGGAGGCACCATGAGCAGGGGCCGGGTGCCCACCTTCTCGGTGCGAGGCCTGTAGTGGATGAGCTGAAAGAGAGGGCACTCGTAGATTACATCGCCAGGGGTGAGCGCGAGGTTCTCGCCCACTACAAAACCGGACTCATCGGACTGCGTAATACGCCCCCGACTCAGATCGTGCAGGAGATTGTCCATCCCCTGTCGAAGGCTCTCGCCCTTGGACTCCAGCAGCTTCTGCTGCGCATCCGGGTTGGTGGCCAGAAAGTTTGCGGGCGAGACCGCATCGACCAGCTGCTCCACCATGAATTCCACTCGTTGCTGGGTTTTGTGATCGAGCGTGAGTGCACTCGCCATCTCGTGCATCGCCTTGCTGTTGAGCACATAGAGGGCTGCGATCTGGGCAAATGGACCGCTCTGCACCCAGGAATCGGAACTGAATCGACGGTCAGCCTTCACCAGTCGCGTCGCCTCTTCAGGTGAACTCAGCAGACGAGTGAGGCCTTCAACATAGTGCTTCTGAATCTCGGCGAGACGGTCGGCGGGGATCTGAATGGGGGACTGACTCACGCGTTGCTCCTCTGGGGTGCCCTCTTCTCGCGGGGCTTTTCAGGCGCGATCAAACCACTTGGCGCTGTGGGCATTCTTGATCTTGCTCAAGCCAATGTCAAATCAAATCCCCGGAGAGGCCCGTATTTAAAGGCTTTCTCTCCAAATCAAGGCCGCCATGCGGCCTGTGACGCCCTCTCTTCGATACGAAAACCAGTTCCTGGTATCTGAAAATGTGCACCCCCCCGGGGGTGCAGCCCATTGAATGGGGCAGTTCTTACGGGCAGACCACCTCATCATTGCAGCCATGGCAAGGCCCTGGAGGTCGGCGTGCCAGCGATCTTCTCGCCTTGGGCTTGGGCCAAAGTGTCTTGCGTTCACGCCAGTCCATCCACCAAAGGCGTCGACAACCTCTTGACCAATCTCGAAATGCTCAGGACCAATGCAGGGACCGAGCCAGGCGGTCACGCTGGGCGGCCCATCGCCTGCACTTGCCTGTTCAAGAAGGGCATCCAGGCTCGCCTCCAGCACGCCAGCCGCCAGGCCTCTCCAGCCCGCGTGCGCTGCAGCCACCGCCCTTCCATCTCCGAGTGACATGAGCACCGGCAGGCAGTCGGCCACCATCACGGCACAGGCCACGCCGGGCTGATGGGTGACACAGGCATCTCCGTCTTGGGGGGCTGGGGCTGGCAGATGAACCACCTGACGCCCGTGCACCTGATTCAGCCAATGGGGCTGCGCGCCTATCGATTGGGCGAGCGCCGCCCGACGCTCCTCCACGCGCTGAGGGTCGTCCCCAGTATGGGCCGCGAGGTTAAAGCCATAGCGATTTTGGGCGGGCCCTCGTGACGTGATTACGGCTCGGATCCCGGATGGAAAGCCGGGCACCTCTTCCACGGGGAGACTGGATGCAAACGACATCAAGGACTCCCCGCCAGAGGAAGCCCTGCACGATGAAACAGATCGGCCAGGTCTTGGGGATGAGCCGAGTGCCACTGGCTAGGCTCCTGACTCCCAGGGTGAATCAGGCCGAGGGAATGGGCATGTAAGGCCTGGCGTTCAAATCCAATCGCCTTCCCCGGCAGACTCGCCTTCCGGGCATACACCGGGTCGCCGACCAGGGGAAATCCCAGGTGTTGCAGGTGAACTCGGATCTGATGGGTGCGCCCTGTCTCGAGCCGGCAGTCCACCAGTGAGACGGGCTTACCCTGCAGGACACCCTGCGCAAGTGGCTGGACATGGGTGATGGCAGGTTTTCCACCCTGCTCAAGAACGGCCTGACGCTGCCGGTCCCGTGGGTCTCGGCCCAGCGCAGCCTCTATGGTCTTGGCCCGAACGAGGCTGCCCCAGCAGACGGCCCAGTAACGGCGAGAGACAGTCCGGGCCTGGAGCTGACGAACCAGCTCGGTCTGGCTCTCGGGGGTCTTGGCAACCACCATCAGCCCCGTGGTGTCACGGTCTAGTCGATGGACGATGCCGGCCCTTGGTAGGTCTCGGAGCTGGGCGAGATGCGCGAGAAGCCCATTGAGCAGAGTGCCCTGGGGGTGGCCTGCTGCCGGGTGAACCACCAGGCCCGAGGGCTTATCGATTACGAGTAGCTCGCTATCCTCGTGCACGATGGAGAGCTTCATCGGCTCAGCCAGCCAGTCGCCCTGGGGCTCGGGCTCTGGCATCTGCACCCAGACCGCCTGTCCGGGCCGAACGGACTGACTGGGACGGACGACGCGATCGTCCAGCCGCACCAGTCCGAGCTCAATCCAGCGCTGCAGCCGAGCACGGGACTGCTCGGGCAGCCTCAGCGCCAGAATGCGGTCGAGGCGTTGGCCGGCCTCTGCCTCCTCGACCCGAAAGACCTGGGGCTCGCTATAATCGGCGCTCTCTTCAGCGGGATAGTCTTCATGATGCGTCATCACGGTTGGACCCTCGGCTCCTCTCAGCGTGCATTGTCTCTGGTTTTCGCGGCCTTCATGAGCGCCCTGTTGCTCGGCTGTGCCTCCGGCCCCGAGAGCAAGGACGAGACCCTCCGGTGGAGCCCGGAGCGCCTCTATCAGGAGTCCAAAGACGAGATGAACTCGGGCAACTATGCCCAGTCGATCGCCCTGCTCCGCAAGCTCGAATCTCGTTATCCCTTTGGCCGTTTCGCACAGCAGGCGCAGCTCGACACCGCCTATGCCTACTGGAAAGAGGGCGACCTTGCCCAGGCGCTCTCTTCGATTGAGCGGTTTATGCGGCTAAACCCCAACCATCCCAGCATCGACTACGCGCTCTACCTCAAGGGCCTCATCAACTTCAACGACCGGGCCACGCTCTTCTCCTCAGTCACAGGCGAGGATATGTCCGAGCGCGATCCCAAGGCGGGCAAGGAGGCCTTCGATGCCTTTAAGCAGCTCGTCACGCGTTTCCCCGAGAGCCGATATGCCCCCGACGCGGCGGCTCGGCTTCAGTTTCTGATTAACACCCTTGCGCAGGGCGAGGTTCACACGGCGCGGTTTTATCTCCGCCGGGGTGCCTACATGGCTGCTGCTAATCGTGCTCAGGCGGTGATTCGCACCTACCAAGACTCTCCTGCGGTGGAGGAGGCACTGGCCCAGATGATCTTTAGTTATGACAAGCTGGGGCTCGATCAGCTCAGAGACGATGCCCGCCGCGTGCTTGAGCGCACGGTACCCAACAGCCCCTACCTCAAGCACGGCTACAACCCCACGCTCATCACAGGCCTGGCCCGTGAGCACCAGCCCAATCGTGGGCCTAGCCTCTGGTCAAGACTGAAGGTCTGGTAACAGAAACGCCCTCGCCTCTTCGAGGCTGCGGGTTCGACGAAAGGGCGGGAGGCTTCTTAGCATCCGCCTGCCGTAGGCGGTCTCGGCGAGGCGCCGATCCCCCACCACCAGCAGGCCACGGTCGGTTTCCGTTCGAATCAGCCTGCCAACCCCCTGCTTCAGCATCAGGGTGGCCTCGGGCAGCTGAATCTGATTAAACGGGTCTCCCCCTCGCGCTCTGCACTGGCTCAGTCTCGCCTCGAGGACCGGATCGTCGGGCGGCGCAAAGGGTAGCTTGTCAATCATCACGAGGCTGAGCGCGTCGCCGGGCACATCAACGCCCTCCCAGAAGCTTGCGCTGCCCACGAGCAGGGCACGACCGTTCTCACGAAATCGCTGCAGGAGGTGGTCGCGAGGGGCGCTGCCCTGGATGAGCACCAGCCTCCCTGCAGCTGGCGACCGGGCCTGATTGAGCCACTGGGCCGCCTGGTCGACCGCCCGAAGGCTGGTACAGAGCAAGAAAATTCCGCCCTGCGCATCTCGTATCAGGCCCGAGATGCCAGGCATTTCTAGGAGCTGGACCACAAGCTGCGGCTGCTTCGGATCGGGAAGGCCCTCGGGCACGAACAAGAGGCTCTGGCTTGAATAGTCGAATGGGCTCTCAAACCGCTCGCAGGATGCCTCCTCAAGCCCCATCTGTGAACAGAAGTAGGAAAAATCACCCTGGGCCGCCTGAGGTGGCGCTGGCACGGTGAGGGTTGCTGAGAGAAAGACCCAGGCGGCTCGCTCTGTGGACTCCCAGATCTCTCGAAGCCGTGGCGCAGCGTCCAGCGGGGACCAATGGAGGCTAAGACTCTGTCTCCCGGACTCGATCCAGTGCACCCCGAGCTCAGCCGCCTGACCGCCGGGCTGGAGCAGCTCAAGACGATCCTGGATCTGCTCAATACGCTCTTGCAGTCGCACCAACTCTGCATGCCGTTCGGCATTGACACAGAGCGCCATGTGAAGCGGGGCGAGCGCCTCCGAGATCCGCAGAATGGCCTGCTCAAGCGCCGTCTGGGCCTCAGGAGTGAGCTGCTCCCACTTCAGTCGCCCTGCGGACAGGGCCGAGGAGAGGTCTGCCCGGAGCGCGAGAACGGAGGCCTCCAGCTGCCCACAGAGCCCTGCCCAGTCGGCACCGTCTCGCCCAAACTCAAGGCCAGCGACCAGCGTGTCCCGCGCAAGCAAGGCAAGCCCATGGGAGGAGAGGCTGAGCCCAAAGAACTGGAGGGCGGTATCCGGGAGCGCATGGGCCTCGTCCACCACCACAAGATCGACCTGAGGAAGGAGCTCCCCTTCCCCTTCTCGTCGAAGTGCAAGATCCGCGCAGAGAAGATGGTGGTTCACCACCACGAGCTCTGCCTTCTGGGCAGATTCGCGCGCGCGAATCACGGGGCACTCGCTGGCCTGCGGACATCGCTGTCCCAGGCAGTTATCCACGGTGCTGGTGACCAGGGGCCAGACCATGGACTGCTCCGAGACCGTTGTGCAGGCCGAGATATCCCCCTCGGGGCTGAGTACTGAAAACTGCACGATCTGACGAAGGTCGTGGACTTCCTGAGCAGACCCCAGCCGCCCCTCCTGCTTGGCGCGCTCGAGTCTATACGGGCAGAGATAGTTGGATCGTCCCTTCAGACGGGCAGTCTTGATTCCACTCAGCCCCATCGCTGAGAGCAGCCTCGGAAGGTCACGACTGAAGAGCTGGTCCTGAAGGGCGCGGCTGGCGGTGGAGATCAGCACGCGCTGTTGACTCAGAAGTGCGGGTACGAGATAGGCGAAAGTCTTGCCAATGCCTGTCCCCGCCTCTGCCACCAGCAGGCCTCGGCCAGCCAGGGTGCGGTCGATTGCTTCGGCCAGTGCGGACTGGGTCGGTCTGGTTCTGAAGCCTTCCAGCCGCTGCGCCAGAAGGCCGTCGGGTTCGAACCAGGCCCGCAGGCTCAATTAGGCGGGCTCGCTGGGTCTGAGCTCGCCCATGAGCACGACAATCTGGTCTTTGATCTGCAGCTTTCGCTTTTTGAGCCGGCGCATGGCAAGTTCATCCACCTGAGGGCCCTGATCCAGGCTGGCAATGAGCTGGTCGAGTTCGCGATGCTCGGCCTCAAGCTCGAGCAGCCGAATGCGGTGGGTGCGAATGTCCTGGCTAGCGCTCATTGAGCCCCTCCTGACGAGATGCTCGGGCGCGGCTGCGGGCAATTGCATCAATCCGGCGCACCGATTCCGAGAGTGACTCCGAGGCCAACAGCAGCGCTCGTTCGTCGCGGGCCTTCTGCTGGCGTACGGACTCCAGGCAGGACGACTGCACCCAGCGGGCAAGGCATGCAGCCCTGTCGGTGCGGGCGCGCTCTCGGATGGCCTCGGACTCCTGGTCGAGTTCAGAGAGGGCCTGAAGGGCCTTGGTTCGCTGCTGCGACTCCTGTGGCAGGAGCATCTCGGCCCAAGCGTCAGGGGAGCCGACGAGGGCGAGCCCTAGGACCATCAACAAGAGTGGAGACCGGCAGACAGACATACGGCGATTATGGCACCCCTTAGGAGCTCTACCCAAGGGACGTCACGGTCTCTCGCTGCGGTCGAATGAGATAGGCCAGCGTCTGCATCTCTACCAGGCGACTCGCCGTCCTCTGGAATTCATTCGCGAGAACGCCGGAGGTGTAAAGCTGGTCTGGCGGTGCGGCTGCGGACAACGCCAGCCTTCGGCCCGCGTCGTAGCAGATGTCCACCAGCCAGGTAAAACGCCTCGCCTCCGAGGCCTGGGCTGCACTCATCTGAGGCACATTCGAGACGAGAATCGTATGAAATCGCTCTGCAAGCCAGAGGTAGTCATTCTGCGACCTCGGTCCTCCACAGAGGTGCTCAAACTCAAACCAGATCAGGCCCCCGGCCTGAAGACGGAATGGAACCTGTCGGCCGTCAAGGTCGAGACTGCCCTCTCTGTCTAAGTGGTCCCCGTCGGAGCATGCGGTGGCGATGTCCTCAAGGGCGGCCTCGGACCACTCACCCAGGGGGCATTGATAGAAACGGGGCAGAGCGGCCATGGTCTCCTGCAGGGCACCCGAGCCCGTAAGGGCTTGGGCAGCCTCCGTGCGGTGATCCGCCGGCGAAGCCAGCTCAATCACTTGAAGGTGTTCCTCCAGCAGGGCGATGGCGGGCAGGAGGCTTTCTCGATGGAGCCCATCGGGATAGAGACCGCTGGGCGGATAGTTGGAGGTCATCACAAAGCCCACGCGCGCGGCGATCAGCGCACTCAAGAGCCGCTCAAGGATCATCGCGTCGGCGATGTCTGAGATATGAAACTCATCGAAACAGATCAGCCGGTATCGACGGGCCACACGGGTCGCCACCTCATCCAAGGGGTTCTCAGTGCCTCTGAGGTCGTGCAGCTCACGATGAGTCGCGCGCATGAACTCATGGAAATGAATACGAATCTTCCGCTCGATCGACACCGAGTCGAAGAAGCAGTCCATCAGAAAGCTCTTGCCTCTCCCCACTCCGCCCCAGAGGTAGACACCCCTGGGAAGCGGAGGATGAATCAGCATTCGCGCGAGCCTTCCACCCCGGCGGCTCTTGTAGTGGGCCCACTCCTCACGGCAGTGGTCCAGGGCCTCCAGGCCTGGAAGCTGGCCTGCATCCAGACTAAATCCTCTCGAGGCGAGCCGAGCCTGCGCAATTGATGCGACCGTGGCCATAGCGCTTGGCATTACATATTGAGGGCGCGCTTATCCACAGCGAGGGCCGCCTCGCGCATCACCTCAGACATCGATGGGTGTGGGTGGCAGATGCGGGCGATGTCCTCGGAGGCCGCTTTGAACTCCATGGCGACTGCAGCCTCTGCGATGAGGTCGGACGCGTTGGCCGCCACAATATGCACGCCAAGAATTTCATCGGTCTGTGCGTCTGCGAGAACCTTCACAAAGCCATCTGAGGCGTCCATGCCAAGGGCACGACCGTTGGCTGCAAAGGGAAACTGGCCGGCCTTGTAGGCGCGACCAGCAGCCTTCAGCTGCTGCTCAGTCTGACCCACCCACGCGATCTCGGGCGAGGTGTAGATCACCCAGGGGATGCAGTTGTAGTCGATGTGGGGCTTCTGGCCGGCGATGAGCTCGGCCACCATGACGCCCTCGTCCTCGCCCTTGTGGGCCAACATCGGGCCACGCACCACATCACCAATGGCGAAGACGTTGGGCTTGGCGGTGCGACAGTGATCATCCACTGGAATGAAGCCACGCTCGTCGGTCTTGAGCCCAATCGCCTCAAGATTGAGGTTCTCGGTGTTGGGCACGCGGCCCACGGACACGATCAGGCGGTCGCATTCGAGTGTGTGGGCAGCGCCCTGCGCGTCGGTGTACTGCACCTTCACCAGCTTGGTGGTCTGCTTCACCTCACCAATCTTGACGCCCATGCTGAGCGAGAGCCCTTGCTGGGTGAAGAGCTTGTGCGCCTCCTTGGAAACCGCCTCGTCGCAGGCTCCCAGAAAACTGGGCATGGCCTCGAGCACAGTGACCTCGGAGCCCAGTCGCCGCCAGACCGACCCAAGCTCCAGTCCAATCACCCCGGCTCCGATCACTCCGAGACGCTTGGGCACGGAGGGGAACTGAAGCGCCCCCTCGTTATCGCAGACCATGACATTGTCCACGGGGATGCTCGGCAGGTGTCGGGCCTTAGAGCCCGTGGCAATGATGAGGTGCTTGGCCGAGACCGACTCCACCGCGCCATCGGCTTGGACATCGAGCGTAATCTCGCTGCCCTGCTCTCCCGTGATGCGGCCGTGTCCCTTGAGCCAGGTGATCTTGTTCTTGCGGAACAGAAATTCAATACCCTTGGTCATCTTGGACACGATGCCGTTCTTGCGGGCAAGCATCTTGGAGACATCCATGCTGGCACCCTTTACCGAGATGCCATGCACGTCCGCATGATGCTGAATCTTCTCAAACTCCTCGCTGGACGCCAGCAGAGCCTTGGAGGGGATGCAGCCCACATTCAGGCAGGTTCCACCCAGGACGGCCTGCCCCTCGGGATTAATCCATTTCTCGACACAGGCCGTTTTAAAGCCCAACTGTGCCGCACGGATGGCCGCGATATACCCCGCAGGGCCTGCCCCAATCACCACCACATCAAAGTTCTGTGCCATGGGAGGTGTCCTCAGATCTCGAGCAGGAGACGCGAGGGATCTTCGAGCGCCTCCTTCATGGTGACGAGGCCGAGCACGGCCTCACGCCCATCGATGATGCGATGGTCATAAGACATGGCCAGGTAGTTGATGGGGCGCACCACCACCTGCCCGTTTTCCACCACGGCTCGATCCTTGGTGGCATGAATGCCAAGAATGGCCGACTGAGGCGGGTTGATGATCGGGGTGGAGAGCATAGACCCAAAGACCCCGCCGTTAGAGATCGAGAAGGTTCCCCCAGTGAGTTCTTCAAGGGTGATCTTTCCGTCTCGTGCACGAACGCCGAAGTCGGAGATTGTCTTTTCGATCTCCGCGAAGGTGAGCTGGTCTGCGTTACGGATGATGGGTACGACGAGGCCACGGGGTGAGCCCACGGCAACGCCAATGTCGAAGTAGCCGTGGTACACGATGTCATTGCCATCCACGGAGGCATTAAGCACCGGATACTTTTTGAGGGCGGCCACGGCAGCCTTGACGAAGAAGGACATAAAACCAAGCTTGACGCCGTGCTCCTTTTCGAAGCGGTCTGCGTACTGCTTGCGCAGCGCCATCACCGGGGCCATGTTCACCTCATTGAAGGTGGTGAGGATGGCATTGGTGGCCTGAGACTGAAGCAGACGCTCAGCAACCCGAGCACGCAGTCGGGTCATGGGCACGCGCTGCTCTGGCCGTCCATCGAGCATCGCCTCTGCTCCGATGGACACGGCAACGGGTGGCAGGCTCGAGGCCACAGGGGCAGCGGGGATGGCTGCTGCAGGTGCGGCCTTGGGTGCGGAGGACGCAGCAATCACATCCCCCTTGGTGATCCGGCCATCACGGCCACTTCCAGATGAGGGAGCAGCCCCGGTCTCCGCCATGAGCTTCGCTGCTGCCGGACTGGCCACTGCTGCACCAGCAGGTGCCGCAACAGGCACCGCTGCGACCGCAGCTGCAGGAGCGGACGCGGCCGCTGCAGGGGCTGCACTGGCTTTGGCATCGGTGTCGATGATGGCGATCACCTCACCCGAGACCACGGTCCCGCCATCGCCTTTCATCACCTCGGTCATCACGCCTGCGGCGGGGGCAGGCACTTCGAGGACCACCTTGTCTGTCTCAATCTCGATCAGGATCTCGTCGACGGCGACGGCCTCACCGGGCTTCTTCTTCCACTGGAGCAGTGTGGCTTCGGCCACCGACTCGGACAGCTGAGGAACTTTGACTTCGTGCTTAGGCATGACTTGGACTCTTTCGTAATGGGTTCAATCGACTCGGTCTTAGTTCTTGAGCTTGGCGAAGGCAGCCTCGAGGAGCTCCTTCTGACGCGCCAAGAACTTCTCGTAGTAGCCTGCGGCAGGGGATGCGGAGGCGGGACGGCCTGCATAGCCCAGCTTCATGGCAGCGGACATGTGTTCACGCAGGTAGTGCTGAACCTGGAACCAGACACCCTGGTTCTGTGGCTCGTCCTGCACCCAGACCACTTCGGCGAGATTGGGGTAGCGCTTCATCTCTGCCTCAAACGCCTTGTGCGGGAAGGGATAGACCTGCTCGGTGCGAACGATCGCGACGTCTGCACGACCGCGCTCTTTACGCTCCCGAACCAGCTCGTAGTACACCTTGCCCCAGCAGACGAGGAGACGCTTCACCTTTTTCGGATCAATCTCAGCGTCCACTTCACCAATCACCGTCTCAAACTTGCCCTTGGTGAATGCCTCGATGGGTGAGGTGGCGTCCTTATTGCGAAGGAGCGACTTCGGCGTAAACACAATCAGAGGCTTGCGGAAGGACCGAATCATCTGCCGACGCAGCAGGTGGAAGATCTGTGAGGCGGAGGTGGGCTGGCAGAGCTGCATATTGGTATCCGCACAGAGCTGCATGAAACGCTCGGGGCGCGCCGAGGAGTGCTCAGGTCCCTGGCCTTCGTGGCCATGGGGCAGCAGCAGCGTGAGGCCACTCTGGCGCCCCCACTTCACCTCGCCTGAGGCGATGAACTGGTCGATCACAACCTGTGCGCCATTGGCGAAGTCACCAAACTGCGCCTCCCAGATCACCAGCGTGTTGGGCTCTGCGGTGGAGTAGCCATACTCATAGCCCAGTACCGCCTCCTCTGACAGCACCGAGTCGATCACCACAAACTTACCCTGGTCTGGTGACACATTCTCGAGCGGAACGTAGGTGCCGACGTCAAACCGCTCGCGCTTCTGATCGTGCAGAACCGCATGGCGGTGGGTAAAGGTTCCGCGTCCGCAGTCCTGTCCCGAGAGACGAACTCCGTAGCCGCTGGCCACTAGGGAGGCATAGGCCAGATGCTCACCCATGCCCCAGTCAACATTCATTTCGCCTCGGCCCATGGCCCGACGGTCATTGATCACCTTCTCAACCAGGGGGTGAAGTGCGAAGCCTGCGGGGATGCTGGTGACGCGCTCCGACAGCCGCTGAATCTCGGCAGCAGGCAAGGCCGTGTCGGCATCGTCGGTCCATTTCTTGTTGAGGAAGGGCGACCAGTCGACCGCAAACTTGCTCTTGTAATTGGTAAGAACCGGCTCACGGGTGTGACGGCCCTCATCCATCGCGGCACGGAAGGCCTTGACCAGCTCATCACCTCCCCCGGCAGGCAACACTCCCTGCGCCTCCAGCTTGTCCGCATAGAGCTTCCGGGTACCGGGGTGTTGGCCCACGGCGCGGTACATCAGAGGCTGGGTGAGTGCTGGCGTGTCCTGCTCGTTGTGGCCCAGCTTGCGGAAGCAGACAATATCGATCACCACATCTTTGCCAAACTTGGCGCGGTACTCGATGGCGAGTTGGGTGACAAACACCACAGCCTCAGGATCGTCACCGTTCACGTGGAAGACCGGTGCCTCAATCATCTTCACCACATCGGAGCAGTAGAGGGTGGAGCGGGTGTCACGAGGATCGGAGGTGGTAAAGCCGATCTGGTTATTGATGACCACATGCACGGTTCCGCCGGTTGAGTAGCCCCGTGTCTGAGCCAGGTTGAGCGTCTCCATCACCACGCCTTGGCCGGCAAACGCCGCATCTCCGTGGACCAAAACCGGGACAATCTTTTTGCCTTCTGCGTCGCCCCGGCGCTCCATACGCGCCCGGACGGAGCCTTCCACCACAGGATTCACGATCTCGAGGTGGGAGGGGTTGAAGTTGAGTGACAGGTGAACCGGCCCTCCGGGCGTGGAGACGTCACTAGAGAAGCCCTGGTGGTACTTCACATCACCCGCAGGAAGGTCGTCCGCATGCTTGCCCTCGAACTCGGCGAAGAGGTCTGCGGGCATTTTGCCCAGGGTGTTCACAAGCACGTTGAGGCGACCGCGGTGGGCCATACCGATGACCACCTCTTCAGCCCCCTTCATACCCGCCTGCTGCACGATCTCGTCCATGCAGGCAATGAAGGACTCGCCGCCCTCGAGGGAGAACCGCTTCTGGCCCACATATTTGGTGTGCAGGAAGCGCTCAAGCCCCTCGGCCGCAGTGAGATGACGGAGGATGTCCACCTTCTTTTCAGCCCCAAAATTGGGATTGGTGCGAGTGCTCTCGAGCCGTTCCTGAATCCACCGACGCTCGACTGGGTCCATCACATACATGAACTCGGCGCCGATCTTTCCACAGTAGGTTTCGCGCAGGCCTGCCAGAATGTCACGCAGAGACATCTGCTCCACGCCGAAATAGAGGTTGTCCGCCCGGAAGGTGGTGTCGAGGTCGGCCTCGGTGAAGTCGTAGAAACTGGGGTCCAGTTCTGGGAAGTGAGGACGCTCGCGAAGCTTAAGCGGATCAAGGTCGGCGTACTGGTTGCCGAGGTTGCGATAGGCTGCGATGAGGGACTGGACATGCAGCTGCTTTCGCGCAACCGACAGGTCTCGCTCGGCTACTCGGGGCAGAAACTGATTGTGTTTGGCCCTGAGTGCAAAGGACTCGATGACTGGCGCATGGGGAAGATCTCGCGCGTCGAGGCTGCCGTCAACCGCGGGCACATTCTGGAGGGAATCGAAATAACGGCGCCAGTGGTCTGACACGGCACCGGGGTTGTCGAGATAAGCCTCATAGAGCTCTTCGACATAGGGGGCATTGCTGCCAAACAGATACGAATTGAGCTGGTAGCTCTTCATCATGATGCTTCACCTTTCACGGCCGACGGCCTAAACGATGCAGGGGAACCCTTTCACGCCGTGGCGACGCCACTTTGTGAATTGCAAAACCGCGACTCTACACCCCGCACTCCCATGCAACAAGGGGGGCCATGGCCCCCCCTCTCCTTTTCCTTCTACCTAGCCACGCTGGCTCATCGGAATGAACTCGCGCTCGTTCGGCCCGCAATAGAGCTGACGAGGGCGTCCGATTTTGTACTCGGGGTCGGTGATCATTTCCTTCCACTGGGCCACCCAGCCAATCGTGCGGGCCAGAGCGAAGATGCAGGTGAACATCGAGACAGGAATGCCCAGCGCGCGCTGAACGATGCCAGAGTAGAAGTCCACGTTGGGGTAGAGCTTGCGGCTCACGAAGTAGTCATCCTCAAGCGCAATCTTCTCGAGCGCCATGGCGAGCTTGAAGATCGGGTCATTCTCGAGCCCAAGCTCTTGCAGCACCTCTTTACAGGTCTCCTGCATGAGCTTTGCGCGGGGGTCGAAGTTCTTGTACACCCGGTGACCAAAGCCCATCAACCGGGCGCCGGAGTTCTTGTCCTTCACCTTCTCCATGAACTCACCCACCTTGGCCACACCACCATTGGCGTGCAGGTGCTCGAGCATCTCCAGACAGGCCTGGTTGGCGCCACCGTGTGCGGGACCCCAGAGGCAGGCTACGCCTGCGGCCACTGCTGAGAATGGGCTGGTACCCGAGGAGCCACAGAGACGGACGGTTGACGTGGACGCGTTCTGCTCGTGGTCGGCGTGCAGGGTGAAGATACGGTCCATGGCCCGGACCAGAACGGGGTTCGGTTCGAACTTCTCGCAGGGGGTGCCAAACATCATGTACATGAAGTTGCCAGCGTAGGAGAGATGGTTCTGGGGGTACATGTAAGGCTGGCCGATGCTGTACTTGTAGGCCATGGACACCATCGTGGGCATCTTTGCGATCAGGCGCACGAAGGAGATGTCCTGCTGCTCGGGTGAGTTGATGTCCAGGCTGTCCGGGTAAAAGGCAGCCATACCGCCGGTGAGGCCGGTGAGCACCGCCATGGGGTGGGCGTCGCGACGGAATCCCCGAACTGCAAACTGCATCGCCTCGTGCACCATGGTGTGGTGCATGACCAGGCTCTTGAACTCCTCGTACTGCGAGGCACTGGGCAGTTCGCCGTAGTAAAGCAGGTAGCAGACCTCAAGGAACTCACAGTTCCGTGCCAGCTGCTCAATGGGGTAGCCTCGATAGATCAGCTGACCCTTATCGCCATCAATGTAGGTGATGGTGGAGGAACAGGAGGCCGTCGACATGAATCCGGTGTCGTAGGTGAACTTGCCGGTTTGTGCGTAGAGCTTGCGAATGTCAATGACATCAGGCCCGATCGTGCCGGTCATGATGGGGAACTCCACCGATGGTGTTCCATCGGTGAAGCTCATCGTCGCTTTGTGTTCGGACATCATGGTGGGAGTCTCCCTGGTCTAAGTTAAAAAAATGTCTGAGCCGACGCCTTAGGCGGCCCTGAGTTTGGAAAGCACACCGTGCACCTGTGGGCAGTCAAGCTCGCCCGTGGGCTCTTCGCGGCCCAGCAGCAGGGACATCAGATCGTTGTCGGTGAGGTTCAGCAGAAGCCCGAGACCATCATGGTCATCCATGCCGAGACGGCCTTCGTGCTCGGCAAAAAAACGTTCCATGATGAGGTCGTTTTCAAGGAGGCCCCTGCGGGCTCTCCAGCGCAATCGCCGCGCCAGATCCTCAGGTGCGAGCTCAGCCAGATCAGACTGTTGCACAAAAGGATCGGGCAGCATGGCCATGATCTAGACGGTCCGGCGGACCATCAGCTCCTTGATCTTGCCGATGGCCTTGGTGGGGTTCAGTCCCTTGGGGCAGACATCGATGCAGTTCATGATGGTGTGACAACGGAAGAGCCGGTATGGATCTTCGAGGTTGTCCAGTCGCTCGCTGGTGGCCTGGTCTCGGCTGTCCGCAATGAATCGGTAGGCCTGGAGCAGACCAGCGGGGCCGACGAACTTGTCGGGGTTCCACCAGAACGACGGGCAGCTGGTGGAGCAACAGGCGCAGAGGATGCACTCGTAGAGGCCATCGAGCTCCTCACGCGCCTCGGGCGACTGGAGGCGCTCCTTCTCGGGAGGCGGCGTGTCATTGATCAGATAGGGCTTGATCGAGTGGTACTGCTTGAAGAAGTTGGTCATGTCCACGATCAGATCGCGCACCACGGGAAGCCCGGGCAGCGGCTTGAGGACGATCGGCTCTTTGAGGTCGCGAAGGTTGGTGGTGCAGGCCAGGCCATTCTTGCCATTGATGTTCATGGCATCCGATCCGCAGACGCCCTCCCGGCAAGACCGACGGAAAGACAGTGAGTCATCGAAGTCGGCTTTGATTCGCATCAGCGCGTCAAGAAGCATCTTGTCTGTGGGCTGGAGCTCCACTGTGAGATCTTCCATGCGGGGCTTGGCGTCCTTATCTGGATCGTATCGGTAGATGGAGAATCGAACGGTACGCGTAGTCATGTCTGGAAATCCTTGATCGGTTGGGCTTAGAAGGTGCGTTTCTTGGGCTGGAAGGTCTCGACTGTCATCGGCTTGAGGTTGACCGGCTTGTAGTCAAGCCGATTGCCCTCGGAGAACCAGAGCGTGTGCTTCATCCAAGTGCCGTCGTCGCGCTCGGGGAAGTCGCGGTGGGCGTGAGCGCCACGGCTTTCCTTGCGGGCCTCTGCAGACACGATCGTCGCCTTTGCCGTCTCGACGAGATTCGCGAGCTCCAGGGCTTCCACGCGGGCCGTGTTGAAGACCTGCGACTTGTCCTTCATGTGGATGTGCTGGGCGCGCTCAGCCAGCCCCATGATCTTGCCCACTCCCTCCTGGAGAAGATCTGAGGTGCGGAACACACCGCAGAAGTTCTGCATGGTGTTTCGGATGTCGTTGGCCACATCCTGGGTCTTCTCGCCAGAGGTTGAGCCATCGAGCTTGGCCAGCCGGGAGAGCGCCACATCGGCTCCATTGGCGGGGAAGTTCCGGTGCTCCTGCGCCTTGAGCTTCTGGTCCACGATGTGATTGCCCGCAGCGCGACCGAAGACGACGAGGTCGAGCAGGGAGTTGGTTCCCAGACGGTTGGCCCCGTGCACAGACACGCAGGCGCACTCGCCAATGGCATACAGGCCATGCACCACCGTGTTGGGGTTGCCGTCTTTGGGCACCACCACCTGACCATGCACATTGGTGGGAATCCCCCCCATCTGATAGTGGATCGTGGGCACCACGGGGATGGGCTCTTTGATGGGATCGACGTTGGCGAACTTGATCGCAATCTCACGAATCGACGGGAGCTTCTTCAGAATCTTGTCCGCGCCGAGGTGATCAAGCTTGAGGAGCACATGATCCTTGTTGGGGCCACAGCCGCGGCCCTCTTTGATCTCCTGGTCCATCGACCGCGAAACGAAGTCCCGAGGCGCAAGGTCTTTCAGGGTGGGCGCATAGCGCTCCATGAAGCGCTCCCCGTTGGAGTTGAGCAGGATTCCGCCCTCCCCTCGCACGCCCTCGGTGATCAGCACGCCAGCGCCCGCGACACCGGTGGGGTGGAACTGCCAGAACTCCATGTCCTCAAGAGGAATGCCCGCACGGGCAGCCATGCCCATGCCGTCACCGGTGTTGATGAACGCGTTGGTGGAAGCAGCCCAGATTCGGCCAGCGCCACCAGTGGCAAACACCGTGGTCTTGGCCTCAAACACCATCACCTCGCCCGTCTCCATCTCGAGTGCCACTACGCCGACGCAGGCGCCCTCGCTGTCCATAATCAGGTCGAGCGCCATCCACTCCACGTAGA
Source organism: Pseudomonadota bacterium (assembly GCA_041165705.1). Lineage (GTDB taxonomy): Bacteria > Pseudomonadota > Gammaproteobacteria > Burkholderiales > Burkholderiaceae_A > Hahnella. The sequence goes on from JBEAMW010000062.1 coordinate 71,432, forward strand.
ACTGGGTGCGGGCACGCACGTTGCGCTGATAGAGGGTGTGAAGCAGTGCGTGGCCCGTGCGGTCGGCTGCCGCACAGGCACGCTGCACGGGCTTCTCGCCGAGATTCGCGGTGTGACCACCAAAGGGGCGCTGATAAATGGTTCCATCGGGATTGCGGTCGAAGGGCATGCCAAAGTGCTCAAGCTCGTAGACCACCTTCGGCGCCTCGCGGCACATAAACTCGATCGCATCCTGGTCACCCAGGTAGTCCGAGCCCTTCACGGTGTCAAACATGTGCCAGTACCAGTTGTCTTCACTCATATTGCCCAGCGAGGCCCCGATACCCCCCTGTGCAGCCACCGTATGAGAACGGGTGGGAAAGACCTTGGAGAGGACGGCCACGTTCAGGCCGGCCTCTGCGAGCTGGAGTGAGCAGCGCATGCCAGAGCCGCCGGCCCCGATGATCACGGCATCA
>JBEAMW010000063.1:0-55310 GCA_041165705.1 Pseudomonadota bacterium
GGCGCCGCTGGCCTGCCACAGTCCGCACTGGGTCAGCCCATCACCCCGCCCACCATGCTCTCTCGCCCCAACCACCCCGGCCAGCATGTCGCCCTGACCCTTTCAACGCCCAGTCCGCTCGAACCCCGATCCATTCGAGTCTGGACGCCCGCTGGTTTTGATCCCCAGCGCCCCTATCAGGTGCTGATGGCCCACGATGGGCAGAACCTGTTCGACCCGGGCTTTTCCTATGGCGGGGTGCCCTGGGGGCTAGACCACACCCTGCAACGCCTGCTTAAAGCCGGACGCATCGGTCAGGTGGTGGTGATTGGTGTTCCGAACTCCAGCAAGCGCTTTGAGGAGTACGCGCCCGAAGACCCTCTGCGTGCCCTCTCTCCGGAGTGGTGGCGGCTTGCCTACGGGGCTCGATCCGGGGCGCCGGCTACAAGCGAATTCCCCGGCCTCGCCAATCGTTACCTGGCCTATCTCTTCGAGCGGGTCCTGCCCGAGTCGTTGCGCGCCCTCAGCCTTCACATGCCCGAGGCCGGCGTGTCGCTGATGGGATCCAGTATGGGCGGGCTGATCTCGCTCTATGGGCTCTGCAAGTACCCTTCACTCGTTCGACAGGCGGCCTGCCTCTCCACCCACTGGCCCATGACGGTCAATACCAGCCTACTGACGAACCCTGGACAGGCATCCGTGGCCGTTGCGCAGAGCTACCGCGACTGGCTTGAAAGCCACCTGCCCCAGGCCGGGCGCCATCGCATCTATATGGACCACGGCACGCTCAACCTGGACAGCCTCTACGCCCCCCACCAGCAGCAGGTGGACGCAATCTTCAAACGAAAGGGATACCGGGCCAGCCAGGACTGGTCGACCCGGGTCTTTGAGGGAACAGACCACAACGAGACCGCCTGGGCTGCGCGGCTCGAGATTCCCATGGAGTTCCTCTTCGCCGTCTAAGGCGTCACCTCAAGCAGCAGGGCCTGACGAGCTGGCAGCGTGATCGACTTCCCGAGGGTGAAGGTGGTACCCGTCAGCACATTCTTCGCCCTCTGCCCAGGTGCCACCCGCTCAGAAAATCGATCGAGGTCGAGCGTCTGCTCGGGGCCCTTGTTCAGCACCACCATCACGGTGGGGTAACCCGGCAGATACCGGAAGTAGACGTAGGTGCCCGCGGCCTGATCGGGCACATAGTGCATCAGCCGTCCGCGCTGAACTGCAGCGGCAGTCTTTCGCCAGTTCAGAAGCCGCTTCAGGTGCGATTGGGTCTTGCGCTGCTCCTCGTCGAGCCCCTCGCCGGTAAAGACACTGGCACGGTCGCCCGCAAAGCCGCCCGGTAGATCTGCGCGAATCTCTCCGTGGTGACCAGGGGTCTGGTTCGTGAGATGGGCCTCTACTCCGTAATAGAACTGAGGAATCCCGCGAATGGTGGCCAGATAGCTCAGCGCCATACGCACCAGGGCCGGGTCTTGGTTGAGCTTCTTAAACAGGCGGTCACCGTCATGGTTCGACCCGAAGACCATCAAATGGCTGGGATCCGGATAGAGAATGTCGTTCACAAGATGGCCGTAGAGCTGGTTGAGCCCGGGCCCATGTTGGGTGTCCTTGGCCGTGAAGGCTGAGGGCAGCACATCATAGAGCGGGAAGTCCATGAGGCTTGAGATGAAAGAGCGATAGCCATCAGGATTCTGCTTGCCTCGCTGCCACTGAGACACGATCACCGGGTTGCCATGCCACTCCTCACCCACGATGGAGAGCCTCGGATACTCCAAGGCCATACGCGCAGACCACTGCGAGAGAAAGTCACGATCGGAGTAGGAGTAGGTGTCCACACGAATACCGGAGAGTCCTAGGGTCTCGATCCACCAGAGGCTGTTCTGAATCAGGTACTGCGCCATCAGGGGATTGCGCTGATTCAAGTCGGGCATGCTGTCCACAAACCAGCGGTCAACGAGCGCACGTAGGTCTGACTCGGACCGGTAGGGATCGAGGATGGGCTCCTTCTTGTGAATGGTCTCCTGAAAGGGCTGCCCACTGGGATTGAACCAGTCCTTGGAGGGTAGATCGGACACCCACCAGTGGCCAATTCCAGCGTGGTTAAGCACCACATCCTTGATGAGTCCAATGCCGCGGCGTCTCGCCTCCAGGGACAAGCGCTGGTAGTCCGCAAGACTTCCGTGCCGAGGATCCACCTTGTAGAAGTCCGTGATGGCATAGCCGTGATACGAGAAGCTCTTCGCCTTATTCTCAAGAACCGGCGTGGGCCATATCTGGGTGAAGCCCATATCACGCACATAGTCCAACGCCCTGACCATGCCGGCAATGTCACCACCGTGGCGCGCATTGGGATCCTTGCGGTCAACCCGGTCGCCAAGGCCGGCAATCTCATCATTGCCGGGGTCCCCATTCACGAAGCGATCAGGACTGATGAGCAGGATCGCGTCTCGCTGACCAAACCCCTCAGGCTGAACCCGGCTGCGTCGCTCCATCGGAATCGTCACGCGGACCGGCTTCGAACCAGTGCGCTCGAGTGTCAGCACCAGTGGCCCGGGCGCGGACTCTGCCTTGAGTTCCATCTGCACAAAGAGGTAGTTCGGGCTGTCACGACGCTCATGCCAGAGCCGAGACACGCGAGCGTCTTGTGTAGAGGCTCGGGCCTCGGCGAGCCCCGGTGCGTGCATCATGAACATCACCCTGCGGTCTTCGAAGTCGACCCACCAGTTCGCGGGCTCAACCCGCACAACTGAGCCCGACTGGGCCGGCTGGGCCCAGGCGCCGTTGACGAGCAGAACGCAGGAGAGAGAGAGACAGAGACGCAGCAGTGCTTTCATGAACGAGACTCCTCGAAAAGATCAGTGGCACGGATAGGATCACATCCGCGACGCGAAATCGTGTGGGCGGCTGCACGGCAGGCAAGCCCCAGAATGGACTGGGCCTGAGCAGGACTGGGCGACCCTTCGCGAAGCAGACCCAGGCGAGCCAGTCCAGCCAACACAGCCGCCCAGAAGCTGTCTCCCGCACCCACCGTGTCAACCGGCTGCGCAACCACGGGTGGCTGGAACCCGAGGGCCAATGAACCCGGAATCAGGCACCAGCCCTGCTCAGCCCCGCGGGTGAGTATGGCCAGCGACGGAGACGCCCCCGTTGTGCTCAGCCAACGCCTCCATGCCTCGCAGGCCTCGTCGGCACTGGCTTGAGGGTGCAAGAGCCCAAGGGCGACGAGATCCTCATCGCTAACCTTTAGGAGATCGGCCTGCAAGGCCGCGTCCATCACGGCCCTTTGGTAGGCCTCGGCATTTCGCGCAGCCACCATCCTCACGTTGAGGTCGATCGACACGCGACCACCCACGGCTCTCCAGGCCTGAATCACTGTCTTCAATTTGGGCCAGTCCTCAGGCATGAGCGCCAGACCACCGGTATGCAGGAGATCTCCCGGCTGTGGCTGCACCGCAGCTAAAACCTCTTCAGGAGTCCAGTCACGATCGGCAACCGCCTCTCGATAGAAGGTGTAGGTGGGCTGGCCAGATTCACTCACCCCCACCACTGCAAGAGAGGTCGTGCAGGCGGAACACCCCAGTGGCGACTCCAGTATTCCCTCTTGGCGGGCACTGGCGCGAAAGGATTCGCCCCATCGGTCAAGAGCGATCCGATTGAGGTAACAGGGCGCGAGCGCAAGGCGCGCCAGAGCAAGACCCACATTGAACACTGACCCACCCAGGCAGGCCGAATAGCGCCCATCGCTCTCCTGAATGAGATCGATGAGCGCCTCCCCCAGAAGAAATATGCGGTTTGATGACACCAAGGTTTCAAAACCCCCTATGATTTTGATATGCAATTTGCATCTTCATCCCTACTCGCGCGAATCGCCCAGTCGGTGCAGCAAGGCGAACTGAGCCCCGCGGAGGCGCGGCTGGCCCAGGAGCTGCTGGACAATCCTTCGAAATTCAGCCGCGGTACTGCAGCGTCTCTCGCTCAGTTGGTGGGCGTCAGTCCTCCCACCGTGGTGCGATTCTGCCGTCGACTGGGCTTTTCCGGCCTGGCGGACTTCAAGCTGAGTCTTGCCGAGAGCCTTGGCGCAAGCGGTGTGCCCTATGTGCATCAGTCGGTGGGGAGTCGCGACAGCATGACTGAGATCGCGCAGAAGATGGCTGAGACCACCCATCAGACCCTGCAGCTTTTTGCCCGAAAGATTGACGAACCGGCCTACAAGAAGGCGCTGGACCGGCTGGAGAAGTGCCTGAAGGGCCGACACCGGCTGATCATCCTGGGGGTAGGCAGTTCGGGGCTGGTGTCGATGGATGCCGAGCATAAGTTTCAACGCCTTGGTATGCATGCCAGTGCCTACCGAGATGGCCACCTGCAGGTGATCGCGGCTAGCCTCTGCCAGCCCGAGGATGTCATTCTTGTGATCTCCAATGCGGGGCGCAGTGCAGACCTCCTGGAGGTGACGCGTCTCGCCCAGGGGCGGGGCGCATTCACTCTGGCGATCACCAGCAGCTACTCCCCGCTCTCTCAGATCGCAGACCTCACCCTCATCGCCGACCATGCGGAGAACTACGACCTCTACAGCCCGATGGTCTCTCGCATCCTGCACCTCACCCTGATCGACATGCTCACCACAGGGCTCGCCATTCGACTGGGGCCCGCCCTGAGCAAGCGACTGAAGAGCATCAAGTCCAACCTGAAGATTCGATACAAGTAGGGATCGGTTCATACGAAGGCTTGGCTTTTTCGCCTGAATGATGTAATAATTTTACAATCAAAAAAGTAACATCCTTACAATTTGATCGCAATCGGAGATGTCCCTATGTCTTCAACCGAGACCTGTATCTACATCTTTGGCGGAACGGGAGACCTTTCCTTTCGCAAACTCCTCCCGGCGCTCTACATGGCCCACATGCATGGGCGACTGCCAGAGCCGTATCGGTTTATCGCGGTAGGCCGCCAGGCCCTGAGCCGAGAGGCCTTTCTCAACCTCGTGGAATCCAAGTCACGCGCCTTTGTTCAGTCGCAGAACCTTGTTGAGGAGCACTGGGAGAGCTTCAAGAACAAGCTCAGCTATGTTGAGGTGGATCTCGCCAGCCAGGCGTCCTACAGGTCGCTCGCAGTCGGCGAACCTGATCAGGCCCTGCGGGTCTTCTATCTAGCCACAGCCCCCTCACTCTTCACCAGCATCTGCAGAGGGCTGCAGTCGGCAGGCCTGGTGAATGCGCAGGCCCGAGTGGTCCTCGAGAAGCCGCTTGGGCATAACCTCGCGTCCGCCGAGAAGATCAACCAGGAGGTAGCAGAGGTCTTTGCGGAGAACCAGATCTACCGAATCGACCACTACCTTGGGAAGGAGACAGTCCAGAACCTCATGGTGCTGCGATTTGCCAATGCCATCCTCGAACCCATCTGGCGCGCTCCGTTCATCAAAGGGGTTCAGATCACCGTGGCCGAGTCGGTCGGGGTGGGCTCTCGTGCGGGCTTTTACGACGGCACCGGTGCCCTGCGCGACATGGTGCAGAACCACCTGCTTCAACTCCTCTGCATCGTTGCGATGGAGCCCCCGATCTCGCTCGACCCGGATGATGTGCGGGATGAAAAGCGGAAGGTGCTCCGCAGCCTTGCACCCATGACGCCCATCGACGTCAAGACCAATACCGTGAGGGGTCAGTACCGTTCGGGTTATGCCGAGGGCAAGCCCTGCCCGGCCTACCATGATGAGGAGGGTGTCCCCGAGGGCAGCGAGACAGAGACCTTCGTGGCCATCAAGGCGGGCATTCAGAACGCACGATGGGCGGGTGTGCCCTTTTTCCTGCGCACGGGCAAGCGCCTGCCAACCCGTCGGTCCGAGATCATCATCGAGTTCGCGGACATGCCCTTTTCTATCTTCCACGACGGAGACACCCATCCCAACCGCCTAGTGATCACGCTGCAGCCTGAGGAATCCATCCGGCTTCAGATGGTGATGAAGGAGCCGGGCTCGGGCATGAACCGGCGGCCAGTCGACCTCAACCTCGACCTCGAGTCCGCCTTCACCGCGCGACGGGCAGAGGCCTATGAACGCCTGCTGGTGGATGTCGTGAAGGGTCGACTCACCCACTTCATGCGACGCGACGAGCTCGAGGCGGCATGGTCATGGATTGACCAGATTCAAGAGGGCTGGCGGCAGATGAAGACGCCGCCCAAGCCCTACAACGCCGGCAGCTGGGGCCCCGCATCGTCCTCCGCCCTCGCCGCAGGCGCAGGTATCCCCTGGCACGAGGAGACCTGATGCAGGCGCTTCATCACCTTCAGCGCTGGATCCACGAGCTCAGCGAGGATCACGATAGCCTCACCATCGCCGTGTCGGGTGGTCGTTCTCCCATCCCGCTCTTTGAGTCACTTGCTGAGAGCGATCTGCCCTGGTCTCGCATCGCGATTGCGCTGGTGGATGAGCGAACCGTGGGCCAAGGACATGCCGCAAGCAACAGCGGACTGGTCAAACGCCACCTGCTCAGAGGCAAGGCATCCGCCGCAACGCTGCTGTCCTTCATGCCGGATACAGCAGACATCTATCCCGACCCACAGCCCTGGGCCGATCAGGCCAATCTGGTTCTCGGCAATCGTCCGCTGCACCTGGTACTGCTCGGGATGGGCACAGACGGCCATACGGCCTCCCTCTTTCCTGCTGAGCCCGACCTCGCCGCCGCAATTGCACCCCAGGCGACGCGCTATGTGCCGATGACGCTACACCAGCCGCCCGCAGAGGCGCCCTTTCATCGGGTATCCCTGAGCCTGCCAGCCATCCTGTCGGCCCAGCGACGCATGCTCTCAGTGGCAGGTGCTCAGAAGCGTGCCGTGCTCGCACAGGCCCGTCAGGCGGCAAGCGCAGCCCTTCCCATCTCACTCGTGCTCCATGCGTCGGAACACCCAACTCTGGTCCTAGAAGAGGAATAGACATGGCTCACCCAGTTGTGCAACACGTCACCCAGGCGATTGAGGCCCGCAGTGAGAAGAGTCGATCGAGGTACCTGGCCATGCTGGCGGACTCTCGTCGCCAGCGACCATCCAGAGGCACCATGGGTTGTGCCAACCTTGCGCACGCTACGGCTGCACTGGAGACGCGTGAAAAGATCACTATTCAGGCCCCGCGCGCGCCAAATCTAGGCATCGTCACTGCGTATAACGACATGCTTTCGGCCCACAAGCCCTACGAGCACTACCCGGCACGCATCCGAGAGGAGGCCCTCCGGCTGGGGGCCACCGCGCAGGTCGCCGGGGGCGTGCCCGCCATGTGTGACGGCATCACCCAGGGCTATGAGGGCATGGAGCTCTCGCTGTTCTCGCGCGACGTGATTGCCCTCTCAACTGCAGTGGCTCTGTCACACAATGTCTTTGACGCGGCCGTGCATCTGGGCATCTGCGACAAGATTGTCCCCGGCCTGCTCATCGGCGCGCTCCAGTTTGGCCACCTGCCCCAGGTCTTCATCCCTTCAGGGCCCATGCCCACCGGAATTTCCAATGGCGACAAGGCGAAGGTCCGCCAACAGTTTGCGCTAGGAGAGGTGGGCCGAGAGGCTCTCTTGGCCTCTGAGCAGGCGGCCTATCATGGACAGGGCACCTGTACCTTCTATGGCACTGCCAACTCCAACCAGCTCATGCTGGAGTTCATGGGCCTGCAACTGCCCGGCTCATCCTTTGTTCCCCCGAACACGCCGCTTCGAGATGCGCTCACCCGTGCCAGCGTGCAAACGGTCCTGGGTCTCGTTCAGCAGGGGCCTTGCCTTGGAGAACTCGTCACCGCGAAGACCTTGGTAAACGGTGCAATTGGCCTGCTGGCGAGTGGAGGCTCAACCAACCACGCCATTCACCTGATGGCGATCGCCAAGGCGGCCGGCATCCAGATGAACTGGGACGATCTCTCCGCACTCTCTGCGGTCATTCCCCTGGTGGCCAAGGTCTATCCCAACGGAAAGGCGGACGTGAATCACTTCCACGCAGCCGGTGGGGTGCCCTTCATGATTCAGAGCCTGCTCCACGCCGACCTGCTCCATGCCGATGTCCAGACCATCCTGGGCGTCGGCCTGTCGGCCTTTGGAACCGAGCCCTCGCTCCAGAGTGATGCCGTTCGCTTTCAGCCCGCGCCGCTCCAATCGCTCGACGAGGCCGTCCTGCGCAGCGCTGCCGAGCCCTTCTCCGTCAATGGAGGCCTTGTACTGCTTCAGGGCAACCTGGGCCGGGCCGTCGCCAAGATCTCCGCTGTGGCGCCCGAGCACCAGCGCGTCACCGCTCCTGCCGTGGTGGTGGAGAGCCAGCAGGCCCTGCAAGACCTCTTCAAGGCGGGCGCACTCGAGCGAGACTTTGTCGCGGTGGTGCTTTACCAGGGCCCCAAGGCCAATGGCATGCCCGAGCTTCACAAGCTCACTCCCCTGCTCGGGGCGCTCCAGGACAAGGGCTTTCAGGTGGCGCTGGTCACGGATGGGCGCATGTCCGGGGCATCGGGCAAGGTGCCCGCTGCTATCCACCTCTCTCCGGAATGCCTGCTTGGCGGCGCCATTGGAAAGATCCGAGACGGGGACCTCATTCGACTCGACTGCCAAGCCGGTGTGCTCGAGGCGCTGGTGGAGCAGGCAGAGTGGAACGCTCGACCTCAGTCCACCCGCGTCGACTCCGAGGCAGACCAGATTGCAATGTCCACCTTTGGCCGCGGCCTCTTTGCCTGCTTTCGCAACCAGATCTCTACGGCCGAGGAGGGTGCAAGTCCCCTGGGCTTCTTCTCTGACCAATAAGGAATCCGCCCATGTCCCTGCCCGCACTGCCGTCCTTCCAGTCCAAGGTGCTTCCCGTCATCGTGCTTCAATCGGTTGAGGAGGCCGTCCCCCTTGCACACGCCCTACTCGAGGGCGGTGTGGATGTGCTGGAGATCACGCTCCGGAGCAAGGCGGGCCTCCCGGCCATCGAGGCCATTGCGAGGGCGCTCCCCGAAGTCGCCGTGGGTGCAGGAACCGTCATTACGCCGGAGGACCTCAGAGCCGCCCGAGACGCCGGTGCGAAGTTCGCACTCTCCCCAGGCGCAACGCCTGCCCTGTTGCAGGCTGGACGCGACGCTGGCATCGCATTCGTGCCTGGCGTCATGACCCCCTCCGAGGCCATGGCAGCCATGGCAGAAGGCTACTCCCTCCTCAAGCTCTTTCCTGCCGCTCAGGCAGGGGCACTGGGCATGCTCCGCGCACTTGCTGGGCCATTCCCGCAGCTCAGGTTCTGCCCCACCGGCGGGATCACCCTGGAGAATTTCGGCGCATTCCTCTCCCTGCCCAATGTCGCCATGGTGGGCGGATCCTGGCTCACCCCCGCGAGCATGGTTCAATCGGGGGATTGGAACGGCCTACGCACGCTGGCGAGGCAGGCCACCGACGAGACCCAACGCGCCCAGACCCTGTAGACCTCTCCCGAAGGAGACCCGTCCAGATGACCTGCCCAACTCAACTGCCTGCATGGTCTTGCCTCAGCCAACGCGCCTCTCATCCGCCAAGCCTCCGCACGGACAAGCAGCTCGTCGCCAAGGCTTGCGGGATTCGGCTCGACTTCTCCCGCCAGCGTGTCGACCAGGCGATCCTGGCCGACCTGGCTGCCCTCTCTGAGCAGGCGAAGGTGTCTGGGCTTGCACGAGCGATGGCGGCAGGCGAGCGGATCAACACCACGGAAGACCGAGCCGTCCTGCACATGGCCCTGCGCGGGAGCGAACAGGCCAACAACCCCTGGGGCTCTGCCCTAAGCGCAGAGGTTGCGGTCCAGCGAGAGCGGTTTCTTCAGTTTGCAGATGCAGTCCGTTCAGGGGCCGTGCTCGGCCCTGCGGGGCGGCCATTCAGGCAGGTGGTCAACATCGGAATCGGGGGCTCCGACCTCGGGCCTCGGATGGCCTGCGAGGCACTGATATCAAAGGCCCAGAAGCCCCTACCTGTGAGCTTTGTGTCAAACCCAGACCCCTGGTGTATCTCGCAGGCACTCGCGCCACTGGATCCTGCGGACACCCTCTTTGTGATTCAGTCCAAGACCTTCACCACGCAGGAGACGCTCACGCTCTTTGAGACCGCGAGGGAGTGGGTCATGGCTGCAGGATTTTCCGAGCAGCAGGCCATGCGGGCCTTTGCAGCGGTGACGGCTGCAGCTCCTCTCGCGGCCAGCAAGGGGTTTGCTCCGGAGCAGACCTTTCTCTTCTGGGACTGGGTGGGTGGGCGAACCTCCGTCTGGGCAGCCATTGGGCTGCCCTTGGCCCTGCAGATCGGTGCCGACGGCTTTCGAGCGTTTCTCTCCGGGGCGGCGGCGATGGATGCCCATTTCCTCGCTGCACCCGCAGAGGAGAACCTTCCCCTCATGCTGGCCCTCCTTGGAATCTGGAACCGTAACTTTCTCCAGGCCAGCAGTCATGCGGTGGTCTGCTACGACTTTCGGCTTCGGCTCTTCACCCCCTTTCTCCAGCAGCTCGACATGGAGTCCAACGGCAAGCGGGTCCAGCGCGACGGGCAGCCCAGCCGTGTGGGGACAGCCCCCATTCTCTGGGGAGGGCTCGGAATTGACGGGCAGCACGCTTACTTTCAACTGCTCCACCAGGGCACCGAGGTGGTCCCGGTTGATTTCATCGCGGTGGAAGGCGACAACCCCGACATGCCCCGTGCGAACGTCCATCGGCACGTGGTGAACATCAATCTTCGAGCCCAGCAGGAGGCCCTTGCGCTCGGGCGCCCAGAGGCGGAGACCAGAGCGGCGCTCGCGGCCCAGGGCCTCTCGGACGCGGAGCTTGATCGCCTTACCCCGCATCGAAGCTACCCAGGCGAGCGGCCCTCGAGCCTCCTTCTGCTCGAGGAAGGCCTCACCCCGCAGAGTCTTGGGGCTCTCATTGCGCTCTACGAGCACAAGGTCTTCTGTCAGGCGGCCGTGTGGAACATCTGCGCCTACGACCAATGGGGTGTGGAGCTCGGCAAAGTGATTGCCAAGCGCTGGGGTTAACCCTAGTATCCCAGCCATGAGCTTGATTCGTGACCAGATTCGATACCTTGGACGCCTTCTGGGCGACACCCTAAAAGAACAAGAGGGCGAGACCACCTATGCGCTCGTTGAGCGCATCCGCCAGCTGAGTGTGGCCACCCGTGGACGCGCGGAGCCCGGTGCTGAGCAGGCCCTCACCCGGGCCCTCAAGCGCCTCAGTCCAGAGCAGACGGTGCTGGTCATTCGTGCATTCAGCTACTTCTCCCACCTCGCCAATATTGTGGAAGACCTCGCTCGCCTTCGAGAGGCTGAGGGCTATGCAGAGAAGCCGGATGCAGATCAGCCTCCCGGAACCCTCGGTCATGCCCTTTCAGCGCTGCGGGCAGCAGGCGTGGCCGACGGTGCAGTACAAGACCTTCTCAAACGGGCGCACCTCTCCCCTGTGCTCACGGCCCATCCCACCGAGGTCCAGCGCAAGAGCGTGCTAGATGCCGAGCGAGATATCGCTGCTCTGCTGCTTGAGCGATCAGGCCTGGAGAGCAGTCAGCGCAAGGCGGCCCTGCTCGAGAATGACCGACGACTGCGGGCGCGGGTCACTCAGCTCTGGCAGACCCGCATGCTGCGCACCTCTAAGCTCCAGGTCCGCGATGAGATCGAGAACGCGTTGTCGTTCTACAAGACCACCTTCATTCCTGAGATCCCTCGCCTCTATGCAGAGCTCGAGACCCGGCTCGGGGCGCGTCGCGTGCCCCGCTTTCTCCAGATGGGCAACTGGATCGGCGGAGACCGGGACGGCAACCCGAATGTAACAGCCGACACACTCGACCTCTCTGTCAAACGCCATGCCGAGACCATTCTTCGCCACCACCTCACCGAGGTTCACACCCTCGGTGGAGAACTCTCGGTCTCCCGGCTGCTCAGAGGCTCTACGCCCGCCCTGGAAGACCTTGCCCAGCGTGCCAACGACCCCAACCTGCACCGGTCAGACGAGCCCTACCGACAGGCCCTGATTGGAATCTATGCTCGCCTGGCCGCCACGCTCGAATTCCTCACCGGAACCGAGGCCCTGCGGCACGCAGTGGCTCCCTCGCTGCCCTATGTGGATGCCCAAGAATTCGTGGACGACCTCAGAACCGTGGAGGCTGCACTGCTGCGGCATAAGGGCCGTCGACTGGCCGAGGACCGTCTGCAGCCCCTGATTCGGGCGGCGGAGACCTTCGGCTTTCACCTCGCCACGGTGGATCTCCGTCAGAGTTCGGATATTCATGAGGCGACGCTCGCCGAACTCTTGCAGAGTGCGGGGCTCTGTGACTCGTATTCCACCCTCGATGAGCCTGAGCGTCGCAGCCTTCTGCTGGAGTTGCTCGCAGACCCTCGTCCCCTGCGGGTGAAAGGCGCAGCCTATAGCGCCCTGGTTCAGTCGGAGATGGCCATCTTTGAAAAGGCAGCAGAGCTTCGCCATGCCTTTGGTCCGGACCTCATGCGCCACAGCATCATCAGCCACACCGAGAGCGTGAGCGACCTGCTCGAGGCCATGCTCCTGCAGAAGGAAGCTGGCCTCATGCAAGGCACCCTGCACAAGGGGACCCTCGGCCTCATCGTGGTTCCCCTGTTCGAGACGATCGACGACCTCGAACGGGCTGAGCCCATCATGCGCGCGTTCTATGCGCTTCCGGGGATCGAGGCCCTGATTCGTCGAAGCGGTGGCGTGCAAGACATCATGCTGGGCTATTCCGACAGCAACAAAGACGGAGGCGTTCTCTGCAGCACCTGGAGCCTCTATCAGGCCTCGGAACAGCTGGTGAATTTCTTCAATAGCCGAAAGGGGCTCACGCTGCGCCTCTTTCACGGGCGGGGTGGAACGGTGGGCCGCGGAGGCGGGCCGAGCTTCCAGGCGATTCGCGCCCAAGCCCCCGGAAGCGTGAATGGCCAGATTCGGCTCACCGAGCAGGGCGAGGTGATCAGCAGCAAGTATGCAGACCCCACCATCGGCAGGCGCAACCTCGAGACCCTGGTCGCCGCGATGCTCGAGGCGAGCCTCCTGCCCGGTGATGCTGCGCTACCCGAGTCTTACCGGGCTGCGGCTCAGCAGATGAGTGAAGCCAGCCGCAAGGCCTATCGCGAAGCGGTCTACGAGACAGAAGGCTTTGCCGACTACTTCTTCGCCGCAACGCCCATCTCCGAGATTGCCGAACTCAACATCGGGTCGAGGCCGGCTGCAAGACCGGGGCAAGGTGGTCGCCCCAAACGGATCGAGAGCCTTCGAGCCATTCCTTGGGGCTTCTCCTGGGGGCAGAGCCGAATCAACCTACCGGGCTGGTTTGGACTTGGCAGCGCAGTCGAGCAGTTTCTGGCCAGTGCGCCTCGAACCAACCGTGCCCTCTTGCTTGAGATGGCAGAGAAGTGGCCCTTCTTCGCCGCTGTGGTGTCCAATGTCGATATGGTGCTGGCCAAGGCCGACCTGAACATCGCCAGACATTACGCGAGCCTGGTTCAGGACCAGCAACTGGCCCAGCGCATCTTTGGGCTCATTGAGGCTGAGTGGATCAAGACCGTTCGAGCAATCGACCTCCTCACGGGCAGCAAGTCGCGGCTCGCCTCGAACCCAGTGCTGGCTGAGTCCATTCGGCAACGCTTTCCCTACCTCGATCCGCTCAATCATCTCCAGGTGGAGCTCATCCGTCGATGGCGGGAGGGTCAGCACGACGAGCGCATTCAGCGTGGAATTCACATCTCCATTAATGGAGTGGCCGCAGGCCTGCGCAACACCGGCTAGCCTCGATGAAAGGGGCTCGTTCCGAAGAGCCTTCGGTCAATAAAGGGATAGGCGAGGCAGCCCAGTCCGGTCACCAAAAAGGCGAGCGCCCAGGCGCTCGGGAGCTGTTGCCCTCCGGCGAGGTCGAGTGCGAGGCCAAACAGGGCGGGCCCGACCGCACCCGCTCCAAAGCCCAGGAGAGAGTAAAACCCAAAGGCTGCACCCTTCACGTGCGAGGGCACCGAAGACACCAGGCCCGCTGTAAGGCTTGCAGAATCCGCCATGATCAGGATCGAGTGAAGGCCTACGGCCATGGTCACCATCCACCAGGGGAGCCCCACCATGAGGCTCATCAGCACACCCATCAGACTGCCTGAGGCCATCACCAGAATGATCCAGACTCGGCGACCGAAGCGCATCGCCAATTCATTGCCGAGGATAGAAGAGGGCACGGAGACCAGGTTCACCAGGGCGGCGAGCGTGGCTGCGGACCAGAGGGGCAGGCTGGACTGGCTGGCGATTGCGAAGCTTAAAAAGGCCACCGTCCACGACCGAGCGGCAAAGAGCTCCAGGCAATGGACTGCATAGCCAAGGGTGTAGAGCGCGACTGAACGATCCCGCATCGCCTCACGCCAGGACGACACAGGAAACACCACATGCAGCCATCCACCCGTGGAGACGGGAGATGTCTGGGAGGCCTTGAGGGGCTCGGCCCGAGTGGCCCAGACCACCAAGGCCACCGAGCACAGTGGGCCCAGCCCTGCGAGGCCAAAGGCCCAGCGCCAGCCCAGCCATTCGCTCGCCCATCCAGACAGCAGCAGAGAAGCACCCACCCCAATACCAAAGAAGGCGGTGTAGAACGAGACAAACCTCGACTGCACCCGGCCGGACAGGCGCTCCGACAGAATTCTCAGCCCTGGCATGTAGGTCGCGGCAACGCCAACGCCTTGGAGGAACTGAAAGAGAAAGGCTGAGGCAGGCCCATCGGCCAGAGCGGAAAACCCCAGGCTCCCGACTGCGGTGATGCAGCCACCCAGGGCATAGACCAGCCTCGCATCCCGTCGGTCCGTCATGGCGTTCCACATGGACGCGAGGGCCATATAGCCCACAAAGAATCCACTCGCAATGAGCCCGGCCATCGTGTTGGAGAGCATCCAGAGTGACTTCAGCTCGAGCAGGCTTACCGCATAGCTCGAGAAGCCAAGCATGGACAGGACATGGGCGAGGAGTATGCTGACCGCAACAAGCATTCGCACATCATGTCACAGCACCCATTCAGCCTTCTCGCCCGACTCAGACAACTGCAGTTCCGGCCCCGGCTTCTCAACCACCTCAGCACCTACTCTCGGCAGACCCTGCTCGCAGACCTGTCTGCGGGAGTTACCGTGGGCTTTGTTGCCCTCCCGCTGGCCATGACCTTCGCCATCGCCTCTGGGCTTCCGCCGCAGGCGGGGCTCTTCACGGCCATCGTTGCGGGACTCCTCATCTCTGCACTTGGGGGGTCCTCGGTGCAGATTGGTGGCCCAGCGGGGGCATTTATCGTCGTGGTCTACACGATCGTGGAGCGCTACGGGGTACCCAATCTGCTCATCGCTACGGCCTGCGCAGGCGTCCTCATGATGGCCATGGGCGCCCTGCGACTGGGTGGGCTGATTCGACTCATTCCCATCTCGATCGTGAGTGGGTTTACCAGTGGTATTGCGGTGCTGATTGCAGTCTCCCAGGTAAAAGAATTTCTTGGGCTCTCAGGGCCTGCCCTGCCTGCCGATTTCTTCGCAAAGTGTGTTGCCCTTCTGGATGCACTTCCTTCCCTGCAGGTGGACACGGTCATCCTCGGCCTCGGCTGCCTTCTGGTGATCACGCTCTGGCCCGCGAGCCATCAGCCACAGAACGGCCTCCCGGGCCGCGCACTCTCCAAGCTCCCAGGAAGCCTAATTGCGATTGCGGCAAGCACCGTTGCAGTCTCGCTCATGGGGCTCCCCATCGAGACCGTGGGAGATCGTTTTGGCCAGATTCCTACGGGGCTGCCAAGTCCCACACTGCCCGACCTGAACTGGGCCACCGTGAAATACCTGCTGCCTCCCATCCTCACCATCGCCCTCCTCGGTGCGATTGAGTCACTCCTCTGTGCGCGCGTTGCAGACGGCCTGCACAAGGAGCGGCACGACCCCAACCAAGAGCTGATGGCCCAGGGCGTGGCAAACCTCGTGAGCCCCCTGTTTGGAGGCTTTTGTGCAACAGGCACGATTGCGCGCACGGTCACCAATATTCGGGCGGGGGCACGAACCCCCATCGCCGGGATTATTCATGCGCTCACACTCCTCCTGATTGTGCTGGGTGCAGCACCCCTGGCTGAGCAGATTCCACTGGTGGCACTCGCCGCCGTGGCCCTGGTAGTGGCCTACAACATGGGGGACTGGCAGGCCTTTCGTGACATCCGAAGTTACAGCCTCCCCTATCGAATTACCCTGCTCAGCACCTTCGTGCTCACGGTAGTCATCGACATCACCGTTGCGGTCGAAGTGGGTCTGGTGCTTGCGTCTGTCTTTTTCATCATTCGAATGTCCCAGCTCACCCAGGTGGAGCCTGTCCCGCCATCAGAGCTCGTTGCCGAACGCCTAGACAACCCGCAGGTGTCGGTCTATCGGGTCTCGGGTGTGCTCTTTTTCGCCGCAGTGAGCAAGCTCGAACCCCTGCTGGATCCGCAGCTGCGACCAAACCCAATCCTGGTGCTCGACCTTGCAGCGCTGCTGGTGATCGACAGCACGGGCGTAGATGCGCTCAAGACCCTCGACGAGTCACTCACAGCCCGTGGGGTGGAGCTGCGCCTCACCCACATTCAGCCCGCCGTGCTCTCCACCATGACCCGCTGGGGCCTCCTAGACCACTTCGGTCCCCAACGCGTCTTTCCCACCCTAAGGGGTGCGATGAATCTGGTCTAGCCGAGGGAGATCCCCGCTGCAGCCTGGCATACGCGCTGCGGCGTTCGGGATGGGCCAGGTGATCCAGGCGCCCAAGGCGCGAAGACGCTCGCGATGGGGGGCGTCTGCCTCTACCAGCCAGATGCCAGGGCCGAGTCGGCTACGCACCAACACCCCTTGATTGAGCACCGTCTGGTCATCCAGCCCGGGGCCCCAGGCTAGTGTGGACACGGCCTCTATCCGTTGGCCCTGAACCCAGCTCCAGCCCCCCACCAGAAGGAATGCAAGCAGCGCAAGGAGGCTAAGCGCGAGCCGATGGGGTGGGGACCAGGGGGTGTGCAAGGCGTTCAACAATCGGGAGATGAACCAGGGCCGCAAACACGGCCAGGGCAACACTGCCCCACCAGACCAGCTCGTAGCTTCCAGTCTGCGCGTAGAGCAGACCGCCAAGCCAGACCCCAAAGAAGGCCCCAATCTGATGGGAGAGAAAAACAAAACCGAAGAGGGTTGAGAGATATCGATTGCCAAACATCACCCCCACCAGTTGGATGGTGGGCGGCACAGTGGAGAGCCAGAGCAGCCCCATCGCCGCGCCGAATGCCAGCGCAGACAAGGGAGACAGGGGCAGCAGCAGAAAAGCAACGGTAACCAGAGCCCTCAGTGCGTAAATCCAACTGAGCAGCAGCTTTCGCCCTCCACGACCGGAGAGCGCCCCACTGGCATAGCCCCCCAGCACATTGAAGAGCCCGATCAAGGCGATCGACCAGCTCGCAACTGTTCCCGAGAGGCCTCCGTCTGCAAGCGTCGGCGGCAGGTGGACCGTGATGAAGGCGAGCTGAAACCCGCAGACAAAGAAGCCGCTCAGCAGCAGCCAGTAGGATTGATGAGAGAAGGCCTGCTGCAGGGCCTGGCCCAGACAGGAGGCCGTACCTACCAGGCCCTGCACGCCTCTCTCCTGGAAGGCCTCAGTGGGCCTACGCCTCAAGCCGAGGGCCAGCAGTGGGGTCAGTGCCATGGCGGCGGCCATCACCAGGGCCGCGACCATCCAGCCATAGGCCTCGATGAATGCCTGCCCCATGGGCACAACCAGAAACTGGCCAAGACTTGCGGTGGCCGTACACAGGCCCATGGCCCAGGCTCGACGTTCTGGGGGCATGAGCTGCCCAAACGCAGCCAGCACGGTGTTGTGACCTGCGCCACTCATCCCTAGCCCAATCAGGAGCCCAGCACTCAGTGTGAACAGGGCTGGGTCGGAGGCGATCGTCATGGTGACCAGGCCAAGGGTGAAGAGCACACCCCCACCAGCAATCACCCGCCAGGGCCCGAAACGATCCGCAAGCGCCCCCGCAAGGGGCTGCCCAACCCCCCAGGCCAGGTTCTGAATGGCAAGTCCAAGCGCAAAGGCCTCTCGTCCGAAACCAAAGCCTTCAGGGCCCGAGATGGGGTCGACAAAGAGACCAAAGCTCGAACGAATACCGAAGGCCAGGAGGCCAATGAGGCATCCTGCGAGAAGAATCCACCGCATTTAGACGCGCTTGGAGATCAGAAAGACCGCGAGGGCCGGAGCCAGAAGAATAGCGCCCAGGAGGTTGACGAGGAACATAAAGGCGAGCAAGACCCCCATGTCCGACTGGAACTGAAGCGAGGACCCCATCCAGGTGAGGACCGAGAGCGTCATCGTCACCGCGGTGAAGGTACTCGCCGCGCCCCGCTCACGAAGGGCCGTGAGCATAGCCTCTTGCAGATCACTGCCCTGATGCAGCGCGTGGCGAATGCGCTCAAACAGGTAGATGCCATAGTCAACGCCAACCCCTACGCCGAGCGCAACAACGGGCAAGGTATTTACCTTCACCCCGATCCCCAAGAGCGTCATGACCGCATTGCAGAGCATGGTGACCAAGGCCAGTGGAAGAATGATGCAGAGGGTCATGCGCCAGGACTTGAAGGCCAGCAGGCAGAGCAGCGCAACCGAGCTAAACAAAGCGGCGTTAACCCAAGGGTCGGCCTGAGCCACCACTTCATTCGTAGCTGCCATCACTGCGAGGTTTCCCAGACCCATCACAAATCGCACCCCTGAGTCCTTGGCCCCCTCGGCGAACGCTTCAACCGCTTGAACCAGCGCCGAGATCGTGGACGCCTGATGGTCACTGGTGTAGATCGAGACTGGCATCACGCCACAGCCCGGGTTCATTAGGGCATTACCCAGTCGAGTCGCAGCACCCACCCCCTGCGCAATCTGCGAGGAGTCTTGCGGCATGGCATTCCACTTCACATGCCCCTCGGCATAGGCCTGGGACACCTGCCCCACAAAGCCGGCCAGGCCAGAGACGGAGACCACCGACGGGTTTTGACGCATCTGGAGTTCGAACTCTGCCACCTCGTCCATCACCTCAGGCTTCACGCAGGGTGAGTCTGTTCCCTCAGCGATCGCCAACACTCGGAGCACATCTACGCCAATCTCAAAGCGCTCGGTGATAAATGCCGTGTCCTGGTTGTAACGAGAATCGGGCCGCAGTTCAGGAACGCCTTGGCCAAGATCGCCGATCTGTAAGTCTTTGGCCACCCAAGCACCGGCCAGCAAGGCCACGACGCCCAGCCCAACCACCACGCGCGCACGGCCGGGCTCGACAAGCCGGGCAAGCCTGATCCAGAGCGCCTCCAGAAGGACCTGCTCCCGTCGCGCAGGAGGCACTCCCGCACGAAGGGCCAGAAAGGCTGGCAGGAGCAGCTTGTTGGAGACCATCATCACGGTGACACCGAGCGTGGCGGTGATGGCAAGCTCTCGAACAATCTCAATATCAACCAGCGCAATCACCACGAACCCCAGGGCATTGGCCAGGAGCGCAACTGCCCCCGGAACCAGAAGCTGGCAGAAGGCGCTGACAGAGGCCGAGGGGGCATCGAGCCCCGCGAGCCGTTGGGTGCGCCAGGCCTCCGTCATTTGGACCGCATGGGATACGGCGATAGAAAAGATGAGAAACGGCACCAGGATCGAGAGCGGGTCGAGGCCAAGTCCGAGCAGAGGCATCAGACCCAAGAGCCAGATCACCGGCACAATCGCGCAGCCCAGCGCATAGAGCGTGAGTGCCACCGAGCGGTTGTAGACCAGCAATAGGGCGCAGGTGAGTGCAAAGGCAAGGCCAAAGAAGACCAGAACACCCGATGCACCGGCGGCGATGTCGCCAGTGGCCTTGGCAAACCCAATGATGTGAATCGAGTGCGTCTCAGACTCATGTCGTGTTCGGATCTCCTCCAGGGCCTTTGCAACAGCCTGAAGATCAAGACGCGCCCCCGACTGCGGATCGCGCTCCTGAAGACTCGCCGCGACCAGCGCCGCACTGCCATCGCGGGTGACGATGCGTCCAACCCAGTCAGATTTAGCGACATTCGCGCGGACCTGCTCAATCTGCTCAGGCCGGCCTTGGAAGTCTGCCGAGACAATATTGCCCCCTCGAAAGCCCTCCTCCACCACCTCGGTGAACCGGACATTGGGAGTGAACAGAGAGGTGACAGAGCTTCGCTCTACGCCCTGAACATAGAAGACTTCTTCCGTCACCTGTCGCAAGAGCTGCAGGCTCGATTGCGTGTAGATATCACCAGTCTTGGGTGCAACGGCCACCAGCACCCGATTGGCTCCCCCGAAGGTGGCCTCATGCTCGGTGAAGACCTTCATGAACGGATGTTCCAGGGGAATCATCTTGCTGAAGGCTGCATCTGCCCTGAGCCCGGTGGCGCTCCAGCCCAGCAGAAGCGTAAGAACAGCAAATCCAATGAGCCAGAGTCGACTCCGGCGCACCAGGCCCTGCGCGAATCGCTCCAAGCGCGTCACGTCAGCGGCCTCCACTGGCTGTCAAATCCTCGAATGCCTTGCGTCCCAGAGATCCAGACTCGTTCGCGTGCGTCCTGACAGATGCCAGAGAGGTGCCCGTCCCACAGGCGCTTGAGCTCGAACCGGCGGCCATCGTCGCCGCTGACTGCAGCCATGCCCTGCCCGCCAACCAGCACCACCTGCCCGTTCTGAAGCTGCGCCCCATGCACCCAGCCATGGGTCACCGATGGGCCCTCCGCGGCTGTCCACTGAGACTGCCCGCCGGCGCGTCGAAAGATCTGACCCCGCATGCCAAAGGCCAGGAGGCTTCCGGCGGCCGTCTGCAGGCCACCAAACCAAGACCCATCATAGGGGCTGACTCGCTCCTTCCATTCCCGGCCGTCGAAGGACTCCGCGAGGCTGCCCGACTCACCCAGCAGCAGAAAACCTCCCTCCAGGATCTCGGCCATCCCATAGAGGTGTCGATCGAAATCCGGTTCCATCGGCGTCAACCGAACCCAGGTCTTTGCGCCATCCTCAGAGTAGGCGAGCAGACCAAAACCGCCCATGAGCCAGAGTCCGCCTCGCCGACCTACAAAGACGGACAGCCAGGGGTCTCGATTGGGATTGACGGGATCGAGCGCAGAGGCAAGCGGCTGCCAACTTGCTCCAGAGTCTTCTGACCGAAAGGCCGCTCCTCCATGTCCCACCGCCAGGGCCAGCCCATCGTCCCTTAAAGCGCAGGCGGTGAGGCTCTCACGGGTGGCGAGGCGCTGCAGCGTCCAGCCATTGGCACCTGCAGGCAGTCGCGCGATGACGCCCCGCTCTCCCACGGCCAAGGCCCCGGAGGCAGGCGCCGCCGCCAGGCCGAGAAAGCGAACCCGGTCCACGCGGAGCGGGTAACCCTTCGCCAAAAGCAAACCCGGCCAGAAAAGCGCCGGGCTGAGTGTGAGCGCCGTCAGAGCATGACGGCGCGAGACAGGGGCTATCGCGTACCCCGACGCCGGAGCGCGTCGGTCTGAAAGTCCGACCAACTGGCCTTCACCCCGAACTGAATGGGCTTGGTAACCTCATTGTCCAAGTGCGAGATGAGCACGCCGCCATTGTTGAGGTCGTGCCACATCTGAATACTGTACCAGGGCACACCGGCGTCGTAACACTGAATGAATCCGTGCAGACCAACACGCCAGATCTCACCCCGGGTGTCGTAGCAGTCTTCCTGAAGGACGACCCAGCTGTCCTCGTCCAAGAGAAAGACGCGCTTGCCATAGATGTGCTTACTGTCTTTCTTGAGCGTGGCCTCCACCACCCAGACTCGATGCTTCTCATAGCGCATCAGGTCGGACTTCGCAGTGCCCTTCCCAATCACATCCGAATACTTGAGCGACTTGCTGCCCACCTTGTAGGTGTTGTAAGGAACCAGCATCTCCTTGCGGCCAAGGAGTTTCCAGTCGTAGCGATCCAGCGCGCCATTGAAGGCGAAGTACTGGTCGGTGACCCGCATGCCCTCGGTTCCGTCGGCCACATTGTCGTAGGCGAGATCGGGAGCTCGGCGCACCCGACGCTGCCCTGCGTTATAGACCCAGGCCGCTCTGGGATTCTTGATCGGGTCTTCAAACTCGTGCACCAGATACACCGTGCCCGCAAGGGCAGCAGGCGCGGTGTAACGGGACATAAAAGCAAACTGGAGGCCTGAGGCCTTCTGCGACGGCGTGAAGTTCTCCGCATAGACCACCGTGTCCGCGTACCCCACCTTGTAGTAGTCACCATTGGCTCGAACCGGAAACCATGCGTACTCGCGGTCATAGCCTCCCCCCGCATAGCGGTCGAGGTGGTTCTGCATGGCCTGTTCGCCCGTCTTGGGTGAGGGGAAGGGAACCGTGCCTTTGGCCGTGGCAGGAAGGGCAGCGGTTCTGCGGGTCTGGTACACGGGCATCTGAAACGCAGGCTGCTTCCTCAGGAGCGCCTGGACACCAGGCGTAAGCAGGGCTGCGTACTGCGATGCGTTGGCTGCAGTGATCGTAAAGAGCGGCTTGTCCTGTGGGAAGGGATCGACATAGCCCTTCTCAGGTGCCCACCCCGCAGGGGGTTTGGTTAGCCCTCCCGCATAGGCCGGAATGCTTCCATCGGCGTTTGCTGATGCAATCGCTCCGGTTGCAGTGGTCTCGGCAGCCACTGAGGCCTCAGTCGCCAACAGGCCCACGCCAGCCATCGCGCCACGCACGACACCCGCCGCTGCGGGCACCCTCAGCGAGAGCGAGAGCCACTCTCTTCGATTCAGAGTCTTCACTGCCAATCCCTCAGGTTCAAACCGCCTTAGAAACTCGTGCTAAACGAAATGCTGTAGTGGTCGCGATCCCGGAAGGGGTCGTACTTCGCGGAGTCGGTGTAGTGCACCCAGGCAAGCTCGATATTGTGCACGCGATTGAAGGTGAGCCGGCCACTCAGCCCAACGGTCTGGCGTCCCTCAATAAACTGACCGTCCACCGAGTAGCCACTCACGTCATGCGAGAGACTGAGCTGGGGAACAAAGGTGGCTGCGGTTCCTGCAAATCCTGGGTACTCCAGCAGAACACGCGCGCGATAGCCCCAGGAGGAGTCGGTGACATAGCCGTCATTGTCCGCTCCGTCGGGCTGTGGATTGCCAGCGGCGGTGCCACCGTAAAGGGCGTGCTTGCCTGTGCCAAAGATGAAGGCACGACCATAGCGCTTTCCGGTATAGCTATCGCCCACGTCGGCGGTCTGGACGGCTGCCTCTGCCACCACGGTGGCCTGGGCAGAGCCAAGCACTCGAGGAATGATGGCCAGGCCATTCACCTGAAGCTGGCTGCGGCTGATGCGATCGTAGCCCTGCACCTCATCACCTGCGCCCCGAGCATTGGATGCGATGGCCGTCGATCCCATCGGGCCGAGGCCCCGCAGCAGGGCCGCGAGAAGATCGTTGGCATTGATCTGAGCGGGGTAGTTGGGAATATGGCTGTACTCCGCAGCGAGCGAGATGCCGGCCAGGTTCGTCGAGGCCGAGACACCGAACATCCGAATGTCATCCGGGTATTCCCAGAAGCCCACCCCGGGGACCAGCGTAAGCCCAAGGGCCTTCGCCCCGGCCACCTGAGCGGGGATGGGGTTGAGCAGCCCGTTGCTGTTCAGTGCTGCGCCGATGGGGCCCGAAAGCTGGCGAATATTGGATCCTGAACGCCCCGACACCAAGGGCGTGCGAGAGCTGAACTTCATTGCATAGAGGCCTAGCTCGGAGTCGAGCTTCTCCACAGGAAGGCGAATGGCAAGGCCAAACTGGCCACGGTCCTCACCCGCACGGCCCTGCACCATGGGAACATAGAGGCCCGCGGGTATCGAGGCCGCATTGCTTGGGCCAATCGTGGTGAGCACGGTGGAGCAGGCGTTGCCGGCTTTGTGCGTCAGCTGAAACTCCACGGGGGAGAAGTAGGTTCCGCAGGAGTCTACGTTGGCGGCCCGCCACTTCATTTGATAGAAGCCTTCCACGGAGCGTCCATCGCCCAGGCCAATGTTGGCCGATAAGGCGGTGACGGGCAGGAAGGCATCCTTGAGTTCCGTGCCAGGCTTGCGGAGCGCGGTGAGGTCGACTGGGTTTACCTGATTGATGCCCTGAATAAAGAGGCTCTCACCCCAGTTAATCACCTGATTGCCCAGACGAACCTGGAGGGGATACGCGCCCGAGTTGAGCTCTGTGTAAACATAGGCATCCAGCAGCGCCGCGCCAGAGAACTGCCCCAGCCGATCGAATCCAGCGTCGCTGAGTGGGGCATTCTGCTTATAGCCCGTCGAACCACTCCCTTGCTTCACGTCTCCTTCGCTCAGGGCGTGGTCATACCAGGCCCTCGCCCGGCCATAGAAGCCACTTTTGCCCTTACTCAGCGACAGCTCGGTATTGAGCTTCAACAGTGAGGAGAATGGATCGCCTTTGGCATAGTTCACGTTGCCCGAGTCGGTGTTTGAACCGCCCTTGCCCGCAGAGCCCAGGCCCGCCCGAATTCCATCGCCCTGGCTGTACAACAAGGGGCTGGGGTCTTGGGCCCGGATGCTCGTACCAAACGAGAGGGTGGTGTTGAGCGAACCCGACCACCCGTTGTCGAGCTTGAGCTCGAGCGCCTGGGCCGAGACACCCCAGCAGGAGAGGGCAACGGCAGCCGAAACAGCTGCAAAACGGGGACGCGACATAACTCTCCCTCCTTCAGGGGCTAATCAGAATGCTAAAAGTGTCATCGAAATCGTGCATCAAGGTGAGGCAGTACTTACCCGAACTAGATGTTGCCCTGCGATTGACAACAGAATGTAGCACTCGTACTTACTACGCCTTGCGTGAAGGAGATGCCTGTGCCTGCTCAAAATATTGCCCCCTCGCGCGTCTGGGCGCGTCGTACTGGACTGATCATTGGGCTGCTGGCCCTCGCAGGCTGCGGGGGCGGCGAAAACACAGCTGAGGTAGCCAGCCCTCCAAGAATTGTGGCGTTTGGCGACAGCCTTGCCGACACCGGCACCTTCGGTGTGAAGGCAGTAACGCAGGGGGCCAAGGCCACTGGCGTTGGATCCAATCCCGTCCTCACCACGGCCGTTGCCACGGCACTTGGCTCAACAGAGCCCTGCGCCTTCTTCAGAAGCAATGGTGCAGGCGGATTCACCAACACCACCACCTGTACAGGCTTTGCGATCGGCGGCGGCAAGGTGAACAATCCTGCCGCCCCCACGAGCCCATTGGCCATTCCGGTTCAGCTTGCGACGGCTGCCACCGCACTTGGAGGCTACAAATCCACAGACCTCGTGCTCATTGACGCGGCAGGAAACGACGCAGCGGACCTCATTGGTGCCTTCCTCACCATGCAGCAGACGGGCAACCCCAGCCAGTTCATTGCGCTCACCTCGAGCGTTCTTGGCCCCTCCGTGGCCCAGCAGATCGCAGCCGCACCCGCCACTGCACCAGCTCAGGTTGGAACGGCCTACATGGCCGCGCTGGCTACCGTGCTTCACGGTGCCATCAAGACCACCGTGCTCGACAAGGGCGCGACCCGGGTCGTGTTGGTGGGACAGGTCAAGGTTGCCTCCACCCCACGACTCAATATCGTGCTCACAGGGCTTCAGAAGTCTCTTGGCGCGGCAGGTCCCGCCACCCGCGCCTCACTGGAGGGCCTCTTCACGGACTGGGTAAACGCTTTCAACATCAATCTCGAGGCCAAGTTTGCGGGCGACAGCCGAGTTCTGGTGTTCAATGGCTACCAGCTCATGGGCCAGATGATCGCCAACCCCAGCGCCTACGGGCTCACGAATGTGGTGGATGCCAGCTGCCCACCGGTGGGCCTAGACCCCGCCACAGGCCCGATCTACAACCTCGCCACCTGCACGGAGGCAGCCTCTGCCGCCTGGGTGGGGTCGGGCACCAGCCCCATCACGGGCAAGCCCCTGGGCGGTGACTGGCGCACCTACCTCTTCTCAGACAACTTCCACCCCTCGCCCAAGGCCTACACGATTGTCGGCGATGCCATCGGCGCTGCGGTGAAGGCACGCGGCTGGTAATCGAGAAGACCAGGCTCAAGAGAGGGGCTTGCAGACGCTTGCCCCTTTTTTTGAGATCTAATTCAAACAATTGTTTGATTAAATAACAGCCTCCATGAATCATCCCGCCCCACACCGAACCCTGCAGGCCGCCTCGGAGGCGGCCACCGCCAGCCGTCTTCTTGACGCGGCTGAGCGGCTCCTCGCGCAACACGGGCTGGAGGGCACCTCTGTTCGCATGATTACGGGGGAGGCCAAAGCCAATATTGCCTCGGTCACCTACCACTTTGGCTCGAAGGAGGCCTTGGTGCAGGCGGTCTTTCGAAGACGACTGGACTGGCTCAATGCCGAACGCCTCCGAGCCCTCAACACCCTAGAGCGCGCCGCCCAGGGTGCTCCCTTGAAACCCTCCCAGATTGTGGATGCCTTTTTTGGCACCCTGCTGCGCATGGGCCAGAACCCGGATCAAGGCGGGCCCATCTTTCTGCAGCTTCTGGGCCGCACGATGACCGAGCCATCAAAGTTCATCGACAGCCTCTTGGCCCAAGAACATGAGGCCGTGATCAGGCGGTTCAAACGTGCGCTCTTTCACGCCTTGCCCCAGGTACCCAAGGCTGAGATCGTCTGGCGCTTTCACTTCATGCTGGGCGCGACCGCCTACGCGATTGCCGGAGCCGATCAGCTCTCGATGATCGTGGGCCTACGGGGCAAGGCCAGTGCGAGCCAACAGATTGATCAGCTCCAGACGCGCCTGATGAGTTTTCTTCTTGGCGGGCTTCGCGCCCCGCTTCCCCCTGCATCTCCAACGGAGCACAAACCATGATCACGGGTCTCATCTTCAAGGCCTTTCGTCGTGCCCTTCCTGCCATGTCCGAGACCGAGCGCGCGGCGCTCGAGGCCGGAACCACCTGGTGGGAGGCCGACCTCTTCTCAGGAAGCCCCAACTGGGAGAAGCTCGCTGCGCTGCCAGCCCCGAGGCTCACCCCCGAAGAGCAGTCTTTTCTCGACACAGAGGTGCCTCAGGCCTGCGCCCTGGTGAATGACTGGCCCATCAACCACGAGACCTTTGATATGTCGGCCAAGGCCTGGCAGTTCATCAAGGACAAGGGGTTCCTGGGCATGATCATTCCCAAGGCCTATGGGGGCTTGGGTTTCTCTGCCTATGCACACTCGCAGGTGATCGCCCGCCTCTCCACACGCTCGTCGCCGCTCGCCGTTTCAGTGATGGTGCCCAATTCGCTCGGGCCGGCCGAGCTCCTGCTCCACTATGGGACGGAGGCCCAGCGGCAGCATTACCTGCCGCGGCTCGCCCGAGGCGAGGAGATCCCAGCCTTTGCGCTCACCAGCCCCTGGGCGGGCAGTGATGCTGCATCCATTCCCGACCTCGGCGTGGTCTGCAGAGGCATGTGGCAGGGCCAGGAGGTGCTCGGCATGCGCGTCAGTTGGAACAAGCGCTACATCACGCTTGCGCCGGTCTGTACCGTGCTGGGGCTGGCCTTCAGGCTCATCGATCCAGACCAACTGCTGGGCCGAGGAACCGAGATTGGCATCACCTGTGCGCTCGTTCCCCGCGACCATCCCGGGGTGGAGATTGGCCGGCGCCACATCCCGCTCAACACCTACTTCATGAACGGTCCCACCCAGGGCCGGGATGTTTTTATGCCCCTGGAGTTCATTATTGGCGGGCCTGAGCGCGCCGGACAGGGCTGGCGCATGCTCATGGAGTGCCTGTCTGCAGGCCGAGCCATTTCGCTGCCCTCTTCAAATGCCGGAATGAGCCAGCTGGCGGCTCGGCTGGTCGGCGGCTATGCACGAGTGCGCAGTCAGTTCAAGACGCCCATCAGCCGATTCGAGGGCATTGAAGAGGCCCTGGCCCGGATGGCCAGCGACACCTATATCAACAATGCCACCCGACGATTCGCCGCACTCGCCATCGACCTTGGCGAGAAGCCGTCGGTGGTCTCGGCCATTGCCAAGTATCACGTCACCGAGCGCACTCGACGCGTGGTGAGCGACGGCATGGACATCGTGGGCGGCAAGGGAATCTGCATGGGCCCCGGAAACATCATGGGCGGAATCTATCAACAGATCCCGGTGAGCATCACCGTGGAGGGGGCCAACATCCTCACGCGAAGTCTCATCCTCTTTGGCCAGGGTGCCATTCGCTGCCACCCCTTCCTGTTGAAGGAGATGCAGGCTGCCCAACAGAGCGACCTTGCACAGGGCCAGGCCGCCTTTGGCAAGGCCTTCTGGTCCCACATGCTCCACCTTTTCAAGAACGGACTTCGTGCAGTCGCGCTGGGCTGGACAGGGGCGAGAACTGTGGCCCCGCAGGCGGGCGCGCCTGCGTTTATCCAGCGCAGCCAGCAGCGGCTCACGCGATGGTCCGCGGCCAGCGCATTCGTGAGTGACCTCACCATGCTCATGCTGGGAGGAAGCCTCAAGCGCAAGGAGATGCTCTCCGCTCGGCTCGGCGATCTTCTGGCCTACCAGTTCCTGGCCAGCGCAGTCATCAAGCAGCACCAGGACGAGGGATACCCTGCCGAGGCCGTGCCGGTAGTTCGTCATGCGCTCCAGGCGCTGGAGGCCGACCTCGCCCAGGCGATGCGCGGTGTCTTTCACAACCACCCCCTCGGCCCACTCTCCGTCGCCCTAAGGCTGCTGCTGTTTCCCTTCGGCCTGCAGATGGATGGCCCGAGCGACCGCCTGCGCCAACGCGTGGCCCAGATGCTGGCCCAGCCCGGGCCGGCCCGGGATCGCCTCACCAGCATCGTCTACCTGCCCAGCGAGGAAGGAGAGGCCATGGGTGCACTGGAGGCGGCACTCCAGGCCGTGGTCCAGGCCGAACCCCTGGAGGCCAAGATCCGGCAGGCCGAGAAGGCGGGGGCGTTTGACGACCTGCCCGAACTCACCCTGCTCAATCGGATCGACTTTGCCCAATCGAAGGGCATCCTCACCGACTTTGAGGCGGCTCAGCTCAGAGAGCGCGACCGTCTTCGCGACCTCGTTATCCATGTCGATGACTTTCCCTTTCAGATTCACGCAGTCGGCCAACAGCCCAAACAGGAGGCGGCATGAAACCGATCTATCTCGTCGACGGAGCACGAACACCCTTTCTCAAGGCCAAGGGGGCACCTGGCCCCTTCTCAGCCTCCGACCTTGCCGTGCAGGCGGGGCGGGCTGTCTTGCTACGCCAGCCCCTTGAGGCCACGGACCTCGACGAGGTGGTGGTGGGATGCGCCATTCCATCCGCGGATGAGGCCAATATTGGGCGCGTGGTCTCGCTGCGCCTCGGCTGTGGCCACCGAGTCCAGGCCCATACGGTGATGCGCAACTGCGCCTCGGGCCTTCAGGCCATCGATGCGGCGTGGATGAGCCTGGCCACAGGCCGCAGTCAGGTCGTGCTGGCAGGCGGTGTAGACGCCCTCTCACGTTCACCGCTCACCTATGACGACCGAATGGTGCGCTGGTTTGCCCAGGCCACCCGCATGCGTACCCCCATGCAGAAGCTGCAGCACTTCACCCGGCTGCCCATCGCCTCCGCCCTCAAGCCCGTGATCAGCCTGCTTCGTGGCCTCACCGATCCGGTCGTGGGGCTGTCCATGGGCCAGACGGCGGAGAACCTCGCTCACCGCTTTAAGATCAGTCGAGCCGAGATGGACAGCTTCTCCCAGCGCAGCCACGCGCGTGCCGTTGCTGCGCGGGCCGCCGGCGCATTTGGAGAGATCACGCCCGTGGTCTCCAACAAAGGGGAAGTCTTCGAGCAGGATGACGGCGTTCGGGAGGACGCGAGCCTCTCGGGCCTGGCCAAGCTCAAGCCCGTGTTTGACAAGCCCGCAGGGAACATCACGGCCGGCAACAGCTCCCAGGTGACCGACGGAGCCGCGATGGTCCTGCTCGCGAGTGAGGAGGCGGTGGCGCGTTGGAATCTCAAGCCGATTGCCAGGCTCACCGACCTCCAATGGGCCGGGCTCGACCCAGCGGAGATGGGGCTTGGCCCCGTGCATGCCGCCACTCCGCTGCTGCAGCGGAACCAGATCCGCCTCGAGGACCTCGACCTCATCGAGATCAATGAGGCCTTCGCCGCGCAGGTGATTGCCTGTCAGCGGGCATGGGAGAGCGAGGCCTACTGCCGTGAGCAGCTCGGCCTCAGCGCAGCGCTCGGCAGCATCGACGAGAACAAGCTCAATGTGGACGGCGGGGCAGTCTCGATTGGGCATCCCGTGGGCGCCTCGGGTGCCCGCATCACCCTGCACCTGGCACAGGCGCTTCGCGCCCGGGGCCTCAGGCGAGGACTCGCCGCCATCTGTATTGGCGGGGGTCAAGGCGGCGCAATTCTGGTGGAGGCACTCTGAGATGAACTGGACACTCACGCACGACAGCGACGGCCTGGCCTGGCTGAGCATTGCCACTCCGGGCACGGGTCTGAACACCCTCTCCAGAGAGGCCATGGCTGAGCTCGCGACGATTGTGGATGGACTCGAATCCAATCCACCCAAGGGGCTCATCATTCGCTCCGGCAAGCCCAACGGATTCATCGCTGGCGCCAACATTGAGGAGTTCACCAGCCTCAAGACCCCCGAGCAGGCCCGAGAGCTCGTGGCCCGCGGCTGGCATCTCTTCAACCGCATCGCGCGCCTGCCATTTCCCACCCTCTCCCTCATTCAAGGGGTCTGCCTGGGTGGGGGGCTGGAGCTCTCGCTGGCCTGCCGCTACCGCGTGGCCGTGGACGATCCCAGCACCAAGCTTGGACTGCCCGAGGTGATGCTGGGCATTCTCCCGGGCTGGGGCGGCATTGCGCGACTGCCAGGGCTCACCGGCCCGCAGGCGGCACTCGACCTGATGCTCACCGGCAAGACCGTGGACGCCCGCAGGGCCAAGCGCATGGGCATGGTCGATCTTGCGGTTGCTCCCCGCGTGGCCGAGGCCTCTGCCCGTTGGCTGGTGTTCAGCGGCCAGCCAGCGGCCAAGGCCAAGGGCATGAACGCGCTCATGAACTGGGGGCCTATGCGGATGGTGGTGGCGCACCTGGCCCGTAAGTCTGTAGCGCAGAAGGTTCGCAAGGACCAGTACCCCGCGCCTTACGCGATCATTGACTGCTGGCTGAAACACCAGGGAGACAGCCTTCGCGACCTGAAGGCACTCGACGACCTGGTGCTCTCTCCCACCACAGCCAATCTGGTTCGTGTCTTCTTCCTTCAAGAGCGGCTCAAGGGGTTTGGAAAAGGCGATGCCCCCCGGGTGGGCCATGTGCATGTGGTGGGCGCGGGCACCATGGGCGGCGATATTGCCGCCTGGTGCGCCCTACGGGGCCATACCGTGACGCTTCAAGACCAGTCCATGGCCCGAATTCAGCCCGCCCTCACGCGCGCGGCTGGCCTCTTCTCCAAGCGGCTGCGGGACCCTCTGCGGGCCAGAGATGCCCTTGATCGGCTGATCCCCGACCCCAAGGGCGACGGCGTAGCCAAGGCCGATCTCGTCATTGAGGCCATCTTCGAGAGCGTCGAGGCCAAGCACGCCCTCTTTCGGGCCATCGAGCCTCGGCTTAAGCCCACCGCGGTGCTGGCCAGCAACACCTCCAGCCTCCGACTGGAGGACCTGGCCCAGGCACTCCACGACCCCAAAAGGCTAGTGGGCATTCACTTTTTCAACCCGGTGGCCCAGCTGCCTCTGGTGGAGGTGATCGGAATTCCAGACACCGATCCTATGGTGCTGGCGCGCGCGCTCAGCTTTGTGAAGGGCCTCGATAAGCTGCCGCTGCCAGTGAAGAGCGCGCCGGGCTTTCTGGTCAACGCCGTGCT
Source organism: Pseudomonadota bacterium (assembly GCA_041165705.1). GTDB lineage: Bacteria > Pseudomonadota > Gammaproteobacteria > Burkholderiales > Burkholderiaceae_A > Hahnella. The sequence continues at coordinate 31,747 of JBEAMW010000063.1, forward strand.
CGCGCCCTACATGCTGGCGGCCATGCGTGCGGTGGACGAGGGGCTTACACCGGCACTGATCGACCAGGCCTGCCGCAACTTTGGCATGCCCATGGGGCCGCTCGAACTCGCCGACACGGTGGGCCTGGACATTGCCATGGCCGCTGGCCAGAGCCTCGCCTCCGATGGCCAGGCTGCGCCCCGCTGCCTGCAGGCCTGTGTGGATGCAGGAGCGCTTGGCAAGAAGTCAGGGAAAGGCTTTTATACCTGGACGGAGGGACGGTCCAGCAGAGTCCCCCACACAGGGGCCATCCCCTCGGGCCTGGCCGAGCGTCTGCTTCAGCCCCTCAACGATCGGGCCGAACAACTGGTCGCGGATGGAGTCGTCGCTGACGCAGACCTCGCCGACGCGGGCGTGATCTTCGGCACCGGCTTTCCGCCCTTCCGCGGCGGGCCTCTGCACTGGTCTCGCGCGTGAACCCCATGACCTTCCTCAGCCGCCTGCCCCCCCGCTGGCAGGCGCTTGTGCTGCGCGTTGGGTTTAACCTCTTTCCGCCCTTTCGGGGAACTGGGGGACGGCTCACCTGGGTCGCGCCCGACCTCCTCTCCATGGAGGCAACCCTGCCCTTCAACTGGCGCACCCGCAATGCCAACGGCACCATCTATGGGGGCTCGCTCTTTGCCGTCACCGATGGGCCACACCCCATCATGCTACTCATTGCGCTCGGTCCAAAGCGCGTTGTGGTCTGGGATAAGGCCGCCAGCATTCGCTACCGTCGCCCAGCCACTCGGGCACTCCGGGCGAAATTTGAGATTCCCCAGGCCCTTCTTCAGGAAATCCAGCATCGACTTCAGGCGGACGAGGCGATAGAACATGTCTTTACGATCGACCTGGTCGATGCAGACCAGCAGGTCTACGCCACGGTCGACCGGACGGTGTACATCGCAACAAGAGACTACGAGCGCAGACGAAGGAGCATGCATGCATCAGCCGTGGCTTAAGCAGTACCCGCAGGGCGTTCCTGCAGAGATCGACCTGAGCAAGGCCAAGCCGATTGGCGACATGATGGTGGAGGCCTGCACGCGGTTTGCGCCTCAGACGGCCTATTTCAGCCTTGGTCATAACATCAGCTACGGTGAGCTTCTCACCCAGAGTGAGTCCTTTGCGAGCTGGCTGCACAGCGTGGGCATGCGCAAGGGTGATCGCATCGCCCTGATGATGCCCAACCTCCTGCAGTACCCAATTGCACTCATGGGCGCCCTGCGAGCAGGCTGCGTGGTGGTGAACTGCAACCCGCTTTACACCCCGCGCGAGCTCCAGTTTCAGCTCAAGGATTCCGGGGCCAAGGCCATCGTGGTGGTGGAGAACTTTGCCCACACCCTACAAAAGGCTCGGGAGGGCACGGCTGTCGAACACGTGGTGGTGACCTCATTCGCGGAGATGCTGCCCCAGCCCAAACGCACCCTGGTCAATCTGGTGGTTCGGCGCATCAAGAAGCTGGTGCCGGCCTGGTCGATCCCCAATGCCATCTCACTCCGAAAGGCCTTAAGGCTCGGTTTTCACAATGCAAAGGCCAAGGCGCAGGCGCTCGCAGCCGGCGCAAGCTTAAGCCTCGACGACCCTGCCTTCCTGCAGTACACCGGTGGCACCACAGGCACCTCCAAGGGCGCCATCCTCACCCACCGCAACATGTCGGCCAATGTGATGCAGGCGATGGCCTGGATCCAGCCGGAGATCAAGTCAGGGCAGGAGTTCATTGTGACGGCGCTCCCGCTCTATCACATCTTCGCGCTCACGGCGAACTGTTTCACTTTCATGATGTTCGGCGCGCGCAATCTGCTGATTGCCAACCCCCGTGACATTCCCAACTTTGTGAAGGAATGGTCCAAACATCCGGTGACCGTCTTCACCGGTGTGAATACCCTTTTTAACGCGCTCCTCAATCATCCCGAGTTCGGTCGCCTCGACCACAGCCGGCTGCGACTCACACTAGGTGGCGGGATGGCCGTGCAAAAGCCTGTCGCAGAACGTTGGCAGGCCACCACCCAGAGCCCACTTGCCCAGGCCTATGGCCTCACCGAAACCTCCCCGGCCGCTACCATCAACCCGCTCACTCGAAAAGAGTTCAATGGCTCGATCGGCCTGCCCATCTCGTCCACTCGGGTGGAGATTCGTGACGACGAGGGACAAACTCTCCCGCACGGACAGGTGGGTGAGATCTGCATCGCGGGCCCTCAAGTGACCCCCGGCTACTGGAACCAGCCCGAGGAGACAGCCAAGATCTTCACGCCAGACGGCTTTCTCAAGACCGGCGACATGGGCTACATGGACGAGTTCGGCTTTGTCTACATTGTGGACCGCAAGAAGGACATGATTCTCGTCTCAGGCTTCAATGTCTACCCCAACGAGATCGAGGAGGTGGTGGCCGAGCACCCCGGCGTGCAGGAGGTTGCGGCCATTGGGGTGCCCGATACACAGACCGGTGAGGCGGTGAAGATCTTTATCGTTCGCAAAGATCCCACCCTCACCGAGGGAAGCCTGCTCGCTCATTGCCGAGAGCGCCTCACCAACTACAAGGTGCCTCGGCAGATCGAGTTCCGTACCGAACTGCCGAAGACCAATGTAGGCAAGATTCTCAGGCGCGCCCTGCGCGAGGCCTGATCCGCGAGCTGCGAGCGGCTAGTAGCCCAGGTCCAGCTGGATGACTGCAGTCGAGCCGCTGATCTCGTTGCCCACGAGCAGCAGGGGCTTCCCGTTGGGCGAGTCCTTGGCCGCGATGAAGTGAATGCCCTCGGGGCCGAGGTCACCCACCTTGCTCAAGTTGGTCGCCGGCGCCAAGAGCCAGTCCGTGCGGGTGTTGAGATAGTCCACCCGCTTGGGTGCCGTGGGATTGGTGATGTCATAGACCAGCACCCCACCCATGCGCTCCAGGCCAATGAAGGCATAGGTCTTGGAGCCAATCTGCCCCAGTGCCAGACCCTCGGGCTCCGGCCCCTTGGCATCACTGCGGCTGTCAAAGGCATTGGCCTCGTCGTGGCCGTGGTTGAAGTAAGTCTTGCAGGCCACGGAGCGGGTGGGCCCGAGCTTGCAGTCGTCACTGGCCAGAAACTTCTCAATCTCAGCGCCAGAATCCCAGACGAGCTGGCCCTGGTCACTCCAGATGGTAAAGGAGCGTGCGCCGAAGGAATGCAGCTGGTCGTACATCAGCCGGTCACCCGCGGGATCCTGCACGCCGGCCGCATTAAACAGGACCGGCTTTCCCTGGGCATCCACGCGATAGCCCTGGGTCCAGGAGACATTAAGCCGGCCAAGATTGGCGTCATCCACGCACTTGCCCGGATCACCGGCCGTTGCGCCACAGTAGGCAAAGGTGGTTGGATTGAGCAGTCCGCCCTTGGCCAGGGCGGCAAGCTGGGGCGGGAGGTCATTGTTGGCCCGGTTGGACCAGCCGGCCTTGGCGGCCAGATACTTCACCCGAAACTCTTCAACGAACCCTTTGCTGGTATCGCCGGCCCAGTAGTCCTTGTTGCCCTCACCCCAGGCCCGGGCATCGCCCTCGTTGGCCGTGACCAGGTAGGTCTTGCCGCTGACGGTGTAGGCATGAATGGTGTCGGGCATGTAGGCCCCCACCACCCCCGGCCAGGCCTGGATATTGATTTTGCTGTCCCGGTCGCTGGCGTCGATCTCATTGCCCGCCTTGCCGTAGTCCTTGTAGCCAAGGGGAATGATGCTGGTCACGGTGGCGGTCGCGATGTCGATCTTGGCCAGGGCGTTGTTCTCTTGAAGCGTGACAAAGGCCGTCTTGCTGTCGGGTGTCACCGCAATGTACTCGGGCTCAAAGTCCTTGGCAGCGGTCGCGCCGGGGCCAAAGATGCGCACTCCCTTCGCCCGCAGGGCGGCCTCTTGCCCGTTAAAGGCAGTGAAGGTGGCCAACTTTGCCACCGGCTTGGTGGGGTCTTCTACATTCACCACGCTGACCGAACCTTCGGGATCGGTCTGATAGTCGTCCGAGGGCTCGGCCTCATTGGCGACCAGCACAAACTTCCCATCAGGCGAGAAGGTGACATTATCGGGAACGGCGCCAATCCCAACGGTCGAGAGCAGGGTCAGGTCGCTTGCGCGAAAGAGGGCGAGCACACCCGGGTTGGTCTTGACCGGCGCCTGGACTGCCACCGCCACGACCCCGTTGGAGACCGCCACGCTGTTGATCTCTCCACCGGCAATCACCGCAGAGGCCTTAATCTCCCCAATCTTTGCGGGCTTGGTGGGATCGACTAGGTTGAGCACATCGACGGTGCCCGCCTTGGCGTTGACCACAAATGCGCGCACGCTTGCAGCATCGAACGAGGTGATCTCTGCAGCACCCGAGGCGTAGACACCTGTCGCATACTCACCGGCCTTGGAGAGCGAGAGCGTCGTGGGGGTGGGCTCAAGGTTGGTCGCGTTAAAGGGGCTGAGGTCGATCTTGTTGCTGCCGTCGCCGCCACAGGAGGCCAGCAGGGCCGTGAGCACGGCGGCAGTGAGGGCAGATCGGATGGGTGTCTTGGAGAGTGCGTTCATGGTCGTTTCATATAGTTGATGAAGGTCATTCATCAAGCTAACGAAGTGATGTGACATTTCTGTGAACGCGACTGGGTCTCCACGCGCTATGGCGCGAGGTCAAACAGCAATACCTCCGCCCCCAGCCCCGCTGATATCTCCAGCTGCGTTTCATCCATCAACCGCAGCGCGTCACCGGCAGAAAGTCGGTGCCCATTGGCGGTGAGCTCTCCCCTGGCTACATGCAGATACGCCAGACGCTTAGGCGCCAGTTCCAGGGCTGCTGTCTCCCTCCCATCAAACAGGCCTGCGTAGATTCGAGCATCGGCAGAGAACGAGACGCTGCCGTCCGCGCCATCTGGGGAGGCCACTAGGCGCAGGCGGCCGCGCTTTTCTTCATCTGAGAACTGGCGCTGCTCATAGCCTGGCGGGATCCCACGATGTGCGGGATGGATCCAGATCTGCAGCAGATGGGTGGTCTGGGTCTGGCTATGGTTGTACTCACTGTGGGCAATGCCCGTGCCAGCGCTCATGCGCTGGACATCTCCAGGAAGAATGGCGGCCCCATTTCCGAGTGAATCCTTGTGAGCCAAGGCCCCCTCCAGGACATACGTGACAATCTCCATATCTCGGTGCGGATGGGTGCCAAACCCTCTGCCTGGCGCAATCCAGTCCTCGTTGATCACGCGCAGGTTCCCAAACTGAGTGTGCTCAGGATCGTAGTAGTCTGCGAAGGAAAAGCTATGAAACGACTTCAGCCATCCATGGTCTGCAAACCCTCTTGCCTGTGAACGCCGTATCTCGATCATTTTGACTCCTCGCTCTCTGCCTCACCTTGCCCTCGTGCTGAACGCAGGGCTCTGGGGACTCTCCTGGGTTCCTTACAAAGCCATGGAGGGCCACGGGCTCTCCATTTTATGGGCCACCGCTCTCGCATACGGCGTGCTCACCCTAGGACTATTCCTAATTCGCCGCCCCATGCTCATGGGGAGCCTCGCTCAGGGCCGCTCACTCTGGGCCATGGCACTCTGCTATGGCCTCACCAACACCTGTTTTAACTGGGCGCTCGCCCTGGGGGACGTGGTTCGGGTGGTCCTGCTGTTCTATCTCATGCCAATCTGGTCGGCAATGTCCGCGCGCTGGCTTCTCCAGGAGCAGCTCGGCCGGGAGGGGATGATTCGACTCCTGCTCGCCCTTGCCGGTGCCGTGGTCGTACTCGGGGGAATCGGTGAGTCCAAGGGGGCTGCAGACCTGCTGGCCCTGATGGGCGGAGTTTTCTTTGGTCTAGCCAATGTGTTGCTTCGACGGGCTGAGCATCAGGCCCAGACGCTTCGCCTGTGGATGATGTTTGCAGGGTCTGGGCTCATTCCCCTCCTCATCCTCCTGAGCATGGCCCTGCTCTCCCCCATGGGCCTCTGGCCCCAGAACCTCCTCGTGCCCGCGAGTTCACCCTGGGACGCCCAGCCCGAGGCCTTCTGGATTCTGCCCTTCGTCATCTTGGGGCTTGCGTTGGCCAACCTTTCCCTCCAGTTCGGCGCGAGTCGCCTACCCGCTCAGGTGACCAGCCTACTCATGCTCTCGGAGATCCTTTTTGCTGCAGGGTCTGCCGCAGTCCTTCTCGGTGCCCTCCCCTCCACACGCGAGTGGGCTGGCGGGCTCCTGATCATCCTGGCCGCCACCTGGGCCAGCCTGAGGCCGTCCCGATGACCGAACTGGGCATCCAAAACTTCTGGCAGTTTCTGGTGGGCACGATCATCGTAGTGCTGCTCCCCGGGCCCAACTCCCTCTATGTGCTTGCCACTGCGGCACGCCAGGGCCCCACACTCGGCTGGCGGGCTGCCTGGGGAATTTTCTCAGGGGACACCATCCTCATGGTGGCAACCGCCTCGGGGGCGGCCTCCCTCATGGTTCTGTTTCCGGTGGCCTTCGAGACGGTGAAGTTTCTGGGGGCGCTCTATCTGGGCTGGATCGGCTTTGGACTCCTGAGAACGGGTCTGCGGCAATGGCAGGCATCACCTGCATCTGGCGAGGATGCACTCCCAGCGGGGACCGAGCGCACGCCCTATCTCAAGGCACTCGGCCTCTCACTCACCAATCCCAAAGCCATTCTCTTTTTTCTCGCCTTCTTCACCCAGTTTGTCCGCGCAGACGCGCCCTCTCCGGCGCTGGCCTATACCGTGCTGGGCATTGTGGTGCAGGTCTGCAGCCTGGCCTATCTCTGGATGCTGATCGTTGCAGGCGAAAGACTGCGCACAGCCTTCGTGACGCATCCCAAACGATCGGCCTTGGGCGTCATCGCAGTGAGCCTCTGCTTCATCGGGTTCGCAGCCCACATGATGGGCTAAAAAAAACCCCGGCTCAAAGGCCGGGGTCTGGTCTGCGCAGCGAACCGCTGCTGCTTAGAACTGGTACTTGGCAGTGAGGCGCAGCGCCCACTGGGATTCGTTCTTCGACTGCTGGAGAGCAAGGCTCTCCGGCGTGCCCACCGCGTAGATGTAGCGTCCGTCTGCCGTCATGCCGGCGTAGGACACAAACTCGCGTGCCTCGTTGATCGACTGGAGGGTGCGGCCCCACTTGCTGTTCAACAGGTTGCCCAGGTTGAAGATGTCGAAGGTAATAGACGCACGATGCTGAGCGTTGAAGGCCGGGACATCCTGGCTCATGCGGAAGTCGATTACATTGACACGGGGGGCTGTGCTGCTGTTACGGGGAACCACACGACCCTTGTAGCTGCTGAGACCTTTCTCACTGTTCACCACGTTCCAGAATGCCAACTCAGCCTCTGCGGGCGACTTGTTGCCCACCGCAGCAAAGACCACCTCGCCAGATCCCGGTGCGCTGGGAATATAGAGAAGGTCGTTTCCAGCCTGGCTGTCACCGTTGGCGTCGTTGTAGAAGGTCCAGCTGTAGGGGTAGCCCGTGCGATGCTCAGCAAAGATGCCGAAGCTGGTGCTCAGGTTTCCGAAGAGCTTGGTCTTGTAGGTGGCGCCCAGGTTCACCCGATTGCGGATCTCATAACGCGAGCGAGCGAGTTCCTCTTCGTTGGCCTGGAGACGGGGGAAATAACGCCAGTTAGAAAACGCCACAGAGGAACTGCCATCGTGCACCGACTGCACATCGCTGTAGGTGTAGGAGGCGTTCCAGCCGAAGCCCATTCCAGCTGCAGGCTTGGCCAGGGCAAGGGTCACGGTGTTGCCATAGCCCTTGTCGGTCTTCTTGGTGAGGATCACATTGTCGAAGGACCGGTTACGCAGGAACTTCGTCTGAACCCCAGCGGAGGACACCGTGCTCACTGCACCGTTGGAGGCCACGGTGTAGCTCGATGCGTTGTAGCCTGCGGCGTTAAAGAACATCTCACGGCCGTCGGGGCCGGTGCGCGTAGCAGCGCCCAGGTTCAGGTGCTCGAAGTAGATGTCTGCGTTGGTGTCGGTGCGGATGTACTCTGCAGACACCACATAGCCGTCCTTGAGGGTGGCCTCGTAGGCAAGATTACCCTTCCAGATGGAGGGCAGTTCGAGCCCGGAGTCGTTGTAATCGATCGCAGGAATCGGGGGCGAGCCGGGCAGGGTTGGCTGCTTGGTGGGGTCCATCGTGACAGCCAAGCCACCAGCGGGACATGCGCTACCCCCCGTTCCGGAGCAGCTAGCCAGTAGCGTCTGCACTCCGGTGTTGGAGTAGGGGTTGGAGAACCAGACCGTGGGGGCACCGCCCTTGAACAGGCCATATCCACCGCGCACGCGGCTCTGCATGGCATCACGCAGGTTCCAGGTAAATGCGAAACGGGGCTGGACCAGAGTCATTTCATCATTAATGGCCGAGTTGTCGCGACCGAAGCCACCCGTCTGATAGGTGTTGGTGGCCGGGTTGCCCGGCACGAGAGCCGCAGTGCCTGCCACATTCTTCAGCGGACGGTCGTCTGTGGTCTGGGTGTCCATGCGGAACCCTGCGAGTACCGTGAGGTCACGGTTCAGGCGCCAGGTGTCCTGCACAAAAAGCCCTGTGTTCTGGTACGAAAACTCTGCAGCGCCCTGGTCGAGCGTGAGGCCAGCCTGGGGAACCCGAACGGTGTAGGAGCTTGCACGGCCCTTCTGGAAGTTCTCCAGCGCAGCCAGTGCGGCCGTTGCACCGTTAGAGCAGCTCACAGCACCTGAAAAGCTGGTGTACGCAAAACGCTCATCACACTCAAACACGTAGAGACCGTTGGAAGTGGGCAGGAAGGCATTGAATACATCGTTGGTCTCATGGGTACCTCCAAACTTGAGCTCATGCTGGCCCAGCTTGTAGGTGCCTGCCAAGAAGATCTCCTGAGTGTCCGTCTTCAGGATGTTGTAGTGCCGGAACTGCTCAGTACCCAGATAGACCGAACGCGTAGCAGACGAGGTGAGGCCGGAACCTGCAGGCGCCGAGCCCTCGAACAGGATCTGTACGGAGGGTGCTGCGGAATTATTGGCAAACACCTTATCGTAGGTGCGGTTGCCCAGTTTCACCTCAGTGGAGAAGTTATCGGACCAGTCGGAATAGAGCTGAACGGTATTGGTCTTGAACTTCTTGGACTCAGCAGTCCAATAAGAGGTGAGACTCAGCGAGCTTGAGCCCATGCCGTAGTAAAGGGGCTCGCTCGACTCGGTGTCACTGTAGGTCAGCGTCAGGCGATGGTCATCGGTAATGTTCCAGTCGATCTTGCCCATCATGGAGTCTGAGGTGAGCTCGCCCTGGGACGGAACCAGGTTGCCCGCCTCAAAACCATAGGTGGTCTTGGCGATCGACTGAATCTTCTCGATGTCACTCTGGGTGATGCCGATATTGATCAGGTTGCTCCCCACCGGGCCGTACTGAGGCGTGCCTGCGCGAGAGTCCTTGAACTTCTCTGCGTTCACGAAGAAGAAGAGCTTGTCCTTGATGATGGGGCCGCCCAGGGTGAAGCCGGTGTTCGTTACCTTGAAATCGGACTGCTTGGCCGTGGCGTTGGTATCTACGCTAGTAACACGGTCGCCGGCCATGCGCTCGTCCTGCTGGGCGTAATAGACGCTGCCAGAGAGCTTGTTGGTTCCAGACTTGGTGACGGCGTTAACGTTGGCACCGGAGTATCCAAACTGGGTTACATCGAAGTTCGATACGTTCACCTGCACCGAGTCAATCGCATCGAAGGGAATGGGCTGCTTCAGGGTGGGCAGGCCATTGGAGCTCAGCCCGAAGGGATCGGACACGCCCACACCGTCAATCGTGATGGTGTTGTAGCGAAAGTTCTGGCCCAGCGCGGAGATCATGTCCGAAGCCTTGTTCACCTGGCTCACGCGTGGGTCGAGTCGAGCGACTTCCTGCAGGTCACGACCGAAGCCGGGCAGGTTGTCGAGGTCGGCCTGGCTGAAACTCGTGCCAGCACCAAACCGGTTGGAGCGGGGGTCGGTGAAGCCCTTCTGCCCAAGAACCGTCACGGTCTGGACGGGTGCACCGATGGTGAGTGACACCTCAAGGGGTTCGGCGAGTTTCAGATCGAGATTGTCTTCCTTGGCAGTCTGACCGCCTTTTGTGGCGGTTACGGTGTAGGGCCCGCCCACGCGCAGGCCGGTTGCCAGGAAGCGGCCGGTCGCATCGGTCATGGCAACGCTGCGCGTACCAGAGGGCGTGTGGGTGACCACCACGGAAGCGCCAGCAACGGGCTTGCCAGAGCCATCCTGCACCAGCCCGCCCATGGAGGAGGAGGTATTTTGCGCAATGGCGAGGGGGGTGAGGCTGGCTGCAACGGCCAGCGCAAGGGCTGTCCGAAGGAAAAGGGGGGACTGTGACATAGACATCCTCTATTGGACGAGTGTTGGAGAGTTTAGCCCCGTAACTGTCCGACAAACAGATGACAAAGAGATGTCAGTGTTGCAAAAAAGCACCCAGCGGCTAGAGCTTTATTTTCAGCCGGTCTGCCAGTTCGCCCACGACTCCGCGGCGGAAGGCCAACACGCAGATCACAAAAATGGCACCAGTGGCGATGGTGCTCCATCCGCCCAGGTTGGCCAGGTAGTTCTGCAGGTTCACAATAATGGCCGCCCCCGCAATCGGTCCCCAGAGGGTGCCAATGCCCCCGAGGATGGTCATGAGCACGGCTTCACCGGACATGTGCCAGAAGACATCTCCGAGCGAGGCCAACTGGAGCACCAGGCTCTTGAGAGCCCCCCCCAGCCCGGCCAACGCGGCCGACAGCGTAAAGGCGATCAGCTTGTAGCGGTCTACGTCATAGCCCAAGGAGATCGCCCTCGGCTCATTCTCCCGAATGGACTTCAGCACCTGACCGAAAGGTGAGTTGACGATGCGGATGATGAGCAGGAAGGCGACTGCGAACACGCCGAGACTGAAGAGGTACATCGCGGTCGAACTGCTGAGGTCGACCAGGCCGAGGAAGTAGCCCCTCGGAACCCCCTGAATGCCATCCTCCCCATTGGTGAATGGGAGTTGGGTGGCTAAGAAGTAGATCACCTGGGCCAGCGCCAAGGTGATCATGGCAAAGTAGATCCCCTGGCGACGGATGGCCAGCGCTCCGAAGACATAGCCAATGGCAGCAGAGGCCGCTACGCCAAGCAGCAGGCCAATCTCGGGCGTGACGCCCCATTCCTTCATGGCATGCGCCGTGACGTAGGCAGCCGAGCCAAAGAATGCTGCGTGCCCAAAAGACAACAGCCCCACATAGCCCAGCAGGAGGTTGAGTGAGGCGGCGAAGATCGCGAAGCAGAAGACCTTCATCATAAAGAGGTCGTAGACCACGCTCTGCATCGGCACGAGGAGCAGGAGCAGGAAAATCCCCAAGGAGATCTTTTGAAACTGAGAGAGCTTCATAGGATTCTCAGCGCACCTTTCCAAAGAGCCCGGCCGGCTTGATCAGCAGCACAATAATCATGATCACAAAGATCGAGACCGAGGAGGCCTGCGGGTAGAAGACCTTCGTGAGGCCCTCCACCACTCCTAGCCCGAGCCCAGTTACGATGGAACCAGCAATCGAGCCCATTCCGCCGATCACGACCACGGCAAAGACGACGATAATGAGGTTGGACCCCATCACTGCGGTGACCTGATACACAGGAGCAGCCATCACCCCCGCGAAGGCGGCCAGCGCACAGCCCGCGCCATAGGTGAGCGTAATGATGAGCGGCACATTCACGCCTAAGGCCTGTAGCAGGCGCGGGTTCTCAGTGCCGGCCCGCAACAGGCTTCCCAGCTTGGTGCGTTCGATGAAATACCAGGTGGCAAAGCAGACCAACAAGGCAAGGCCCACCACCCAGAGACGATAGTAAGGAAGATAAATGCCAGAGACCCGAAGCCCGCCAGTTAAGACCTCTGGCACGTCATAACTGTTGCCCAGCGCGCCATACCAATGGCGAAAGAGGCCCTCAATGACCAAGGCCAGTCCAAAGGTGAGCAGCAGGCCATAGAGATGGTCGAGGTGGTAGAGCCGCTTGAGCATGGTCTTCTCGATCACGATGCTCATCGCTCCCACCAGCAGGGGAACCACAAAAAGCGCGACAAAATAATTAAGCTGAAACTCGGGCATGTCGAGCCAGCCACCCAACTGGGTGAGCCCGATCCAGGCAAACATGGCGCCCAGCATGTACTGAGCGCCATGTGTGAAGTTGATCACATTGAGCAGCCCGAAAATCACCGCCAGGCCCAGACTCAGCAGGGCATAGAAAGACCCATTGATCAGCCCAATCAGGAGCTGAGCCGTGAGGGCCTGGGGCGTAATTCCGAGCAGCTCAAACATGTATTACTTCACCAGCTTGCACTTGGACTGCGAGATAGGCAGGGTGGCCTCTTTGGCAGAGATCACCTTGACCACTTTGGCCACATCGTTGGGCCCCTTGGACTCGTTCGGCGCCTTCACCTGCAGCAGGTACATGTCGTGCTCAAACTTGCCGTCTGCGCGGATCTTGCCCTTGAAGAGTCCATCGTTAATCTCAACGGACTTCATGCGCTTCATCACTGCATCCGAGTCGTCCGTCTTGGTCGCCTCAATCGCCTTCAGGTACTGCATCGTGGAAGAGTAGACGCCGGCCTGCACGGAGGTGGGGGCCTTACCCTTGAACTCCTTCATGAAGCGCTCTGCGAACTTCCGGTTGGACTCGTTGTAATCCCAGTACCAGCCCACCGTGAAGTTCATCCCTGCGGTCTGCTTGAGGCCCAATGCCTGAACGTCGGAGATGAACATGAGCAGAGGAACCACGGTCTGCTTGGAGCCCATGATGCCCAGCTCAGCAGCCTGCTTCACTGATCCAATCGTGTCTCCACCGGCATTGGCGAGGCCAATCACATCGGCCTTAGAGGCCTGGGCCTGGGCCAGGAAGGAGGAGAAATCGGTGGTGTTGATCGGGTGCTTCACGGAGCCCAACACCTTACCGCCAGAGGCATTAACCACCTCGGAGGTGTCGCGCTCAAGGGTGTGACCAAAGGCGTAGTCGGCGGTGACAAAGAACCAGGTCTTCTTGCCCGTATCCACCACAGCCTTGCCAGTGCCACGGGACAGGGCATAGGTGTCATACACATAGTGGATGCTGTAGGGCGTGCACTTCTCGTTGGTGATGGGCAGTGAGGCTGCACCGGTCACGATCGCCACGCGCTTGAGCTGCTCGGACACTTCCATCGCGGCCAGAGCGGAGGCGGTCGAGACATTACCCACAATCATGTCCACCTTGTCCTTTTCGAACATCTCACGTGCCTTGGAGCTGGAGAGGTCGGCCTTGGACTGGGTGTCGGCCGAGGTGATCACAATCTTCTTGCCCAGCACCTTGCCGCCGAAATCCTTAGCAGCCATCTGGGCGGCGAGCACTGCACCGGGGCCCTCGATCGCGGAATAAATTCCGGAGAGGTCGGTGAGTACGCCAATGCGCACTTCATCATCAGACACTGCCTGGGCATGAGCGGTGGCACCGGCAGCGGCCATCAGGCCAGCAAGCAGGGCAGCAATCGGGGTCTTACGGGTCATAGCGTTCTCCAGAGGATTAAAGTTGAGTGGTCTACACGCCAAGCAAGGACTTGAGCTCTTCTTGGTTCGCCTCGAGTTCATCTCTCGCGACGGTCTTCACGACCTGCCCATGCTCAATGACAAGATTGCGGTCTGCAAGCTTGGAAGCAAATCGAAAGTTCTGTTCTACCAGGACGATGGTGAATCCCCTGTCTCTGAGGGTCTGGACCACCTGGCCAAGCTTCTGCACGATCACTGGGGCCAGGCCCTCCGTGATCTCATCCAACAGCAGCAGGTTTGCGCCGGTGCGCAGAATGCGTGCAATCGCCAGCATCTGCTGCTCACCGCCAGAGAGCCGCCCTCCCGGGCTGTTGCGCCGCTCCTGCAGGTTGGGAAACATGGTGTAGATCTCGTCCAGTGAGAGCACCACACCATCACCCACCTTGGGCGGCAGCATGAGGTTCTGTTCGCAGGTGAGGCTTGCAAATATGCCCCGCTCCTCCGGGCAGTAGCCGATGCCCAGCTGAGCCACCTCATGGGTAGGCAGGCCGATCACTTCGCGACCATTCACCTGAATGCTTCCCTTACGCGCTCCAGTAAGCCCCAAGACTGCCCGAAGGGTTGAGGTGCGACCCGCTCCATTTCGGCCGAGAAGGCAGACCACCTCGCCCTGATGAACCGAGAGGCTTATGCCGTGCAGGACATGCGACTCTCCATACCAGGCATGAAGGTCTTCAATCTGAAGAACGGGGGTGCTCATCTCGGTTAGTGCCCCTGGAGTTCCGTGTCGCTTGCGCCCATATAGGCCTCCATCACCTGCGGGTTTGAAGAGACCGACGCGTAGCTTCCCTCTGCGATGAGCTCTCCCCGTTGGAGTACGGATATCGTGTGCGCAATGTTGGACACGACCCGCATGTTGTGCTCCACCATGATGACCGTGCGCCCCTCAGCCACTTTGGCAATCAGCTCGGTGACCCGGTCGACATCCTCATGCCCCATGCCCTGAGTGGGCTCATCGAGCAGCATCACCTCGGGGTTCATGGCCACGGTGGTGGCGATCTCGAGGGCGCGCTTGCGCCCATAGGGTAGGTTCACGGCCAGTTCGTCCGCCACGCTCTGAAGCCCCACCTGTTCCAGGGCCTCCATCGCCCGGTCGTTCAAGACGTTGAGGGTTCTGTCGCTCTTCCAGAAGTGGAACGAGGTGCCCAGGGTGCGCTGCAGGCCAATGCGAACGTTCTCCAGTGCCGTAAGGTGGGGAAAGACAGCGGAGATCTGAAAGGAGCGCACCACGCCCTCTCGAGCGATCTGCGAGGGCGAGTGGCGGGTGATGTCCTCGCCGTTGAAGATGATCTGACCAGCAGTGGGCGTATGAAACTTCGTGATGAGGTTAAAGCAGGTGCTCTTGCCAGCGCCGTTCGGGCCGATGATGGCGTGAATGGTGTGCCGGCGAACCTTGAGGTTGACATGGTTCACTGCAACGAAGCCGAGGAACTCCTTGGTGAGCCCCCTGGTCTCGATCACGAGGTCGTGTGCTTGAGTCATAAGCTCGAGTTATAACCCAGCACCAAGTCAGCTCAGCCCGAATTGGCCTCAGGGGAAACCCCGAAACCCCCAAATCGCCAAGTCTTGCGCGAGATCAAGCTCCACGGGATTTCCCTCTGGGTTGTCGTGTTGGACGGACTGCACCAGGAGATGGTTATACGCGAGGCGTATCGCGTTTGACGCCATCAAGGACGCATACCTTGCGCTGGAACTCAGCCCATCAGGCATCTGGCCCCTCAGATGCTGCGCGGCCGCCTGCAGCAGATCGCGCGCCCCACCCCACTGAGGCTGAAGGGCCGGGAGGGGCTGCGGGCTCACCCGATGGCCAAGGTAATGCTCCACCACTGGCTGAGCAAGGCTTGCGGCCATGGCGCCGGTGATGCGCAGCTCCAGGGTCTCGGGCTCTCCGGGGAGCGCCCGCTCTCCCTGCTGCGCGGCAATCAGAGCCCATCGAATCTGCGCAAACCGCTGCCAGTAGGGCAGCTCATCGAGCGAGAGCGAAGCCTCTGGATATTCCCGCGCATAGCCCTGCACCAAGGCCTCGATCGGGCCTATTCCACCCACCGCATCCGCCCCGCCAAATCGCCAGCAGGGCGCAGTGAGCCAGCCCAGATCTGCCATGGGATCAGACCAGTGCGCGAACTCCCAGTCCAGTACCCCCACGAGCTCTATCGGTGGCGACTGGCCCTGGGCGTGGAGCGTGAGCATGAGGTTTCCCAGACGAAAATCGTTGTGGCAGAGCACAGCAGGCAGTTGGTCTGAGCGCCTGGGAGCGTCGTCCAGAAGCTGCTCGACCGCGTATCGGAGGTAGCTGGCGGGAGACTGCAGAAGCCCAAGGCTTGCGCGGAGTCCCTGCATGGCGGCGTCCACAGAGGACAGGAGGGGTGCCCCGAGAAGCATCTGGATGACCTGCCGGTGTTCTCCCAGACTCGCTCGGTGGAGCCGCCCAAGCTGCTCGCCACACGACTGCGCGAATGCCGTCCCCGCCTCCAGGGCCCTTGCCTCAGACTGGGCCAGCAGTGCCTTCATCCAGCCTGCCACTGCGCGAGGGTCGGCCTCCCCGTGCACGCGTCGGAAGGCACTCACCGTGACCCCATCGGCCTCTACCAGCCCAATCGGCTCAGGGACCTGCAGCCCTGCCGCGTGCGCAAACTCAAAGAGACGAAACTCGAGCTCACGACTGTGGGTTCCGGGCACCGGTCGCGCCTGCGCCCGCCGCAAGACCCACTGCTGGGTCTGCCCATCGGAGTCAACGAGCTCGATCAGAAAGTTCTGGTTTATGGCGCCCCCGGCCATGCGCACGGCCGAACTCAGCCTCAAGCCTCGTTCCCCATGCGGTCTCCCATGAAGCAGGGCCTCCACCACTGGAGCCAGCGCCTCCATCAAGGACTCAGTCGACACCGGGCCCCCAGGCAAAGAACGACGACCCATGAGCCTGAACCGCTCGACTGATCACCATCTGATGGACCTCACTGGCTCCATCCACCAAGCGGGCCTGACGGGCATACCGGTAGATCCACTCCAGCACCGTGTCCTTGCTGTAACCGCGCGCGCCACAGAGCTGAATGGCCGTATCGGCGGCCAGATGAAGGGTGTCGGCCACTTGAATCTTGGCCATCGAGATCTCGGGCCTTGCCTTGCCGCCCTGCTCCAGCCGCCAGGCCGCCCGCATGGTGAGGAGCCGGCCCGTATCGATCGCCATCGCAACACGGCCGAGCTGCATCTGCACGCTCTCTCGATCGGACAGGCGAATGCCAAAGCCCTCACGAACCGCGACATAGTCCGTGGCAATCTGCAGACACCGCTGGGCCAGGCCAAGCCAGCGCATGCAGTGAGTGAGACGAGCCAGGCCCAGCCGGATCTGGGTGAGCTTGAGGCCCTGGCCCACCTCCATCAGCCGGTTCTCGTCCGGAATCTCTAGGCCATCGAAACGCAGCTCACAGTGCCCGCCGTGCTCCTCCGGACCCATGATGGGGATGCGTCGAACAATCTCCCATCCGGGATCGTCTCGATGGAAGGCAAAGGCCGTAAGGCCGTCCCGACTGCCCTCGCCCGTCTTCGCGATCAGAATAAAGTGGCTCGCCGCGCCGGCGCCCGTGATGTACCACTTGTGACCCTCGATTCGCCAGCGATCACCCTGGCGGGTTGCCCGAG
Organism: Pseudomonadota bacterium; assembly: GCA_041165705.1. Lineage (GTDB taxonomy): Bacteria > Pseudomonadota > Gammaproteobacteria > Burkholderiales > Burkholderiaceae_A > Hahnella. Next base: position 48,903 of record JBEAMW010000063.1, read on the forward strand.
TGCGCATCATGGAGGGGTCGGAGCCCGCACCGGGGTGCGGTTCCGTCATCACAAAGGATGACCGAACCCGGCCCTCAATCAGCGGCTGAAGCCAGCGATCCTGCTGCGCCGGGGACGCCACCTTGGAGAGCACCGTGAGATTGCCGTCATCCGGGGCTGCACAGTTAAAGCAGACTGGCCCGAAGATCGACCGATTCATGCGCTCGTAGAGCAGGGCCTGGCCTACAGGCGTCAGGCCAAGCCCTCCTCGGGCCTGAGGCGCCTGCGGTGAGAAGAGGCCCATCGCTTTCACCTCCGTCCGCAGGGTCTCGAGTAGGTCTTCGCGGATATTCTCATGGGCATCAAAGCTGGAGGGGTTGCTCTCCAGCGGCAGGAGCCGGTCTTCCACGAAGGCATCCACCTGCTGCATCAGGCGACGGTGTTCTGAGGAGATCTGAAAGTCCACGATGCATCTCTCCCTTAGAGGCCTGCACTCATTCCACCGTCCACCACCAACACCGCCCCGGTCATGTAGGAGTTGGCTGGGTCGAGTAGGCAGAACAGCGGTGCGTCGAGCTCCGAGGGCTGAGCAAAGCGACGGAGGGGGGTGAGCTTTTTGAGGGCCTCTCCCGCCGGGCCATCCAGCACCTCCGCATTGAGTTCAGTGCGCACATACCCCGGCGCAAGCGCGTTCACCCGGATCTGGTCTCTGGCGAGTTCAATCGCTGAGGATCGGGTCATCTGAATAATCGCAGCCTTGGAGGCCGCGTAACTGGCCACCTGTCTTACTGGAAGAACGCCCAGCACCGAGGCCATGTTCACGATCACACCCCCGCCCTGCGCTCTCAGATAGGGCACCAGGGCCCGGGTCATATTGGTCACGCCTGAGATATTGGTGGCCAAGACCCGAGCCTCATCCTCAGGACGCGTCTGGTCTAGGCTTGCCGTGATGGCAATCCCTGCATTATTAATCACCCCGTCAACTCTGGGGGCTTGCCCCGGGGTTCCAAGCTCAGCACGGATCGCAGCCTCGAGTGCATCGGCCTGTGTAATGTCGGCCTGGATCGCCCGATCAACGCCAGGCTGGGCTGAGCAGTCTCGCCGAGAGAGGCCAATCACCCGAACCCCCTGGGCCGCAAGAGTCTGGCAGAAATGAGCCCCCAGGCCTGAGCTCGCGCCAGTGACCAGCACGGTCAGGCCGGAGAGTCGCGACTGAGCATTCATATTTTGGAGATCTCCTGGGCAGGGGCTAATCGTTCAAACGGACCATGCAAATGCGATAGGCCTTGTTAGTGTGACACCACTATAAGGAGACTCAACATGTCACTCAAACCACGACACACCAGAACCCGCATCGCCCTAGCGGTTACCGCAGCCTTGGCTTCGTCGACTGCAGCCACCACATGGGCACAGAATGTCCAGGAGATCACGGTAACGGCTCAGAAGCGCGCCCAGCCGCTTCAGGAGGTCCCAATCGCTGTGACGGCGCTCACTGCGCAGGATATTCAAAACCGGGAACTCGAGGACGTCTCTGACCTCTCTGGCCTCGCCCCAAACCTCATGGTGTCAAAGACCCCTGGAAACTCAACCGCCTCTCAGATCGCCATCCGTGGCGGAGTCACCACCAATCCGGCCCTGTTCTGGGACACAGCGGTTGGAATTTATGTAGACGGTGTCTATATCGGAAAGACCCAGGGATCGATCTTCAAGCTGCTCGACCTCGAGCGCATCGAGGCTCTGCGAGGCCCTCAGGGGACGCTCTACGGACGGAATACCCTTGCAGGTGCAATCAACTTTATTACGCGAAAGCCTCTGGGTGAGTTTGCTGCGGAGGCCACTGTTGGACTCGGAACCGACTCAGAGCGAATTCTGAAGGCATCGATCGATCTTCCCGCGAGTGGCGCCCTCAAGATGGGCATTGGTCTGAGGCAGGAAAAGCGCGACGGCTGGGTGAAGACCGAAAAGGGCAGTAGTGTTTCGGACCTCAATGGCGCCGACGAGACGAGCTTCCGGCTTGCAGCAACCCTTGCGGCAAGCAAAGACCTCTCTCTGGACTACCGGTTTGACTACTCCAAGGTTGACCAGACCCCCACGCACTCGCAGCTGGTGCGTGCGGACCTTCCTTTCCTCACAGACTACGTCTTCACTACCCGCCAAAAAACCGCTGCAGTCGACGGGGAGCTATTTGAGCGTTCCAAGATTCAGGGGCATACGGTTACAGCAGACCTCAATGCAGGAGGCAGCGACCGGCTCAAGCTCATTCTCTCGAGCAGAAGCATGACCTGGGAAGATGCTCTGGATCTGGATGGATCTCCCCTTCTGGTGGCTCACACACAGCGACTCTCCGACTACGACCAGTCCTCTGCTGAACTGCAGTGGACAGGCTCACGAGCAGGAGTGAACTATGTCGCAGGGCTATATCGTTTCGAAGACGAAGGGTTCACCAACAATCCGCAGAAATACTTCTTCGGAACCTTTAACTTTGATTCTAGATATGGTTTTACTACCGAGTCGAATGCCCTGTACGGTCAGGCCGACTACCAGATTCAGCCCAACCTCACCGTCACCGCAGGCCTTCGATCGACTCGAGAGAAAAAATCCGTCACTCGAACCCTCGGTTTTAATACCGCCCTGGGCTCCCCATTCATTCCGCTAGTTCCGGCCGGGACAACCGCTGAGGAAACCTTCAATGCAACCACCCCCATGATCTCCTTGGGCTACAAGCTCAATGCGGATCAGCAGCTCTATGCTCGATATGCAGAGGGCTTCAAGAGTGGCGGATTTAATGGTGAATATGGTGTGGTGAACCCAACTCCTGAGGGAATTGCGAGCAATGTGAAGGAGACGCAGACCGCCTTCAAGCCTGAAACCCAGGAGAGCTTTGAAGTAGGACTGAAATCCAAGATCCTCAACGGCAAGGGGCTACTTAACATCACCGGTTTCAGCAACAAGATCGATGACATGCAGCTCGCGATCTTCACGGCCGAAGGAGCGGCCGCATCCGTCATCCGAAACGCAGGCAAGGCAAAGGTCGATGGTGTCGAGGTCGACGGTGCGCTGCAGCTCTCTTCGTCCACCAAGCTGCAGTTCTCCTACGGCTATCTGAATGGACGGTATGACGAGTTTATTGACAAGGGTGTCAATGTGGCGAACAACCGAGCCTTCATTCATGCCCCCAAGCACAATGCCAACCTGGCACTGGACAGTCGACTTGCACAGACCGGCCTGGGACAGCTCTTCGGGCAGATCGATGTGAGCTTCAAGAGCAGCTACTACCTCTATCCATTCCAGCTTGCTGAGTCAGGATCGGGGTTTGATCCAATGTCCGCAGTAGCGAAGAACACGCGTGTCGGATCCCACGCCATTATCAATGCGCGCTTGAGCCTGCGAGAGATTTCTCTGGGCAAGGGTGTGGATGGGGTGGTCTCTCTTTCGGTGAAGAACCTCACTGACAAAGAGCACCAGACCAATCGCATCGATTTTGGTCCCGGCTTTGGAAACCTAACCCAGGGGTATTACACGCCTCCCCGGCATGTCAGCCTTCAGACCACTCTGAAGTGGTAGCCCTGCTCTGCCGAGCGCCTCAGCCTTGAGGCCTCGGCAGGCCCAGTGCTCGCTGAGCAATCAAGTTCAGCTGAATCTCGTTCGTTCCTGCATAAATCGTATCTGCCTTGGAGGTGAGCCAGAGCGATTTCAGATGGTTCACCACCCTTACGTCGTCTTGAGAAATGCTGGGAACGCGGGCAAGGCAACGAGCAGCAAAATCGCCCACGTCTCTGCGCCAGTTAGACCAGAGGTATTTCGCTGCAGCCGCTGCTCGCTTCCCCTCGGCCGTCTCCCCGCTAGAGGCTACCCGTAGTGCATGGAATCGAAGGGTACGGAGTCTTGCCTGATGTCGAGCCCACTCCTCTTGCACGGCGGTATCCTGGTCGAGGCCGGTGCGATGGAGAAAGCCTGTGAGCCGATCAAACTCCGTCACAAACTGAGCCTGCTGCCCGAGCGTGGACGCGCCGCGTTCATGCGCCAAAAGAGCCATCGCAACGCGCCAACCATCTCCGGGCTGGCCAATCGCGGCATCCCCCTCTGCCACCGCATCGTCCAAGAAGAGTTCATTGAACTCTGATGCGCCCGAAATCTGCTGAATCGGTCGGATGCTGACTCCTGCCTGCTCCAGTCGAACCATCAGTAGCACTAGGCCTCGATGGCGACTGGAGTCTGGATCGCATCGGGCGAGCACAAAGGCCCAGTCGGACTCCCGGGCCCAAGAGGTCCAGACCTTCTGTCCGGTGACCCGCCAACGGCCGTCCGAAGGGCTCAGAACCGCCTTGGTGCGAACGCTTGCGAGGTCGGAGCCTGCACCAGGCTCTGAATAGCCCTGCGCCCAGAACTCTTCACCTCTCAGAATCGGCGGAAGGAATTTCGCACGCTGCTGATCCGTACCCTCGGCGATCAGGGTTGGCGCAAGCAGGTGCTCTCCGATGTGGCCCAGCCGGCCAGGGCCGCCTGCCCGAACATACTCGTCCTGAAACGCCATCTCATAAGCAAGAGGGAGATCACGCCCCCCGAGTGCGGTTGGCCAAGTGAGGCCCACCCAGCCGCCCGCTGCAATCCGCCGCTCCCACGCCTTTGCGAGCGCACAGTCAAAACCGTCTGACCCGGGGCCGATGACTCCTTCCAACTGCGCGAACTCGCCAACAAAATTGGCTCTCATCCAGGCACGGACTTGGGATCGAAAAGAGACGAGGTCTGGCGATTCGGAGAGGTTCATGGGGCGATGGCCTTATTCCAGTCGATCATCTGATTCAACTGCGCTTCAATCTGATAGGCCGTGAGCAGTGGTCGGTCAAGCCCACAGTCCTTGGTGTAGCCCATGCCGCCATGAATCTGAATTGCCTCCTGGGTACAAAACCGTGCCGCGCTGCGAGACTCTAGAACCGCCTGTGCCGCATGGCTCCATTGAGGCCCTTCCTTAGCCGTGGACAACAGGCAGGACGCGCCATAGACCGCCGAGCGAGCGGCCTCAATCGCGACCATCATCCGAGCCAACGCGTGCTGAACCGCCTGAAAGCGAGCAATCGGGCCACCGAATTGTTCCCTCTGCTGGACATAGCTGACGCACTGCTCCAATACCGACTGAGACCATCCGAGAAGCTCGGCCGCCCGAAGCACGGCCCAGGCGGGACGGGCCGCTGCAAAGCTTGGAAGAGGCTCTTGAGCAATGACCTCAAGATCCACAAAACCAACCTGGATCTGTTCGGGCTGCAAGGGCGAACACTGAAATGAGGGGTCGATGGGGCCCAGCCTAGCCTCAGCGAGCCTCAATTGGCCATCGAGGTCTGGGAACAAGATGAGGCATCGATCTGAAGGGGAAGGCGGTCGATGCAGTCGAACCATTCCGGAAAGGTGCCAATTCCCAGACTCATCCATCGAAGCACTCACACCGGTGGGCTTTCCCGCCCAGATCGCCTGATCCATACAGGCCCGGCTGGGTGTCTGCAGGTCCGGACCAGGAATCCCGAGAAGGTCGGTCAGGATTACCGTCTCCTCCAGCACGCTGGGGTGGGTTCGCCAGTACCCCAAGCGTTCATGAATGAGCGTCATGGTGGGCAGAGACTGGTCGAGACCACCCTGGTCTTCTGGCAGCTGCGCGCCAATCAGGCCAAGCTCATCAAGGCCCACAAGGACGTCCTCGCTCGCCCCTGGATTCGCGATCGCGCTCACTCGGCGATCAAGCGCCTCAATTAACTGACGCTGGTCTTGGTTCGGGCAGAGGCTAAAGCTTGGCTCCATAGGACTGAGTGTTGAGTCCTCTCCGATTATCGCCATCGTCCGGAGTGACGATGTCCTCACTCATACCGCGCGAAACACTTGCTCAATGAAAAAGACCCTCGCCCTGCTTGTGCTCAGCCTGCTTGCTCCCGCCGCTCTCGCCGCGGCCGAAGCACCCAAGACGATCGACCCCGCTCAGCTGATGAAAGGCTTTCCGCCCCCGGAAGGCAATCGGGTTCACATCATGAATTGGCAGGCCTACCCCCAGAAGATCTGGTCCTTCCAGCACGTAGAGGAGCTGTTTCCGACACGCCGCGTCAGGCGGAGTGCCCATCCAAAGCCAATCCCCAAGGCTTTGAGGCCGGAAGTCTTTTCAGATCTTCGAATCTCTGTACCTGGAAAAGGTGAGAATCTGACCTGGGCAGACTATGCCCGATTGGCCCATACGGATGCCATCATGGTCATTCACAAGGGGGCGGTCATTGAGGAGCGGTATCTCAATGGCATGACTCCCCAGAGGCAGCATCTCCTCTTCTCAGCCACCAAATCTTTTGTTGGGCTCATGGCGATGATGTTGATTGAGGAGGGCAGGCTAGACCCCAAGCAGCAGGTGAAGTCGCTCATTCCCGAACTCGCCTCGAGTGCCTGGGGAGACGCAAC
>JBEAMW010000064.1:0-6566 GCA_041165705.1 Pseudomonadota bacterium
GACATTCTTAAGGGGACGGCTGCCATGCCGGTGCCCAAGGAGTTGCTGGTGGGCATTGGCACCGCAGACGATGCCGCCGTCTACCAGATCAATGACGAGCAGGCCCTTGTGGCGACCACGGACTTCTTTATGCCCATCGTGGACGACCCATTCGACTTTGGCCGCATAGCAGCGACGAACGCCATCTCAGATGTCTATGCCATGGGGGGAACTCCGATCATGGCCCTGGCACTCGTGGGTATGCCGATCAATGTCCTGAGCACATCGACCATCGGAAAGATCCTGGACGGTGGCCAGGCCGCCTGTATAGATGCAGGCATTCCAATCGCAGGCGGTCACACCATCGATTCTGTGGAGGCGATCTATGGCCTGGTCGTCATGGGGCTGGTGCATCCGAAGCATCTCAAGAGAAACGCAGATGCCCAGCCTGGCGACCAACTTATCCTCGGCAAAGCACTCGGCGTTGGGGTTTATTCTGCCGCCCTTAAGAAGGGACTGCTGACCGATATCGACTACCAAGTCATGGTTCAGACCACAACGCGCCTGAACAAGCCGGGCGCGGCGCTCGCTCGAATTGATGGGGTGCATGCCATCACCGATGTCACGGGCTTTGGTCTCGCCGGACACGCATTGGAAATGGCCAAGGGTGCCCAAGCCACCATTCAAATTGATTGGAAGCAGGTTCCCCTTTTGCCAGAGGCACGCCGGCTTGCTGAGGCAGGACATGTCACTGGTGCCTCTGGCCGGAACTGGGCAGGCTATGGTCAAGACATCAGGCTTGGATCTTCTGTCAGCGCAACGGATCAAGCCCTGCTCACCGACCCGCAAACGAGCGGTGGCTTATTGGTGTCCTGCGCTCCAGAGGCCGAAGAGCAGGTGCTCAGGTGTTTCGAGGAGTCTGGCTTTCAAGGCGTCGTGATCGGCTCTGTCGAGGCGGGCCCAGCACTCGTCAAGGTCGACTAAGCGCGGACGCCTCAATCGCGTCAACCAGCGCCTGCAACTCCGCCTGTGGGCTACAAAGCCTCCCCCGCAGGGCATGTATGGCTTCTCGTAGTTGGCTGCAAAGGCCTACGTCTCGCTGAAGACGGACCAACAGTTCAGCCAGCGCATTGGGCTGCCCAGCCTCAAACAGGCCTGGGTAGTCTCCTCCCAACACTCCCCAATTGCCCGGAATGCGGCTCGCCAGAACAACCAGGTTTCGTGAAATAGCCTCAGCAATCACAAGCGCTCCGCCCTCAGCGCGCGAGGGGTGAATCAAAATGTCTGAGCGGTCCATCCAATCGCGCACACAGGCATGGGTAACAGCACCCTGTAGGCTCAGCACATCGGGATGCTCACGCGCCAGGTCATGCATGCGCAGTGTGAGCGTCTCGTCCAGACTTCCCCCGAGATGGACCAAACGAAGTTCTGAGCATACGGCCTGTGCAGTCAGAAACCCTCGTATGCCGGTCAAAGGATCTTTCTCAGGTCTTATATGCCCAACCATGAGACAGCGCAGGGTGCCAGCCCCTTCCGCAGGCTCTGCGACCTGTGTCCAACTACTGGTCTGAAGAATGGTGTGTATGGGGGTGTGAACATCCCATTCTCGCAATGCCTGCTCCAGCGAGTCCTTGGCCTCGCGCTGCAAAACGATCGCGGCAAGCGCGCCGCGCAATGTCTCGATGCACACCGATCGATCAGCAGCGGAGCCATTCGGCCCGAGATCTCCGTAGAGATCTGTCCCGGTAAGCACCACCAAATACGGAATCCGATCTCGCCCAGCCCGCTGAGCCACGGCAAAACTGCGCCGCGCATGGAGCACAACGGCAACATCGACCCCCCGCCAATCCTCGACATCACCCATGCCGACGATCAGCCTTACGACATACCTAGCCTGCCCGAGAAGCGATGCGTAACGCGCGGCCGTTCTCCAGTTTCCAGATTGCGTCTCTGGGCCAAAGGGCGAGGAGATAAGCACCACACGAGTCATATGCGCAATCTACACTCTCTCCATGGCCCCCTCACTGAGAAACCTGCAAGGTCAGCAACTGTCGGATGCACGCATTGAGGCGCACACCTATACGGTGAGCCTGTTTGAGGCTCTGATAACGGGCCTGGAGCACGTGCATGGGCGCGTACCGGAGCTCGAGTCCGTCAATCCACCACTCTGGGAATTCGGGCACGTGGCATGGTTTAACGAATACTGGACCATCCGCAATCAGCACCGTGCACAGGGAATACTGGCGCCCGGTGGTGGCCATCAGCCGGGCGAGTCAGGGCTAGCGGATGAGATTTTCAACTCGGCAGTACTTGCCCACAGTAACCGATGGAGCCTTCCAGAGATCAATCAAGGCTTGATCGCGATGGCCATGGAGGTGTCTCATGAGGCGTCTTTAACAGCGCTTACCCGAGACAAACACGCTGGCCTCGATCCTTATTTTCATCGTCTGTCGCTCGCACATGAACTGATGCATGCGGAGGCCTTTCGCATGACTGGCGTCAATCTGGGCCTAGCATTGCCTGGGCCACAACTCGCTGACGTCTTCGCGCCACCTTCCATCCCAGAGGACAGCCTAACCCTAGCAGCCCAGAGCATCAGCCTAGAACCTGACCCCCGTAGCTTCTGGTTTGATAATGAGGGGGGCCGAGCGCGCTTCCATGTCGAGACCTGCGAGATCGACGTACATCCCGTAACCCATGGTCAGTACTGGGGCTTTGTCAGCGAAGGCGGCTACGAGGATGCTCGGCTCTGGAGCGAGGACGGTTGGGTGTGGCGACAGACGCACAACGCGAGCGGACCCAGGCAGCTCATGCACGACGGCCAGCACTTGCTGCGTCAATGGCAGGGTGAGTGGGTGGTCATTCCAGAGCAGACCCCCATGATGCTGGTCTGTGCTCACGAGGCTGACGCATGGTGCAAGTGGTCTGGCCGTCGGCTCCCAACCGAGGGAGAGTGGCTGGCCGGGGCGAGTGCAGGCATGCAGTGGGGCAAAGTGTGGGAGTGGACCTCTGACCCGTTTCTGCCCTTCGAAGGCTTTTTCCCCCACCCCTATCGAGAGTACTCCGCCCCTTGGTTTGGCAGCCATCGGGTGCTCAAAGGCTGTAGCTGGATCACCAACCCGCTTCTCAAGGACGCGAGGTTCCGAAATTTCTACAAACCCTATCGGACCGATGTCTTCGCGGGGTTCCGCTCGGTGAAGGCGGTATAGATCGCATATCGGCCACTCGGGTGGATCGTTGGTCGCACGCGAGCGTAGCCCGACGATTCAAGGAGTGACTGGAATGTCTGGGGGGTGTATTTGTAGGAGTTCTCTGTGTGAATGCTCTCACCCTGCACGAACCGCCTTGCATGTGCGCCCCATCTCACCTCAGTTGAAGATTGGGCGACAAGGTGCATCTCAATCCGACTGTGGTCTTGATTGAAAAGTGCCCGATGCATCCAGTCAGAAAGATGAAAGTTTGTCCCGAGGCGCTGATTCAGATGCACAAGCAGGTTCCGATTAAATGCCGCGGTTACGCCGAGTGGGTCGTCATAGGCCAGTTCAAGCTGGGAGACGTCTCGGACCAGATCCACGCCAATCAAAAGGACATCAGCAGCATGATCTCTCGCCAGGCTCGAGAGAAAGCCCTTGGCCTCCTCTGGGTGAAAGTTGCCAATGCTGGAACCAGCATAGAAAAAAATGCGTTGACCGCTGTCCTCAATGAAGGGATCCAGCAACCCAAGCGGAAGTCCCTCTGAAAAATCCAGTCCAAGTCCGGTCATCTGCGTTCGGGGCGCATCTCGCGCAATCCATTCAAGAGATCCCTGCAGAAACGTGGTGGAGATATCAATCGCTACGTAATGGCTGGTCTCAAGCGGATTGAGGAGCATGGCTCCTTTTCTGCAACTCCCTGCGCCCAAGTCAATAAGCGCTGCGCCCCTGGGTACGCCATGCAAGATATCTTCGATAGTGTTCTCAAAGAGCGCCCGCTCATCTCTGTAGGGTGTGTACTCTGGCAGCGCCGTAATGGCCTCAAAAAGCCGCGAGCCCAAGTCGTCGTATAGGTACTTAGGAGAGATCGAAGCCTGCTCAGACAAGAGTCCAGCCGTGAGCTCGAGTTGAATTGCTTGCTCTGAGGCAGTATTCACCTGTTTAATGCGAAATTTCATGTACCCATTATGGTGGACTTCATGCACAACCCTTACGACAAGCTCGCCGTACTTGGCATTTCCCTTCCCCCAGTCTCCACTCCAGCGGCCGCCTACCTGCCTTTTGTTCAATCGGGCTCACTGATTTTTCTCTCCGGGCACATTGCCAAACAAGATGGAAGGCCATGGGTTGGTCAGTTGGGGGCAGGTCTCTCATTGGAGGACGGACAGGCCGCAGCGCGCGCAGTCGCGATTGACCTCATGGGAACACTTCAGGTCGCAGCGGGTGGGGACCTTCGAAAGGTCAAGCGCATTGTGAAACTCATGGGCTTGGTGAACTCGACCTCAACGTTCACAGATCAGCATCTGGTCATTAACGGCTGCAGCCTGCTTATCTCTGAAGTCTTTGGCCCAGAAGTCGGTAGCCATGCACGCAGTGCTTTCGGAGCGGTTCAGATACCGCTGGGTGCCTGCGTCGAAATTGAGATGGTGGCGGAGCTCCATTAACGCGGACCTTTTAGCGCCACCGATCTCTTGAAGGCCCTAACCGACCAGCGCAGAATCAGATACCCCAGCGCTACGCCACCCAGATCGCCTGCAACCATCATCCAGAACTGCGCCTGGGTGAATGTCACTGCCTGCGCCGCCCACACCCAGCTGTGCAAAACTGCGTTGAGCAGCGCCGCTGCCGTAGCCGTGAGCAGCATGCTCTTGAGGTTGATGGAGTTTAGGCAGCCTGAGCGCTTGCCGAGGAGGGTCGCCACCACGACAGCAGCCACCCCGACTGAGAGCGTTGTGGCAGACGCGTGCAATACGGCCACCGAGGGCGCATCGCCCACGACTTGAAGCGACAGAACGACTGAGCCCAGCCAAATACCCAGCCAGCCTGCAAATCCGCCAATCATGACGGCCGCAACCCGAATGAAGGCTGGCAGGTGAATCAGCGACACCCGATTCTCGACCACCTCCAGAAACGCGGGGGCCAGTGAATTCAGCCACCAGACCACAATGTAAGCGAGGGCGATCCCGAGGACCCAGAGACTCCCATGCGAAGATGGCCATTTAGGTAGGAAGACTTGCACGGGGGTTATAATGGGATCATTCATTGATATTGTCACGGCGCGTCACCCCAATATCCCCTTGTCCCTTGGGGACGATGCAGCGCCCTATTGCCAAGACTGGCGTAACAAGTTCAAGGGCAAGACACTCGGTGTTTTTTTTCCAAGATCCACCCAAGAGGTGGCATCGCTCGTGGGGCTTGCCTGCGAGCACAAGGTGCCCATCGTGCCGCAGGGTGGCAATACAGGTCTCTCTGGAGGTGCAACGCCCGACGCCTCTGGCCGTCAGTTGATCCTCAACCTCTCGCGGATGAACCGAATTCGATCCGTTGACCCCGAGAACAAGACCATAACGGTCGATGCGGGAGTGACCATGCAGTCCGTGCACGAGGCCGCAGACCAACATGACCTCCTCTTTCCGTTAAGCCTTACTGCTAAGGGCACAGCCACCATTGGCGGCAACCTCTCCACCAACGCAGGCGGCACGGCCGTGCTGCGCTACGGGAACGCCCGCGCGCTCTGCCTTGGCCTTGAGGTGGTCACGCCCTCGGGGGAAATCTGGAATGGGTTACGTGGCCTGCGAAAAGACAACACCGGCTACAGCCTGAAAGATCTCTTTATTGGCGCGGAGGGAACGCTGGGCATCATCACGGGTGCGGTGCTCGCCCTTCACCCCAAGCCCGCCGCACAGGTCACAGCCCTCGCCTGTGTACCCAACGCTCAGACAGCAGTTCAGCTGCTTCAACGTGCGCAAGCGCAATGCGACGCCAACCTGACGGGCTTTGAGTTCATGACCCCTGAGTCCATGCAGCCGGTCAGCGTCTACTTTCCTCAGTTTGCCAAGCCCGGCACGCTCGGCACCGAACAGGACTGCTGTGTGCTGCTTGAAATCTCCCATCCACGATCAGAGGCAGAGGGCCGGGTTCAACTCGAGCAGGTGCTCTCCGATGCAATTGAAGAGGGCCTCGTCAGTGACGCCATCGTGGCCCAGAGTTTCTCCCAGGCTCAGTCCTTCTGGGATCTGCGAGAGCACATTACGTTCGCTGGCGCTGAGGATGGGCCTCAGGTGAAGTTCGACATCTCACTGCCCATCTCCGCCATTGCAGCGTTCTGCGATCGCATGAAGGTCGACCTGCAAAGCCAATGGCCAGGGCTTCGCCTATCGAACTTCGGACACCTGGGCGACGGGAACCTGCACTTCAATATTGCGGGTCCTGAGGCGCTCGGTATCGGCCTTGACCGGGCCCAGCGGCATGCGGCTTTCGCAGACTACGTCAACACCCATGAGGGTGCGATTCGCGTCTGCGTGCACGACCAGGTGCATCGGATGGGCGGCTCGATCAGTGCTGAGCATGGTCTGGGGCAGCTGCGGCGAGACGAGGCGGCACGGCTGAAGAGTA
>JBEAMW010000065.1:0-3155 GCA_041165705.1 Pseudomonadota bacterium
CCAAGCAGCACCGGGCGTGCCCCGATGGACGAGAGGTTGCGGGCCACATTGGCCGCACCACCAGGGCGGTCGTCCTGGGACTGAACCCGCAGCACGGGGACCGGCGCCTCAGGTGAAATGCGTTCCACTGCGCCCCGGTAGGTGCGATCCAGCATGACATCTCCGACCACGAGAAGCTGGATTCCCTCAAAGGGATTGGACTTCAATTCAGACATGCCTTCACTCCACCAAGGATTGATACAGCCGGATATGTTCGCCCACCATATGCTGGACTGAGAACTCGCGCTGCACGCGCAGCCGTCCGGCTGCCCCCATCTCAGCACGGCGGACAGGATCGGCCAGGAGGGCCTCAATGGCCTGGACCAGAGCCGGACCATCACCCGGAGGGACCAGGATTCCTGTCACACCGGCCTGCACCGCCTCCGGAATGCCCCCCACGGCAGTCGCCACAATCGGGAGGCCCGCCGCTGAGGCCTGGAGGAGAGAGACGCCGAGCCCCTCCGCAGCGGCAGGATGAACCAGCATGGTGAGCGCGCCTAGCTGCCGAGGAAGGTCATCCACGAAGCCCATGAATCGCACCCGCTCGGTCCAGCCCTGAGCCCTCACGATCTGCTGAATCTCAGCCTCCAGTGGGCCCCGCCCAAAGAGCGCGAGATAGAGCTGAGGGTGTCTGGGCAGCAGTGCCTCAAGGGCCAGCATCAGCTCGTGGTGTCCCTTTCTGGGAATGAACTGCGCCACCATGGCCATCACCACTGCATCGGGTGCGAGCCCGTGCGCCGCTCGCCATTGGTCTGCTGGCATGGGCTGTGTGAATCCAGTGGCATCGATGGCATCTCGTATGCAGATCATCTTGTGAGCAGGAACTCCCATCGAGGCCTGAACGTCACCGATCGCCTGAGAGATCACCACCACACGATCAAAGAGCCGCGCGCGCAGCCTGGCCAGCCAGCCCCGCTCGCGGTTGTCGACCCGTCGGGAGAGTACCGTCGGAATGGAGAGCCTTGCGCCACAGAGCCCCGGATAGACATCTGCGCCACGACGCGAGTGCGCATGAATGAGGTCGGGCCGCTCAGCCCGAAGGACACTCAGGAGCCGTGCATAGAGGCCGAGGTCGAGGTCACCACCCATGCGAAGTGGAATGACCCGTGCGAAGGCACTGGCCGGCTCGATGTACTCCGCACCCGGAGGACAGACGAGGAGATTCTCATGCCCTGCATGCGCCAGACCTTCCATCAGATGCAGAACCTGGCGGGCCCCTCCATAGAGATGGCGCCCCGCTTCGACATGAAGAATCTTCACGCCGTCACGCGTCTCAAGGCGGCCTCCGCCTGGCCCGGGCTGAGGTCACGCTGACAGTCAAAGCGGCCTCCACAGCTGGGCCGTCGGCCACAGGGAGAGCACGGGCGAGCGGACCATAGAATCTCCACGCCCGGGTGAAGAGGCTTCTGATAGGGAATGGTTGAACCAAAGAGCACCACCGTCGGCCGCCCCAGCGCCTGGGCTGCATGAATGAGGCCGGTATCTACCCCGATCACGCCTCTGGCCTTCGCCAGAAGTGCCATCGAGTCTGCGATCGAGAGAGCCCCTGCGGCATGAAGCATCTCGGGCCGGCCCTCGCACAAACGCTGCGCCAGATCCCGATCGGCGGGTCCGCCCAAGACGATCAATCGCAGTCCCGGCGCCTGGCGAAGTTGGTCGATGAGTTCTGTCCAGTGGCTCTCGAGCCAGTGCTTCTGAGGGCGGGTGGTGAAGGGCACGAGTGCCAGGAAGTCTGGGGTCGGGGCGGGCTCAGCCACGCCGGTCTGCTCCCTCAGCCACCGTTGTGCACGCATAAGGCTGTCGTCGGGCAAGGCGAGAGTCGGACGGGCACGAAGGGGATCGGGGCTGCCCAGGGCGACCGCCAGGTTTCGATATTCCGCACCCATATCGGCCAGGTGGGCCGCTCGGCCATCCTCTCGGTCCAAGACCGCTGTGGCCAAGAACCTCGAGCCCTCCCGACCGCCCAGGCTCCATCGCACTCTGGCGCCACTCCACCAGCCCATGAGCCCGCTCTTGAGCAGACCTTGGAGATCAATAGACCAGTCCGCCTGAAGACTGCGAAGGCTTCGCCTGAAGTCTCTCACCGCCCCCCAGAGCGCGCCCCAATCACGGGCCTTGAGGTGAGCCTGCCAGGCCTTCCTGGGCCAGACCATCACGGCATCCACCTCTGGGATGAGTGCTGCCACCTCCGCAAAGCGGTCTTGTACCAGCCAGACCAGATGAGCCTGAGGATGCTGCCCACGCAGGGCCTTCGCAAACCCCGAGGCCATCACCAGATCCCCCATGGCCGAGAGCCGAATGATGAGAATGACGCGGGGGCTCGTCACAACGCGGGAGTTCGTCACGACCTGGGCTTTTCGCCGTCCTGCTGGTCCATCACCCAGAGGGCTGCGTACTTGTGAAAGGCATACTGGCCCAGCACCACCGCCATGAGGAATCCGCGCTGCCCATCCAGAAAACCGCCCCGAATCAGGTACTGCTGAAGAAAGTCGACAAAGAACCTGAAGGTGGCAAAGACGAGCGAGCCACGGCTAGCCTTGGCGTGCTTCTGAACCGCCAGCAGGTGCGCATACTGTAGGTGCTTGGACTGGAGGTGCTGATAGTCTCGCCATGAGTAGTGGTCTAGGTAGCCACTCAGGCGCAGCTCTTTGCGCACGGGCATTAACAAGGACTCGTGCACGAGATGGTCCCGGTACCGAGTGCCTTCTCGAATGAAGAGCTTGGCCTGAGGGGAGCTGTAGCGGCCGCGAAGGATGGGACGCCCAAAGAGATAGGTTCTCCAGGGAAACTTAATCACAGTTGCAGTGAGTGCCGGATCGGAGAGCGCCACATCGATCTGGGCTTTTAGGTTGTCAGTCAGCACCTCGTCCGCATCCAGCGATAGCACCCACTCGCAGCTGCATCGATCGAGGGCGCGATTGCGCTGCGCCCCGTAGCCCGGCCAGTCGGTGACCCAGACTTTGTCGGTGTACCTGCGCGCGATATCGGCGGTGCCATCTGTGCTGCCACTGTCAAGCACCACAATCTCATCGGCCCACTGCGCCACCGAGCCGAGCGAGGCCTCAATGCGATCGGCCTCATTCTTGCAGATCATGAGAACGGAGAGGGTTCTGCGG
>JBEAMW010000066.1:0-4308 GCA_041165705.1 Pseudomonadota bacterium
CCTGCCTATACGGCCCGTCAGGTGAGCCGAGCCTCCTACAAGAGTGACACACCGGCCTCACAGACCCCCGAGCGTCGAGAGGTACGCCGGGAAATCGTTCGAGCACTCGCCACGGCAGACGGCCGGTGGCCTCAGCTCAAACTCACTCCCCGCTGGAGGCGGGCGCTGATCGATGAGCCAGGAGCCGACCTTCTCGATGCCGTGATCTGCGCCCTGCAGGCGGGTCAGGCCGTCCTGCAGCCTCGCTTTGGCCTACCTGATCACCTGGATCCGCTCGAGGGCTGGATCGCAACGGTTCCTGAGGGCTGAATCCAGTCTGGTGCGCCCCGCGCACCATCGCACCGAGTTGGTGAATGCTGCGCACCGCGCTGGTGGCAGTACGATGCGGACGCAACGCGCTCGCTGGCCCTCAACGGCGGTGTGTGGCCCGCTCGCGGTCTTTCTAGGGGTGTTTGCCCGTCTGGCACGGATGATGCAAAACCGGGAGGGTCAACCTCAGAACCCGGAGTCAATCCATGTCCCTCTTCAACAACCCCTTTAGTGCAAATAGTCGATTGAAGTCGACCTGTTCTTGTGGCCAGCATGTCACAGAGCTCGAGCACCGAGAAGCCCAGATTGCTCAGGAACATCAGCAGGGAGAGGCCTTGTTGGAGCGTGTCGTTGAGCAGGGCCTCATGCGCGCGTTGTTTCCAGATGACCGGCTTCGGCGCGCGTTTCTCAAGGCGGTTGGCACCCCCACAGCCTCTGCCGCCATTGCGAGCCTCTTTCCGCTTGCCGCCGCAAAGGAAGCCTTTGCACAGAGTGCTGGTCCATTAGAAAAGACCAAACTCAAGGTGGGTTTCATTCCCATCACCTGTGCCACTCCGATCATCATGGCGCACCCTATGGGTTTTTATTCCAAGCAGGGACTTGACGTGGAGGTGGTCAAGACTGCGGGTTGGGCGGTGGTGAGAGACAAAGCATTGAACAAGGAATATGACGCGGCCCATATGCTGTCACCAATGCCGCTTGCGATTTCACTTGGCGCCGGTGCGGCTCCTCAGCCTTACACCATGCCAGCGGTGGAGAACATCAACGGCCAAGCCATTACCCTGGCGATTAAGCACAAAGAAAAGCGCGATCCCAAGCAATGGAAGGGCTTCAAGTTCGCGGTGCCGTTTGACTACTCCATGCACAACTATCTGCTGCGTTACTACCTTGCGGAGTACGGACTTGACCCCGACAAGGATGTCCAGATTCGTGTCGTACCCCCACCAGAAATGGTTGCAAACCTCCGTGCAGACAACATTGACGGGTTCCTCGCACCAGACCCTGTCAACCAACGTGCGGTCTATGACGGCGTGGGCTTCATTCACATCCTGTCTAAGGAAATCTGGGATGGCCACCCTTGTTGCGCGTTTGCTGCGAGCAAGGCCTTTGTCTCGGAGATGCCGAATACCTATGGAGCACTGCTCCGGGCCATCATCCAGGCAACGGCCCACGCCCGAAAGCCTGAGAATCGAAAGGAGATTGCTGCTGCCATTGCGCCTCCGAATTACCTCAACCAGCCCGTGACAGTGGTTGAGCAGATTCTCACTGGCACCTTTGCAGACGGATTAGGAAATGTGCGCAAGGTACCTGACCGTATCGATTTTGACCCCTTTCCATGGGAGTCATTTGCAGTATGGATCCTCACCCAGATGCAGCGCTGGGGCCAAATCAAAGGGCCAATCGATTACCAAAAGGTCGCGCGAGAGGTCTTTTTGGCAACAGATGCCACACGACTCATGAAGGAGGCTGGACTGACGCCGCCGACATCTCGCACGAAGTCATTTTCTGTGATGGGCAAGACCTTTGACCCCTCCCAGGCGTCGGAGTACGTCAATAGCTTCAAGATCCGGAGGGCGTGATGATGCATTCGTCGATCTCGCTTCGGGCTGCGATGCTCTCGATCTTCCTGCTGGTCATATTTCTGGTGACCTGGCAGGTGGCCACGATGCCCACCGGTGGAGCGGTGGTGGTTGATGATGAGTACGCTAAGTTGGTCGGGGGCGCAGCCGCTACAGGCCAGAAGTCTGCGTTCCCTCGTCCAGCAGACCTGGGGGAGAAGCTTCTCGAGGCGGTATCCAACCCCTTTTACGATCGCGGCCCAAATGACAAGGGCATCGGCATCCAGCTCGCATATTCGATCTGGCGGGTTGCTTTGGGCTTCGGTATTGCCGCGTTAGTAGCAATACCTCTGGGTTTTGTTATTGGCATGTCGCCGTTGCTCATGCGGGCCTTTGATCCGTTCATTCAGGTGCTCAAGCCTATTTCACCCTTGGCCTGGATGCCATTGGCGCTGTTTACCCTCAAAGACAGCAATGTCTCAGCGGTGTTTGTGATTTTTGTCTGTTCAGTATGGCCCATGCTGATGAACACTGCCTTTGGGGTTTCAACGGTTCGCAAGGAATGGCTTGATGTGGCGAAGACACTTGAGCTAAGGCCACTCAGAAAAGCCTGGTCGGTGGTGCTTCCCGCTGCAGCACCGACGATCATGACTGGCATGAGGATCTCGATTGGGATCGCGTGGCTTGTCATTGTGGCAGCCGAGATGCTGGTCGGGGGTACTGGGATCGGTTACTTCGTCTGGAATGAATGGAACAACCTCTCGATTGCCAACATCTTGGTGGCGGTGCTCGCAATTGGGCTGGTCGGGATGCTCTTGGATTCGGGGTTTGCCCGTCTCCAACGTGCTGTGACCTATCGAGATTAAGGAGCTCATCCTATGGGTTATCTGAAAGTCGATCAGCTGCGCAAGGTCTTTCCGAGCCGGACTGGTGGCGAGACTGAGGTCTTTGCTGGCGTGAACTTCACCATTGAAAGGGGGGAGTTCGTCTGCATCATCGGGCACTCGGGCTGTGGCAAGACGACCATCCTCAATGTCTTGGCCGGATTAGAGTCGCAGAGCAGTGGGCAGGTCTTTATGGACGGTCGTGAGGTGTCCGGCCCAAGTCTAGACCGCGGAGTGGTGTTCCAGTCTCATGCACTCATGCCCTGGCTCACCGTACTCGAAAACGTTGCCTTCGCGGTTCGCGCGCGTTATCCGGACTGGTCGCGCCAGCAGATCGAGACGCATGCCCGTCGGTTCATTGAGATGGTGCACCTGGGTGGGGCGGAGAAGAAGCGGCCCTCAGAGCTTTCAGGAGGTATGAAGCAGCGCGTGGGAATTGCGCGCGCATTCTCCATACAGCCAAAGATGTTGTTGCTGGACGAACCTTTTGGCGCACTCGACGCGCTGACACGGGGCAGTATTCAGGACGAGTTGCTGGGCATCGTTCAACAGACCGAACAGACGGTGTTCATGATTACTCACGATGTCGACGAGGCCATCTTCTTGGCCGACAAAATCTTTCTGATGTCGAATGGCCCACAAGCTGTGATTGCAGAAATTGTGGTCAACACGCTTCCTCGCGATCGTAAGCGCGCAACGCTTCACCATGACCCGCAGTACTACCCCATCAGAAATCATCTGGTTGACTTTCTGGTGAACCGAGCCAAGGCGATTTCCGTGGGAGAGGAGAAGAAGCCTTCGACCGCCCGCTTGGTGACGCCAGGGCTATCGAACCGCACCCAAGCTTCCGTCCTCAACTAACTGGAGATATCGCATGACCACAGCACTGACCACGCCCATGACTCGGGAGGATGTAACCGACCTCATCATGGCAGCGAAGATTCAAAAGAAGATTAAATGGGCTGATGTAGCAGCCAAGCTCAAGCTCTCGAAGGAGTGGACGACGGCCGCCTGCCTTGGGCAGATGACGCTCACGAATACACAGGCCAAGACGGTTGCAAAAATCTTTGGCCTCCCCGCTGCGGCGGTGCCCATATTGGAGGCTGTGCCTTATAAGGGCTCGCTGCCCACAGCGGTTCCAACCGACCCTTTGATTTACCGATTTTACGAACTGATCTCGGTCTATGGAACGACCTTTAAAGAGCTGATTCACGAAGAATTTGGGGACGGCATCATGAGTGCAATCGACTTCAAGATGGACATGCAACGTGAACCGGATCCAAACGGAGATCGCGTGCGCATTGTGATGTCTGGAAAGTATCTAGCGTACAAGACCTACTGAACTTAATGTATCGAAGCCTCGTCGCTTCGATACGATGGAGGGATGCACAATGCCGCCCTCCGTTCTACCGCCGTAGATCATCCGCCCTCTGCCCGCTCAAACTGGGCCGTCATTCGGGATCTCCTCCCTTACCTGCTGGCCTATCGCACGCGTATTGCGGTTGCTTTGGCAGCGCTGCTGTGTGCCAAGCTCGCCACCGTCGGGGTGCCGGTGC
>JBEAMW010000067.1:0-5715 GCA_041165705.1 Pseudomonadota bacterium
CGAGCTGGGCGCCGGCTCCTCCGCGGTTCAGGATGGTGATGGGCTGGCCGAGCTGCTTCTGCAGGAAAGGCGCAAAGGCGCGTGCCATGCGGTCATTGAAGCCACCCGTTGCAAAGGGCACGACGACCGTGATCGGCTTAGTCGGAAAGTCATCTGCAAGCACCGAGGTAAGCGGCAGGCCGCCGGTCAGTGAGGCAGTGGAGAGCGCAGCAAGCTTTTTGAGACTGGATCGCTTTGAGGACTGATGCACAGACATGTTGGGCCGTTCCTTTCGTTCAAAGAGACTTCATGGTACGGCTGTGCAACGCGCCACGCGCTAGGGATAACTACCGAGAAATGCAATCAGGGGGTGGCGATCATCCTTTGTGAGAACGCGTACCGAGCCAGTTTCTCCTCGTCGAGCGAGACCCCGATCCCTGCCGCGGTGGGCACGGTGAGCCGGCCAGACTGGAGGTCGAGCTTTTCGGTCACAATGTCATCTGTCGTCTTGATGGGACCGACGCACTCAAGACCGTCAATGACCGCGTGGCTTGTGCTGGCGAAGAGGATCTCTGCCATTGTGTTTACTCCGAGCCCAAATCCATGTCCAATCACCACGCGAAGCCCGGCCGCTTCTGCCGTTGCAAGCATGCGCGCGGTCTTCAGAAAGCCCCCCTGCTTCATGACCTTGAGCTTGACAAGGTCTGCCGCCTCCGCGCGAATGATCCGCAGGAGACTGGCATGGTCTGTGACGGCCTCATCGGCCATGACGGGCATGCCGACGGACCTTTTTACCAGTGACAGCCCCTCGAGGTCCTCTGCGGCCACGGGCTGCTCCATGAGCTCGAGTCCGTAGGGGTCGAGCAGACGTCCCAAGGCAATGGCGTCGTCCACGCTGTAGCCCGCGTTTGCGTCTACGCGGATCTGGAAGTCCTCTCCCACTGCCTGCCGCACGGCCCGCACACGCTCGGCGTCCGCCTCAATTCCGCCTCCGACCTTGATCTTGGTCGAGCGCCAGCCAAGTGCCTGCCAGCGAAGTGCTTCTGCCGCGGCCTCCTCTGGGCTCACAATGCCGATCCAGGCGTTGAAGCGGAACTCGGTGCGCACTGCGCCGCCGAGCAGCGTTGCAACCGAGAGTCCGGTGCGCTGTCCGAGGAGGTCCATACACGCCATCTCGATGGCGGCCTTGGCGTCCAGAAAGCCGAGGAGTGACTGATCCAGGCGGCCCATCAGCAACTGGATGTTGGCTGCGTCCTGTCCCATGGCGGCCGGGGCGAGGGTCTCCGCGAGCGCGGTCAGTGTCTGGTCAATGGTCTCGGTGGAGTAGCCGGGGGAGGGGTCCACATTCCCCAGCCCAACCTGCCCGTCCATCGTCCGAATTCTCACGACCGCGCTCTTCTGCGAGCGCTTGGTGATGTAGGCGTTCTTGAAGCCGGGCCCCGCGAGCGGCACCTCAACCCCAAAGACCTCGATTGACTGAATGCGTGTCATGCCGCCTCCGCGAATGCGAGGGGTGTCGAACCCCGAATCTGCGCGCGGTGCATCAGGCGCCTGCTGTGGGGATCGAAGGCATCTCGCCGGTGCAGGGTGCCGAAGTTGTCCCAGACGATGGTGTCTCCGACCTTCCAGACCTGCTCCATGGTGAACTCTGGCCGTGTGGCGTGGGCCCAGAGTTCATCAAGGAGCGCCTCGCTCTCGTCAATCGGCAGGCCAAGGATGTAGCTGTTGCGCCTGCGCCCGAGAAAGAGGATGGGCCGCCCCGATCCTGGGTGCCGAACGACCAGCGGATGGTGTGCGCCCGGGGCCTCACGCACATCTGTGACTGGCTTCATGCCGATCCGCATGATCCCCGCAGAGTTGTAGGTGCTGTCGTGGATGGCATTGCGTCCGGCCACGGCACCGCGCAGGTGGGCGGGCAGCTGCTCGTAGGCTAGGTAAAGATTCGACCAGTAGGTGTTCCCGCCTGCGGGCGGAACCTCAATGCTGTGCAGCACTGCGCCTTTCGGAACGCGCTGGGCATAGGTCATGTCGCTGTGCCAGATGGCCTCGCCGTCGCCGAGTCCTCCGATGGGAGCATCCCCTTGCTTGATGTTTGAAATGACATTGAGTTCGGGAAACTCGGGTAGGTAGGGCTTGCCCTGAGGGTTGGGCCCAGGAGGCTCCAGATCTCCAAGGGCTCGGGAGAACGCGATCAGCTCGGGATCGTTCAAGGGCTGGTCGCGAAAGCGCAACACCAGGTGCTGTCCCCAGAGCTTGTGAATCTCGGCTCGAACCGACTCTGACAGGGGCTGGCGAATGTCGACATGAAGGACATCGACGCCAACTGCGCCCGAAATTGGGCGGGTCTGAATGAGGCTCATGTTGTGTTTTTCCTTGACTTTTTTCGATACTAAATCAATCTTTCAAAAGATACGGTAATCTTTTTTAATGATTAAAAGTGCACGGCTGACGCGACTTTGCACGATGCACACGGGAGCAACAGAACATGGCTGAGAAGACCGATCCAAAACCCCAGAAAGCGTCGCCCTTTGACATCATGATGCCTGTGGAATCCGAGCCACCCATTGCTGGACGGCGCGCTGGGGCTCGACTGACGCGAAGCCACCTAGAGACCATTGTCTGGGTCTCGGAGGCACGATCCATTCATGGCGCCGCCCAGCGCTATGGCGACCATCAGCCGCTCCTCTCAAAGCGTCTCTCGGAGGCCGAGCACATTCTGGGCACCGAGCTCTTCATACGCTCCCGATCCGGCTGCATTCCGCGGCCTGAGGCGAAGAACCTCATCGGCCGAGCGGCCCGCGTGCTAAGGGACCTGCAGGCACTTGAGAGTCCGAATGAGTCCGGCCCCCGCAAGATTCGGCTGGGGTGCATTCCGCGTGTACTCCACACCCTCTTTCCAGCCTTCCTAGCGGTGGCCGCGAAGGAGGAGGACCCCATCGTGGTGCAGACCATCGAGCTGTCTTCGAGCGAGCTCTTTCAAGATCTCCTGCGGGGCAAGCTGGATGCAGTGATTGGCCAGCTCACGGACTTTGCCAATGAGGACGGCCTGGTGAGCGTACCGCTCTACGAAGAGGTAACGGTGTTTGTGGCCGACATCGACAACCCCCAGGTGAGGGGGTCGATGAGTGTCGAGAAGCTGATTGAGAACCCCATGATTCTTCCGGCCTACACCACCTCAACCCGTCGGGCCTTTGAGCGGCTGGTCCTCAACGAGCGGCTTGAGCCGCCCGCACCCATCGTCGAGACCAAGTCCTTCGCCTCGAGCCTCGCCCTGCTCAGAGGCTCTCCTTGTATCGCGCTGGTACCCGAGCCTGTCGCACTCCGTTACGAGGCAGCTAAGCTGGTCAAGCGGGTCAAGGTCAATCGGCAGCTAGATCCCGTCGGCATCTGCCTCTTCTATCGGTTTGATCAGACGCTGGACCCGGCCATGCGCCAGGTCGAGGCCCTCGTTCGCAAGACCCTAAAGCTATCCACAAATTCACCCAACCCCAGAAGGAGATCCAATGCTGACCGACTACGTCGCTGAGTTCATTTGTAAAACCCAACCCAAGGACATTCCCGCCGATGTAATGGAGTTGGGCAAGAAGTCCATGCTCGACGGCATCGGGCTGGCCATGTCTGGATCAGTGGCGAAGTCAGGAGAGCTCGTGCGCGAACACCTGGGAACACTGGGCATCTCCGACGGGCAGTGCACCGTCATTGGCTCGTCCATTCGCACGGCACCGCGCTTTGCCGCCTTCGCAAATGGCGTCGGCATTCACGCCGACGATTACGACGACACTCAGCTTGCCGTGGCGACCGATCGTGTCTATGGGCTGCTGACGCACCCCACCGCACCCTGTCTACCCTCGGCACTGGCCAAGGGCGAGCAGCTCAATGCAGCGGGTCTTGATGTCTTCACCGCCTACCAGGTTGGCGTCGAGGTGGAGTGCAAGATCTCGGAGGCCATCAACCCGCGTCACTACCAGACAGGTTTCCACTCGACCGCCACCTGTGGAACCTTCGCGAGTGCTGCAGCAGCCGGCCGACTCATGGGCCTGAACAAGGAAGCCATGCTGCGCGCACTCTCGATTGCAGGCAGCCAGTCGGCGGGTCTGCGCGAGAACTTCGGAACCATGACCAAGCCCTTCCATGCGGGCCGCTCATCCGAGAGTGGTGTGGTGGCTGCGGAGTTTGCGAACATTGGCTGGACAGCAGCACCGACCATTCTGGAAGCACCCCGCGGCTTCTTCAGCGCTGCGGGTGGTGGTTACGACCCTAAGGCGATCGATGGCGTCCTTGGCAAGCCCTGGACTTTCGCGTCTCCGGGCGTGTCCATCAAGCCTCACCCGTCAGGCTCGCTCACGCATCCTGGTATGACCGAGATGCTCAAGCTCATCAAGGAGCATGGCATTCGTGCAGAGGATGTGGTGAAAGTTACGGTTGGGACCAACCACAACATGCCCAATGCGCTCATTCACCACCGCCCCACAAACGAGCTGCAGGCCAAGTTCTCGATGGAGTTCTGCATGGCGATTCTGTTGCTCGACGGCCGCGCCGGACTGAATGAGTTTACCGACGAGGTGGTCATGCGCCCTGACGTTCAGGCCATGATTTCGAAGGTGGATTTTGGTGTGGACCCAGTTGCGGAGGCCGCGGGCTTTCACAAAATGACCACCATCATCACCATTACGCTTAAGGACGGACGGGTGATCAAGGGCGCTGCAGACTTCGGTCGTGGAAGTCCTGCCATGCCCATGACCTACGATGAAGTTGCCGACAAGTTCCGTGAGAACTGTGAGTTCGCCAAGTTCTCAAGTGCCAAGGCCAATCAGGTAGTGGAGCTGGTTCGCCGCATTGAGACGGTGAGCTCCATTCGGGAACTCACAAGCCTCTTGTCGGTTTAAAGCCTGAAGCTGGCCTGCTCTTGCGCATCTAGTTGCGCAATCAGGCCAGTCTCCCACTCCAGGTAACGGCGGGCTGATTCGAGGTTTCCGTCGTGTCGGTCATGGACGAAGAACAGAAAGTCAATGCAGTCCGCATCGGCTGGCACCTCGGGGCTCGATGCGGTCTCGAGGCCCGCCTGCTGCCATGCCTTCAATCCTCCGTCGACGAGGCCCGTCACGGAGAGTCCTTGCGCCTTACACTCATCGGCAATCAGTGCCGCCTGAATCGGATCCTCATGCATCATCAGAACCGATTGGCCCTTGTGGAGCATTGGGTGGCTGGTGAGCCTCGGGCGGCATGCCCAGATCGCGCCTTTGGCATGGCGATTGCGGAACGCCTGGGATCCTCTGAAGTCAATCAGCATGGTGTCCTCCGACTGCATGAGACGGTGAGCATCTAAAGGCGCGATGCGCGCAAGCGCACTGGCAACGGGGAGGCTGGGCCTGTAGGCGGGCCAATCAGAGGGCAGGTCGCCAGCAGATGTCTTGCGAAGAATGAAGGCCTCATAGCCCAGTGTCTTGAGCCAGAGTGCAGCCAGTGCAGCGCGCATGCCTGTATCGTCGGAGAGCACGATTCGGGCGCGACGAACGCCAACGGTGAGGTCGGTTGCCTGAACGATCTGACCACTCCACGCGTGTTGAGCGTGTGGGAGGTGGTCTCGGGCGTACTCCTCTTCGCTGCGCACATCGACCAAGAACAAGCACCGGGTTGGATCTTGCGCAAACTGAAGCAAGGTGTCTGGTGTGATCTCCTCCAGATGATGGTCGGCGATGAGCCTCTCGGCACGCAATTCGCTCAGTGCCAGGGCCT
>JBEAMW010000068.1:0-148822 GCA_041165705.1 Pseudomonadota bacterium
GAAAAATCGGCGCCGCTCTGGTCGCCCGCAACATTGCCCAGCACCTTCAGACTGCACTGGCCCATCACGACCGGGACTGGGCACCGCTCGTCTATTGCTGGAGAGGCGGTCAGCGCAGCCAGTCGCTCGCCACGGTGTTGGCTAGGGTGGGCTGGAAGGTCGCCCTGCTGGATGGCGGCTACAAGGCCTTTCGAGGCCATGTCCTAGAGACACTTCCACTCTTGGTCCATCCACTGCGATTTCAGGTGGTCTGCGGGGTGACAGGCTCAGGAAAAACCCAGTTCCTTCGTGCACTCAAAACGGCCGGTCACCAGGTGCTCGACCTAGAACACCTCGCAGCGCATCGAGGGTCGCTCCTGGGCGCTCTGCCCGGCGAGCCTCAGCCTTCACAGAAACAGTTCGAGACGAGGATCTGGGCCTCTCTTCGCCAGTTCGATCCGCTTCGCCCGGTCTTTGTTGAATCCGAGAGTAAGAAGGTGGGCAATGTTCAGGTGCCTGAGGCACTCATGGCACGTATACGAGAGAGCGACTGCATCACGCTAGAGCTCGACACCCAGCACCGAATCGAGCTGCTCTGCGCCGAGTATGCGCACTTCTTTCAGCAGCCCGAGGCACTCAAGCAGCAGCTCGAAAAGCTCCATGCGCTGGTGGGAGCGAACCAGGTCGCGCAATGGGCTCAGCAGGTAGATCGTGCGGCCTGGCCGGAGCTGGTGGAATCGCTGCTTGCGCTTCATTACGACCCAAGCTACCTGCGCTCGATTGACCGGAACTTTCCCCAGCGGGCAAGCGGGCTGGTGATTCGGGTGGCAGGCCCCACCCACGCCGACTACGAGGCAGCAGCCTCGAGCTTGTCTTTGTAGCGT
Source organism: Pseudomonadota bacterium (assembly GCA_041165705.1). Taxonomy (GTDB): domain Bacteria; phylum Pseudomonadota; class Gammaproteobacteria; order Burkholderiales; family Burkholderiaceae_A; genus Hahnella. Next base: position 864 of record JBEAMW010000068.1, read on the forward strand.
TTCACCTTCAGGGTGGATTCCTGGGCTCGCATCCAGAGCCGGAAGGCCAGCTCTGTTTCCGTCTGCTGAAGCAGGTTATAGGCGCCTCCAAGGCGCTGTTTCACCAGCGGAGCATCTGCCCCCTCCACCTGTGCAGACTCGAGCACCGCCACAAGACTTCCGGCCTGGCCGAGACTCACCACGGAGGGCTGCCCGATCACGAGTGAAGGACTCATCAGCTTCTCGATCGCAAGCTGACCCACAGCATCCTGAGGGAGCCGAAGCGCCGCTGCAGTGGACGCAGGATCGGCGCGTCGAAGCTCCACCCGCTCGAGCTGGGCAGACTCGGGCTTGAAGGCCTGAGCGGCTGCAGCTGCAAGCTCCGCCGACTTCTGCCGAATGAGGTCGTCTTTGACCTGAGTGCGAACCTGATCGAAGCTGAGCGGCGCCGCAGGACGGTGGGCTGTGACTCTGGCCGAGACGAGGCGCCCACTGGATACTTCGACTGCCGCCGTATTGCGCTTGTCTTGAATCGCCTCTGCCTGAAAGAGGGCTGCCTGAACTCTGGGGTGATTGAGCACACTGCCCTCAGCACCCTTGACGGGCTGCCCCTTCTGGAGGCCCTTCGCCTGAAGAACGGTGAGGCCGAACTGCTTGGCAGCCGGCTCGAGGCTCTCGCTCTGCTCATAGACCAGGTTGGAGAACTGCTCCGCCTTTTCCGGGGATGCACCCTCCAGAACCACCCAGCTCACGTCAATGGTCTCTGGGCTCTGATAGCGCGCGACACTGGCGTCGTAATGAGCCTTCAACGCCTCCTCTGAGGCCTGCACTTGAGCGGAGAACTCAGCAGCTGAGAATCGCTTGATGCGAAAGGCGCGACGTTCGGTTTCAGACTGGCTGACCCATCTCGCCACACTGCGGGGCGTGATTGCGGTGTCGGAGACGGCTCGCGGCAGAAGCTCAGCGCTCATGTCACTGCGGAGATTCTGCTCAAAGCCCTGGGCGGTGAGCCCATTGGCCTTCAGCACCTGATTGGCCTGTTCCAGACTAAAGACGCCATCCTTCTGGAACTCGGGCACCTGAGAGATGACCTGTTTGAGTGCCTCGTCGGAGATCGCAAGACGGTGCTCACGGGCCAGGGCCCGAAGCATGGCCTCTGCCACCAGTCGGTCGAGTGAGGACGCGCGAGAGGCCGGGGAATCGAGTGCACTCAGAGGCACCTGCCCGCCAAACTGCGACGCCACGCGCTCGAGCTGACGCTGGTGGAAGCTGTCGAATTCTGGGCGTTCGATCTTGCGGCCGTCCACCTCAGCGAGCGCAGGACCGGCCTGTGAGGGCGCGACAAGATCCCACGCGCCCACGATTACGAATGAGGGAATGATGAGGATCAGGAGGACCAGCTGCAGGATGCGCCGGTTTTGACGGATGAATTCGAGCATAGAGAGAAAATTGGCGGAGCGGACGGGACTCGAACCCGCGACCCCCGGCGTGACAGGCCGGTATTCTAACCGACTGAACTACCGCTCCGCGCTGTAAAACTCGAATTGTAACCTATTGCACCAGCTCAATCGCGACGCTTCGGTGGTGGGTGCTGAGAGGCTCGAACTCCCGACCTACGCCTTGTAAGGGCGCCGCTCTACCAACTGAGCTAAGCACCCGAGCGATGCACGAAAGACCGCGAGTTTAAATAAAAAAAGCGCGTTGGGCAAACGCGCTTCTGAGAACACCTAAAGACGACTGCTTGAATTAGTTCAGTGCGTCCTTGAGCGCCTTACCAGGACGAAACTTAGGCAGCTTTGCGGCCTTGATCTTGATGGTCTCACCCGTGCGAGGATTGCGGCCCGATCGGGCAGCGCGCTTGGTGACGGCGAAGGTTCCAAATCCAACCAGCGTAACGGTTCCACCCTTTTTGAGCGTGGAGCGCACACCACCCACGAGGGCATCGAGTGCGCGGCCTGCAGCAGCCTTGGAGATGTCAGCCTGCTTGGCGATGTGTTCGATGAGATCGGTCTTATTCACTGCGTGTTCCTTAAGAGAGAATTCGGGAAGGCGGGCGCGCAACAAAAATATCTGTTGCGCGTGGACCCATTAGAACCGCGGAACGATGACAGGTCAAGACAGATCTAGTGCTTCACAGGCTCGGCGGGGCGCTCCGGCTCTGGCTCTGCAGGCTTCACGGCAGGAACCGCAGCGTCGGATTCATCCCCCAGCGGAACGGGTGCACGCGAGAGGGCCACCTCGAGCACGCGATCGATCCAGCGTGCAGGAATGATCTCGAGCGCATTCTTGACATTGCTGGGAATATCGGCGAGGTCGCGGAGATTCTGCTCAGGGATGAGGACGGTCTTGATGCCACCCCGATGCGCAGCGAGCAGCTTCTCCTTGAGTCCACCAATCTGCAGCACCTCTCCACGAAGGGTGATCTCACCAGTCATGGCGACCGAGGCCTTCACAGGGATGCCTGTCATCGCAGAGACCATCGCTGTGGTCATGGCAATACCAGCACTCGGGCCGTCCTTGGGCGTAGCCCCCTCAGGCGCGTGAATGTGCAGGTCTTTCTTCTCAAAATGGTCTGCGGGAATGCCCAGTGCCTTGGCGCGGGAACGCACCACGGTGCGAGCCGCTTCCACAGACTCCTTCATCACATCACCGAGAGAGCCGGTGCGCTGAATATTGCCCTTGCCCGGCATAACGGCCGCTTCAATCATGAGGAGTTCGCCCCCCACCTCGGTCCAGGCAAGCCCAGTCACCTCACCAACCTGGTCATCCTTCTCAGCCACACCGAAGGTGAAGCGCTTCACGCCGAGGAATTCCTCGATGTTGTCGTCACGAACCTCCACCCGCCCCTGGGCCTTTCCAGTGAGGACCATGCGGGTAACCTTGCGGCAGATCTTCGAGATGTCGCGCTCGAGCCCGCGAACCCCAGCCTCACGGGTGTAGGACCGGATGGTCTCTCGCAGGGCCGCCTCAGTCACCTGAATCTCAGACTCCTTTAGGCCGGTGAGCTTGAGCTGCTTGGGGAGCAGGTAGCGCTGGGCAATGCTCACCTTCTCGTCCTCGGTGTAGCCCGAGAGGCGAATCACTTCCATACGGTCAAGCAGTGCCGGCGGAATATTGAGCGAGTTGGCCGTCGCCACAAACATCACATCAGAGAGGTCGTACTCCACCTCGACGTAATGGTCGGTGAAGCTGTGGTTCTGCTCAGGGTCGAGCACCTCCAGCAGTGCACTGGCCGGATCTCCGCGGAAGTCCATACCCATCTTGTCCACCTCATCGAGGAGGAAGAGCGGGTTGCGCACTCCCGTCTTGGTGAGACTGGTGAGAATCTTTCCTGGCATGGACCCAATATAGGTGCGCCGGTGACCTCGGATCTCCGACTCATCACGGACGCCGCCCAAGGCCATGCGTACGAATTTGCGGTTGGTGGCTCGCGCAATCGACTGCCCCAGAGAGGTCTTTCCCACGCCGGGAGGACCGACCAGACAGAGAATGGGCGCCTTCACCTTGTCCACCCGCTGCTGAACCGCCAGCGCCTCAAGGATGCGCTCTTTCACTTTCTCAAGGCCGTAGTGTTCTTCCTCCAGCACCTTCTCCGCGTTCTCGAGGTTGGTGTTGACCTTGCTCTTCTTTTTCCAGGGCAGGCCCACCAGGGTGTCGATGTAGTTGCGCACCACGGTGGCCTCAGCGGACATGGGGGACATCATCTTGAGCTTCTTGAGCTCTGCCTGCGCCTTGTCCTTGGCCTCCTTCGGCATGCGGGCGGCCTTGATCTTCTTGTCGAGCTCATCAAGCTCGCTGTCCTCGCCTTCGCCGAGCTCCTTCTGAATGGCCTTCACCTGCTCATTCAGGTAGTACTCGCGCTGACTCTTCTCCATCTGACGCTTCACGCGACCGCGGATTCGCTTCTCAACCTGAAGAATGTCGAGCTCGGTTTCGATCTGGGTGAGAAGCTTTTCGAGGCGCTCCAGCACAGACAGGGTGCCTAGCACCGCCTGTTTTTCTTCGAGCTTCATGGGGAGGTGGGCCGCGATGGTGTCGGCCAGGCGCCCTGGCTCCTCGATGCTCATGAGCGAGTTGAGGATCTCCGCAGGGATCTTTTTGTTGAGTTTGACGAACTGATCAAACTGGGTGAGCAGTGTGCGGCGCATGGCCTCGCTCTCCGGGCCCTCCCGCTCATCCAACTGAAGGGGAAGACACTCTCCCACCAGGTGCTGTCCGTTGTCGTCAAGGCCCAACAGGCGTGCCCGCTGAGACCCTTCCACCAGGACCTTCACCGTGCCATCGGGCAGCTTGAGCATCTGAAGAATGCTCGCGAGACACCCAATCTCATAGATGTCTTTCGCCGTGGGGTCGTCCTGTGTGGGGCTCTTCTGAGCCGCGAGCAGCACATGACTGCCCGACTCCATGGCCCGCTCCATGGCCTTGATCGACTTGGGGCGGCCCACAAACAGGGGGATCACCATGTGCGGGAAGACCACAACATCCCGCAGGGGAAGCATGGGGAGCACGGTTGGCTCGGAGGGAAGAAGCTCAGTCTTTGACATCACCAGTCTCTCTTTCAATCAGATGCCCGATAGCTTGGGGCGATCCGCGGAACTTCAAGCCTTAGGCGTGCTTACTACCGGCAACCTTGGGGTTATCCTGGTACACGAGCAGGGGCTTGCCCTCCCCCGTAACCGTTGACTCGTCCACCACCACCTTCGAGACATCCTTCTGGCTGGGGAGGTCGTACATCGTGTCGAGCAGCACCTGCTCAAGGATGGAGCGAAGGCCTCGTGCACCGGTACGACGCTTGATCGCCTTCTCAGCGATGGCGCGAAGCGCAGCGGGCCGAATCTCGAGTTCGACCCCTTCCATGTCAAGCAGCGCCTGGTACTGTTTGACGAGCGCATTCTTGGGGCCCGTAAGGATTTCGATCAGTGCGGGCTCGTCGAGTTCATCGAGCGTGGCCACTACAGGTAGGCGACCGACAAGCTCGGGAATGAGCCCGAACTTGATGAGGTCTTCGGGCTCAGCCTCCTGGAAGACCTCACTCAGTTTGCGCTCGCGTGCAGATCGAACCTCTGCCCCGAACCCGATTGACGTCTTCTCGGTGCGATCTCGGATGACCTTTTCCAGGCCATCGAAGGCACCACCGCAGATAAAGAGGATGTTGGTGGTGTCGATCTGCACAAAATCCTGATTGGGATGCTTTCGCCCGCCCTGTGGAGGAACGGAGGCAACCGTACCCTCAATCAGCTTGAGCAGGGCCTGCTGAACTCCCTCGCCCGATACATCCCGGGTAATGGACGGGTTGTCAGACTTTCGAGAGATCTTGTCGATCTCGTCGATGTAGACAATGCCGTGCTGAGCCCGCTCAACCTCGTAGTTGCAGTTCTGAAGCAGCTTCTGAATGATGTTCTCGACATCCTCACCCACATAGCCCGCCTCAGTGAGCGTGGTGGCGTCGGCAATCACAAACGGCACATTGAGCAGGCGTGCCAGCGTCTGGGCCAGAAGGGTTTTGCCCGACCCTGTGGGGCCGATCAGAAGAATGTTGCTCTTTGCCAGTTCCACCTCCTGCGGCTTGGAACTACTGCGCAGGCGTTTGTAGTGGTTGTAGACCGCCACCGCGAGTGTCTTCTTGGCCCGGAGCTGCCCCACCACATACTGATCAAGGATGGACGAGATCTCGGAGGGCGTTGGCAGGCCCGTCTTACCGGCTTCTGAATCTGGCGAGGCAGCCTGCTCATCACGAATGATGTCGTTGCAGAGGTCGATGCACTCGTCGCAAATAAAAACCGAGGGACCTGCAATGAGCTTTTTGACCTCATGCTGGCTCTTGCCGCAAAAGGAACAATAGAGAAGCTTCTCGCTCGAGCCTTTCTTATCTGCCATAGAGCCCCCTTCAGGCCTCGCGTGAACTCATCACCCGGTCTACCAGACCGTACTGTAGCGCATCGTCCGCGCTCATGAAGTTGTCCCGGTCGGTGTCGCGGGAGATGGTCTCAAGGCTCTGGCCAGTTCGCTCCGCGAGGATTTTGTTGAGGCGGTCACGCAGCGAGAGGATCTCCCGAGCATGAATCTCAATGTCACTGGCCTGGCCCTGCACGCCGCCCAGAGGCTGGTGAATCATGACGCGAGAGTTGGGCAGCGCGTAGCGTTTACCCTTCTCACCCGCGGCCAGCAGAAAGGCACCCATACTGGCTGCGATGCCCATGCAGAGGGTGCTCACAGCGGGCTTGATGAACTGCATGGTGTCGTAGATGGCAAGCCCGGCAGAGACAGACCCGCCGGGTGAATTGATGTAGAGCGAGACATCCTTGTCGGGATTCTCGGACTCCAGAAAGAGCAACTGGGCAATCACCAGGTTGGCGGACTGATCATTCACGGGGCCTACCAGAAAAACCACGCGCTCCTTGAGGAGACGCGAATAGATGTCGTAGGCGCGCTCACCGCGTCCAGACTGCTCAATCACCATGGGCACCAGGCCCAGACCCCGAATCTCTTCCACCGATCGCTCTCCTTGACCCATGATCATCGGTTAGGCGCCCTCTTTCATGAGTGCTTCCACCGAAATAGTGATGTCCTGAACCTGTGCAGACTCCAAGGCCCAACGGACAACATTGTCTTCCACCACAACGGCCTCAGCCTCTGCGCGGCGCTCGGCGTTGGATAGCGTCCAGCGCACAAACTCCTCCGGCTTCTCATACGACTCGGCCATATCAGAGAGCAGCGCTCGAACCTGTGTGTCATTGGCCTGCAGGCCCTGGCTGCGGACAATCTCGCCCACCAGCAGGCCCAGCCGCACCCGTTTGGTGGCCTGCTCGGTAAAGAGCTCGGCCGGAATGGGTGCGTCCTTCACATTCATGCCTCGCGAGGCCATGTCCTGGCGCATCTGGTCGGCGAGCCGCTGAGACTCTCCCTGGACCAGGGCCTTGGGCACCTCGAATGAGGCCGTGGCCAAGAGCGCATCCATCACCGCCTGCTTTGTCTTGGCCTTGCAGCGACCCGAGACTTCGCGCTCCAGATTCTTCTGCACATCGGCACGAAGCTTGTCAAAGCCGCCGTCTTGGATGCCAAAGGCAGTGGCCAAGGCATCGTCCAGTGCGGGGAGCTTGGGCTCCAGCACCTCATGCACCGTAACGGTGAACTCGCCGGTCTTGCCCGCGAGGTCTTTGGCGCGGTAGTCCTCCGGGAAGGCCAAGGGGAAGGTCTTTGACTCACCCGCCTGCATGCCCACGACCGCGGCATCAAACTCGGGAAGCATCTGCCCCGCCTGGACAATGAACCGGAAGTCTTTTGCGGTGCCGCCCTCGAACGCAACTCCATCGATGGTGCCGGCAAAGTCAACCCGCAGCTGGTCGTCAGCCTGCGCAGCGCGAGCGGTCGTCTCGTAGCTCACCCGTTGCTTTCGCAGGGTTTCGAGCGTCTGGTCCACATCGGTGGGCTGAACCTCACAGGCCCACTTCTGAATCGTGAGGGCCGCGCGGTCGGGCACTGGAACCTCGGGGTAGAGCTCGATCACCGCCTCAAACTGAAGCGTGGTGGCATTCGGGTCGGTATTGGCCCCTTCCACCGGACGCACCTCAGGGGGGCCTGCGGGGCGCAGGTTCTGGGCCACCACTGCCTCCGCATAGGCGTCACTCACTGCATCGCCAATTGCCTCCGACTGCGCCTGGGCGCCATAGGCCTGCTCCACCACTTTCTTGGGAACCTTGCCGGGGCGGAAGCCGGGCATCTTCATGCTCTTTCCCATGGTCTGAAGCTTGCGCTGCGCAATGGCCTCTACCGCCGCCATCTGGACGGTGAGCGGAATGGTGCGCTGAAGGCTTGAGGGGGCGGCGAGGGAGTTGGTTTGGGTTTCAGCAGTCATAAGCGAGACGACATCTTCTTTCGGTGGTGCGAAGGGCGGGACTCGAACCCGCACACCTTGCGGCGTCAGGACCTAAACCTGGTGCGTCTACCAATTTCGCCACCTTCGCATAAGTTCAATAAACCCGGAGTTCGGGACAGAAGCTGACATTGTATCGAATGGCGTCCCGCGCCCTTTCGGGCCCTACAATGCGGAACATGAACGACCCTGGGCTTGGCCAGGCCCTGCACGGCGGCCATCACTACGAGAACTTTCCCGTTGCGTCTTGGCTGCTGCCCAGGCGGATGCGACTGCCTACGCTTGCGCTCTATGCCTTCGCCAGAACGGGAGACGACCTTGCAGATGAGGGCGAGGCCAGCACGGAGCAGCGGCTCCAAGGCCTGAACGAGCTGTTGTCCGGATTAACCCGGAGAGCGCAGGGCCAGGGTAGCGCGCTTCAGTCGCTCGGTGCAGAACTGGCCCTGCAGTGCGAGCAACTCGGAATCAGCACCACGCCCGCAGAGCAGCTGATCGAGGCCTTTCGGTATGACGCAGCCTTTCGGCCCTTCGACGACTGGGAGTCCGTCCACCGCTACTGCAGGCAATCGGCTAATCCGGTGGGGCGGCTGGTGCTGGCGTTCGCGGGCCTCGACCGAGAGTCAGACACCCGGCGGGCAGAGATCGAGCGGCAGAGCGACGCGGTCTGCACGGGCCTTCAGCTCGCAAATTTTGCACAGGACTTTGGGCAAGACCTCGGCAGGAACCGGCCCACCTTACCCCGATCAGAATGGCCGAACGCCTGGCGCTGGGATGACCACCAGAGCCGCCTCATTCAGGGCGAGGCCCTCTCGCCGTCGGAGCAGCTCGGCATGACGCGAAGCCTTGCGCAACGGGCCCTCCACCTCTTGGAGTCGGCTCGATCACTGCCGGGCTTGCTTCGGCATGCACGGCTCGACGGACGCCAACGCATTGCCCTTGAGATTGCCCTCACCCTCTGTGGGGGTGTTGCGATCGCCCAGCGAGTGCTGCGCGATCCCCTTGCACCCTGGCATGCCTCTCCCAAGCTGTCGCGGTGGGACATGGCCCTGTTGGTGCCATCTGCCCTCGCGCTCTGGATGACTCCCCCGAGGGGTACATCCCAATGACCCCTCAAGCCTACTGCGCACAGCGAGTCGCATCGGCAGGTTCAAGCTTCACAGCTGCCTTCCGCCTGCTCCCCCGTGCCCGGAGAGAGGCCATGGAGGCCCTCTACGCATTCTGCAGAGAGGTGGACGATGTGGTGGATGAGTGCTCAGACCCCACCGTGGCCGGCATCACGCTGGCCTGGTGGCGACAAGAGATTCGCTGGCTGTGCGAGAGATCCGACCGCGCACAGCACCCCATCAGCAGGGCGTTGGCCCCCGCAGTGGATCGATACGATCTGCCCCTCGAAGACTTCTTGGCCATACTGGACGGTGTGGGGTCCGACCTCCACCCACTCCCGCTGCCAGACTTTGATGCACTGGATCTCTATTGCGATCGGGTGGCTGGCGCCGTCGGACGCCTGTCCGCACGGATCTTTGGCGACCTCGGCCATCCCGCCATTCAACGCTATGCCACCGATCTTGGCCTCGCACTCCAGTACACCAACATCTTTCGAGACATTGGAGATGATGCGCGCAAAGGCCGTGTCTACCTTCCAGAGTCTCTTCTGCGGGAGCACGGACTGACGCGCGCGGAGATTCTCGGACTCAAGCCCTCCAGCGCGCTGGTTCAGGTCTTGGGGGAGATGTCTCGGCGCGCCCATGCGCGCTACGACCAGGCCCTCGACGTGCTGCCCTCTGAGGCGAGATGGCAGCAGCGTCCGGGGTTGGTGATGGCGGCGATCTACCGAGACCTCCTTCGCGCACTGGAAGAGGAACCCCTGGCGGTTCTCCACCATCGAGTCTCGGTTGGCCCGGGGCGCAAGCTCGTGCTTGGGCTCAAGGGCGCCCTCGGTTTTCTACCGCGCTAGCCTCTGGTCACACGCCATGCCGATGAGACGCATTGCCGTGGTGGGAGGAGGATGGTCTGGCCTGGCCTGCGCCGAACGTCTCGCCACCAGTCGGCCCGGGCTAGAGATCTGCCTATTTGAGGCCGCACCCCAGTTGGGCGGTCGCGCACGGGGCCTGCTCTGGGACGACCACGTGCCCATTGATGCAGGCCAGCACCTCCTGATTGATGCCTACACCGAGACCATCGCCCTGCTTCGACGGGCCGATGCACTGGGCACAGGCCACTGGGAAAGGGACTGGCTGCGGTGGACCAGCCATACGCTCAGCCCAGACGGGCGATCAAGCGAGAAGGTCACCCTCACCGGTCTGCTTCCCGACCTTCTGGCGGCCTGGCCTCGGTTGATGCAGGCACCTCGCGGGAGAGTCAGCGTTCAGGGCTGGCTTGCCCAATCAGGGGCCTCAGCAGCACTGACCCACCACCTCCTGCGTCCACTGGCCGAGGGGGCCCTCAACACGGACTGGTGTGAGGCCAGTGCCGGATGTTTTCAGCAGGTGCTGCGGGATGCCACGCGAAGGGGGCCACTCAGCCTGAGGACACTGCATCCCCGGCGGAATCTCAGCCTCGATGGCATCGACCCGATTGCCAGCCGCCTTCGCCATCTCGCCGTTCGCGTGCACCTGCGTCGCCGTGTAGAGGCTGTGACGGCCTGTGGGGGCGGCGCCTGGGAGCTTCACCTGAGCCAGGGAGAGACGGAGGGGTGCTTCGATGAGGTGGTGTTGGCGCTGCCCCATGGGGCCATGAGTCGAATCCTTCACCGCCCCTCCCGGCAGGCCTCTGGCAGCAGTCGGGCGATCGGAACCCTCTTTCTTCTCCTGCCACCAGGCGTCCCCGTGCGCTCGAGTGGGGCGATTCATGCCTTTCAGGACCCCCACGGACTCCACGGACCCATCGTGGCACTTGCCAGACCACCGGGGCCATGGGGCCAGGTTTTGTCATTCGTGGTCTCGGCCCTGCCCTCCTCTCGCGATGAGCATGACAGCGCGAGAGTGCGAGCGGAGCAGGTGGCAGCACAATGGCTTGGGGAGCAGCACTCCTCACTGAAGCGCCATTGGATTGTTGACCGCCAGGCCACCTGGGCAGCCACCCCAGCGGCGTGCTCACTGCAGCCCCGTCATGGGGCCTTTCGATCGCTGGGCAGTGGGCTCTGGCACTGCTCGGACGAGATGGTCCAGGACTATCCCGCAACCATTGAGTCGGCCGTGCGCTCTGGCCGTGCTGCTGCGGATGCGCTCTTAGCGTGAGAAGAGGCGTTCGAGCGCCTCGCTCAGTCGCTTCACGGGCCAGATCTCCAGCCCTTCGATTGGTCGTTTCGGTGCGTTGGCCTCTGGCACCAACGCGATGGAAAAGCCCAGGCGTGCGGCCTCCTTCAGGCGCTCCTGGCCTCGGGGCGAGGGTCGAACCTCGCCAGCCAGTCCGAGTTCACCAAACACAACCAGCCCGGCGGGCAGAGGGCGGTCACGAAGTGAGGAGACGACTGCCGCAAGCAGGGCTAAGTCGGCCGCGGTCTCCTGAACCCGCACCCCCCCCACCACATTAAGAAAGACATCCTGGTCCGCGCAGGAGAGCCCTGCGTGCCGACTCAGCACGGCCAGCAGCATGGCGAGCCGCTGAGGATCGAGCCCCACGCTCAGGCGCCGCGGCTGAGCGCCACTGGCCTGATCGACCAGCGCCTGGACCTCGACGAGCAGCGGCCTGCTGCCCTCCTGTGTCGCAAGGACACAGGCGCCAGAGACCCTCGCCCCACCGGCACTCACGCCAGACAGGCTGGCCTCGGAGAGAAACAGGGCTGATGGATTACTCACGGCCTTGAGGCCCCGATCGGTCATGGCAAACACGCCGAGTTCGTTCACCGTACCGAATCGATTCTTGACCGCCCGAACCACACGGAAACTGGCCTGCGCATCTCCCTCGAAGTAGAGCACTGCATCCACCATGTGCTCCAGCACCCGCGGCCCCGCCAGCGCGCCCTCTTTGGTGACATGACCAATGATGAAAAGGCCATTGCCCGAGGTTTTAGCCCAGCGGGTGAGCTGGGCCGCGCACTCTCGAACCTGAGGAACCGAGCCTGGAGCAGACCCCAGCGTCTCACTGAAGAGGGTCTGGATCGAGTCGACCACCACAAGCCGAGGACTTCGCGCAGCCAACTGGTCGAGCATGGGCTCGAGCTGGGTCTCGGCCATCACCTGGATCCCTGCCAGGGAGGCCTCACTCAGGCCGAGGCGACGCGCTCGCAGGGCAATCTGATCCGCGGATTCCTCACCGGAGATATACAAAAGGGGCTGAGCCTGCTGGCCGGCCATGCTCGCCAGTGCCTGCAGCAAAAGCGTGGACTTCCCGATGCCGGGGTCGCCCCCCAGCAGCACGACGCCTCCTGGAACCATGCCACCGCCCAGGACACGATCGAACTCATCGAGGCCCATGCTCCATCGGGGAAGGTCTTGCGCAGCAACCTCGGACAGCGGCTGCACCCCGCTGTTGACCGAGAAGCCGACTGGGCGGGCTCGGCTTGATGCACCGGCCGCCGGCGCGCGAAGCGCAGTGGCCCCATCGAGGGTATTCCAGGCGCCGCAGCCATCGCACTGCCCCTGCCATTTGGCATGACTGGTGGCACAGGCGGAGCAGAGATAGACGAGCTTCTCCTTAGCCACCCGAATCCTCGTCATCGTCCAACGGAAGGGCAGGAATCACCTGCCGGGCGACGCGTTCTGTGATGCCCGTCATCAGTTCATAGGAGATGGTTCCACAGGCCTGAGCCACCTCGTCAATTGGAAGCTCCTGCCCCCAGAACTCCACTGCACTTCCCACCCCCGCTCTCGGGTGGCTTGAGAGGTCGACGGTGACCATATCCATCGAGACGCGCCCCACCAGAGGACAGACCTGACCCGCCACCCAGACCGGGGTGCCATCCGGCGCGTTCCGCTGAAGCCCATCGGCATAGCCTCCTGCCACAACCCCAATCCGCATCGGATGCGGGGCTCGATATCGCTCCCCATAGCCCACGGGTTCTCCTGCCTGGAGCGTCTGGACGGAGATCACCTGGCTTCTGAGCGACCCTGCCGCCTTGAGCTGAAGCTGAGATGCGGTGTGTTCGGGCGCCAGCGGACTCTCAAGCGGGCTGCCCCCGTAGAGCGCGATCCCAGGACGCACCCATTGGTGGTGGGCCTGGGGAAGGGTGAACACGCCTGCTGAGTTGCACACACTCACTGGCTCTTGCGCCGACACCCCCAGCTCCCTGAGCGCCAAATCGAGCTGGCCAAGCGGACGGATGGTGGCCTCAGGCTGCTCCGCCTTGGCGAGGTGCGTCATCCAGGCCAGCCGCTGGGGCCCAAGCAGCCGGCGCAGGTCTGCCACCCGAGGCGCCAAATCCTTAAAGGTGTGAGGGGCAAAGCCCAGCCGATTCATTCCGGTATTGAGCTTGATCCAGATGCGCCCGGAGGCACGCTCCATCCTGGACATGCGTGTGGAGAGCCAGTCCAACTGGTCGACGTGGTGGACGACGAGGTCGAGCCCAAGATCTGCGGCCTCAAGCACCTCGGAGGGGTGAAAGCACCCCTCCAGCAGGAGGATGGGCTTCTGCCAGCCCCACTCCCGTGCCAGTACGGCCTCCTGCATCTCGAGCACCGCGAGGCCAGAGGCGCTGGCGAAGCCTCGAACTGCAGCGGCCAGACCGTGTCCATAGCCCCGTGCCTTCGCTACGGCCCAGACCTGGGACCTGGGTGCCCGTTCCTGAACGACGGACAGGTTATGCGCCAAGGCCTCCTCGAAGGTGAGCAGACGGATGGGACGAGCGCGGTGGGCGGACATTCAGGAATTGTAGGGCTTCGTGTTCTAATCCCGCAGGCACTCAGAAAAGAGACCGATGAAACGCGGCTTCTACACCATCATGGCAGCGCAGTTCTTCTCCTCGCTCGCGGACAACGCGCTGCTGATTGCCGCCATCGCACTGCTCATCGAGATGGCTGCCCCCGAGTGGATGCGGCCCATGCTCAAGCTCTTTTTCACCATCTCCTATGTCGTGCTGGCCCCGTTCGTGGGTGCATTTGCCGACTCGATGCGCAAAGGCCGGGTGATGCTCGTCACCAATGGCATCAAGGTGGTGGGCTGTGCACTCATGTTCTGGCATGTCCACCCGCTTGCGGCCTATGCCATTGTGGGCTTGGGTGCAGCTGCCTACTCCCCAGCGAAGTACGGGATCCTCACCGAACTCCTGCCCCCGGAGAAGCTCGTTGCGGCCAATGGCTGGATTGAGGGCACGACAGTGGGGTCGATCATTCTGGGCACGATGCTCGGCGGGGCCCTCATTTCTCCTACCGTGTCCAGCCTTTTGCTCTCGCTCGACTTCCCGGGCTACGAGACCGGAGTCGACACCGCAGCGGAGGCCGCCATCCTTGTGGTGGCCTTCCTCTACGGCCTCGCAGCCCTCTTCAATGTCTTCATTCCCGATACGGGTGCCCGCTACGGTCGCCAGCACATTCACCCGCTCAAGCTCATACAGGGATTCTGGCGCTGCAATCTGGCGCTCTGGAAGGACAAGCTTGGCCAGATCTCGCTTGCAGTCACTACCCTCTTCTGGGGTGCAGGCGCGACGCTTCAGTTCATTGTGCTTAAGTGGGCCGAGGTGCAGCTGGGCATGTCACTCGACAAGGCGGCCATCCTGCAAGGCGTGGTGGCTGTCGGCATCGCCGTCGGTGCGGTGGCGGCTGCCCGGTTTGTAAGCCTGAAGGGATCGTGCAGGGTGCTGATTCTCGGCGTATTGATGGGCCTCTTTGTGCCGCTCATGACCCTCGTGCACGCTCTCCATGCTGCACTGCCCCTACTCGTGGTGATCGGAAGCCTAGCGGGCTTCTTCGTCGTCCCGATGAATGCCCTTCTTCAGCATCGGGGGCATGTGCTCCTCTCGGCCGGTCACTCGATTGCCGTGCAGAACTTCAACGAGAACCTCAACGTGCTCATCATGCTCGGGCTCTATGCGCTGTTGATTCACCTCGATGTCCATGTCAACACGGTCATCGTGATGTTTGGCGGCTTCGTGGCGGTGACCATGGCCCTCGTCATGGTTCGTTACCGCTACAACCGGCGCCACTTCCCCATTGACGACCTGATCGGCGAAGAGAGGTCAGACCGCGCCGGTCACTGAACTCAGCCCGACCAGCCGTAATTCGCGCTTAAGCCCAGCCAGCAACTCCCAGGCGGCTCGTCGGGGCCCAGCGCCCTTGAGCTGATTGGGCGCAGGTAGGGCCAACTGGAGCCGTGCTGATGCCATTGACGAGGGTGGCAAGGAGTCGGGGCGCATTCCAAATCGAATGACCGCAGCAGGCGCCTGCCCATCGGACCTCGCTGAGTCGGACGCCAGCCATTCGGTGCGCACCAATTCGCTGAGCTGGAGGGACTGGAGCATCGCGTGAACCAGCGCGGGCGCCTCAGCGGCAGACCCCCAAGGCCCCATCACGACGAGCAGGGGATGCGCTGACGAGCCCGACGTGTCTGACACGCCCGACGAGTCTGACACGCCCGATGAGCTCGACGGGCCCTGGCCCCGTCTGCGCCAGACCGTCTCGATTCCAAACACACGAAGCGCTGCTGCCTGCACTAGAGTGACCTCGCCAAGACCAGGGCATCCTCACGACCATCCGGGCCATTGGGGTAGTAGCCCCGTCGCAGTCCGATCTGTTCAAACCCATTGCGTCGATACAGGCCCAAGGCGGGGGTATTACTCGGCCGAACCTCCAGCAGGCAACGACGCAGCCCTGCACCGCCCCACTCCGCCAAGAGCGCCTTGAGCATCCACTGGCCGAGCCCTCGACGCTGACGGGCGGGAGAGATGGTGAAGTTCAGAAGATGCGCCTCGTCCTCGATCACCATCCAGACGCAGTGTCCGACCAGCACCTCCTGATCAATGAGCCGCCGAAGCAGGTAGCCCGACTGGAAGGAGTCCATAAAATTGCCGGAGGTCCAGGGAAAAGGATAGGCCTGATTCTCAATCACCATCACACTGGCGAGATCCTCCTGCCGCATGGGAAGAAGGCGCAGAGCGGCCTGCTGCCGTCGCTCCTCGAGGGTCTGTGCAACCCGCTCTCGAATATAGAGCGGCTGCGCCTCTTCGGCAGAGAGCCAGACGAGGCCTTCTTGGGCCTGCAGTCGGGCCACCGTAAGGCCCAAGGCCGCTGCGGCCAATGACTGCGACACGAGAACCGGGGGATCAACCCAGGCGTCAGCAGTCGTCTGGGTCACGATGCGGGGCTCCCCTTGGAGCCTGGGTAGCCCGGATGGCGACCAGTTGAGGTCGGCCTCAAACCACTCACCGAGCCGAGCATCGAGGCTCAGGGCCGCGGGCTGAATGCCCTGGTCCCGATGTCCGATGAAGGCCAGCGCCTCAAATCCAGTCACCAGCGTGACGGGCAGGTCCATGGATCGGCCCAGCCCCTGCACCAGCCCAGCGGCGACGCGCAGTCCAGTAAACGATCCAGGGCCGTGAACCAGCACCAGCCCACGCAGATCAGACCATTGGAGACCGGACTGCTCCAGGAGTACCTCCGCCAGCGGCAGGAGATCAGAGGCCTGAGGACGGCCACTCTCCTCGCTGGCCTGGATGTCATGGCCCTGCGCCACGCAGAGTGCAACGCCAGCCTGCGATCGGGAGCAGTCGAGAGCGAGGAGAGGAAAGGGGCCAGACCGCTGCACAGATCTTCAGTCTTCGCGCGGAACCAGAACAGCACTGGCCTGCGCGGCGATGCCCTCTTCCCGACCGGTAAAGCCGAGATGCTCGGTGGTGGTGGCCTTCACATTGACCCAGGGTGCCCGCGTATCGGCGGTGAGGTTGGCCATCATCTGGGGGATGTGGGGAGCCATCTTGGGCGCCTGGGCGATGATGGTGGCATCGATCTGAAAGACTTGGAGGCCTGCAGCCTGGACTCGCTCCACCACGGATCGAAGCAGCACTCGGCTATCTGCCCCCTTGTACTGAGCGTCGCTGTCGGGAAAGTGCTTGCCAATATCCCCGAGGCCAGCTGCTCCAAGGATTGCATCGCTGATGGCGTGCAGCAGCACATCGGCGTCAGAATGCCCGAGCAGCCCGCGCGAATGGGGAATGGTGACGCCCCCAATAATGAGGGCCCTGCCCTCCACGAGCGCATGGACATCGAACCCAGTGCCCACGCGCGGCCATGGGGGTGCAGTGTTTGCGTTGGATGGCATACGAGAGTGATCCTCAAAATCCTCAACAAAGGTGTACTTGCGATTGGCAGTCTCGCCCATCACCAGCAGCGGGCGGGCACCGGCCTGCTCCATCGCACTCGCCTCATCGGTGACCGCTCGGGCCCCCTCAAGAGCGGAGCGAAGGCGGTGTAGAGGAAAGAGCTGGGGGGTCTGCGCGGCCCACAAACCCGTCCGGTCGAGGGTGTCCACCGCCCTGATCGGGGCCTCTGGGGCACCTGCCCCTGCGCTGCGCTTCAAGGTATCGGGAACCGGCAGCGCCAGCAGCGCGCCGTCCTCACTTCCGAGGCCCTCATCCAAGAGCCGATCCAAGGCGAGCCTGCTCAGACCCGGCCGCGCCGCATCATGGACTGCTACCCAGTCGGCCTCTGTGGCATCGAGACCGGCAAGCAGCGCCAGCCCCGACAGGACCGAATCCGCCCGGCTCGCACCTCCAATCGGTGCCACCAGCACGGGGGCAGATGGCCCCCAGGTGTCTCGGAGGCGTTGGCTGCAGCCCGTCTCCACCCAGCCGACATCTTCAGGTGACACCACCACCAGCAGCCCAGCTGCATCGGGCCTGCCCATCATCGGCCTGAGGGCGAGCAGCGTCTGGATGAGCATGCGCTCTTGGCCGAGCAGTCGGTACTGCTTGGGCCCTCCTGGGCCTGCGCGACGGCCCTCGCCGGCCGCGGGCACGACTGCCCAGAGCCTACGCCCAGGTACGCGTCCTCTCCAGCCCTGAAGGCGCTCTCGCTGCTGTGCCAGATCTGCGCACCAATAGTCGTTTGCATTCACCCTCTAAAATTACCAGATGAATGACCCAACCCGACCGGACCAGACTCCGCTCGACCTCTACCTCCTCCATGACGCGCGCATGCCGCGCCCGGGCCAGTCGATTGCGCTTGCCATCCCGACGGGTTCGGCCGACTCCTTCTTTACGGCCCAATGGGCCCGATGCCTGGCCCCCCGTGGGGCCTCTGAGGCCGGAGCCGGTGGGCTCATCGTGGCCCATGACGCGGCCCAGGGGCAGCGGCTCGCCCAGGAGCTCACCCTCTTTGAGCCCACCCTCAGAGTGCGCTACCTGCCAGACTGGGAGACGCTGGCCTACGAGGCATTCTCTCCCCACCAAGACCTCATCTCGGACCGGCTGCTCACCCTCTACGAGGCCCTCACGGGGCAGCTCGATGCACTGATTGTGGCTGCGCCCACTCTGCTTCAGCGCCTCCCTCCTCCCGAATTTCTGGCCGCCAATACCTTCTTCTTTCGGGCTGGCCAGTCGCTCTCCATGGATCGACTACGGGAGCAGCTCAGACGGGCCGGGTATAACCCCGTGACCCAGGTGGTGAGCCCGGGCGAGTACGCCGTTCGCGGTGGCATCCTCGATCTCTTCCCCATGGGCGCCGACCTCCCCGTTCGGATCGAGCTCTTTGATGAGGACATCGAGGCGATTCGCGTCTTCGATCCCGACACCCAGCGCAGCATTCATCCCGTCAAGGAGATTCGGCTGCTGCCCGGGCGGGAGTATCCGCGTGGGGAAGAGGCCGCCGCTCGGTTTAGGAGCCGGTGGCGTGAGCAGTTCGAGGGGGATCCTTCCCGCTGCAGCCTCTATAAGGACGCGGCCAATGGCGTGTTTGGTGCGGGCGTTGAGTACTACCTGCCGCTGCTCTTTGAGCCCACGCTGGCCACGGTCACGGACTATCTCCATCGCGACGCCTCTGTCCTCATTCTGGGTGCACTGGACGAGCCCCTTCAGGAGAGTCTTGGGTCTATTCGAGCCCGCTACCAGTTTCTGAAACATGACCTGGAGCGGCCTGTCCTGCCGCCGGAGGCGCTCTGGCTCACCCCAGAGGCCGTACACGACGCGCTTCGGCCCTTTGCCCGTACCAGCCTCTCCCGGTCAGACCCCAGTCCCAGCGCGGGGCTTGCAGATATTCGAGCGGATCGCCGGGCGGCTCAGCCCTTTGGGCGCCTGGCCGAGCGCTGCCAGCTGGCGCTCGTCGAAGATCGATGGATTGCCCTCGCCGTGGAGTCCCACGGGCGACGAGAGACCCTCCTGCAGTTGCTGCAGGACCAGGGCCTCTCGGTTGAGACGCTCGACAGCTGGCAGGCCCTGGTGGCAAGAACCCAGGGGCAGCTGCCAGCCGCCCCATGCGTTCTCCTCACCACCCTTCCCATACAGAGGGGCTTCGCCGCGCCCTGGTGGAGCCTGAGCGTCTTCACCGAGTCTGAGCTCTTCGCCGACACCGGTCGCCGTGGGTCCTCGGGAAGCCGCCAGCAGGCCACCAATGTCGATACGCTCATCCGCGACCTCTCCGAGCTGAAGCCCGGTGACCCGGTGGTCCACCTCCAGCATGGCATCGGGCGCTACGAGGGCCTCAAGCACATGGATCTTGGAGAGGGGCTGAGTGAGTTTCTCCACCTCGTCTATGCGGGCGACAGCACCCTCTATGTACCGGTCTCGCAGCTCCACCTGATTAGCCGTTACACCGGTGCCAACCCGGAGCAGGCCCCCCTGCACAGCCTGGGCAGTGGCCAGTGGGAAAAGTCGAAGGCCAAGGCGGCCAAGATGGCTCGCGACACGGCCGCAGAGCTGCTCAACCTCTACGCCCGCCGTGCAAGCCGAACGGGCCATGGCTTTGGATTTCAGGCGGGTGACTATGAGCGCTTCGCCGAGGGCTTTGGCTTTGAGGAGACGCCGGACCAGCTGGCGGCCATTCACGCTGTGGTGCAGGACATGATCCGCGACAAGCCCATGGACCGCCTGGTCTGCGGTGATGTCGGGTTCGGCAAGACCGAGGTCGCCTTGCGGGCGGCCTTCATTGCAGTGATGGATGGACGCCAGGTGGCGGTGCTCTGCCCCACCACGCTACTGGCTGAACAGCACTTCCAGACCTTTCAGGATCGATTTGCAAACTGGCCGGTGAAGCTCGCCGAGCTCTCCCGTTTTCGCACCGCCAAGGAGAGCGCTGCGGCCCTCAAAGGGATTGCCTCTGGCGAGATCGACATCGTGATCGGCACCCATAAGCTTCTCTCCAAAGACACCCAGTTCTCCCGCCTAGGCCTGGTGATCATTGATGAAGAGCATCGGTTCGGCGTTCGACAGAAGGAGGCCCTCAAAGCCCTTCGAGCGGAAGTGGATGTCCTCACCCTCACGGCCACGCCTATCCCACGCACCCTCGCCATGAGCATGGAGGGGATTCGCGACTTCTCGGTCATTGCAACCGCCCCGCAGAAGCGACTGGCGATCAAGACCTTCGTGAGACGCGAGACCAATGACGCGGTTCGGGAGGCTCTGCTGCGCGAGCTCAAACGTGGCGGCCAGGCCTATGTTCTCCACAACGAGGTGGAAACCATTCAGAACCGCCTGGAACACCTGGCCGAGCTGGTTCCCGAGGCGCGAATCGGAGTCGCCCATGGGCAGCTTGGAGAGCGGGACCTCGAGCGTGTCATGCGCGACTTTAATCAGCAGCGCATCAATGTCCTGCTCTGCAGCACCATTATCGAAACCGGTATCAATGTCCCCACTGCGAACACGATCGTGATCTATCGAGCGGACAAGTTTGGGCTGGCCCAGCTCCACCAGCTCCGCGGGCGAGTAGGACGATCGCATCACCAGGCCTATGCCTACTTACTCGTGCCGGATGAGCAGGCGCTCTCGAAAGACGCGGCCAAGCGGCTCGAGGCCATTCAGGCCATGGAGGAGCTCGGCAGCGGGTTCTTCCTGGCGATGCACGACCTGGAGATCCGCGGCGCTGGCGAAGTTCTGGGCGACAACCAGTCGGGCAACATGACCGAGGTTGGCTTTCAGCTCTACAACGACATGCTGTCGGAGGCCGTCTCGGCCCTCAAGTCGGGGCGCGAACCCGACATGGATGCGCCCCTCAAGGCCACGGTCGAAATCAACCTCCATCTGCCGGCCCTCCTTCCGGCAGACTACTGTGGCGACATTCATGAACGTCTTATGCTCTACAAACGGCTTGCGAGCGCAGAAGACTCTGAGACCCTTCAGGGCCTTCAGGAGGAGCTCATCGACCGCTTTGGGCAGCTACCAGAGCCCGTTCGCACCCTGATCGAGACCCATCGCCTGCGGCTCAGCGTCAAGCCCCTCGGCGTTCAGAAACTGGATGCCACCACGGAGGGGGTGAGTATTCAGCTCCGGTCAGACTCCCCCATCGATCCCGGACGAGTGATTGTCCTGATCCAGAAAGACAAGCGATTTAAACTCGCGGGTCAAGATAAACTGAGATTCACCGCGGAGTCCAAGGACCTGGCCCAGCGCCTGATGCAGATTCGCGAAGCCCTCTCCAACCTCTTCCCCAAATAGGGATCGCCCATGAACCTGAAACTGCCGCATCGACTTGTGCTGAGCCCGGGGACAGACGCACGGGGAATGCCGGTGAGCCGACCTGATGCATTCAAGGCTGAGCTGGATGCACTGATCTCTCGTGCCCTGATCCCGGCGGGTCCTGTCCTGCCAGCCGCAGCTCGAAACCCAAGCCGGCACATGCGCCTGAGCCCCGCAGAGGCCCTCGGGCACGCGGGCACCCTGATCTGGGGGCCTGCCCCCGGCGACCTCGCCGCGCGAGCCTTCAAGGCCCTCAAGGACACCTGCGAGCAGCAGCGCTACGACCTGGCCCTCATCCCCGAGGGAGAGGAGATTGAAGACTTCTCGGTTCTGGCCATGGACATGGACTCCACGGTGATTACCATCGAATGCATTGACGAGCTCGCAGCCTTTGCCGGAAAGAAGTCTGAGGTGGCTGCGATCACCGAGGCTGCCATGCGCGGTGAGATTGCAGACTACGCGGAGAGCCTGCGTCAGCGCGTGGCCCTGCTCGCGGGAGTCCCGGTTGAGGCGGCGCAGGAGGTGATCGATCAGGCGCTTCGGCTCACGCCCGGCGCTCGGCAGCTGGTGGCCGGCGCAAAGGCAGCGGGCCTAACGACGCTCCTCGTCTCCGGTGGGTTTACCCTCTTCACCACACCGGTCGCAGAGATGCTGGGGTTCGACCGCGTCCGGTCAAACGTGCTCGAGGTGGACCAGGGCCTTCTCACTGGTCGGCTGGTGGGGGAGATTGTCGATGGTGAGGCCAAGGCCAGCACCCTCAAGGCGCTCTGCGAGGAGCTCGGTGTACCGACCAACAAATCAATTGCGGTGGGGGATGGGGCCAACGACCTTCCCATGATGGCCCTCGCAGGCCTCAGTGTGGCCCACAAGGCTAAACCTGCGGTTCGCAGTAAGGCCATGCGTGCGATCGAACACAGCCGCCTTGACAGCCTTCTCGTGGGCTGGAAATCCTTGGACGAGGCCTAGCCCCTAGCCAGCCACGATCTTGATGGTGGGGCGTTTGGCCGCCTTCTGGAGCTGAGCGGAGAGGTCCGACCAGAGCCGCTGCGCAATCTCAGTGTAGAGCTTGGCCTCCGCGCTCTCCGGGAAGGCTGCCACTGTGGGAAGCCCTTTGTCCGACTGCTCCATGATGCTCGCCACCAGGGGCAGACTGCCCAGAAGGGGCACGCCCGTCTGGCTGGCCAGCTGCTGACCGCCTCCCTGGCCAAAGAGGTGCGAGACCCCTTTGCAGCAAGGACAGGCAAAGACCGCCATGTTTTCGATAATGCCGAGCACCGGAACGGACACGCGTTCGAACATGCGTAGGCCCTTGACTGCATCGGCTAGAGCCATGCGCTGCGGAGTGGTGACGATCACTGCGCCCTGAAGCGGAATCTGCTGAGCGAGCGTGAGATGGACATCACCCGTTCCGGGGGGCATATCGATCAGCAGGAGGTCTAGCCCGTCCCAAGCCGTCTGTTTCACGATCTGTTGGAGTGCTCCAGAGGCCATCGGGCCGCGCCAGGCGACGGCCTGTTCGGGCGGCACCAGAAACCCAATCGAGTTCACCTGAAGCCCAAGCTTGCGCAGCGGCAGCATGAGCTTGTCAGGCGTGATCTCGGGCTTGTCATGGAGATCGAGGAGCGTGGGCAGACTTGGCCCGTAGATATCGGCATCGGCGACGCCCACCCGAAGGCCCATCTGGGCCAGGGCAAGCGCCAGATTGATGGTGGTCGTGGACTTTCCTACCCCCCCCTTTCCGGAGGCTATGGCCACGACGGCCTTGACGCCAGCAATCGGCTCTGCAGTCCCTGCCATGGCTAAGCCTCTAGCCCTTGGCTTGTAAGAAACTCATCATAAGTTCCTTTAAAATCAACAACCTTTCCATCACCCTTCATGTAAAAAATACGATTTGCCACGGCATTCACAAACTCTCGGTCGTGCGACACCACCAGCAGCGTGCCCTGATACTTCTCGAGCGCCATCTGAAGGGACTCAATCGACTCCATGTCGAGGTGGTTGGTGGGCTCGTCCATGATCAGGACATTGGGCCGCTCCAGCATGAGACGCCCGAAGGACATTCGATGCTTCTCCCCCCCAGAAAGCACGCGCACGGGCTTATGCACCTCGTCGCCTGAGAACAGCAGCCGGCCCAGAATGGACCGCAGGGCCTGGTCGTCGTCGCCCTCCTGGGCAAAGCGCTGAAGCCAGGTGGTGAGGCTCGCCTCTTGCTCAAACTCTGGGTAGACATCCTGGGCCATATAGCCAATCTGGGCATTTTCAGCCCATTTCACAAGCCCACCGTCCACCTCATAGCCCCCCAGGGCCGAACCGACCAGCGCCTTGACCAGCGTGGACTTGCCCGCACCGTTGGCTCCCACCACCGCGATCCTCTCGCCCGCCTCGATCATGAGTGAGACCTTGTCGAGCACCCGTTGCCCCTCAAACACCTTCTCGATGCTCTGGAGGTGAACCGCCTGGCGATAGAGCTGCTTGCTCTGCTCGAAACGGATGTAGGGATTCTGTCGAGAGGACGGCCGCACCTCGACAGAGTCGGCCTGAATCTTTTCAATGAGCTTGCGCCTTGAGGTGGCCTGTTTCGCCTTGGACTTGTTCGCTGAGAACCGTCGCACAAAGTCTTGGAGTTCGGCCACGCGCTCCTTGCTCTTGGCATTTGCTGCCATCAGCCGGGCCCGCGACTCGGTGGCCGCCAGCATGTAGTCGTCGTAGTTGCCCGGATAGATCCGAATCTCTCCGTAGTCCACGTCCGCCATATGGGTGCAGACCGAGTTCAGGAAGTGCCGGTCGTGAGAAATGATGATCATGGTGCTGTTGCGCTCGTTGAGGAGGTCTTCGAGCCAGCGAATCGTGTCAATGTCGAGGTTGTTGGTGGGCTCGTCCAGCAGCAGCACATCAGGATTAGAGAACAAGGCCTGGGCCAACAGTACCCGGAGCTTCCAGCCCGGGGCGATCTCGCTCATCGGCCCGTTGTGCTGTTCAAGAGGGATGCCGGCGCCCAGCAGCAGCTCACCTGCGCGCGCCTCAGCGGTGTATCCATCAAACTCAGCAAACTTCGCCTCCAGGTCGGCCGCCTTCATGTAGTCCTCTTCCGTGGCCTCGGGATTGGCGTAGATCGCATCCCGTTCGGTCATGGCGGCCCACATCTCCTCGTGGCCCATCATCACCACATCCAGCACGCGCACCTCCTCATAGGCGAACTGGTCCTGGCGCAGCTTGCCCAGACGAACCCCTGGCTCCTTCATGACCACGCCATTGGACTGCTCCAGGTCGGCCCCCAGGATCTTCATGAAGGTGGACTTGCCGCAGCCGTTTGCCCCGATGAGGCCATAACGATTGCCGTCTGTGAACTTGACCGAGACGTTCTCAAACAGGGGCTTAGCCCCGAACTGCATGGTGATATTGGCGGTTGACAGCATGTCTATTGAACCCAGTGATAAGCGTTGCGGAACATCTGAAGCCAGGGCGAGGCATCGCCATGGCCGGACCAGTCCTGAGGAGACCAGGAGAGCTGAACCCTTCGAAAGGTACGCTCGGGATGTGGCATGAGTATGGTGACCCGTCCATCGGTGGTGGTGAGGCCCGTGATGCCCTGAGGCGACCCATTGGGGTTTTCGGGGTACCGATCGGACAAGAAGCGAAGTGCCACCAGGGCCTGAGACTGGCGATGCTGCGCCTGAGGCCCAGGCCCGAAGTCGGCGCGACCCTCACCATGCGAGACCACCACCGGCAGACGAGCGCCGGCCATCCCCTTAAAAAAGATGGAGGGCGACGGCGTAATCTCAACATAGCTCAGCCGGGCCTCGAACTGCTCCGACCGATTGCGCACAAACTGGGGCCAGTGCTCTGCCCCTGGAATGATGGGGGCCAGCGTGCTCATCATCTGACAGCCATTGCAGACGCCCAGCGCAAACCGATGAGGGTCTGCAAAGAAGCTGCTAAAGCTATCCCGTAGACGAGGCTGATACAGGATAGACCTTGCCCAGCCGCGTCCAGCCCCCAGCACGTCGCCAAAAGAGAAGCCGCCACAGGCGGCCAGTCCTTGAAAGCCTGTGAGGCTGAGTCGGCCCTCCGCGAGGTCGGACATGTGAACGTCCCAGGGCTCAAACCCCGCAGCCTCAAACGCAGCGGCCATTTCCACCTGCCCGTTCACCCCCTGCTCTCGCAGGATCGCCACCCGGGGGCGCACGCTGCGAAGCACTGCAGGCGCTGAGAGTGCAGACTCCAAAGACTCGGGAAGGACACAAGGCATGGGATGGGCTGAGGATCGGAGCCCCTCAAAGGCCTGCTCCACACAGTCGGGATGGTCTCGGCCCAGCGCCACCTGATGCGAGGTGCTCGACCAGGCCTGCTGGAGGTCGGCTCGGCTCAGGCTGAGGACACATTTGGCGTCGCGGTAGACCTCCACCACATCCCGTGCATTGAGGCTGGCAATCTCATGCGAGATCGCTGAGAGCCCGTGCTGGCGCAGGACGTCCATGAGTGCGCTGCGCTGCGACTTGGATACCTGGAGGACCACCCCCAGCTCCTCGGAGAACAGGGCTTTCAGGGTGAGTTCATTGCGCTGGACTGAGACCTGTTCGGGGCGAATCTTGAAATCGCCCCAGTCCGCTGCGACGGGGTCGATGGTGAGCAGGTCGAGGTTGATGGTGAGGCCACAGCGACCCGCAAAGGCCATCTCACAGAGACAGGCCCAGAGCCCCCCATCCGAGCGATCGTGATAGGCCTGCACCAGGCCGGGATGGCCGTGCAGCTCTTGCAACGCCGCGTGCAGGCGACGCAGAAGATCGGCGCTGTCGAGGTCGGCTGGTTCGCCGCCAAACACGCCCAGAGTCTGAGCCAGCACAGAGCCACCCAGACGGTTGCGGCCCGCTCCGAGGTCGATGAGGACCAGAATGCCATCGGTCTGATCCCGATTGAGCTGAGGCGTCCAGGCCTTGCGGACATCGGCAACCGGCGCAACGGCGGTGAGGTTTAGGCTCACGGGGGAGATCACCGACTGCTCGCCGGCCTCACCCTCCCAACGGGTTCGCATGCTGAGCGAATCCTTCCCCACGGGAATGGCAAGACCGAGAGCGGGGCAGGCCTCCATGGCGAGCGCGTGAACCGCCTCATAGAGCGCGGCGTCCTGACCGGACTCTCCACAGGCGGCCATCCAGTTGGCACAGAGCTTAATCTGCTCAAAGGAGGGAAGCTGCACCGCAAAGAGATTGGTGAGCGCCTCGCCCAGGGCGAGTCGAACGGAGGCGGCCGGACTCACAATGGCAACCGGTGGCCGCTCGCCCAAGGCCATCGCCTGGCCCGAATAGCCGGAGTAGTCCCAGAGCGTGAGGGCAACATCAGCCACTGGGGTCTGCCAGGGCCCAACCATCTGGTCTCGCGCGGTGAGCCCACCCACGGTGCGGTCGCCGATGGTGACGAGGAACTCTTTACTGCCCACGGTGGGATGTCGCAGGACATCGATCACGGCCTGCTCCAGTGAGACCGCGGTGAGATCGAAGGAGCCTGCGTCCACCTCAGCGGTTGCCACATCCCGATGCATCTTGGGGGGCTTGCCCAAGAGGACGCTGATGGGCATGTCCACGGGCTGCTGGCCCCCTGAATGAAGGGCATCCGACACCAAGAGCTGGTCATCGGGAATGGCACGACCCACCACGGCAAAGGGGCAGCGCTCCCGCTGGCACAGCCTCTCGAACAGCGCGAGGTTCTCGGCACGAATGGCCAGCACATAACGCTCTTGTGATTCGTTACACCAGATCTCTGCAGGCGAGAGGCCCTGCTCGTCGAGCAGAATATGGCGAAGCTCGAACGCGCCGCCCAGCTCTGCGCCATGGACCAGTTCGGGAAACGCGTTAGACAGGCCGCCTGCGCCCACGTCGTGGATCGAGATGATGGGGTTCTGGTCACCGAGCGCCACGCAGGCATCAATCACCTCCTGTGCCCGACGCTGCATTTCGGGATTGCCCCGCTGCACGGAGTCGAAGTCGAGCGCCTCGTCGTTATGGCCGGTTTGCAGCGATGAGGCTGCACCGCCACCCATGCCAATGCGCATGCCTGGACCACCCAATTGAATCAGCAGGGCCTCAGCAGGGATGGTCTGCTTCTGGACCATGGCGTCCTCAATGGCACCCACGCCACCCGCAAGCATGATGGGCTTGTGAAATCCCCAGCGCCGGCCTGCGTGCTCGAGGTCTAGCGAGCGGAAATAACCGAGCAGACCAGGGCGTCCGAATTCGTTGTTAAAGGCCGCCGCTCCGAGCGGGCCCTCCGTCATGATGGACAGCGCCGAGGCAATCCGGCTGGGCGCCTGGGGCCGCCCTGAGAAATCGAGTGCCGAGACCGAGAATCCAGTGAGGCCGGCTCGCGGCTCGGCACCTCTTCCAGTGGCCCCCTCATCGCGGATCTCTCCCCCCGCACCAGTGGCCGCGCCCGGAAAGGGCGAGATGGCAGTGGGATGGTTGTGCGTCTCCGCCTTGAGCACCGTGTGGAGCTGGGTAGGACGTTGGACATAGGGCCCTGGCTCGCCTGCTGGAGGCACAAACCGGATAGCCTGAGCGCCCTCGAGCACCGCCGCATTGTCCGAGTAAGCAGACAGGGTGTGCTGAGGTGTCACGCCATGGGTGTGCCGAATCATGGCAAACAGTGAGTTCGCCTGGGCTTGCCCATCGATGGTGAAGCTTGCATTAAAGATCTTGTGGCGGCAGTGCTCTGAATTGGCCTGCGCGAACATCAGCAGCTCGACATCGGTGGGATCACGCCCAAGCCGATCGTAGGCCGCACGAAGATAGTCCAGCTCCTCCTGAGAGAGCGCGAGCCCAAGGCTGCGATTGGCCTGGTCGAGGGCCAGCCGGGAGACCTGCGCCAGACCAGCAGCAGGACGGGGTTCAAAGAGGGTGAGCGGAGGTTCATCCAGAAACACCTGCTCCACCATGCGATCGAAAAATAGGCCAAGCAGGGGCTGAAGGGTCTCGCGGCTAACCGGTAGCTCATAGCAGACGCCCCGCTCAATCCGATCAAGCCCTTGGACCTCACAGGCCGAGAGAATATCGGACGCCTTGGAGGACCAAGGACTGCGGGTACCTTGCCGGGGAAAGACCCACACCCTGGAATGCCGAGCGGGACTTTCGGGCCACTGGGAGCCAGTGAGATCGAGGAGCTCTGAGAGGGCCTGCGGCGCGGGCGCTGACAGGAGCCAGGGCGCATCACCAGAGAGCAGATAGGCCCAGTGCGCCGAGACGGACGCATGGCTCAGCCTCAGGCCAGGGGCACGGGCGTGGAGCTGGGACAGGAGGCGGGCCTTGCGAAAATCGGAGAGCGCCTGCAGGCCCGGCAGGCAACGGATATGGGGCATGCGCCTATTATACGAGGCGACCTCCCTTGAGCTCGATCCGATGGGCGCATCGCTGCGCGAGCTCCTCGTCGTGAGTGACGAGGATCACGGTGGTGCCGAGCCGTGCCTGAAGTGAGAAGATGAGCTCCATCACCCGTGCACCGCTCGCAGCGTCCAGGCTCCCGGTGGGCTCATCCGCAAAGAGTAGCTTCGGAGAGATTGCGAATGCGCGGGCCACGGCCACTCGCTGCTGCTCACCACCTGAGAGCGTGGACGGAAAATGCCTTAGGCGGCCACCGAGCCCAACCGCTGCAAGCATGTCGCTCGCAATGGCCTCCGGGTGGCCATGACCCGAGAGCTCTAGGGGCAGCATCACGTTCTCGAGGGCTGTGAGCTGGGGCATGAGCTGAAAGGACTGGAAGACAAAACCCAGCCGTCCATTGCGACGCACTGCGCGTTGCTCTTCAGTCAGTGAGGAGATCTCCTCGCCCG
Organism: Pseudomonadota bacterium; assembly: GCA_041165705.1. Classification (GTDB taxonomy): domain Bacteria; phylum Pseudomonadota; class Gammaproteobacteria; order Burkholderiales; family Burkholderiaceae_A; genus Hahnella. The sequence continues at coordinate 30,069 of JBEAMW010000068.1, forward strand.
ACCAACGAACCACACCAGCGGTGGGGACATCAAGACCGGCCAAAAGCCCAAGCAGAGTAGACTTTCCACAGCCCGACGGGCCCCAGATCGCCATCGACTCGGCCGGGGCCAGCGCAAGGCTCACTCGATCGAGAATTGTGAGGGCCTCGGTACCGTCCGAAACCTGCTTAACCAGATCTACCGCCTCAATTGCAAAACTCAATCCAGCACTCCTCTTCTCACGAAGCCTCGACGCACCTGAGACGGCGCCTCATCCTCGCAGGCCTCTGCGCGGCAATGGGATGCACCGCGCAGGCCACCACCGCTCCCTCGAATGTCCCGCTACTGATGGTGTACGGCGATAGTCTATCGGCTGCCTACGGACTGCCCACAGACCAGGGCTGGGCAGCCCTTCTTCAGAGGCGCCTGCAGGAGCAGAAGTTCCCCCATCAGGTGGTGAACCGAAGCCTCTCTGGAGAGACCAGTTTTGGTGGCCTTCAACGACTGCCTGCCATCCTGAAACGACAGCGCCCGGCGATATCGATCCTGGCCCTGGGTGCGAACGATGGCCTCAGAGGGCTCTCTCTTCAAGAGACGAAGAAGAATTTGCAGGCCATGATCAGGCAGCTGCAGCAGGCAGGCTCCTCGGTTGTCTTGGCGGGAATCCGACTTCCCCCGAATTATGGTCCAGACACAGCGCTCGCCTTTGAGCGACTCTATCGGGACCTTGCCCGAACCCATCGAGTGGGCCTGGTTCCGCTCCTGCTCGCGGGCTTCGAAACGGACGAGCGCTACTTCCAGGCCGACCGGATTCATCCAAACGCAAGCGCACAACCCCTCATTCTGGAGAACCTATGGCCCGCGATTCGACCCCTACTCAAGCAGGCCTAGTGGCCAGGCTTACCGGCCTTCTCATGAGCGGCCTGCTGATCGCTGCCCTCTCCGAGCCGGGCCCAGCCAACGCTCAGCAGGGCGCGCTGGACTTCGAGCACATCGCGAAGGACGGGGAGATGAAGTACTTCAGCCAACGGCCCGATCCCAATGGCTATCGGTACGAATCGAATGTCTTCATTGATGAGAAGAGCCTCTCCACAGGCATTGTGAGCCTCAGCACCTGTCATTTCCAGCTCGACCCGATTCGCAAGGTGGTGATTGCCTTTAACCGTCAGCGACTCATCTCGCTTCAGGTGGTCTCCCACAAAGGGATGGCCGGTGTGAGCACGGAGGCTAATACGGTCACCCTCGACGGCGTGGAACGTGGCGGGGAGATCTGCATCAACCTTGAATCAAAGGCCCTCGATCGCAGTCAGGACGACACCTGGACGCTGCACGCAGGCCCACTCATGCGACGCTATCTGGATGGCTATCTGCCGATGCAGGCGGATCTGAGGCTCTTCTGGCCCTCAGGGCTTCTCACGGTGAAGGGAACGACGCCGAAGCCGCAGACCGGTGTGGTGGTGGAGTCACACCCAGACGGTGCGCTCATGCAGCTCGTGTTTGCGGGGCGGTTTGCGGGTCAATTTCAGCTGAATCGACCCGCTCGCCCCTGAGCGCTTATTTAAACTTGTAGAAGCTGTCGTTGAGGTAGCGGGAGACGCTGGTAATTTCCTCGTCGAACCATTCACTCTTGGTGCGATTGGCACAGAACTCCACCATGCCCTTGAGCTGGGCTGCGTTTTTCATCTTGCGATTGAACTCATCATAGAGCTCCTCGCCCTTGTTCCCCGGCATCATCGAGTTGTGGCAGGCGGCACACTTCGCCTCATGCAGGGCCTGGCCCTGCTTCGCATTGCCCTTAGCGAAAGGATTCGCCTGAGCGCTTGCACATCCAATAGACCCAACCAAAACCATCAGTGAAAAGACCAGACGACTTGAACCCGAGCGCATTCGGTATCTCCATAAAAAAAGGCGCTGAACCCCTGATGGCCCAGCGCCCTCATGCTACCGGAATCTGTCTACAGATTTAAGCGATTCCAGGGTTTCCCTTCACGCCAATCAGCCGGGGCGTGTTGAGCTTACGGGGGGTAACGCGCTTCTTGTCCTTGAGCCAGGTCTCAACGACATCCCATACCGGCTCTCCCGTTGCACCTTCGGCCACGGGGGCCCACCCAGCCACCTTGTATTTCTTGCCAGCCTCAATGGGCTTGCCCTTAAGACGCATGTCCTGAATGCGACTACCCATTTTCTCGGAAGGGGCACAGGCGTACTCAAGACCGCCTACCCGGACCATGTCACCGCCCTGCTGGTAGTAGGGGTCGGGGTTGAAGAGGTTGTCGCAGACGTCCTCGAGCACGGTCTTAATCATCTCGCCGGTCATCTCGGTGAGGGTGCTGTAGGAGTAGGTGGTGGCGGTCTGATCCATCACATGCTCACGGGTAATCGCCTGCCCGGGCAGCAGCGAGGTGCCCCAGCGGAAGCCTGGAGAGAATGCGAGATCGGCGCCCTTCACATCCATCAGTGCATCCACGATGAGTTGATCGAAGGTTCCGTTGAAGTTGCCGCGGCGATAGAGCATGCCGTCGGTGACTGCGAGCTTCTCTTCGAGCTTGCCCTTGAAGGGGGCGCGAACCTTGTCGATAAAGGCCTGCATCTCAGCGTCAGCGGGCAGCATGTTGGCAAAGACGGGCAGGAGTTTGTAGCGGAAGTCGGCTACCTTGCCATTCTTCACATCGAAGTCCAGTACGCCGAGGAACTTGGTGTTGGAGCCTGCATTCGTGACCAGGGTAACGCCACCGGGGTTCTTAACCTTGATGGGCTGAATCACGCCGTCATGGGTGTGACCGCCAAGGATGGCATCGATTCCACGCACTCGTGAGGCCATCTTGAGGTCGACGTCCATGCCGTTGTGTGAGATCACGACGACCACCTGAGCACCCTTGGCACGGCACTCATCCACCATCTTCTGCATGTTGTCGTCCTGGATGCCGAAGCTCCAGTCGGGCACGAAGTGGCGTGGGTTTGCAATCGGGGTGTAGGGGAAGGCCTGTCCAATCACTGCAACTGGAATTCCGTTCTGCTGACGAATGACATAGGGCTTGAAGACTGGATCGCCGAAGTCGGTGGTCTTCACGTTCTGGGCGAGGAATTCGATCTTCCCGGCCAGCTCTTTCTGAACAATCTCCATCACACGATCGGCACCGTAGGTGAACTCCCAGTGCGGACACATCATGTCGACGCCGAGCAGCTTAGTGGCATCCACCATATCCTGGCCCTTGGTCCAGAGCGCGGTGGCTGAGCCCTGCCAGGTGTCACCGCCGTCTACCAGGAAGGCATGAGGGCGACTAGCCCGCATCATTTTGACCAGGGTGGCCATGTGGGCAAAGCCACCCACCTTGCCGTAAGTCTGGGCAGCCTTCTCGAAGTTGAGATAGGTGTAGGCATGGGCCAGGGGCGAGTTTTTGGGAATGCCATACGTCTTGAGCAGCTGGTCGCCCACGATGTGGGGCACCTGGCCCTGCATGCCAGCAATGCCGAGGTTGACGTTGGGCTCACGGAAGTACACGGGCATCAGCTGGGCGTGACAGTCTGTGAAATGCAGAAAGCTCACGTTTCCAAACTTGGGCACCTCGTAGAGTTTTGATCCCTTAGGGGCAGCCATCGCAGCGTCTCCCCAGCTGCCGAACAATCCAGCAGCTGCGCCCGCGGCCATCACGCCCACAAATTCACGACGGTTTAGTTCCATTTGTTTATACCTATTGATGAATATGACAAAAACCAAAAAAGCCTCTTCCTTGGAAAGAGGCTCTCTGGGGTAGACATCGCCCGAATGTTGGCTAGATTAGTCCTTATTGACAGGCGAATTAGGATCCAGCAGCAAGGCCATGATGTCCTGCATCTGCTTCTCCGTGAGCAGCTTTTCATGACCAAATCGAGGCATGTTGGTGCAGAGGTTGTACGCCTTGGCGTTGTAAATCTTGCTCCAGGTGTACTTCACGATGTCATCGGAATTGCCGCGAAGCTTGCCGTACTGATACAGGCTGGGCCCGAGCGTTCCGTATGAAATCTCCGCCTTGGTGATCTGATGGCAGTTGTAGCAGTTGCCGCCATTGGGTGTGCCAGCATTATCGGAGTAAGTCATGCCGCGGCCACTCTGAGCCTCCTTTTCCCCCTGCTTCCAGTCTCCGAGAAACTTTCCGTCGGAAGGAAACTTCACTGTCTGCATGTTGGCAGCCTCGAGACGCTTACGAAGTGCAGGCTCAACGTCTTTCCCGGCCACGTCTGCAGCGGAGCAGGCAAGATTGGTCTCATCCTGGATCACTCGGTCTTTTTTAGCCATCCCCTTATCGGAGAAGGACGCCTTGATGATGTCCGTGGTCATTTCTGCATAATCAGTTCCGAACAGCGCGGCGCATCCTGTAAGCCCCATGGTGGCGGCGAGCGCAATAGCGATAGCTTTAGTCTTCATATCTCGCTCCTGATTAACGCTTAATGGTGGGGGCCAGTGACTTCACGCCCTTACCGTTGACGCCCATGTAAGTGGACAGGGCAACCGTCACTTCCGAGCCAAACTCAACATACGGGAAACGCTGCTGACGGAAACAATCCTCGAGCCGCTTCTGCATCGGCCAGAGCTCGGAGTTGCTGACACGGTAGGCTGGCCAAGAGGTAAAAGCGGAGCCCGCAGGCTCGTTCTTGGTCAGGTTGGGCAGCCCCTGAAGCCGGATGCGCGTGTTGTCCGCAGAATGGCAGGTTGCGCAGGCAAAGTCGTACGGACCCGATCGATAGAAGAAGGCCCGCTTGCCCACCTCGTACATCCGCTTCTCCTCCTGGTGGGCCTGGGGAAGGTTCACAGGCATTCCCTTGGACTGAGTTGCGATGTAGGTGACGAGCGCAACAATCTTCTTGTGGTCATCCTTGTTGTAGGCAGCCACCTTGGGCTCAAAGCCCTGAATGGTCTTCATGCAATGTGCCAGACGCATTTCAAGGTCCATCACCTTGCCTGCATCCGCAAAGTATCGCGGCAGAGACACATAGGCGCCTTTGGTCACGCCGGGGCCTTGCCCCAGATCACAGGTCTCAAGAGAGGCGTTTTTCGGACCAGCCTTCTTCTTCCAGAGTTCCTCACCTTCAGCCTCCCACAATTCTGCGGGGTTGCCGTCAGCGATCAATTCACGGTAGCGGTCGATTCCCTTTTCAGCCTCAGACTTCTCTTGTGCCTGAGCTGTGGCGATGAGGCCGAGTGCGGCGAATGCGGCAAACGCCGATAGCCCCCATTTTTTAGATGTCATCTCTCTCTCCTTGAAACATGGACCCAGAACTGGTGTCGTTGCCCAGCCCTGCACTGCATGAAGTGCAAAAAACAACGGAGCCACTGAGGCCCCGTGTTTTCACCCATCTTTAGGCGATGGCTGCTTCGTCAGTACGGCTCTCGCCCTTGTTGTCTTTCCAAGTGACCGTCACCTTGTCACCGGCCTTCGCGCCCTTCACCTTGAACTGCAGGTAGGGGTTCTTGGACACCGCGGGGCCCCACTGTGCGGTCATGACAGTTTTGCCGTTGTGCTTGGCTTCAACGGTCTGGATGAACCATGCGGGAACGAGCTTTCCATCGGACCCTTTACGCTGACCGCTCTCCATCTCGTGAGCCATCAGAACGCGAACATCTGCAACATCACCTTGTGCCTTGGCACGAATACGCATTGGACTTGCCATTTTCTAACTCCTTAATTCGATGTGTAGGACGGGAACGAGACGGGAATTAACCGCCGCAGCCGCCGAGCGTGACCTTGACTTCTTTCTTGGCCATGTAGAACTTGCCGTCCGCCTTCACCAGCGCGTAGACGTCGGAGCTCTGGCCCATCTTGACGCGCATGGAGATATCTGCGTCGGCGTTGCCAGAGAACTCGTAGAAGCCTGCCATCATGGCGGGGTTCTTCTCGACCATCACAGCGATCATCTCGGTCTTGCCGATCTTGGACGTCACGCCCACGGGCACAACGGCGCCGTTCTCCGCGATGTCGGGAGACGTGATGGTGACATCTGCCGAGTTAGCAGCGTTTGCCACGCCCATAGCCTTCAGGGTGTCAGCGATTGAACGGGTCTCGAACCACTCTTTTTTGTAGGCATCTGCCAGAGCGGGGTTTGCAGCGAAAAAGCCCATGGAGGCCAGTGCGGAATAGGCCGCTGCGCCACCACCTGCCTTCAGTACGTCACGACGATTGATGCTCATCTTGTGCTCCTCTTTACTTGTTGAATGCAAGGTTAATTGCTCTTGGGCTTGCTGGTGTCCAAACCCCGGGTTGGCCCGATCGGGCGGTTTTGCTCGATGAGATTGCCATGGCTATCTACGGCCGAGCCGGGCAAGAAGGAAGTAATCTTCACCTCTTTCTTGCAATCCTTCATGCAGGCCACGTTCTTCACATCGGGCTTGCCTTTAATGTCCCACAGACCATGCTGGGTGTTCATGCCGTTGCGGTTGGGCATTTTCGCCTGTACGTCAGCGATGTTCTTGTCCGACAGCACAAAGTCTGCGGGAAGAATATCGCCCATGTGCAGGATGTATGCAACCACCGAGTACACCTCTTCGGTGCTCAGCGACTTGGGGCTGGTCCAGGGCATGGCGCGGTTGATGTAGTCCCACAGCGTGGATACTGTCGCAACCTTCATGAGTGTGGTGCGCTGGGGGAAGTCAAGACGCTTGAGATTAGCCACCTTTCCAGTCTTGATGTCCTCAGCGGATGTTCCGCCCACGATCGGGGTGAACACCTCACCACTCTCACCGAAAATGCCATGGCAGGACGCGCACTGGGTTTCCCAGACATCCTGGCCCTTGGCCACGGAGCCCGACCCGGCGGGTAGCCCTTTGAAGTCGGGACGAACATCAATGTCCCAGGCCTTCACCTCGGCAGGCGTGGCCGTGCGCCCAATGCCAGAGAACTTGCTGGCAGGAGCAGCCTGTACGGCACCCATGGCCAGAACGCTGGCCAGAACGACAAATGATTTAGCTAACTTGGACATTGCTCACCTCTCCAGACTCAGACACCTTCCAGGACTGAATCATGTTGTTGTGGTAGATGGACCGGGTGCCACGTACGGCGCGCAGCTGCTGAACTGTGGGCTGGACATAGCCTGTTTCGTCGATACAACGCGACTGCAGAATGGCCGGTGCGCCGTCCCAGACCCAGTCGATGTTGAAGCGGGTGAAGGCCTTGGGCAGAACGGGGCCTTCCAGACGAGCCGTACGCCAGTTCTTTCCACCGTCGGCTGAAACGTCGACGCGCTTGATGCGGCCACGACCAGACCATGCCAGACCGGTGATGTTGTAGAAGCCCTTGTCAAGCAGCAGCTGGCCCCCGGACGGGCTGGTGATCACCGACTTGGCCTCTTGCATGCCGCTGTACTGGCGATGCGAGCCATCGGGCAGAAGGTCGATGTAGTGAACCGCCTCGTCTTTGGTGGCCCATTTCTGATCGCCCACCTCGATGCGACGGAGCCACTTCACCCAGGACACACCCTGAATACCAGGGACGACCAGGCGCAGGGGGTAGCCGTTCTCGGGACGGAGCATCTCACCATTCATACCGTAGGCCACGATCACGTCATCTAGTGCGCGATCAATGGCGATGGTGCGGGTCATGGATGAGCCATCGGCCCCCTCACCCAGCACATATTTGCCGTTCTTCTTGTCGTAACCGGCGTCCTCGAGCAGCACAGAGAGAGGCACACCCGTGAACTCAGAGCACGACACCATGCCGTGGGTGTACTGCACCGTGGGCACGGCCACATTGCCCCACTCCATGGCGGTGTTTGCGCCGCACTCGATAAAGTGGATGCGCGACACACTGGGCAGACGCATGAGGTCGTCCATGGTGTAAACCTTGGGGTTCTTCACCAGTCCGTTGATCATCAGGCGATGCTTGGAGGGATCGATATCCCACCAGCCCTGGTGATGACGCTCAAAGTGCAGGCCGCTGGGCGTGATCATGCCGAAAGTGCCCTGCAGCGGAGTAAATGCAACCGACGCTGCTGACACACGGGTGAGACCCGGGCTCTCACGACGCTGGAGGCCCTTCTCGTACTGAGAGGGAACCCCGTACCCATTCGCTGCAACCGGCATTCCCAGGCCCTTGGAGTGATCGGGCAGGTTGAGGATGTTGGGGTCCCCCTGGCCAGTCACTGGGTTGGATGCAGCAGAGGCCGCGGAAGCAATCGCTGCGCCTGCAGTTGCGGCAGAGGCCGCGAGGAACTTACGGCGCATCTCAGCCGGCGCCTTGGCATCTTCCTTTGAGAGGAAGTTCTCAGGTGCCTTAACCAGGCGCCCGAGGGTCTTTTGTAAAACCGTCACTTTATTTCTCCCCAATCGGATCACTTCTTGGAAAACCCCAAACCACTAAACCAACGCCGCCTCTAAGGGCCGCTTAGGAACGCTCACCAGCCAAACGCACACACACGGAACGACACAGATCCGTTAAGAGCGGATCTGAAATTCTGTAAAACACGAACGTGCCCTCTCGCCGACGAGAGAGCACTCCAGCCCGATACAGCAGGCTGAGGTGACGCGAGACATTAGGCTGAGGAAGTTCAGTGAGTGCAACCACATCCTGAACACTGCGTTCCTCACTGCACACCGCCTGGATAATGCGCAGCCGAGCGGGCTCAGACAGCAGCGCGAAATACTGCGCCGCCCGATCGAAAATAAACGCAAGTTCATCCCGGTCATGGGCATCGAGATCGACGATGCCCTGGTTGGCCTGCTGAAACTCAGCTTCGGATGAACGGCTAATTGCAGATTTTTCTGGCATAGGGCGTGAAAATATTCCTATAGAGGCATATAGTCAAGAACGAGATGTGACGCGACGCACAAGCCGATTTCAGCCACCATGCCCACACACCCTCTTCTCAGCAGCCCCGCAGACTGGACCCGACTGCGCCAGCAGGCGCTCAGAGCCAAGGGCCAGCTCGTTCTGCTGGCCTTGGTGAGCCTGGAACACTGCCCCTACTGCAAGCTCCTAATTCGCGAGCAGCTGGTCTCCCGCATCCGAGAGGGCAGGCCGGCGGTTCAGGTCTTGGAGTTTGATCTCTCTGACAGCCGGCCGATTGCCGCAGAAGGCTCGCAGCCTCTGCCCTCCCCGCGTGAATGGGCGCGTCGCCATCGGTTCAAGCTCGCCCCCACGGTCACCGCGATCACCCCTTCGCTCAGCCCCGTAGGCAGCCCGCTTCTGGGCTATAGTTCTCCCGATTTCTACAGCGCCTACCTCGAGGACCTCATTTTGGCTGGCCGTGCCAGCTGGACGCAGAGTGCATGAGCTTTAATCCCGACCATCCCGAACGAGACCTCCTGCATCAAGAGGTTCACGCCAGGCCTCCTATAGCGCTCTGGCCGGATGAGCGCGTCATCAGCCAGACGTTCTTGCTGGCCCGCCCGGGCGAGCGCGAGAGCCAGCGCGAGTGGATTGACGCCCTCTGCCGAGCCCTGAGGATCACCCCCCACCCGGTGCATGGCCAGTCCGTGCGGGTGATTGAGCTTCTGCCTGCGCCGCTTCGGATCCTGCTCAAGTGGGAGCTCCATGGGGAATTCTGCAGCATCACGGTTTACTTCCAACATCGCATTGGAGCCTCTGAATCCTTCGTCGAGACGAGAGAAGCCTGCTGGGCGCGGCTCCGAGATCGCCTGCATGAGATCGGCGTACTGCCGTGGAGCCCTCAGGCTGGCCAGCGGATGAGTGCGGTCGACCTCACCATTGAGTCCACCGCACCCACCGACGACGCTGCAGCCATTGCAGAGCGTTTTAATGGCAATACGCTCATTGGCTCAACGATCCTCGCCTCACGCAAGGCCCAGATCTGGACTGACTTCCAGACTGACGACTCTGGCTTCATCCGATTCCTTGTCACCCATCAGGGGATGGGCTCACGACAGGCGGGACGCGTGGCCCAGCGTGTGATCGATATGGACACCTATCGCATGATGGCGATGCTGGCCTACCCCAAGGCAAAGGCACTCGGGGAGCCTCTTCGTCAGGCCGAGCGTGAACTCGCTCAGATCTCTGCAGACATGGCTGAGACGCTCAGGTCTGAGCCCCAGGGCAGCAGCAGTCTCGCGACCGATGAGGGCCTGCTTCGAGGCGTCTCGGGGCTAGCCGCCCGGGTGGAGCAATGGGTCTCTGCCCACGGACTTCGGTTCACCGCGAGCGAGGCCTATAGCGAGCTCTCCCGGCGGGCCGTAGGAGAACTCCGCGAACAGACCGTGCCCGGTGTCCAGACACTCACCGAGTTCATGGATCGCAGGTTCGAACCCGCCATGCGCACCTGTCTCTGGACCAGACGGCGCCTCGCAGAGCTCTCAGACCGCATCTCCCGAACCACCCAGATTCTTCGAACCCGCATTGAGTTCATCAACGAACGACAGACGCAGTCGCTTCTCGCGAGCATGGACCGCCGAGCGAAGCTCCAGCTTCGGCTCCAGCAAACCGTTGAGGGGCTCTCGCTTGTGGTGCTGACCTACTACGGGGTGGGGCTGGTGAGCGCACTCGCAAAGGGAGCAAAAGACCTCGGGCTACCGATCTCCGCAGAGGTGATTGCAGCAGCCTCGATCCCAGTGATCGCGGGATCCCTCGCGCTGGGCATCCGGCGGGCCCGCAAGAAACTTACGGGAGAAACGACTCCCGATCAGCCCAGGCGCCACTGAACTCTGCCTGCTTGAAATAGACCGATCGCACCACCAGGCAGCGCAGGCCGGCCCCTTGAGCCGCTTTCAGGCCGTTCGGGGCGTCCTCAACCGCCATACAATCGCTCGCCGCCAGGCCGAGTCGACTGAGCGCCTGAAGGTAGGCCTCGGGGTGCGGCTTTTTGTCTTGAACGTCCTCCCCACAGACCGCAATCTTGAATGGGGGAATGCCACGAGGCTTGAGGCAGTCGTTAAAAAGAGCGTCAAAGTTGGCTCGACTGGTGGTCGTCACGACCGACCATTCAATGCCAGCCTCAGTCAGCGACTGAATCCACTCCACCACCCCGGGCCTGGGATGAACGAACCCATGGGCCACCCGATGCGCGTAGAGCTTGTTTTTGAGTTGGTGGGCAGACTTCAGGCGATCAGCGCCCTCTCCCGCCAGCCACTGCGACTGGCCAAGGTGCTCCGCATAGACTCGCATACGCTCGAGACCGCCCGTGGTCTTGAGCAGCCAGGCATAGTCTTCATCCGTCCAGACCCAGGGAATGTCGAGCGACTCAAAGGCCTCATTGAAGGCCGGCAGATGACCCTCCTGCTCGGTCTCTGCCAGCGTTCCATCCACATCAAAGAGGACCGCCCTCAGGCCCGCAGGCAAGAGGGTGGTGAGGGAGGTCTCGAGGCCAGACATGCCTACTGGACGACTGCCGTGAGTTCGCCTTTGGTGTAACGCACGGCCATGCTGTCCATCGGCGTCACACGGATCTTTGAAGCCTGACCCGCGCAGCCAAAGGCCTCAAAGCGAGCCTGGCAGATACCCTTCGCAGCAGCAGTGGCCACCTTGAAGAAGGCGCGAGGATCGAACTCTTCGGGCTTCTCAGCCATGAGCTTGCGCATGGCGCCGGTCATGGCCAGACGAATATCGGTGTCGATGTTGACTTTACGAACGCCATGCTTGATGCCCTCGACGATCTCTTCCACCGGCACGCCATAGGTCTCCTTGATGTCGCCACCATACTTGCGGATGATCTCCAGCCACTCCTGGGGAACACTGGAGGAGCCGTGCATCACCAGGTGAGTGTTGGGAATGCGAGCGTGGATCTCCCTGATGCGACCGATGGCCAGCGTATCTCCCGTGGGCGGGCGACTGAATTTGTAGGCACCATGGCTCGTTCCAATTGCAATCGCCAGCGCGTCCACCTGGGTCTTTGCGACAAAGTCGGCGGCCTCATCTGGATCGGTGAGAAGCTGGGAATGGTCGAGCACACCCTCAGCGCCAACCCCGTCCTCTTCACCAGCCGTGCCCGTCTCAAGAGAGCCCAGGCATCCGAGCTCGCCCTCAACGGAGACCCCGACTGCGTGCGCCATCTCCACCACGCGGCGGGTGACATCGACGTTGTAAGCGTAGTCGGAGGGGGTCTTCATGTCTTCACGGAGTGAACCGTCCATCATGACGCTTGAGAAGCCACTGCGAATCGAGGCCTGGCAGACTGCGGGGGAGCTGCCATGGTCTTGGTGCATACAGACAGGGATGTGGGGGTACTGCTCAATCGCGGCCTCCACCAGTCGACGCAGAAAGGGCTCACCGGCGTACTTGCGAGCACCAGCAGAGGCCTGCAGGATCACGGGGCTGTCCACCTCATTTGCCGCCTGCATGATGGCGTGGATCTGCTCCATGTTGTTCACGTTGAATGCGGGCAGGCCATAGGAATGCTCTGCAGCGTGGTCCAGCAGTTGGCGTAAAGAAATCAGTGCCATTTAAGTCTCCTCCTGAGATTTTTCGTTGTGAATAAGATTAATGAAGCGCGGTGAAATAAGCCGCGACGGGACGAATATCGTCCACGATGCGATCAGGGTTGGCCTGAGAAATCGGTCGGCCATGGTTGTAGCCGTAGGGGACGGCCCAGCACATGACATTGGCCGCCTTGGCCGTGGCCACGTCGATCTCCGAGTCGCCGACAAACAGTGTGGTTCCCTCGGTCTCGCCAAGTTCGGCCATGAGGTGAAGGATGCCGCCAGGGTGAGGCTTCTTGGTGGGCAGCGTATCCCCAGAGATCACGCGCTCGAAGAGGCCCTCATGCATGCCGTGGGCCTGGATCACCCGTTCGGTGAAGCGGCCCTCTTTGTTGGTGAGGATGGCGCATTTCACCCCAAGCTGTCGGAGCCGGCTGAGTGTCTCCATCACATAGGGATACGGATGACTCTGTGTGCCGGCCGTCTCGTAGTAATGGTGAATAAAGCGCGACATCACCTGATCCCAGTTGGCGTGCTCTGGATCTCCCACCTTGTCCGACCAGGCCTGCTTCATCAGCCAGCCAGTGCCATGCCCAATCCAACGCCGAATGTCTGCATCGGGGACGGTTCCAGCGTTGAACTCCGCCAGGGTGCGATTGACCGCCAAGCCAATCTCCCCTGCTGTCTCAAGTAGGGTTCCATCCAGATCAAAGATCACTAGGCTCATGGGCCTCTCCTCAGCGAATTAGGCGCGACGTTTGAGATCCATCAGGCGAAGGATCATGGGGGTGAAGATGAGCTGCATGGCCAGACCCATCTTGCCGCCGGGAATGACCAGCGTATTGGGTCGCGTCATCATGGAGTCGTGCAGCATGGAGAGCAGATAGGGGAAGTCGATTCCTTTGGGATTAGCAAACCGAATCACCACCATGCTCTCGTCAGGCGACGGAATATCTTTCGCAATGAAGGGATTGGAGGTGTCCACCGTGGGCACCCTCTGGAAGTTCACATGCGTGCGAGAGAACTGCGGCATGATGTGATTGATGTAGTCGGGCATACGACGCAGAATCGTGTCCACCACTGCCTCCTGCGAATAGCCGCGCAGCTTCTGGTCGCGCTGTAGCTTCTGTATCCATTCGAGGTTCACAATCGGCACGACGCCAACCAAGAGATCCACATGCTTGGAGACGTCTACATCGCCGTGCGCCCATCCGCCATGCAGGCCCTCGTAGAACATCAGGTCGGTGTTGGCCTCAATGTCTTTCCAGGGCGTGAAAGTTCCAGGCTCTTGGTTGTAGGGCGCAGCCTCCTCTGCATCATGAAGGTAGCGACGAACCTGGCCAGTTCCACTTGCACCGTAGTTCTTGAACATCGCCTCGAGATCACCCAGCAGGTTGGCCTCAGGGCCGAAATGACTGAAGTGGCGATTTCCCGCCGCTTCCATTTCCTTCATCTTGGCGCGCATCTCCATGCGGTTGTAGCGGTGCATGGAGTCGCCCTCGACGATCTGAGCAGTGATGCCCTCTCGGCGAAAAATATGCTTGAAGCTGCTCATAACGGTGGTCGTGCCGGCCCCCGAGGAGCCGGTGATTGCAACAATCGGGTGTTTGATCGACATGACAGAGGCCTTCTAAGTTGAGATGAGTTATGCGTTGTAGAGCGAGCGCTCTTTGAACAGGGGCGAGCTGTACTTCTGGTCCTCGCCTCGATCGTGCTCCAAGTGATAGCGCTGCAGACGCTCAACCTCATTGCGCGAGCCCACGATCACGGGGATCCGCTGGTGCACCTGCTCAGGCTGAACCTCGAGAATGCGTCCGCGCCCAGTAGACGCGGCACCGCCGGCCTGCTCAATGATGAAGCTCATTGGATTGGCCTCATACATGAGCCGCAGCCGACCTGGTTTGCTGGGATCCTTGGTGTCGCGTGGGTACATAAATACCCCGCCACGCATCAGAATGCGGTGCACGTCAGCCACCATGCTGGCAATCCAGCGCATGTTGAAGTCACGGCCACGCTCACCAGACTTACCCTGCTTGCACTCCTCTACGTAGCGCGACACTGGGGGCTCCCAGAAGCGCTCGTTGCTGGCGTTGATGGCGAATTCGCTCGTGTTCTCGGGAATCTGTATGTTGGGGTGGGTGAGCACGAAGTTTCCAACCTCTCGGTCAAGCGTAAACCCGTGCGTGCCCTTGCCTACGGTGAGCACCAGCATGGTGGATGGGCCGTAAATCGCATAACCTGCCGCCACCTGCTCCACGCCCGGTTTCAGAAAGCTCGTCGCATTGAGTTCAGATCCCTTCGGTGCTCGAAGGATAGAAAAGATGGAGCCCACAGAGACATTCACGTCGATGTTGCTTGAGCCATCCAGAGGATCAAAGACGGCCAGGTACTCTGCATCACCCACGCGATCTGAGAAGAGGATGGGGTCGTCGTTCTCTTCAGAGGCCAGACCAGCCACAAGGCCGCCGAGAGAGAAGGTGTTGATGAAGGCTTGGTCGCTCATGACGTCAAGCTTCTTCTGAGTCTCGCCCTGCACATTCTGAGTCTCGAGGCTTCCCAGGACCCCACCAAGGGCACCCTTTGCAGTCATGGCCGAGATGGCCTTCACCGCAGCAGCAATATCGACCAGCAGAGCCGAAAGGTCCGGATGGTGAGACTTGTCTTTGGTCTGCTGAATCAGAAATTTTGAAAGTGTTGTCCGCCCGAGGTGCATGGCCTCTTCTCCCTAGTTATGAAAAATGAGTGGTTGAGAAAACTACTTGTCCAGACCTCCAGAAAATACTCGGGAGGCTCGTATATCTGCCTCAGTGATCGTGCTTAACAGGACTGCATCTGCCTTGGCTACCCCACTGGCTGCCAACTGAAAGACACGATTGGCCTGCCGCAGCCTTGCCCGATCGAGTGCGTTTCGCACGGATCGCGCATTCGCAAAATGAGGCTGGGCTTTACGGAGTCCAATGTACTCCGCCATTGCAGACTTGGCACCCTCATCAAGGGTGTAATGCATCTGCGTCACCATGGTTTCGGCGATCTGAAGGAGCTCGGTGTCCTCGTAGTCGGGAAAATCGATGTGGTGGGCAATTCGCGAGCTCATGCCGGGATTGGACTTGAAGAAGGTGTCCATGCGGTCTTTATAGCCGGCAAGAATCACGACGAGGTCTTCTCGATTGTTCTCCATCACCTGAAGGAGGATCTCGATCGCCTCTTGACCATAGTCGCGCTCGTTTTCGGGTCGATAGAGGTAGTAGGCCTCATCGATAAACAGCACTCCACCCATGGCCTTCTTCAGCATGTCCTTGGTCTTGGGCGCAGTGTGACCGATGTACTGGCCCACCAGGTCGTCCCGAGTGACGCTCACGACATGGCCCTTACGCACATATCCAAGTCGATGAAGAATGGTGGCCATCTTCATCGCCACGGTGGTCTTCCCGGTTCCGGGGTTTCCAGTAAAACACATGTGCAAGGAAGGGGCTGCCGCCTCCAGCCCGAGTCGCTCCCGGGCTCGTGAGACCACGAGAAATGCGGCGGTCTCGCGAATACGCTGCTTGACCGGTTTAAGCCCGACGAGCTCGCGATCGAGCTCGTCGAGCACCGTCATGACCTTCGCCTCCTCCAGGATGGCCTGGAGATCCACCTGACTGGGCTGCTCGCTCATGACGGCGTCTCCTTAGTACCGCTGTCCGACGGGCTTGTCAGTCGCGTAGGAGTGGGTGGTGTAGCGAATCATTCGGCCCTGAGCCTCCTGACGCACCAGACCAAACCCAGGCTCCTCAGCTGGGCGGTTCACGATAAATGACATCACAATCGACTCTACCCCACGGGTGTTATCGAAGGCGTTCACGCGGATGTAGCAGTTCCCATGGGACTTGCGGCATGCATTCACCTCAAATAGCACAGCAGCGCCATCCTTGATCTGGAACATGGGGATACCCCACATGTGCCAGTAGGTGTTGCGGGGATGCGGGTCGTCAGTCCATTCGACGGACAGCGCCCAGCCTTTGCTGATCGCGTAATCCACCTGGAGACGAATCTCCTCGTCGGTAAGGTCGGGCAGAAAGGAAAACTGGCCTTGTGTGATTCTCATGATGTATCTCCTGATTCGTTGGTCTTAAGACGCGGTGGGCGTAACAGCAAAATCGGGCGCGTCAGTCGAGGTGTAGTTGAACTCGATGCCTTTCCAGGTCTCCAGTGCGGTCTCAAGAGGCTTACAGGTCTTAGCCGCAGCCTTCAGAATGTCCGGGCCCTCTGCAATAATGTCCCGACCTTCGTTTCGGGCCTTGATCATGCACTCTAGCCCCACCCGATTCGCGATTGCACCAGCCTGAATACCCTCTGGGTGACCAATGGTTCCACCACCGAACTGCAGCACCACATCGTCACCAAACAGGTCAACCAATTGGTGCATTTGGCCCACGTGGATTCCACCCGAAGCCACGGGCATCACCTTGCGCAGATCAGCCCAGTCCTGGTCGAAGAACAGGCCACGCGAGAGGTCTTGCTTGGTGTATGAATCGCGGCAGATGTTGTAGTAGCCCTGAACCGTTTTAGGATCTCCCTCGAGCTTACCCACAGCAGTTCCCGCGTGGATGTGATCCACGCCAGCGAGGCGGGACCACTTGGCAATGACCTTGAATGAGACCCCGTGATTGCGCTGGCGGGTGTACGTGCCGTGACCTGCGCGGTGCAAGTGCAGGATCATGTCGTTGGCGCGACACCATTTACTCATCGACTGCATCGCGGTCCAGCCGATCACCAGGTCGATCATGATGATGTTCGAGCCAAGATCGCGAGCAAACTCAGCGCGTGCATACATCTCCTCCATATCGGCCGCTGTCACGTTGAGGTAGTGGCCCTTCACCTCACCGGTGTTGGACTGTGCCTTGTTCACCGCATCCATGCAGTACAGGAACCGGTCACGCCAGTGCATGAAGGCCTGGCTGTTGATGTTCTCGTCGTCCTTGGTGAAGTCGAGGCCGCCCGTGAGGCCCTCATAGACCACGCGGCCATAGTTACGACCGGACAGGCCAAGCTTAGGCTTCATGGTTGCACCCAGAAGGGGGCGACCAAACTTGTCGAGGCGCTCACGCTCGACGATGATGCCCGTGGGGGGGCCACGGAAGGTCTTCACATAGGCCACGGGAATTTGGATGTCTTCGAGACGTGCTGCCTTCAGGGGCTTGAAGGAAAACACGTTGCCGATGAGCGAGGCCGTCATGTTGGCGATTGATCCGTCTTCAAACAGGATCAGGTCGTATGCAACATAGGCAAAATACTGCTGCTCGGTGTTGGTTCCGGGCCCAGTGTTGGGCACCTTGTCCACTCGGTAGGCCTTGGCCTGATAGCTCTCGTGTGCGGTGAGCAGGTCGGTCCATACTACTGTCCAGGTTGCGGTAGAGGACTCACCCGCCACGGCTGCAGCAGCCTCTTCGGGGTCCACTCCTTCTTGGGGCGTAATGCGAAACAGACAAATGGTGTCCGTGGCACTTGGCTCATAGTCCGGGCGCCAGTAGCCCATTTGTTTGTACTTCAGCACGCCTCCCTTGTAGCGCTCTTTGATATCTGTAACGCGTCCTTCTGTTGCCATGCTGGTCTCCTTTAGTGTCAGCGAATTGCTGATAGAGACTGTAAAAACCGCGAACCTTAAGGTAAAGTCACTTTTGCTGACCAAAACCATAAGCTGCACTTATGCAGTAGGCAGGAGGAGACCTCATGAAAAATCTGTCGCTTCGACAGCTTCGAATCTTTGTGTCCGCAGCTCGAAACAGCAGCTTTGCGCGGGCTGCGGAAGAGATGCATCTCACAGCCCCCGCCGTCTCCATGCAGATGAGAGACCTCGAAGACGACCTCGGCATTTCTCTCTTCATGAAGCAAGGCCGCGGGGTGGCGCTTACGAGTGCTGGAGAGTACTTCCTCGTGTACGCAAGACGCGTACTGGGAGCCCTCAAGGAGGCTGAGGACATGATGAGTAAGCTTCAAGGCGTTCAGACCGGAAGCCTCGTGATCGGACTCGTCAGCACCGCGAAATACATTCTGCCCAGGCTGCTTGCTGCCTTCAGAGAGGAACACCCCGGCATCCAGGTGGTGATCCAGGTTCGTAACCGAGAGGAGCTGATCAAACTCCTGCGCGCGGGCGAGATTGATGTGGCAATCATGGGTAAGCCCCCGCGCGATCTGGATGTCAGAGCTGAACCCTTTGCAGACCATCCACACGGATTTATCGCTGCACCCAGTCATCCCCTTGCAAGCCAGGGCCCCGTTACCCTGCAGGTGCTTGATCAGGAGGAGATCATGGTGCGAGAGCCCGGATCAGGCACCCGGGCTGTGATGGAGAGCTTCTTTGCCGACCATCGGTTCCGTCCGCTCTCCACCATTGAGATGTCCTCCAATGAGACCATCAAACAGGCGGTGATGGCCGGGCTCGGCATCTCGTTTGTTTCCCTGCACACCGTGGGGCTTGAAACCACACATGGTGAACTCGTGGTGCTTCGGGTGACGAACACGCCCGTGGTGCGGATCTGGCACGTCGTGAACCGCAGCGGCAAGACCATGTCTCTCGCCGCTGAGGCCTTTCGCTACTTTGTGCTCGAGCAGGGCAAGGCCCTACTCGACTCGATGTTCCCGCAGCTTAAGACTGGGACTCCTGATTGGGGGCCGAACAAGTCCGAAGCCCAATCAGAGAGTAAGCGGGGCAGCTCCCGAGTGCAGCGGTCACAATCGGCACAACGCCAATAAAGGCCCAGGCGCCGAGCGTGCCGGTTGCAGCGGCAGCCACAAGTGCAATCCCGATGATGATGCGCAGGATGCGATCGATACTTCCCATATTTTTCTGAAACATGCTGGCTCCTTTCTAGAGCTGATTGAGGGGAATCTTGAGGTAGCGATGGCCATTGGACTCGGCCAGCGGGAGCCTTCCCGCTCGCAGATTGACCTGAATGGCGGGGAGGATCAGCGTTGGCATCGAGAGCGTCTGATCCCGTGCAGTGCGCATCTCAATGAAGTCTGATTCTGAGGTGCCCGAACGAACATGAATGTTCTGTTCGAGCTGCTCAGCCACCGTGCAGCTATCACTGATCGGGCGGTTCTCGCCAGGGGGATAGTCATGGCAGAAATAGAGCCGGGTCTCAGGCGGGAGACTCAGGATGCGCTGAATCGACTGCCAGAGTTGACGGGCGCTTCCGCCTGGGAAGTCACACCGAGCGGTTCCGACGTCGGGCATGAAAAGGCTATCCCCCACGAAGAGGCTGTTGTCAAACTGAAAAGCACCATCCGCTGGCGTATGTCCGGGGATATGCCAGAAGAGAATGCTGGACCCCCCGAGCGTGAGTTGCTCGCCATCACTTAGCAGGCGATTAAAGTCAGAGCCGTCAACTGAGAAATCTTCATCAAAGTTGTAGATCTGCTGAAAGGTGGACTGCACCCGACAGATCTCGGCACTGATCGCCACGCGGCCGCCCAACTCCTCACGAAGAAGGTCTGCCGCGGAGAGGTGATCTGCGTGGGCATGGGTCTCGAGAATCCATTCAAGGCTCAGGCCCTGCTGCTTGAGGAAGCGAATCACCTTATCGACGCTGTGGCGACTGGTGCGCCCGGACCTTGGATCGAAATCGAGGACAGAGTCGATCACGGCAGCCTTGCCACTCGTGTGATCGGCCAGCACATAGGTGAAGGTGCTGGTCTGAGGATCAAAGAAGCTCTGTACGGTGAGTGTGTTTGAGGTCGCCATGTTCGCTCGCTTGGTTTATTTACTTATAAACTATTTCCAAATAGAATAAACGAACCATGGTAGAGAAACTTGACTTTAGTCAACTCCGCGAATCCGCTGGGCAGGCGTGCTCACTCCTTCGCCTTCTCGCCAATGAAGACCGACTCATGCTGCTCTGCCAGCTGTCTCAGGGTGAGTCCAATGTCGGAAACCTTGAATCCCTTACGGGTATCCGTCAGCCCACGCTCTCTCAGCAGCTCGGCGTCTTGCGTCGAGAGGGGGTGGTGAGCACCCGTCGCGAGGGCAAACAGATTTACTATTCGCTCCACCATGCCGCGGCCGCTATGGTGCTTGAGACTCTCTACGGTCTGTACTGCGGACGCGCCTGCCACCCCACTTCGATCGAGGAACCCGTATGAGCTTTGCACACCGCTGGCTAACCTCCAAGCTTGCAGTTGCCCCCCAACTCTCTCTCCAGGACGTGGCCGAAGTGAAGGCTGCAGGCTTTCAGTCCGTTATCTGCAATCGCCCCGACTTTGAAGATGGTCCGGGCAGCGCCCAGGCCACCCAGGCGGAGCTTGCGGCAGCCTGCGAGGCACTGGGCCTCGCATTTGCATACCATCCCGTGAGCTCTGGTGGACACACCGAGGCGCAGGCCCTGCACATGGGTGAGCTCATGGCCAAGCTCCCTACGCCCATGCTCGCCTTCTGCCGCTCAGGAAACCGTTGCATTGGGCTGATCTCCCTCGCCAAGTCGCTGGGCCAGACTGTCCCCGAATAAGCGCATCTCCATGACCCGCCCAGACTGGCTGGCCCCCTGGCAACAGGATCGGTCGTGGCGGACTTCCCTCTCGGGCGACCTTCCGGCCGCGGTCCTGGTCACCCTTATGCTCATCCCGCAGAGCCTGGCCTATGCCATGCTCGCCGGTGTGCCCGCACATATCGGCCTTGCAGCAAGCATTCTTCCGCTTGTGGCCTATGCGCTGTTTGGACGAAGCCCCGCACTTGCGGTTGGGCCTGTAGCCATTACCTCGGCCATGACCGCCAGTGCGCTCGCCCCGCTGGCAACCCCTGCAAGTGCCGAGTGGATGGCCTTGGCTGCCCTCCTTGCCCTGCTCTCGGGAGCAGTCCTATTCGTCATGGGCCTGCTTCGACTGGGTTTTATTGCAAACCTGCTCAGCCATCCCGTCATGGGTGGTTTTATCTCAGGCGCGGCAGTTCTGATCATTCTGGGCCAGTGTGCCAGCCTCGTGGGCGTTCGAGTCACTGGTGAATCCGCCCTCACCCTGGCTTGGAACCTTCTGGGCGCCCTGCCCAAGTCAAACCCAGCTAGCCTCACCATGGGACTCGCCTGCCTTCTCGGGCTGGTGCTCACTCGGCGGTACGCAGGCCCGCTGCTGAGTCGTTTAGGCCTAACCGGTATCGCGAGAGACATCCTCTCCAAGGCCGCTCCCCTGCTCATTCTCGTGATCGCTGCTCTGTTGGTTAAGGCCTTGCACCTCGAGGACGAGGTACAGACGGTGGGCCAGATACCAGCCGGCTTCTCTAGCCTTGGGCTAGCCCCGGGAGCCCCCGAGATCTGGCTGGGCGCACTCTCGGCCCTTTTTCCATCTGCACTGCTCATCGCGGTGGTGGGATTCGTGGAGAGTGTCTCCATGGCAAGGGCTATTGCGGAACGCCGCCCCACTGCGCTCGATCCGAATGCCGAGCTCCGAGGACTCGGTGCTGCGAATCTGGCCTCCGGCCTGAGTGGAGCCTTCCCAGTGACGGGCGGACTCTCTCGCTCCATTGTGAACCTCGAGGGCGGCGCAATGACCCCAATGGCTGGCGTCTATTCCGCGGGCCTCATGCTCCTGGTGCTGCTCGGGTTCGGGCAGATGCTCTCTAGCCTGCCGCTCACCGCTTTGGCGGCACTCGTCATCGTTGCGGTGGCTACGCTCATCGATATTCGCCTCGTGAAGCGGCTTCTTAAGTACGACCGAGTAGATGCACTGAGCTGGCTTCTTGCCCTCTGTGGCGTGCTGCTGCTGGGCGTTGAAGCAGGGATCCTCTCTGGGATTGCAGTCTCAATCGCTGGACTTCTCTGGCGGCAGAGCCGCCCCCACATGGCCATTCTCGGGCGCATCCCTGGCACCGAACACTTCCGAAACCTCAGCCGCCATGCCGTTGAAACCCGTCCCGGCCTCTTGATGGTCAGGATCGACGCAGACCTCTTCTTCGGAAACTGGGACCATATTCAGAGTACCCTGCTGGACTGGCTTCACGTACAGCCGTCACCGGTTAGGCGGCTCATCCTCAGCATGGGGAGCGTGAGCGACATTGATTCCACTGCGCTGGAAGGGCTCGAGCATTTTGAGAACACCCTTCAGACGCAGGGCATCGCCTTGGCCCTGGCCGAGCTCAAGGGCCCACTGGAGGACAAGCTCAGGCGCACGGGCTTTTATGACCGCTGTAACGTCTTTAGGTCCAACCAGGACGCCTTCTTAGCCCCCTTCTCAGCCTATTAGTCTGCAGGCCGAAGAGGCATTGGTGCCCGGAGCGGGAATCGAACCCGCACGCCTTGCGGCTCGGGATTTTAAGTCCCGTACGTCTACCTATTTCGTCATCCGGGCAACACCGATGGACGCCCCACAATTTAAACCGAATCAGCCCGCATCCCAAATCAACAATAAAAAAGCCCGTTGCCAAGGCAACGGGCTTTCGAGAAGACCCTCAGACCGCTCTAGCTGGCCTGAGTGTTGATGTCGCCCTTGAGGGTGGGGTAGCGGACATGGTCCACAAGATCCTGAATCTCCTTGCGGGGCGCTGGAGTGAGCAGACTTACGATGATGATCACCGCAAAGCCCACGGGCACACCGAACACACCGGCCGAGATGGGCTGAATCTCCCACCAGAGCTGGACCGGCGAGGTGACACCAAAGATGCCACGGAGCCAGGGCTGAGTCGTCACCATGTAGAAGAAGGTGATACCCAGGCCTGAGATCATGCCCAGCACTGCACCCCACTTGGTTGCGCGCTTCCAGAAGATACCCAGCGTAAGGGCGGGGAAGAACGCCGCTGCAGCGAAGGAGAACGCCGCACTCACCAGGAACAGGATGTCAGCGGGCTTCTGGGCAGCGACGTAGGCAGCGCACAGGGCCACGATGAGCAACAGCGCCTTGGAGATGGCCACCCGGCGTGCCGTGGAGGCGTTGGGGTCGATCATCTTGTAGTACAGGTCGTGCGAGAGCGCATTTGCGATCGTAAGCAGCAGGCCATCTGCTGTAGAGAGCGCTGCTGCGAGGCCGCCCGCGGCCACCATTCCGGAGACCACGTAGGGCAGACCACCAATTTCTGGCGTTGCAAGCACTACGATGTCGCCGCCGATCTTCATCTCGCCCAGCTGGAGAATGCCGTCTTTGTTGACGTCAGCCACCGAGAGGAGTGCGGGGTCCACCGCGTTCCACTGGGCAATCCAGGCAGGCAGGTTGGCGAATGGCGTTCCAACGAGCACGTTGAAGACCTCGTACTTCACCAACACGGCCAGAGCAGGCGCCGTAAAGTAGAGCAGGAAGATGAAGAACAACGACCAGGTCACAGACTCTCGTGCTTCCTTGACCGACGGAGTGGTGTAGTAGCGCATGAGAATGTGGGGCAACGCCGCAGTACCAATCATCAGACAGAAGATCAGCGCCAGGAAGTTGCGACGAGAGGCCTCAAATGCTGCCTGAGCCTTCGCATCTCCCTCCGGGTCACCCGCAAACTGATTGGCATGACGCGGCATTCCACCCAGTGGTTTGGCGGATGCGAGCGCCCCAGCCTTTGCCTTTTCCCAGGCCGACTTCGCCGCAGCCTCATCCTTGGGAACAGCCGCAAGAGCCTTCTCAGCGGCAGCGATCTCGGCTGCCGGTGCATTGGCAGCCTTCAGCTCAGACAGCTTCTGCTCTGCAGCCGCTTTGTCAGCAGCCAGGGCAGCGGGAATGTCCTTGAGCTTCGCGTCCAGGGCTGCAGCGCGCTGCTTGTAGACCTCAATCACCTCAAGCTCTTTGGGGTCCTTCAGGAGCTCAGCCTCACGAGCCGTCACCTTCTGGAGCTGCTGGCCATAGACCAGCTGAGGCACTGGCACACCGGTCTGCTTCGTCGCCAGCCACACCACAGGAACCATGTAAGCGATGATCAGAATGATGTATTGAGCCACCTGAGTCCAGGTAACCGCACGCATGCCCCCTAGGAAGGAGCAGACCAGAATGCCGCCCAGCCCTAAAAAGATGCCCAGCTCAAAAGGCACGCCAGACAGGCGAGTGGTGATCAAGCCCACGCCATAAATCTGCGCAACCACATAGGTGAAGGAGCAGAGGATGGCCGCCAGGATGCCGAGAAGCCTGGGCAGGTTGCCGTCATAGCGGGCGCCGAGAAAGTCGGGGATGGTGAACTGCCCGAATTTTCGAAGGTAGGGCGCCAAGAACAACGCAACCAGGCAGTAACCGCCCGTCCAGCCCATGATGAAGGCCAAACCACCATATCCCGTGAGATAGAGAGTACCGGCCATGCCAATGAAGGATGCAGCTGACATCCAGTCTGCGCCGGTAGCCATGCCGTTGTACACGGCAGGAACGCGACGGCCCGCCACGTAGTACTCGGAGGCGTCGTTGGTCCGGCTCATCACGCCAATACCCGCGTAGAGCAGTACGGTGGCGAAGAGGAACACATAACCGATCATCGAGCGAGTGAGACCCATCTGCTCGGCGATGGCGAGAACGACCACAAACGCAATAAAGCCCCCGGTATACCAGGCATAGACCTTGTTGAGCTGACTCTTAAACGCCTTCTGTGAGCTGGCGGAGAATGCCGATCCGCCGCCCTCTGGAGATAGACCTGCCATGTTTATGCCTCCTCTTCTTCTGCGCAACCGTGTTCTTGGTCGAGCTTGTTCATGTAATGCGCATAGAAGGCGATGATGATCACGTAGACCACCAATGCACCCTGGGCGCCCATATAGAAACTAAAGGGCCAGCCAAAAAAGTTAAAGCTCAATGCGCGTGCATTCCAGCTCACGACAAAGGTTACGACGAACCAAATTGCCAGCAGCAACGCAGTGATGCGCAGGTTCTTCTGCCAGTATTGGTGGTGAGATTCAGTTAACTGCATAGTCCCCTCTCCTCCTAGTTATCGTTCAAGAAACATCCCCAAAACCACGATTCCCTGACCAGGGTCAGACTATAGCGGAATCGATCCTGCTCATGAGGCCTTGAGCCCAGTTTCCCGCTCCAGTTGGGCAGCGAACTTGGGTTCAAACCCCTTCAAATGCTCAATAATCTTCAGCGCTTCGTCGGGCTCATGTCGATCCATGTAAACCCGGGCTAGCTGGTACCACGCATAAGGGCTCATGGGCTGTAATTTGGTGTTTTTCTTGAGTGCCTGCACGGCCTCGTCGAGACGGCCCAGCTGGATCAGTACGAGGCCCAGCCCGTACCAGGCTCGGTCAATGACCGGATCCAGCTCAAGGGCTTTACGGAAACTCACCTCGGCCTGAGCGAGCTGCTTATCCTCTTCCTGCAGGAAGGCCAGATTAAACCAGACCGCGGCCGAGGCACCAGGCAACAGGCTAGCCCGCTCGTAGAGTGCGATCGCCTCTGCCCGCTGGCCTTGACCGGCCATCAGGTGCGCCAGGCTCACCATGGCGTAGCTGTTGTCTGGGTGAATCCGCAGCATCTCTCGAAAGCAGTCTGCCGCACGATCGGACAACCCGAGAAGCATGAGGCCTATGGCACGCCACTTGAGCTGGAAGGAGGAGAAATCAAATCGCTTCATCGACAACCCACCATCTGGACCGAGATGCAGTGCTCAATTTTGGCCAAGGTGACGGCAATATAGAGCACAGCAACCACGCAAAACGCCACAAGCGGATGGTGCTGAGCCGCCACAGCCTTGGGTGTGATCATCCGAGCCAGCGACACCCAGGGCCGATTCAGCACCACAAACAGCTGGTAGAACAGATTGGTCTCTCGCCTCGCCCCGGCCAGCACAAACAAGAGGCCCTGACCAAACAGAGCCAATCCCCCTATGTACAGCACGAGTTGCGCGATGTTGAGCGTCTCAAGCATCGGTTGTCTCTTTAGTTCTTCTGATAAGGCCGGAGTGTAATACATGCCTTTCCACTAAGGGAAATTTATTTGTTTCTCCGTTAATCAAGCCCTGCGAGCCATCTGGATCGACGAGAGAGCTGGTGCAGCGCATAGATCTCCTGTCGGTCTGCGCCCAGTGATGACCAGATCTTGACGAGCAGCTCAGCAGTCGCAAAGGCATCGGCTGCGGCTTGATGGCGGACGGCGCATTCGATCCCAAAATGCGCAAGCCAATGGTCAAGGGCGCGCGCCTTAACCTGCGGGTAGGCCGCCTTCGACAGCGGTGCGAGGTCCAGCCACAGGTTGGGAAGCCGATGGTGCAGATAGCGCTTGGACCAACGCTGGATGAGCGTCTCATCGAAGGGCGCATGGAAGGCAAACAAGGGGGACCGGCCGAGCCAGGATTGAAAGGCGGTCATCACTGCGAGCGGGTCTTCTCCGTCACGCTGAGCGCCGACTCCGATGCCATGCACCAGGATGTTCGACTTACTCGACGTGATCTCTGGGCGAAGAACAGCCTCGAAGCTATCAGCCGCAACGATCACAGGACGGGCCTTGGCAGATGATCGATGCACTGCAACCGCCGCAATGGCGAGGAGCTGGTCACGGTGAGGGTCGAGCCCACTGGTCTCTACATCCACGACCACCCATCGGTCATTGTCTGCGGGCTCAGGTACATCAAAGAGGCCCCGAAACCATCCGCGGCTAACGCGCATAGTCAAGCTCGAGACGCTGCTGCAGCAGCCGAAGGGTTTTGAGGGATTCCTTGAGGATGCTGCGATCAATGTCATTCAGGCTGGATAGATCGAGCAGGTTCGGATTCTGGCCGATCAGGTGCCCCTGGATCTGGAGATTCAGCCTAAGGGTTTGCAGAAACTCGAAGGCCACGAGCCAGGACTCATATTCGCGTGACGACACCCCAAGCGCCTGGCCAACGCGTTCGAGACGGCTTCGTGTGTGGGTGGACTCAACCCCCTGCGCCAGGGCGAGGATCCTGGCCACATCAACCACGATTGCAGTTCCATGGAGCTTGAGGTCTAGGCAGTCACGGCCATCGACCCGGACGGTGTCAATTCCACCATGCCAGTTGAGCGGCACCTGGTTTCGCAGCGAATTCTCAGCGAGTTGCTTCAGAAAGCGGGGGGTAGCCTTCGCGCGAGCCGTAATAAGCGCGCGCATGCTCTCGGTCAGGGCTGCAGAGCCAGCCACTGTGCGAAAGTCAAAGAAGATGCTTGACTTGAGCAGCGCTTCTGGGCTCCCGTGCTCAATCCAGCCTGCAAACTGAGCCAGCCAGGCCTCTTCGCTCAGACGGAGTGCGGGATTGCTGGCCATGATCTGGCCCTTACAGAGGGGAAACCCACAGGCATCAAGGCCCTCGTTTACCTCTCTCGCAAGCTGGGCCAGCGCCTCCCTGTCTTCATGAGGAAGCTCATTCTGAAACACGATGGCGTTGTCCTGATCGGTTGCCACCGTCTGCTCACCCCTTCCCTCCGACCCCAAGGCCATCCAGGAGAACGACTGAAGGTCTAGCCCATGGCGCTCGGCAGAGAGAGTGACGAGACGCTCGCAGATGAGGTCATTGAGATGACTGATGAGGGCTGTGAGCTGTCGGGACTGAACCCCCTGCCCCAGCAAGGTCTGAGCAAACTGACGAACCTCAGCCGCCGAGGCCTTGAGATGCTCAACATCGCCGGCACTTCGGATCGAGCCGCTGATCGCCTTGAGCGAGAGTCGCTGCGCCGAGAAGAGGTCTCGTTCAGACACGATATTGATGACCCTCCCCTCATCAAGCACAGGAACATGCTGGATGCCATATCGAGACATCATCAGCGCGGCATCCTGGGCAGTGTCGTGTGCATGAAGGAAGCGAACCTGAGGCGACATGACATCGTCGATCGGTGCATCCAGGCTCACATTAGCCAGCGCCACACGGCTCACAATATCGTCCCGCGTGAGGATACCCACCAGCCGATCTTGCGCATCGGTGATCAGCACCGAGCCCACCCGCGTCTCGTGCATCTTCATCAGGGCATCACGCACTGCGGCACCAGTCGGCACCGTCACAGCGACCTTGCGCGGCAGTGCGCCGAGTGGAGTCTCCAGAGAGAGCGCCGTGAAGACCTCAGAGGCGTAGGTGCGTTGAATCAGCTTTCTGGATCGCTCAAGAAACTGAAGAATGCGCTGACTGATAAAGGCGGCGAAGGGGGGCGAGGCCTCCGAGAGACGCATCACCGTCTCACGGCTCACACCGAGACAGAAACAGTCCCCGAGGGCGGTGTAGATCGAACTCACCGCACGGCCAGCGACCGCAGCACTCACAGGAAAGAATTCTCCTGTGTCGATTCGGCGGGCATCCGATGACTCCTGAGCGATTCCCTTTCGTCCTACGACTGCCCCCTGCCGAACGAAATACAGCACCTCCACCGGGCCAGAGTTGGGATCAAGAATGACCTCGTCCGGCTCAAAATAAAATTCTCGAGCAGCCGTAATGAACTGCTCAATGTGACCAGGCTCCATCTCCGCAAAAGGAAGCACCTGGGACAACTGATGCTGAAGATTAAGGACCAAGCTCCGCGATGGGCTTGGATGTTGCCGGAGTTTTTCCATACCCCCTCCTCTATTGCGCGCTATGCTCCCATGGATTCTGCCCTCGGGGATTCGGCTAGACTTGTGCTATGTCAACGTCCACCCTTCCGCTCGCACTCAGTCACACCACTGAGTGGGTCGCCGCCGGGATCTTCACACTGGCGGTGTTGCACACCTTCTCGACCACACTCTTTGAGCGACTGGCCCATCGATACCCCGCCCATCATGGGGTCTTTCACCTTCTCGGTGAGGTGGAGACGGTGTTCGGGTTCTGGTCGATGGTGTTGTTTGCCTGGCTGGTTACCAGCGAGGGACTCGGGCAGGCGGTTGCCTATGTCGATAGCCGTAACTATACGGAGCCGCTCTTTGTCTTCGTGATCATGGTGATTGCTGCCAGCCGGCCCATCATGGCGCTGGCTCAGTCGATGGTGGAGTCGGTTGCACGTCTGCTCCCCTTTAACCAGGCCGCTGCCGGCTACTGGGTCATCCTGTTTCTGGTTCCGCTGCTGGGTTCTTTTATTACCGAGCCAGCAGCCATGACCCTGGCCGCGCTGTTGTTGGCCCAGGGTTTCTTTCGCGCCGACTCTCCAGCCTCATTCAAGTACGCCACCGTCGGCGTTCTCTTTGTCAACGTTTCGATCGGTGGCACGCTCACCCATTTTGCTGCTCCACCAGTCCTTATGGTTGCCGCCAAATGGGGCTGGGACACCCCCTACATGCTCACCCATTTTGGCTATAAGGCCGCTGTTGCCGTCTTCATCAATGCCACCGTGGTAACTGTCCTGTTTCGCAGCCACCTCAGGGAGACCAGCCAGCTGCTCATGAGCGGCGCGATACGCTCGGGTGCAGCGCCCAAGGTGCCTTCGGCACTGATCGCCGTCCATGTCTTTTTGATTGCTGGCGTGGTCTTTTTTGCACACCACCCACCGCTCTTTCTGGGCATTTTTCTGGTCTTTATGGGACTGGCGACGGCCTACAGTGGACACCATGACCGGCTCATCCTGCGGGAGGGCCTGCTGGTCGCCTTCTTCTTGGCCGGACTCGTGGTCTTGGGCGGGCTTCAGTCATGGTGGCTGCAGCCACTCCTGGCCCAGATGAGCCCCACCTCTGTCTATTACGGCGCAACAGCACTCACAGCCATCACAGACAACGCAGCCCTCACCTACTTAGCATCCTTGGTTGAGGGCCTCAGCGAGGAGTTTAAATATGCGGTCGTAGCGGGCGCAGTCACCGGGGGCGGCCTCACCATCATCGCCAATGCGCCCAATCCTGCTGGGGCTGCCATTCTGCGCCGTTACTTCTCCGACGAGACGATCGACCCGCTTCGCCTTCTCGCCGCTGCAAGCCTGCCCACGCTCGTCACAATCGGAGCCTTCCGACTGATCTAAGCTGAGACCGGCTTGAGGCCATCACCCTGTGAGGCTGCATTCCCCATGCGAGCAATCAAATGGTCGAGATGCCCCTCCAGCTGAAGAATGGAAGTTTCTGGCATCTCTGACAATGCATTCACGAGCACCCCCGCCTTGGGCTCCGGAACCAAGGAGAGAAGTTCTCGTCCTTTGTTGGTGCAGGTCAGCTCAAAGGCTCGAGCGTCATCGAGGTTGCGCTCCCGCACGACATACCCATGGGCCACCAGGTGGCGAACGATGTTGCTGGCCGTAGACTGGTGCATGGCGAGCCGCTCGGTGAGAAGCCCAGGGCGAATGCCCTTGTGTTCGTGAATGAGCGCAAGGGCCCAGACATGCGACCCCGACAATCCCGTGACGCGCTCTACCTTCCTGTAGTGCTCTTTGACCGAGCGAAAGATCACTCGAAACTGCTTGAGCACCCGAACCGCATTCTCAGACACCTGACCAGGCACACGCTCTCTCCCTGTTTTGGATGAAAGGCTAGCACTTTTAGAGAGGAAGTGAGAGGCTGAGGGTGAGCGTACGACTCGAGCCGGGAGTGAGGTAGGCATCGCCCAGAAACTCTGAGGCGTCTGCCCAATAACGACGATCGAGAACATTCTGCACGGCCAGCTGTGCTCGAGCGCCCCGACCGAGCCCAGTCATGGGGAGCCCAAGGCCAAGATCCAGACGCGCATAGCCGGGCACGCGAACCGTCTCCCCTCGAGTGGCCCAACGGCCAGACACCCCCGTCACTGCAAGCTGAACCTCCGGACCGCCTGCAGCAGATCGCGCCTCCAGCCTCAGTCGCGACCGAAGCCTCGGGAGATTGCTCACCTCAGTGCCATCTAGCCACTGGAGCCCAGTACCGCTCACCTCTGAGTCCGTCCAACTCCCCGTCCATTCCAGCCTCCAGGCCGTACTCAGCGCCTGCTGGGCGACCCACTCGAGCCCGGTGCGTGACTCCCGTCCCTGTCGGATATAAGGGCCGGGGTAGGCAGGAACAGACTGCTCATCCTGCCGCAGGTCGTAAGGCCGGGTGCTGCGAAAGACTGTGATCGAGAGACGCTCGCGGCTGGAGCGGGCCCATTTATAGCCGAGCTCGAGGGCTGAGAGCGTGCGGGGTGGAAGCAGCTCCCCATCGTTGGCGGCGGTGACGGGAACCCTCTGGCCCGCCTCGAGATCTTCGCGCCAGCTCAGGCTGATCCGTTCGTCTGCACTGATGGGCAGACTCAGGCCTGCTGCTCCCAACACCTGAGAGTCCCGTGTCGACGTCCAGGGTCTTGGGGTCCAGAATGCGCTCTCGTACCCTTGGAGCGCTTCCACCAGCCTGATGGTGAGACTCGGCACGGGCACCCCGACAGGCCCTGCCCGCCCAGTCCAGGACAGGGAAAGAGACTGCTGCCGGAGTTCGGACCTAAAGGCTTCATAGGGCACCGCGGGGAGCGGCTGGCCTGTCCAGGTTCCAGAGAAAACGTTTCCGGTATCGACGAGGCCGGCGTCGGTAGGCTGCCAGCTGTATTGCGGAAGATGCGTCTGCCGGTTCGCACTCGCAAGGCCAAGACTGGCAATACCCACATGACCCATCAGTCGAAGAGGCCCGTAGGCCGTCGTCTGAATCGCGCGCATGCTGCGATGCTCACCAAGGCTTTGGTAATCCCAGAGCGTGAAGTCCCCGTTGGAGCAGAACAGAAAGTAAGGGTCAGTCCCGTTTGAGCAGCCCCAGGGAAAGCTACTGCGGTCATCGGTCGTCACCGAATGATCGGAGAGGCCCAGGTGCAGCTGCCAGCCGGGCGCAAGCATGGAAAGATTACGAGACAGCCTAAGCTGCGCCAGACGGGAGCGAAAGACTGTGGGCTGAGACCAGCTTGAGAAGCCGAGAGAGCGGTCGGGAGAGACTGGGGGAAGCTCACTCCCACCCAGAAGCTGTGCGCCGGGCTGGGTGAGCTGCGCCTGGCGACGGGCCTGAAGGTCGACCTCAAGCTGCCAGACTCCGAGGTCTTGTTCCACGGCGAGAGCAAGGCCATGGGCATCGCCCTCCGTGCCCGGTGCACTGGCATGAAGCCGGCTCTGCTCCGCAATCAGACGCACACGGGTGCCGGCTGCCGACCCAAATGACTGGTCCAGCGCAACGGAGCGGCCGCCATGGCTCTGGGCCTCGAGCAAGACCAGCGGCATGGAAGTGTGAGGGCCGGGACGACCCGTCACCAGGTTCACCAATCCCCCTCCAGACCCTCCCCCCAGCCATGCCCCCACAGGCCCCCGAACAAACTCAAGATCCTCATACGGGCGCATCCAGAATGGCATCTCTCCCACGACAGGCAGCCCGTTGACTCGATAGCCCAGCACCGGATCCACTGCGAACCCCCTCACCTGGAGGTTCTCGTAATACCCTGCTGGCGCGTAGTTGAGTTCAACGGAGGGGTCGGCCTGCATCAAGTCCACTAACCGCTGTGCACCGAGGGCTCGCCCCTCGGACACTGAGATCACAGAGAGACTGGACGGCTGGCTCAGCCAGTCGGGCCCGGTGATGGGCGCAAGTAGATCGGCCACTCGGGCTAGCCCTCGGCCTCGATCTCCTACAACCTCCACCTGAAGCTCGTCTGCATGAGCAATAGGAGTGGCGCAGAGCCCCTGGGCGAGCAGCACCGAAACCACCGTGCGCCGGGCGTGAAAGGGAAGTAGGTTGTCCATCTCCGTCGTCTCCATTCAAGCAGGGAGACGGAGGACAGGCTGCCGAGAGGATTGTCCCCGCTTCCCTGCGCAAGTCTTAACTCGATCAGGTTCAAAGGGTATGTCTCACCCGCCTCCGGAGAGGACCGCAGTCGCGGCTTGTCGGGACCCCTAGCGTGGGTAGAAGTGTAGTCCCTGGATGAGCTCGCAGGCAAGTTGAGCCCTCGCCTCGCCCTGGCCATACACCTCTGCAACCCGCTGACCGGAGTAGGACTGAAGGGCCTCTTTCAGGACTGACTGCGCCCGCGCACGAAACTCCTCTCCATCCCGCTGACCAGGGTCTGGCATCCAGGGTAGATCGTCTCGACAGACCAGGGTAAGGTGATAACGGGCCTGCCAGGCATGGGCCTGCTCGAGCAGGCAGGCATCACCGAAGTAGACCAGGCTGTAGATGGCCGTCATCAGAGGCCCCGAGTCTGAGATCACGAGTGCGCACCCACGTGCGCGGGCCCGCTCAATGGCTTGGAGCTCCTGCGCGCACTGTTCCTCCATCAGCGCCTTCTGCTCCTCCTGCAGGGGCGGCCTACCCTTCCTGCGAACCCAGACTCGCAGTGTCTCTTCAAAGCTGACGGCCCCCAGGCGTTCCACCAGGGCCTCACAGAGCTCGGTCTTGCCTGTGCACTCCCCCCCCAGGACGGAGATCAACCAGGGCTCGGAGTTATTCACCCAGAGCCCTCTCTTGGGCTGCGCCCATTGCCCGCCACTGCCTTAGCCCAAGCCAGGCCAGAACCGCCTGTGCAAGGTAGAGGCCCACAGTTGGCCAGAGCGATTGCGCGGCATAGAGGCCCACGGACAGAAGGTTAACCACCAGCCAGAGCGGCCAGCAGTCCTCATGCCTTCGCGCGGTCCAGACCATCGCCAGCAGACTCAAGGACGCAATCACGGCGTCAAGGATTGCGAAGGCGCTTCCGAACGCAGAGAGCACCGGGGCCAAAGCCAGGGCCATAACCATGGCCCCCAGCAGGCCGAACGCGCGAGCCCTTGCCGAGAGTGGCACCGTTCCACGATCCTGCGGCTGATCCCACTGAAGAAACCCCCACAGGCTCACCCCGACAAAGCCGAGCATC
Source organism: Pseudomonadota bacterium (assembly GCA_041165705.1). Lineage (GTDB taxonomy): Bacteria > Pseudomonadota > Gammaproteobacteria > Burkholderiales > Burkholderiaceae_A > Hahnella. The sequence continues at coordinate 63,965 of JBEAMW010000068.1, forward strand.
ACCGCCATCTGTCCATAGAGTGCCCATTGAAAGGTGAGCCAGAGATAGAGGAGACTCGAGACCAGCCAGGCGATCCAGGTTGCACGATGCTGACGAAAGCCCAACAGAACCCCCAACAGACCAAGGCCAGCGGCGGACCACTCCGACACGGTCAGGATGAAATCAAATGGAATGTTCTGCATGATGAGCGGATGGTCTCAAAACGATCACTGCGATGGCGAGAAGGACAGACCTCCACCGGGGACGACATCCTACCCGAGGAGGCTCTTGACTGCCCGCTCTGCGGGCGCCTCTTGGTGAAGGGGCCCACCACCGACGAGCATCACCTCGTCCCGCGGTCGCAGGGGGGTAAGGAGAAGTTTCTCGTCCACCGGGTCTGTCACGAAAAGATCCATCAGGTTCTCAAGCCCAGAGAACTCGCACGAAATTACCACTCCTGGGAGGCCCTCCGTGCACACCCAGAGATCGAAAAGTTTGTGCATTGGGTTCAGAAACGACCACCCGAGTTTCTAGGCTAATCGGCCTGAGGTGATACGCTTTCACCCATGCGAACCCTCGAAGACTTCTGCCCTGGAGATGTGATCCCGCTTGGTCATCGCACCATCGAGGCCGACGAAATCATTGCTTTTGGAAAGGCGTACGACTCGCAGAGTTTTCATACCGACCCTGAGGCCGCGAAGAGCAGCATCTTTGGCGGGCTCATTGCGAGTGGCTGGCAGACCGCCGGAATTTGCATGCGGCTCATCTGTGACGCCTTCATGCTCGACACTGCGAGCAACGGAAGCCCTGGAATCCAAGATCTTCAATGGCTCAAGCCGGTTCGCCCTGGAGATACGCTCACGGGACGTGTCGAGGTCCTCGAGCAGATCCCGTCCCGGTCGAAGCCGGACCGGGGCGCCAGCAAACAGCGCTGGGTGCTTCAGAACCAGCATGGTGAGACGGTGTTCACTGCCGACGTCACGGTATTGATGATGCGAAGGAAAGACTAGCGATGGTGATTGGCTGGATCCTCATCTTTGCCCTCGGCTTTTTTGCTGGATGGGTGGTGGGCCGCAAGCGACGCTAGCAGCCCACCCATCACTCAGCAGAAAACGACGGCTTAGGCGGCCTTTTTCTTGAGACGCCAGGCATGCAGCAGAGGTTCGGTGTAGCCGCTCGGCTGCGCCTTACCTTTAAAGACCAGATCGGTAGCCGCTTGGTAGGCCATGCTCTGGTCAAAGCGGCCCGACATCTTCTCGTACAACGGATCGCCCGCATTCTGGCCATCGACCACCGCTGCCATGCGCTCGAACGTGTCTCGTACCTCCTGCTCTGAGACCACCCCGTGATGGAGCCAGTTCGCCATGTGCTGCGAGGAGATCCGAAGCGTGGCCCGGTCCTCCATGAGGCCTACGTTATGAATATCGGGCACCTTTGAGCAGCCTACGCCCTGATCGATCCATCGCACGACGTAGCCCAGAATGCCCTGGGCATTGTTTTCGAGCTCCTGGCGCTTTTCTTCTGCAGTCCAGTTGGGGTTTTCGGCAACGGGCACGGTGAGAAGTCCAGCCAGGAGCGAATCACGCTCAGCGTCTGCATCGATGGCCTCCAGTTCTTCCTGCACGCGCGCAACCTCCACCTGGTGGTAGTGGAGCGCATGGAGGGTGGCAGCCGTGGGACTGGGTACCCAGGCGGTGTTGGCTCCAGCGCGAGGATGGGCAGCCTTCTGGGAGAGCATCGCGGCCATGAGATCGGGCATGGCCCACATGCCTTTGCCAATCTGTGCTCGGCCGCGAAGGCCGCAAGAAAGCCCCACCAGCACATTGTTGCGCTCATAGGCTTGAATCCAGGCGCTCGACTTCATATCGCCCTTGCGGAGCATGGGGCCGGCGAGCATCGCTGTGTGCATCTCATCACCGGTTCGATCCAAAAAGCCCGTGTTGATGAAGGCAACCCTGCTGCTGGCTGCAGCGATGCAGGCCTTGAGGTTCACGCTGGTCCGACGCTCCTCGTCCATGATGCCCAGCTTGACGGTGCTATTGGCCAGGCCCAGAACCTGCTCCACCCGATCAAAAAGCTCGGCAGCAAACGCAACCTCTTCAGGACCATGCATCTTTGGCTTCACGATGTACACGCTACCGGCGCGGCTGTTGCATATCTTCTGCCCTGAGGGAAGCGCACCGTGGCCCTGAAGATCGTGCATGGCAATGAGGGTGGTCACAGCCGCATCGAGGATGCCCTCTGGAATCTCCTGCAGACCGCCCTGGGCATCCTCGTAGAGCACGGCCGGGTTAGTCATGAGGTGACCCACGTTGCGAACAAACATAAGCGACCGACCATGCATGCGAAGCTCGCCCCCACCAGGCTTTTGGTAGAGACGGTCGGGGTTCAGTCCTCGTGTGAAGGTCTTGCCCCCTTTTGTGACGGACTCCGTCAGACTTCCTTTCAGTATGCCGAGCCAATTGCGGTAGGCCAGCACTTTGTCCTGTGCGTCGACCACGGCCACAGAGTCTTCGAGGTCGAGAATGGTCGACAGTGCAGACTCCATGATCAGGTCTGATACGCCTGCGAGATCGGACTGACCGATTGGGGTGTCGCGACTGATCACGAGCTCAAAATGAATTCCATGGTGGGCAAAGAGAAGCCCCGAGGGTGCTCCGGCTTCACCGGTAAAGCCCACAAGCTGATCGGGACGCATCAGTCCTGACCGACCACCACCGGTGAGGCTGGCCTGAAGCTGCGCTCCCTCTACCCAATACCGAGTCACCTCTGCATGAGAGCCTGTTGCCAGGGGAGCAGACTCGTCCAGAAATTGACGCACAAACGCGATCACACGCTGACCCCGAGCCGGGTTGTAGGCTGCACCTCTGGCACAGCCATCGGACTCAGGAATAGCATCCGTTCCATACAAGGCGTCGTAGAGGCTTCCCCAGCGGGCATTGGCAGCGTTGAGTGCATAGCGGGCGTTGAGGATGGGCACCACCAATTGGGGGCCCGCCTGGCGGGCGAGCTCATCATCCACTCGCGCTGTGGTGGCCTTCACCTGGGCGGGCACCGGGACGAGGTATCCGATCTGCTCTAAGAAAGCCGTATACGAAGAGGGGTCTTGGATGGGGCCGGGGTGTTCGCGGTGCCAGAGATCGAGCTCAGCCTGAAGGCGGTCCCGCGTCTGGAGCAGTGCCTTGTTCTTGGGTGCCAAATCCGCCACCAGGGCGTCAAATCCCTGCCAGAAGTGCTCCGGCGTGAGGCCCGTGCCCGGGAGCGCCTCAGACTCGATGAAGCGGAGAAGCTCGTCGGCAATGTGAAGTCGATGGCGTTCGGTGCGGGAGGTTGTCATAGGCTTTGGCTCGTGTTGACGTGGAATCTCTAGATTTTATCGAACCTCTGGATTCGATATCGGGCTCGAGGCATGCCCCTTGAAGGCATGGCAGTTCGTCCATAATGGCGCAATGACCCAGACGCTCCGACTCATTGCACTATTGGTCTCAGCTGTGTTTAGCCTGAATCTCTCCGCGCAGGTGCTCAAGCCCATGCCAGAGATCGCAGCCGAGAAGAAACAAGAACGCTTCCCAGGCGATCCAGCCAGCCACAAACTGGTGTACATGTTCAATCAGGCCGACCTTGCCTACCAGACCTCCGTGTTGAACTCGATTCAGGCCATCATTAAAGTCTACGGGGACGATGCCTCTATCGCTTTGGTGGCGATCGGCCCTGGCATTCACGCGTTTGCCCAAAAGCCCAAGCGCGAGACACACAAAGAAATCACCGACCGCATTGAGAACTTCGCCAAGAGCTATGGGGTTCGATTCATCGTCTGCGGCAACACCATGAACACCGTAGGGTATGCCGAGGCGGATATGAAGCCCTTTACTGAATATGCGCTGGTGGGTGCGGCAGCGCTCATGCGACTGCAAGAGGAAGGCTTTAAACCGATTTTCTGGTGAGTACGGCCAGGCCCTTGAGATACTCCCCTTCCGGAAAACACAAGGTCTGAGGATGGTCTGGCGCTGCTGACATTCGCGCCATCACGAACCCATCCACCCCAGAGTCGTGGCCAGCACCAGCCACAATCTTGTGGAACAACTCGGGGCCCACCCCGCCGGAACAGGAGAAGGTGAGCAGCAGGCCTCCGGGTGCAAGGAGCCGGAGGGCGAGACGATTAATGTCCTTGTAAGCACGGGCGGCGCGATCTGCATGCGCTGCACTCGGCGCGAACTTGGGGGGGTCGAGCACGATGGCATCGAACTGATCTCCTCGCTTGATCGCCTCCCGCAGGGTCTGGTTTACATCCGCGTCTCGGGCCTCGTGTCGAGTGTGATCAAACCCATTCAGGCGGACATGGCCCTCTGCACGCGCCAGTGCGGGCGCGGAGGAGTCGACACTCAGGACCTGGCGGGCGCCCCCGTGAAGCGCAGCCACACTGAACCCACCCGTATAGCAGTAGCAGTTCAGCACCCGCTCAAGGCCCAGGGTTCGCACCCACTCGGAGAAGGCCCAGCGATTGTCTCGCTGGTCGAGGTAGAAGCCGGTCTTATGGCCCTCGGCCACATCTAGCGTAAGCCGCCAATCGTGCTCATGGATCTCCACTTCTGTGTTGCCCTCTCCCCTGAGCCATCCTTTGACAAGAGGAAGGCCCTCGAGCTGCCGCACCCCCGAGTCCGAGCGCTCAAAGATCCGGGAGAGTCCTGTGAGATCGGCCAGCGCAGTCACGATCTCCGCCTTCCAGCGATCGGTGCCCGCAGAGAGAAACTGAACACTCAGGAGGTCTGCATAGCGGTCAACGATGAGGCCTGGCAGCCCGTCTGCCTCCCCATGAATCAGCCGCACCCCATTACTTTTCGGCGCGAGCCTAGCGCGCATGCCGATCGCATCGGCCAGTCGCTGTCGAAAGAATCCGGCGTCAATGCGCTCGTCCTCGAGAAAACTCCAGGCTCGCAGACGAATCTGCGAACTGGGGCTGTAGGACGCCCAACACAGAAACTGGCCCGTGGATGACTCCACCCGGACGGTTTCGCCTGCATCCGCGCGTCCCTTGTCGACACTGCCCTGAAATACCCAAGGATGGTGGCGAAGGAGCGAGCGGTCTTTCCCCTCGCGTAGGCGGACGATTTTCATGTGGGGAGTGTACCGACTGCGTGCGATCCGGCCCCCCGCCGCCGGTCCTGCCGCCTAGGCGTACTTCTGGAGGATGTCCGCAACGCGCTGGATATCCTGCTGAGCGACGTCATCAGGGGCGTGTTCGGCCACCGCCTCAATCATGGAGCAGGTCATCATGTGAAAGTAGGCGCGTTCAAGCGCTCTACGAGATGCGGACATCTGCTGGGCCACTTCCTCGCAGGGGCGCCCATCTGCGACCATCTCGGAGATCGCACGAATCTGCCCTTCGACCCGTCGCAGGCGGTTCACCATGGCGGCGCGTTGTTCTACTTCTCGGTCTGACATGGGCTTCACAGCGACCTCCTCCGGGTACTCACCCACACTGGGGTGGCGAATCTAGTTGCAAATTGAGTTGCGTATTCGCAACTCATGATGCACTGCAATTTGATTGAAATCAAAAAAGAGCGCATTGTCAGCATACCCCTAGGGGTATTTAAAAAACCAGATCACTCGGAGGAGAATTCATGAAGCTGTTGTCAATTGCCGCATCCCCCCTACTGAAATTCGCTCTTGCCGCAACCGCCGCACTGAGCCTGAGTGGCTGCGGAACCCTCGCCACCATCTCCAAGCTCGAGGATGGAGCCGGTGGAGAGGCCATGAAGATGTGGGACCGCTGGATTGAGGCAGAGGGCGACATCGCAGTGGCCACCACCTGGGAGCGCAAGGTTAAGCCCGGCCTTACAGAGGCAGACGTTGCTCAGATCCTGTCCATCGTCGCGACCGAGCGCAACATGCGCGAAGTCGGCGTACTTCCGCTCTCAAAGGAGATTGAGTCCCGCACCGGCAAAAAAGAGAAGCTGCTGACGATCTACAACTACTGCAGCCCTCTCATTGCTCGCCGCATGGCCGACTTCAGCCCCCATATGGCCGCCTATATGCCCTGCCGGATCACCCTTCTCGAGAAAGAAGATGGCCTCTGGCTCTACACCCTCAACATGGACATGATGGTCAAGATGGGGCGCAAGCTGCCCTCCCCCCTCAAAGAAGAGGCCTGGAGCGTTCGCGAGACCATGTACATCATGATGGAGCGCGCATCTAAGGGCGAGTTCTAAAACTACAACTACAACCAAGGGGCCCACGGCCCCTCATTCCAAGGAGTCACACCATGCAGGTTTCAATTCCACGCAAAACCGCTCTGCAGCTTGGCCTAGCCGCCGCTCTGCTCTCACTCACCGCAGGATCCGCTTGGGCCACCAACGGTTACTTCGCTCACGGCTACGGCACCAAAGCACGTGGCATGGGCGGCGCAGCCGTTGCGCTGGCGCAGGATGGGTTTGCAGGTGCGAACAACCCAGCAGCCGCAGCCTTCGCAGGCAATCGCTGGGATGTTGGTGCCGATTTATTCGCCCCCGACCGCTCTGCCTCTCGCACCGGTGGTACCGGCCCCATGGGCCCCTACTTTGCGGGCGAGGCCACCAGCAAAGAGAAGGCCTTCGTCATTCCAGAGTTCGGCTACAACCTCGCCCTCTCCGACTCCTTGGGGCTTGGCCTGTCGGTCTATGGCAACGGTGGCATGAACACCACCTACAAGACCCCGGGCGGCTGCGTGCACCCCACCTACGGCCAGATGAATCTCCTCTGCGGCAACCCTGGCCACCTGGGTGTCGACCTCATGCAACTGATTGTGGCCCCCAGCCTTGCTTACAAGGTGGATGCAAATCACTCGATCGGCATCTCGCCTCTGTTTGTCTACCAGCGCTTCGAGGCCAAAGGCCTTCAGGCCTTCCAGGGCACGTTTGCAAGCCTTAACCCCATGGCCCCGCCAGTCAATATTTCCAGCGACCCCATGAACATGACGGATCGCGGGTATGACTCCAGCACCGGCTTCGGTGTGCGTCTGGGCTTCATGGGAAAGCCCACCAAAGACCTCACCGTCGGCCTGAGCTACGCGCCCAAGATCAACATGAGCAGCTTTGACTCTTATGCAGGCCTCTTCGCGGGCGGTGGTGACTTTGACATTCCCGCGAACGCCTCGATTGGGATTGCGCTTCAGGCGTCCCCCGAGGTGCTCGTAGCCCTGGACTTCCAGCGGATCGAGTACAGCGGTGTACCGTCCATCGCGAATGCCAGCAGCCGCGTCGCAGCTCCCCTGCAGGCCCTCATGCAGGGCGCAACCAATGTGAGCGCACTCCAGATGGGCGGCGCTCAAGGCGGTGGCTTCGGGTGGAAAGACATCAGCGTGATCAAGCTGGGCGTTCAGTGGCAGGTGAGCAGCAAGACCACACTGCGGGCCGGATTCAACAAAGGCCAGAACCCAATCAGCGAGGCCGACGTAACGGTAAACATCCTCGCGCCAGGTGTCATGACCAAGCACTACACGCTGGGCGCCACCTATCAGTTGAGCAAAACCTCCGAGCTCAGCTGGAGCTTCATGATCGCGCCTGAAGTGAAAGTCTCTGCGCCCTCACTGTTTGAAGGCTTTGGCTTCCCGGCTGGTACTGACACCATCCGTATGAAGCAGACCTCAGCAGGTGTGCAGTACTCCAGCCGCTTCTAAGCCGGAATGTCTGAAGGTGTGGGCGCCTGGCCTGGTCGAGGCAGGCGCCCCACCCACCAGATCGAAAAGCAGCTAATTCCAACCGCGAGAAGGCTCGCAACCCAGAAGTCCTGCAGCAGGCCCCGGGCATCGAACGACACCACCATGCCGGTGATCGCCGAGCCAAGCCCCATTCCCATCTGAAGGCCCGAGTTGTTTACGGACATGAAGCGTCCTCTCAGATAGGGCGGCATAGCCGAGGTGAGGAGTGCCATCGCCGGCACGGCTCTCCCAGACACCAGGATGAAGAAGCTCGTGGTGCAGACCAAAGCCCACCCGAGCCCCACTTCCCCAAGCAGCGGGAACCAGACCATGGGCACCATCGCCAGCACCGCCATGACGCGGTACATCAGAAGCTTCCCATATCGGTCAGAGAGCCATCCAATGATGCGAGCGGAGAAAAACGTGGCAAATCCCCCTGTGAGATACACCCAGGGGAGATCAGCCTCGGACAGCCCAACCGCTCCGGTGAGGTGGATCGCAAAAAAGGGAATAAGCATGAAGCCCGCCAGCGGCATGAGAAACCCAAACAGGAGGCATTTCCAGGCATCTGGATGTCGAACCAGCGGCATCAGGCCCTGCTCGCGCTGCGGGTGCCCAATCAAGTGCGCGCCAGCCTGCGGAAGCCAGCGATAGGCCACCCACCAGAGTAGGCAGGACAGCAGCGTGAGCGCCACGAAGGGGGCCCTCCAGCCCATCTCTGCAGCCAAGGCCAGGGAGAGCGGCACACCGGCCACGGTGGAGATGGAAAAGCCCGTCATGATGATTCCGGCTGCCCGACCCCGGTGATGCTCGGGGACGAGGTCGCCCGAGATGGCGTGAACCAGGCCAGAGAGCACCCCGCCAAACACCCCAGCAAGGCTACGGGCAACCATGAGGCTCGGGTAGCTCGGAGCAAGGGCACAGGCGAGCGTGGCGAGGGCGAAGAGCCCGAAGAGGATCAGCAAAAGCCGCTTGTGTTCGATGCGATCAACCAGGCCTGCGGCGACGAGACCACTCAAGGCCGCACTTACGCTGTAGGCGGCCACCAGGGTGGAAAAGGCGGCAGGACCAACCTCAAACTCGCGCATGATCTGAGGCCCAAGCGGCATCATGATCATGAAGTCAACGATATGACTGAACTGAATACCAGCGAGCAGCCAGAGCAACGCGCGCTCGCGTGCTGGAAGAGGGGAAAGGACCGTCACGAAAGGCTTGGAGGCGGGACCCGGAATCGAACCGAGGTACACGGCTTTGCAGGCCGCTGCATAACCACTCTGCCATCCCGCCGAGAGAAACACACCAAAGGCAAAATGGAGCGGGAGACGAGTCTCGAACTCGCGACCTCAACCTTGGCAAGGTTGCGCTCTACCAACTGAGCTACTCCCGCAGCAAGTCGTGGACTATAGCAAGTCATGAACGGTCACGCAACTCGGGCCAGGCCTGGGCAAGGTAGTACACCATGGACACAAAGGTGAGGAGTGCCGCAACACGAATGAGCCAGTAGCCCCACTCTGCTGTGTCCACCCAGCCACCGAACGCTGGGGAGTGGAAGAGCAGAAAGGGGATGGCCACCATCTGGGCGATCGTCTTCGCCTTCCCCAGCCAGTTCACGGCAACACTGTTTCGTGCCCCGACCGAGGCCATCCATTCACGAAGGGCAGAGATGGTGATCTCCCGCCCAATGATGATCAGTCCAACGATTGGGCCCACACGATGGAGATCGATCAGCGCGACGAGCGCAGCACAGACCATGAGCTTGTCGGCGACTGGGTCGAGGAAGGCGCCAAAGGCACTGGTCTGGTTCCACTTGCGGGCCAGCCAGCCATCCACCCAGTCCGTGACTGCTGCCGCCACAAAGATGACGGTCATGAGGAGGTTACGCTCCAGCTCGCTCAGGCCCAGAGGGAGATAGACCACCGCCATAAAAAGCGGAATAGCCAGAATGCGAGCCCAGGTGAAGAGGTTGGGGATGTTTAGCGGCATGACCCGATCATACTCACCCCCGGAGCTGACGATAGATCTGCTGGGCAAGTGTGTCCGAGATTCCGTCAACGGTGGCAAGCTCCTCAGCCGAGGCGGCCTTGAGCCCGTGCAGTCCCCCGAACCGTGCCAGCAGTCGGGCACGCTTCTTTGGCCCAATGCCTTCAATCTCATCCAGAATCGAGCCTGTGCGCGCCTTGGCCCGCTGCTTACGCATGCCGGTGATGGCAAACCGATGCGCCTCATCTCGGATCTGCGCAATCAGCATGAGTGCGCCATGGTCTCGATCCAGCGAGATCACCCGGCCGTCGGTGAGCACCAGGCGCTCAAGTCCAACCTTGCGCCCCTCCCCCTTCACCACCCCCACCAACAGAGCGGGGTCATGCCCCAACTGCTCAAACACCTCGACCGCAACGCCAAGCTGCCCCTTGCCTCCATCAATCAAGACCAGGTCGGGCATCTCTTCAAGCGCCTCATACCGACGCATGAGCACCTGTCGCATGGCTGCGTAGTCATCCCCTCCGGTGATCCCCTGGATGTTGAAGCGTCGATATTCAGAGGCCTGCATCGCGTGATGGTGATACACCACACAGGAGGCCTGAGTGGCCTCTCCGGCGGTATGGCTCACATCAAAACACTCCACTCGAAGCTGAGACAGGTCGTCGCCGGGAAGGCTGAGGCCCAGTGCGTCCACTAGCAACTGGGTGCGCAACTCGGCCCCACCCTGCTCCTGCGCCCGACGGGTCAGCGCGAGGCGGGCATTGTCCTCTGCCATGCGAAGCCAGTCCCTTCGCTTGCCCTGAGGGGCTACCAGCACCCGCACTGGAGACTGATCCTGGCGGCTTGCAAGCCACTCGGAGAGTGAACTGGCAGCTGACTCTCGATTCACCACCAACACCCCCACAGGAGTCTGGTCTGCGTAGTGCTGACAGACAAAGGCGAGAAGGGCCTCATCAAGCTCGTCCTCCACCAGAGACTGGCTGCCAGTCTGCATTGAGAAATGGGGGCGGTCGCCGAGATGCCTTCCACCTCGGACCATCGCGAGGTTCACGACGAGGCGAGCACCATCCGTGGCCACCGCCAAGACGTCGCAGTCTAGGCTCCCGTCGGTCTCCATAGAGTGCTGGGCAAGCACCTTGGAGAGTGCTGAGATCTGATCACGAAAGACCACGGCCGACTCGAAGTCGAGTCGCTCCGAGGCTTCCATCATGTCAGCCTGCAGGCCTTCAAGTAGTTCATCATGGCCCCCCTTGAGAAAACCCAGCGCACGATCCACATCTCGCCGGTAATCCTCCTCAGCGATCGCCCTCACGCAGGGCCCACTGCACCGGTGAATCTGGTAAAGCAGACAGGGGCGTGAGCGGTTAGACATCACATTGTCGGTGCAGCTTCTAAGCCGAAAGACCTTCTGCAGAATGTGAAGAGACTCTTTGACGGCCCAGCCATTTGGGAATGGTCCAAAGTAGTCAGCCGCCCGATCAATGGCTCCCCGGTAGTAGGAGATACGGGGATAGGCATGGCGACTCAGCCGCAAGAAGGGATATGACTTATCGTCCCGAAAGAGGATGTTGTACTTGGGCGACTGAGTCTTGATGAGATTGTTTTCAAGCAGCAAGGCCTCGGCCTCGCTTCGAACAGTGGTGACCTCAGCGCGGGCAATCTGAGCAACCATTCTGGCGATTCTTGGGCCATGTCCCGTCTTCTGAAAATAGCTCGAGACGCGTTTCTTGAGGTCTTTGGCTTTTCCCACATAGAGCAGCTCGTCCTCCTCAGAGAAGAAGCGATACACCCCGGGCAGTGCCGGGAGAGTTGCGAGAAAGGCCTTTGCATCAAACATGGCTGAGGCCAGAGAGCCGGGCGGCCTCAGTCACGGCCGCATCGAACATCGGCTCGGTTAGGCGACCCGTGTTCACGTTGTAGCGGCTGGGGTGATAGCTGTCGACCAGAACGAGCGAATCACCCTCGCACGCGATCTGATGGCAGGCCCCGTGGGCGAACTTAAAGGCTGCTGCCTTGAGTCCATACGCACCGAGATTGAGGCAGCGCAACACAGCGTCATGGGCCACCGCGCCCAGGCACAGAACCACCTTGGGCTTGAGCGACTGCAGCTCTGCACTGAGATAGCCTCCGCAGGCCTTTACCTCTGAACCTGTGGGCTTGTTATCCGGCGGGAGACACTTCACTGCATTGGTGATTCGACAGCCCTTCAGCACGAGACCATCGTCACTGCTGATCGACCGCGCCGCACTGGCGATCCCTGCTCGAAAGAGGCTTCCATAGAGCAGATCACTGCAGGCATCTCCAGTGAACGGACGGCCGGTTCGATTGGCCCCATGGAGGCCTGGGGCCAGGCCAACCACCAGGAGCCTCGGTCTCTCATCCCCAAAGGGGGGAACAGGCTTACAGAAGTAGCCCGGGTGCTTCTCGGCGACCGCGTCTAGGAAACCGGCGAGCCGAGGGCAGCGCCGACACGCAGGGTCGTAGTGCGACTCCCGCTCAGACGGAGCCATTCGCGATCAGTGGCCGAAGCCGCTCAAGGCCCCGACGCTCCGGGGACCCAAGCAGCTGGGGAAGACGAGCAGGCAGTGCGTCAAGCACCTGCTGGGCCATATCAGGACGGTTGCAGATGAGGGTGGCGTCGCAGCCCGCCTCAAAGGCAGCAACGGCCCGGTCTACTACATCCGGCACAACGGCAGCCCCGGCCATGGAGAGGTCGTCAGAAATCACCACCCCGTCGAACTGAACCCGCTCGCGCAGCACCTTGCGGATCCAGATCGGAGAGAAGCCCGCTGGAAGGGCTGGATCGATCTGAGGATAAAGGACATGCGCAGGCATCACGGCGGTGAGCGGGGGATAACCCCAGGCGCCCTGACCCAGGCGAAAGTAGGGAAGTAGATCCTGGGACAGAATCTCATCGAGGCTGCGCTCATCGACTGGCAGCGCCTCATGGGAGTCTGCACTGGCATAGCCATGACCTGGGAAGTGTTTTCCGCAGTTCTGGAATCCTCGCTGGCGAAGACCTTGAATGACGGCGCCGGCAAGGACAGACACGAGGCCAGGGTCCGCACTCAGGGCACGCTGGTGCATAACGGCACTCCGGCCAAGCTCCAGATCGAGCACCGGGGTGTAGCTAAAGCCCACACCCACCTCCAGCAGCTCCTGAGCAAGCACACTGCCCGCAGCACGCGCTTGCTGAACCGCAAGGGCCAGGGCCGAGGGGCAGACCCGTCCCTGCGAGTCGAGCAGCCCACTGCCGAGCTCAAGGAAGCTGGGCAGAGCCGTGAACCCATCTCGAAAGCGTTGAACCCGTCCGCCCTCATGGTCGACCGAGATCAGGATGCCGGGCCGAGCGGCCGAGATCTCTGCGGTGAGGGCTCGAAGCTGATCCTTGCTCTCGAAGTTACGGCTAAACAGGATGAGGCCACCCACCCAGGGGTGCTGAAGCATCTCCCGTTCATGCGGCTGGACCGTGAAGCCCTGAACATCAATGATTAAGGGGCCGAGCCTCATGCGCCCTCCACCACCGCAAAGGCCTGCACAAGACTGCGTTCATCGCTCAGAGAGAGATGAATCACCCACCCGCGGCTGGAGAGAAACTCGGCCAGCTCGCCACGCGGCACCGGCTGAGGCGCACCGCGCTCGTCGTTCAGAACTTCTAGGCTGTGTAGGCTCATCGGGCTCGAGAGGCCACAGCCGAGTGCCTTCCCGACCGCCTCCTTCGCCGCAAATCGCTTGGCGAGGTAGCGCACGGCCATGGGCTCGGCCTGGGGGCCTCTGCTCAGCCGACTGAAGAACACGGACTGCTCCTGCGGCCCAAGAATTCGCTGGGCCAGACGCGCACCCCAGCGAGCCCACATGGAATGAAGGCGTTCGGTTTCAACAAGATCGGTGCCCACACCAATGATCATGTGGCCCCCCGAGTCTGAGCCTCTCGCATGAGGCGCTTCATCTCTCGAACCGCCTCGCGCATGCCCACCAGCACTGCACGAGAGACGATGGCATGACCGATGTGAAGCTCCTTCACCCCAGCCAGCGCCGCAACCGGCTGGACATTAAAGTAATTCAGCGCATGGCCGGCGTTGAACCGCATACCCGCGGACTGAATGGCCTCTCCGGCTCGCGCGATCGCAGAGAGTTGGGCCTGAACCTCTGGTCGGGCTGGATCGCGACCGTGCGCGTAGAACACCTCTGCGTAAGGACCGGTATGAACTTCACAGACCTCAATGCCTAAGGCATGGGCCATCTGCACTTGGGCGAGATCGGCATCAATGAAGGCACTGACGGCAATCCCTGCGCTGCGCAGCGTCTCGATCATCGGCGCGAGCTGTTTGGACTGACCCACCAGATCGAGCCCCCCCTCCGTAGTGATCTCCTGCCGCCCCTCGGGAACCAGCATCGCCATCTCGGGGCGCACTTCAAGTGCAAAGGCGACCATCTCGGCGGTGGCTGCCATCTCAAGATTGAGCTTGATCTGAGTGTGGGTTCTGAGACGACGGACATCGTCATCCTGGATGTGGCGTCGGTCCTCTCGAAGGTGGACGGTGATGCCATCTGCGCCGCCCAGGTGGGCCTCGACGGCGGCCCAGACCGGGTCGGGGTCGTAGCTTCGACGCGCCTGGCGCAGGGTTGCCACATGATCAATATTCACACCAAGCTCAATCATGACTTCCTCTCAAGAATGGGACCTCAACTGGGCCAGCGCTCGCACTGCCTCACGGGAGGCAAGGTCGTCTCCGCCGAGCTGATGACGAATCAGGCCTCGAAGCAGTCGCTTGGCCTGATGGGCAACCTCGGGCTGAGCAAACCCTTCGGAGAAGGCTGCCAGGTCGAGATCGTATCGCGAGAGCGCCAGCAAGGTATGGCCGGAAACCTCAAGGGCCTCCGTCGCATGAACCGCTGAATGCGCGGGCTGCACACCCTCGTGAGGGCAGACCCAGTAGCGCTGAGCAGGTGCCTCTCGAACCAGCGCCGGGGAGAAGTCGGGCGCCACGCCCATGTCTCGAAGCAGACGGCACTCAAACTGACGCAGCACGGCCTCGGTGAGCCCCAGCCGGGCCGATCCCTCTCCTGCACTCAAGGCCTGCAGAGCCTGTTCATAGGCATCATAGAGGCTGGGATGGGGGTCTTGGCGAGGGAGCAGGCGCATCACCAGTTCGTTGAGATAGAAGCCAGCAAGGAGAGACTCTCCCCGAAATGCCGGAAGCCCAGCCCGCCATTCAGCGGCAAGCAGGGTGCGGAGTTCACCCTTGGTGGAGTAGCGGACCAGAAGGGGCTGAAAGGGCTGCAGCAGCCCCCTCAGCGCCGAACGGGGACGGCGGGCCCCTCGGGCCACAACGCCCAGACGCCCCTCCTCTCGGGTGAAGACCTCGAGAATGAGGCTTGTCTCACGCCAGGCCAGCCCGTGCAAGACGAAGCCGGGGATCATGGCGGGCTACTCCACTCCAAAGCTTCGGACCGCTGCCTCGTCATCGGCCCAGCTGTCCTTCACCTTCACCCAGAGCGAGAGGGTGACGCGCTGCTCCAAGAGCTGTGCAATGGACTGACGAGCCTCGGTTCCGATGCGCTTGATGCGCTCCCCCCCAGCTCCAATCACCATCGGCTTGTGCTGTGGCCGGCCCACCACGATCGTGGCATCGATCTCGACACGCCCATCCTCATGCTCAAGGAATCGGTCAATCACCACAGTGGACTCGTAGGGGAGTTCGTCCCCAAGGAGGCGAAAGAGCTTTTCGCGAATCCTTTCGGCCGCCATGAACCGCAGACTGCGATCCGTGAGCGTATCCTCATCATAGGCGGGTGGCCCCTCGGGCAGCAGGCGGCTGAGTGCGCCCACGAGCACCTTAAGCTGGTCTCCCTTCAGGGCCGAGACCGGGACAATCTCGGGCTTCTGCGACATCTGACCCAGCCGAGCAGCCTGCTCGTAGGCGCGCGCCTTGGATCGCTCGTCCTTCACGAGGTCGAACTTGTTCAGCGCCACCACCAGGGGCACGCCCGCTGGCAGACGCTGAAGCAGAGACTCATCCTCGTCGGTCCATCGGCCCGCCTCCAAGACCCAGAGCAGCACATCAACTTCCTCAAAGGTGCCGAGTGCAGCACGATTAAGCTGACGATTCAGGGCAGCGGTGTAGGTCTGCTGAATGCCGGGGGTATCGACAAAGACCACCTGACAGCTTGGGTCGGTGTAGACCCCCATGATTCGATGGCGAGTGGTCTGGGCCTTGCGAGAGGTAATGCTGAGCTCGGCCCCCACCAGGGCGTTGAGCAGACTCGACTTGCCCACATTGGGACGGCCAACAATTGCGACAGTCCCACAGCGATGGCTACTCATACTGCGGGAGGCTCCTTGGCCTTGAACTCGAGCGTGGCCTGTGGCGGCTCTTCTGCACTGCGCTTGCGCCGAGAACGCTTTGGAACAGCGGTGAGGGCGGCCTGAGCGGCCGTGAGGGCAGCGGTGGCTGCCATCTGTTCGGCCGCACGACGACTGGCTCCTTGGCCAAGCACCGAGATGCTGAGCTTTCCAATGGCGCACTCCACCTCAAAGAGCTGGTTGTGGGCAGCACCGTGCGTGGCCACCACCGAATAAACCGGCAGGGGGAGCCCATGGCCTTGGAGAAATTCCTGAAGCAGCGTCTTCGCGTCTTTGCCGAGGGTGCGGGCGTCCACCTGACGGAGAATGGGGCGATAGAGGTTGTTCACCACCAGGGCAGCCGCATCAAACCCACCATCGAGCAGAACGGCGCCAAACAGCGCCTCCAGTGCGTCTGCAAGAATGGAGGGCCGTCTCAGGCCACCGCTCTTAAGCTCCCCGTCCCCCAGATGGAGGTGCGCATGAAGGGAGAGAGACTGGGCAATATCGTGAAGCGCCTGCTGGCGCACGAGGCTAGAGCGCACGCGGCTTAAGTCGCCTTCTGTAAAGCCCTCAAGCTCGTCGTAGAGCAGGCGGGCGACCACGAGGTTAAGCACGCTATCGCCGAGGAACTCGAGCCGCTCATTGTGATTGGCACTGTAGCTCCGGTGGGTCAAGGCTAACGCCAGCAGTTCAGGCTGCTTGAACGAATAGCCGAGCTTTCGCTCGAGCTCAGCAGCGGGAGCCGGCGTTCTCACTCAATCCATCCCAGCCTGCTGAAGTTTCCGTCAAAGACCTCGGAGGCATTGAACCAGACCAGAATGGCTCGACCGGCAAGGTTGCGCTCCGGAATGAAGCCCCAGACCCGACTGTCGGCCGAGTTGTCGCGGTTGTCGCCCATGCCAAAGAAGTGGCCCTGAGGAACGCGACAGACCATGCCACTGACGGTTCGTTGGCATTGGTCACGGAACGGGAAGGCCTCGGCCAGAAGGAATCCGTTTCCAACCTCCTGGTCGACCAGGGTGTGATACGCCTTGTCGCCCAGTCGTTCTTCAAAACGATCGATGGGCCGCACCATGGTGGCGTCCATGAAAGCGCCTGCCGGCATCTTGGGCACGGGAGTTCCGTTGATGCTGAGCACCTTATTCTCGTAGCGGATCTCATCGCCCGGCAGGCCCACGATTCGCTTGATGTAATCCTGACTGGGATCCTTCGGGTAGCGAAAGACCACCACATCCCCCCGTTTGGGCTGACCAGTTTCGAGAATCTTGGTGTGAACAATCGGCAGCCGAATCCCATAGCTGTACTTCTGCACCAAGATCATGTCCCCGATCCGAAGGGTGGGGATCATGGAGCCTGACGGAATATTGAAGGGCTCAAAAACAAAGGATCGCAGCAGGAAAATCGCAAAGAGCAGCGGGAAGAAGCCCGCGGTGTACTCCAGCCACCCGGGTCGGGGCGCATCGGCGGGACGCTGACGTTGCCAGATGGCGCGATCGAGAGCCCAGAGCAGGCCGGTGACCACACAGATCAGAAACAGAATGAGGGAGTAGTTCATGGCTTAGTCATCAACTTTCAGGATGGCCAGGAAGGCCTCTTGCGGAATTTCAACCGTGCCCACCTGCTTCATGCGCTTCTTACCCGCCTTCTGTTTCTCGAGCAGCTTGCGCTTGCGGGAGATGTCACCTCCGTAGCACTTGGCGAGCACGTTCTTGCGAAGCGCCTTCACATTCTCTCGGGCAAGGATATTGACCCCGATCGCAGCCTGAATCGCCACATCAAACATCTGCCGCGGGATGAGTTCGCGAAGCTTCGCCACCAGCTCTCGGCCTCGGGACTGGGCATTGGCGCGGTGGACAATAACCGATAGGGTGTCCACCCGATCGCCATTGATCAGGATGTCCATCTTCACCACATCCGATGCGCGGTGCTCCTTGAACGCATAGTCCATCGACGCGTAGCCACGCGAGACCGACTTCAGCTTGTCGAAGAAGTCGAGCACGATCTCGTTCATGGGGATCTCGTAGCTCAGATTGACCTGCCGACCGTGATAACTCATGTTGGTCTGCATGCCGCGCTTGTTGTTGGCGAGGGTCATCACCACGCCGACATAGTCCGCAGGCATGAAGAGATTAACTGTGACGATCGGCTCTCGAATCTCCTCAATCTTGGTGGGATCGGGCATTTTCGAGGGATTGTCGACATCAATGATGGTGCCGTCCTTCATCAACACCTGGTAGACCACCGTGGGGGCCGTCGTGATGAGGTCGATGTCGTACTCTCGCTCCAGCCGCTCCTGCACGATATCCATGTGCAGCAGGCCCAGAAAGCCGCACCGAAAACCAAAGCCCAGCGCCTGGGACACCTCAGGCTCAAACTGAAGGGCCGCGTCGTTGAGCTGGAGCTTTTCCAGAGCATCTCGCATGAGGTCGTATTCGGAGCTCTCAACCGGATAGAGCCCAGCAAACACCTGAGGCTGAATCTCTTTGAAGCCGGGCAATGGCGCGGGCGCGGGCTTACCAGCCAGCGTGACGGTGTCGCCCACCTTCGCGGCCTTCAGCTCCTTGATGCCAGTAATGATGAATCCAACCTCACCCGCCGATAGGCTCTCTTTCTGAAGCGACTTCGGCGTGAACACTCCCACCTGCTCCACAGGGTGAATTGTTCCTGTGGCCATCAGGAGAATGCGGTCTTTGTGATTAAGTCGGCCGTTAACGACACGAACCAGCATCACCACACCCACGTAGTTATCAAACCAGGAGTCGATGATGAGCGCCTGAAGCGGCGCCTCTGGGTCACCCTTGGGGGCCGGAATCCGCTGAATGATCATCTCAAGGATGTCGCGCACACCTTCGCCCGTCTTCGCACTGGCCCGAATGGCATCCTGGGCGTCGATCCCGATCACATCCTCAATCTCTTGGATGGCGGCCTCTGGATTGGCAGCGGGGAGATCGATCTTGTTCAGCACTGGACAGACTTCCACCCCGAGGTCGAGTGCGGTATAGCAGTTGGCTACCGTCTGGGCCTCCACCCCTTGCGAGGCATCCACCACCAGCAGCGCCCCCTCACAGGCGGAGAGCGAGCGGCTCACCTCGTAGGAAAAGTCGACATGCCCCGGGGTATCGATCAGGTTGAACAGGTACTTCTGTCCATCGAGGGCCGTGTACTGAAGCGCAGCCGTCTGTGCCTTGATGGTGATGCCGCGCTCACGCTCAAGATCCATGGAATCGAGCACCTGCTCCTCCATCTCGCGGTCAGACAGCCCGCCACAGAGCTGAATGATGCGATCGGCCAGCGTGCTCTTGCCGTGATCGATATGGGCAATGATGGAAAAGTTGCGAATATGCTGCAAAAGCGACATCCAAAAAAATACGGCCTGGAACTCGCCAGGCCGCTGGGTTGATTCCCGACGGTCTCCCGACTAAGGCTTCAGGGGAACAAACTGCACACCCTCACCCCGCCGCACCAACAACACCACCGTGCGTTTGCGATCGGCCTTTGCTGCAGCCGCCACAAACTGGGCAACCGTCCGCACCTGAATGTTGTTCAAAGATAGGATTATGTCACCCTGCCGCAGGCCGACGCGCTCGGCTGGACCCTTGACGGCAGCCACCTCCACCCCGCCCGCCTTACCGGCCTCGCCAGACCCCGAGGGCAGATCGGTGAGCGACAGCCCTAGCCAGTCGATAGAGGCAGGTTTGTCAGATTTTGACGGGGGTTTGGGAGCAGATGCCGTCTTTTCTGGCTCAACCTGGCCTACTTGAACCTGTAGCGTCTTGACCTCTCCTCGCCGCCAGACCTCCAGGCTTGCCTTGCTGCCTGGGGGGGTATTTCCAACGAGCCTGGGCAGATCGGACACCTTCTGGATCACCTTGCCATTGAACTTCAGGACGATGTCGCCTGCTTCCACCCCGGCTAGATCTGCAGGGCCCTTGGGCTCAACGTTACGAACGAGGGCACCGCTGGCAGACTTCATGCCGAGCGCCTCAGCCACTTCGCGAGTCACCTCATCGATGGCCACTCCGATACGCCCTCGCACCACTTTGCCCGCCTTCCGGAGCTGGTCGGAGACCCGCTGAGCCTCATCGATAGGAATGGCAAAGGAAATGCCCATAAACCCACCAGTACGGCTGTAGATCTGACTATTGATGCCCACCACCTCGCCCGCCATATTGAGAAGGGGGCCGCCAGAGTTTCCGGGATTGACGGCCACATCCGTCTGAATGAAGGGGAGATAGTCTCCAGTGTCGCGGCTCTTGGCGCTGACAATGCCAGCGGTGACGGTGTTTTCGAGACCAAAAGGCGAGCCGATGGCAAGGACCCATTCACCAACCTTGAGCTGATCCGGGTTGCCAATCTTGAGCAGCGGCAGGCCCTGCGCTTCAATCTTGAGTAGCGCCACATCGGTTCGGGCATCGGAGCCCACGATCTTGGCCTTGAATTCGCGCTTGTCCGTAAGCGTGACCAGAACCTCATCAGCCCCATCCACTACATGGTGGTTAGAGAGAATGTAGCCATCGGCGCTAATGATGAACCCACTGCCCACTCCCCGCTGTCGTGGCTGAGGGCTCTGCTCGCCACTCTCGGGGCCCTGCTCTGGGCCGCGCGGCCCGCCAAACCCAGGATGGCCGGGAGGCATGAACCGGCGAAAAAACTCATAGAAGGGGTCGTTCTCGTCGAGAGGAGGCATGCCGCCCTTCGGGCCACGGACCGACCGTTCGGTGGTTCGAATATTGACCACCGCTGGGCCCGCTCGCTCAACCAGGATGGTGAAGTCGGGGAGCCCCCTGACCACGCTCGTCGACACGGACTGTGCCGAGGAGGATGGGGCAGCCAAGACCGCCAGAACAGAGGCCATTGCAATCGCCGCAGCGCGGTTAAGCCAGATTGTCCGAATCATGTGCACCTCAAAAAAAGAGTGAAAAGAAAAAGCGCTACCTGGCCTGTTGCAAAAGCGCCTGAGGGAAGGCCTCCACCAGTGCAAGGGCTGTGGCGATGGGCACCTCTCCAAGGGCAGTGAGCTTCAGGTCGCCTCTTCGACGGCTCACCATGCTGAGACTTCCTTGCTGAGCGGAGAGGCTCTCCTCCCCACCATCTGATGGCACCTGTTCGGCGAAGAGCGATAGGGTGGCAAGCCCATCGGTGACCACCCATTGCCGAAGCCGCCCATCCGCACTCGCCAGAGCCGCCGTGAGAGCGAAGCCGGCCGGCATAGCCCCAAGTCCAGACGGTGTGGGCAGCTTTCGCATGGGATTCACCATCTGGGTCCAGCCGGCCTGCCCGGCAAAACGCGACTTCAGGAGCCGCTCTTGAACTGGGCCTAAACGGATCTCGGAGAAGACATACTCCTCCCGCACACTGCCCTCATGGTCGAGCAGCTGTTGGCGAAGCAGCAGCCGCCGCTGACGCTCCACCCAGCAGCGAACCCGCCATCGATAGCCGTCATTCGGAACCAGTTCGATGACCTCTGTTTCCAGCCCGGCTACGCGCTGTCCTGTGCGTCGCTGGAGCCTGTAATGCTGCAGAACCTCCTGTCCTGACCCAAGAAAGAGCGCAGGGAAGTCTGGTCGCAGGGGGAGATGAGGCGTAATCCGAATCTCACGACGATCGGGCAAGTAAGCCCAAACGCCCTCGGGGCCACGAACGATCTCGCGAGGTGGGCCGTCAAGGGACTCCAGTCGCACGAGCGGACCAACTGGGGAGGAAGAATGATAGAGGCGGGCCGTGAAGAGGCCCTGCGTCTGCTGGTGGGAGAACACACCAATAAAGCTGGTGGAGCTCGCGGCCTGGTTGATCTGCTGCAGGAGCTGAAGCTCATCAGCAGCCTTCGCACTCAGACCTGCCCCGGCAAGCAGGAGCCCAAACGCCCAGACGAGAGACCGCATGCCCAAGGCCTGACCCATTAAGGCTGCTCCGGCTCCAGCCGCATTTTCACTACGGTTGGCCCATGGGCGTCCATGTACCGACGGGCCTGGGCATCGAGCCAGGGCGACTGAACCTGAACCGCCTGAGAGCCGACGGGCGCAAGGCCCGAGCCCGAGGCGGGGATCTGGGCGACCACCGGCGCAGTATCGGCCTCGAGACCGGGGAGCGCGACGAAATAGGCCGCCGATACGAAGCCGACAGCACCAACGCCAGCCGCAATCGCACTGAGGATACGACGGCGTTGACGCACCTCCCGACGCTGAGCGGGAAGGAAGTGGACCGGTTCACGAAGAATGGCCAGCATCACCTTGGACTGAAAATCGGGAGAGACCGACTGAAGCCCGCCCGGGTGAAGGGCATCGGAGATCTCAGCGTAGACATCGAAGGACTCTCTCAACTGGGGCGAGTGAAACCGCTGCCGCAAGGCGGGCTCGGAGCCCTCCAGCTCATCATCGAAGAGCGCGCTGGCCAGTTCGGCATCCGACCAGTGCGCCTGCTCATGTTGGGACTCAGAACGAGATGATTGGGACATTTAAAACTCCTTCAGACCTACCAACGCTTATCACCCGGCGAATCGATGAGCGGCCTGATCTGCTCAGCAATCACCTCTCGGGCTCTAAAAATACGGGACCTCACCGTGCCGATGGGGCAGTTCATGGCTTCTGCAATTTCTTCGTAGCTCAATCCTTCAATCTCTCGGAGCGTGACGGCAGTGCGAAGTTCCACCGGCAACGCCTCAATGGCCCGATTGACGGTTTCCGCGATCTGGCGACTGAGCAGGACCGAGTCGGGCGTCTGAATGTCTGCTATGGCCTCATCGGCCGCAAATGGTTCCCCGTCGTCGTCATCATCTTGAAAACTCGACATCGGAATGGGACGACGTCCCTGGGCCACGAGATGGTTTTTCGCAGTGTTTACTGCAATGCGATAGAGCCAGGTGTAGAAGGCGCTCTCGCCCCGGAACTGCGGCAGAGCCCGATAGGCCTTCAGAAAGGCCTCTTGCGCAACATCCTCAACCTCTGCGGGGTCGCGGATCAGGCGGGCGATTAGGCGGATCACCTTACGCTGGTACTTGGTGACCAACAGTGCAAAGGCCTGCTGGTCGCCTGCCTTGACCCGATCAACGAGAACCTGATCGGCCTCCCGTGTGGTCATGCTCAGGCCTCACACTCGGCGGAACGCAAGGGTGCCGTTAGTCCCACCAAAGCCAAAGTTATTCTTCATGGCAATGTCGCCAGTCCAATCGCGTGCGGTGTTGGCGCAGTAATCGAGATCGCACTCGGGATCTTGCTCGAGAAGATTGATCGTGGGCGGACAGACGCGGTGATATAGCGCCAGGACCGTGAGTACCGCCTCAAGCCCTCCCGCACCACCCAGAAGGTGGCCGGTCATGGACTTGGTGGAACTCACCAACAGCCTACTGGCATGGGAGCCAAACGCCGCCTTGATGGCCTCAGTCTCGTTCTTGTCACCTAAGGGGGTGGACGTTCCGTGGGCGTTCACATAGCCGACTTGGTCGGGGGAAATGCCCCCGTCTCGGAGCGCCGCAACCATGCAGCGACGAGGGCCATCCATATTGGGAGCCGTCATGTGATAGGCATCTCCCGAGAAGCCCACGCCGGCAAGCTCCGCGTAAATGCGTGCCCCGCGGGCCTTCGCATGTTCAAACTCCTCCAGCACCATGACGCCTCCGCCCTCCCCGAGAACAAATCCATCCCGGTTCTTATCCCATGGGCGTGAGGCCGTGTAAGGATCGTCATTACGGGTAGAGAGCGCACGGGCTGCAGCGAAACCGCCCACACCCAGCGGAGAAATCGTGGACTCAGCGCCTCCAGCGACCATTACATCGGCATCCCCGGCCTGGATAAGCCGTGCTGCGAGCCCGATGCTGTGAAGGCCAGTGGTGCACGCGGTCACCGCGGCCAGATTGGGGCCCTGGAGGTTGCGAAGAATACTGATGTGCCCTGAGATCATGTTGATGATCGATCCCGGCACAAAGAATGGGCTGATTCGGCGAGCACCCCGATTGGTGTACTCCCCATGGGTGTCTTCGATCATGGGCAGGCCGCCAATGCCAGAACCCACCATCACGCCAACACGCTCGGTGTTGGCCTCCGTAATGACTAACCCCGAATCATCCAAGGCCTGCAGGCCAGCGGCGATGCCGTAATGGATGAAGACATCCATGTGACGGGCTTCTTTGGCGGAGATGTATTTCTCAACCTCAAAGCCCTTCACCTCCCCTGCAAAGTGCACGGGCATGCCTGAGTGATCGAACCGGGTAATCGGGGCAATACCATTGGTTCCCGACACGATCGCAGACCAGGTCTCGCCGACTGAAAGCCCAACCGGAGAGACACAGCCCAGACCAGTGACGACAACACGACGGCGCCCCCCGGCGCCCGAGAGACTACTCAGACTCATCGGGTGTTGAGATACGCGTGAGATTACTTCTTGAGATTGTTGTTGATGAAGTCGATCGCCTGCTGCACTGTGGTGATCTTCTCAGCCTCTTCATCGGGGATTTCACACTCGAATGCGTCTTCAAGTGCCATAACCAGTTCTACGGTATCGAGCGAGTCAGCACCGAGATCGTCAACGAACTTGGACTCTGTCTTGATGTCTTCAAGCTTCACGCCCAGTTGCTCTGAGACGATTGCCTTGACGCGCTTTTCGATGTCTTCCATGGTTTCCTTCCCTTTGTTAACCAAAAATGCTTTGGCGCCGCGATTGTATCAGCACATCACCATTCCGCCGTTCACGCTAAGCGTCTCGCCAGTGATATAGCCGGCGGCATCACTCGCTAAGAAGACTACAGAAGCGGCCACATCGTCAACCGTTCCGAGGCGTTGGGCAGGAATCTGCTGCTGCAGCGCATGAATCTGATCAGAGCTGAGTGCTCGCGTCATGTCGGTCTCGATGAACCCCGGGGCGACACAATTCACGGTGATGCCGCGACTCGCAATCTCCCGCGCGAGGGCACGCGACATACCAGCCACGCCCGCCTTCGACGCCGCGTAGTTCATCTGGCCGGGATTGCCCGACAGACCCACCACAGAGGTGATGTTGATGATGCGCCCCCACCGGGCCTTCATCATGGGCTTGATCGCTGCCCGAGACAGCCGAAAAACGCCAGTGAGATTAGCCTGAATCACCTCGTCCCACTCGGCATCCTTCATTCGCAGGGCGAGGTTGTCGCGTGTGATGCCTGCGTTATTGACCAGAATGTCGATACGACCGAAGGCCTCGAGCACCCGGTCGATGAGCGCCTGCGCCGCGTCCGCCTGCGTCACATCCAGAACCCAGCCGCATGCAGGCCTGCCTTGCGCAGAGAGCGCGGCCTCTATGGCCTGAGCGCCGGCCTCGGAGGTTGCGGTTCCAATCACCGTGGCCCCTGCCGCTGAGAGCTGGCTGGCAATGGCCTGGCCAATACCGCGGGTTGCTCCGGTAACCAGGGCCACCCGATCCTTTAAGTGAGGGGCAAAGATCGTCATGCAAGCGCCTCCAGGGTGGCCTCTAGGCTGGCCTGGTCTTGGATATTGAGGATCGTGAGAGCGGGATCAATCCGCTTCACAAGGCCGGAGAGCACCTTGCCTGGACCGCACTCCACGACATGGGTGACACCCTGTGCCGACATCGCCTGGATCGTCTTTACCCATTGAACGGGGCGCATGGCCTGCTGAGAGAGCGCATGCACAATGGCGTCCGCTGTGGCATGGGTTGCAACATCGACGTTGTGAATCACGGGTACGCTCGGAGTGGACCACGACAGCCCAGACAGATGCTGTCCCAGGGCTCGGGCAGCGGGCTCCAGAAGGCTGCTGTGAAATGGGGCCGACACCGGAAGGAGAAGCGCCCGCTTGGCTCCCTGGGCTTTCAAGGCCTCACAGGCGCGCTCGACGGCCGCTAGGTGCCCTGCAATCACCGTCTGATCTGGAGAGTTGAGGTTGACGGCCTCCACCACGGCCTCGGCTGAGCTGTGCTCGGCACAGTAGGCCTGAATCGCCTCGGAGGCGAGGCCAAGCACCGCAGCCATGCCCCCTACCCCCACCGGCACTGCCGACTGCATCTGTTCAGCCCGGAAGCGAACCGCACGCACCGCATCTGGCAGACTGACCGCTCCCGATGCACATAGCGCAGCGTACTCACCCAGGCTGTGTCCAGCCATCACGCCAGGAGCCGCCCCTCCCGCCTGACGGTAGGCCTGGTAGGCCGCCACTGCGCAAGCCAGCATGACCGGCTGGGTATTGATCGTGAGATTCAGTGCCTCGGCAGGGCCCTGGGCAATGAGCGACTCCAGGTCTTCCTGAAGTGCCTGTGAAGCGGTTGCAAGCACCTGCGCCACAGCCGCATTCCCAGAGAACCCGGCGAGCATGCCCACCGACTGAGAGCCTTGGCCCGGAAAAACAAATGCAATTTTCAAAACGGCACTCCCCTAATGAGCGGATGTTGTTTTCAGCAGCACGGCGCCCCATGTGAACCCCCCTCCTACGCCCTGCAGGAGGACCGTCTGCCCCGGACGAATGCGGCCATCTCGTCGGGCCGTATCAAAGGCAAGCGGAACTGATGCGGCGGAGGTATTGCCATGCTGATGGACAGTGCTCACGACTCGGTCGAAAGGCAGCCCGAGCCGTCGAGCTGTGAACTGAAGGATTCGAATATTGGCCTGGTGCGGAACCAGCCAATCCAGCTGCTGGGCCTCCAGCCCGGCGTCGTCCAAGACTTCACGAGCCGAGGATTCGAGCACCTCAACAGCCAATTTGAAGACGGCCTGCCCATCCATGGTGAGGAAGGGATGCCCCTGGGCCACCCCGTGGGCGACCTGCCCGGGCGTGCGAAGAATGTGCTCGTATTCCCCGCGGGCGTGCAGGCGGTGAGCCAATACGCCAGGCCCATCGGAGGCTTTCAGCACGAATGCACCAGCACCGTCACCGAACAGGACACAGGTGCCGCGGTCCTTCCAGTCCAGGATGCGGGTGAAGACCTCTGCCCCAATGACCAGGGCGGTGTTGGCCTTACCGGCCTTGATAAACAAGTCAGCCGTGGCGAGTGCGTAGACAAACCCGCTGCAGACTGCCTGGACGTCGAAGGCGGCCCCCTGGCGAATGCCTAGCTTGTTCTGAACCAGACAGGCCGTTGACGGAAAGATCATGTCGGGCGTTGACGTGGCCACAATCACCAGATCAACCTGGTCCACCCCAACACCCGCATCCTCCAGGGCGCGTCGAGCGGCCTCGACGGCAAGGTCGCTGGTGTTGAGATCCGCCGGGGCGATGTGCCGCTGGGCGATGCCCGTACGCTCTTGAATCCAGGTGTCTGACGTCTCGATTCCGTCAGCAGCGAGTTGCTCGGCGAGCTGTTGGTTGGTGACAGGTGAGCCCGGCAGAAAACTCCCGGTGCCAGCAAGCTGGCTAAACCGTTCGATCATTCAGCACTCCCGACTCCGCGCCCAAGGCGCGGGCGATCTTGTCATTGAGGTTCTTGGCCGCAGCGTCGGCGGCACGCGAGAGGGCGTGGCGAAACGCGTAGGCGTCGGCAGAGCCGTGGCTCTTCACCACGATGCCTCTCAGGCCCAGCAACGCTGCACCGTTGTAGCGTCGGTGATCGACCCGTTTGGCAAACCGCCGAAGCACCGTATGGGCTACGAGGGCCACGAGCTTGGTGCTCCAGCTCCGAGTAAATTCCTCCTTGAGGAAGCTACCCATCATCTGGGCCAGCCCTTCAGAGGTTTTGAGGGCGACATTCCCCACAAATCCATCGCAGACGATGACGTCGGTTGTGCCTTTGAAGATGTCATTACCCTCAACATTCCCGTAGAAACGAAGCGAGCTCTGGCGAAGAAGTTCTCCAGCGGCCTTGACCGTGTCATTGCCCTTGATCACTTCCTCTCCAACATTCAGCAGGCCCACGCTGGGGGAACTCGACAGCGGTTCACCCTGGGCCTCGTTGAGGGCGGACACCAGCGCACAACCCATCAGGGCGAACTGCAGGAGGTGCTCTGCGGTGCAGTCGACATTGGCGCCGAGATCGAGCATGAGGGTTGAACCCCCCGTGCGGTTGGGCAGTGCAGTCGCGATGGCGGGGCGATCAATACCCTCGAGCATGCGCAGCACATAACGAGCAATGGCCATGAGTGCGCCGGTGTTGCCCGCACTCACGGCCGCATGAGCCTCGCCGTCCTGCACGGCTTCAATGGCAAGCCGCATGGAGGACCGACGTTTATTTTTGAGCGCAACGGCTGGGGGGTCGTCCATCGCAACCACCTCGTCGGCATGCCGAAAGCTGATTCGCTCCGAAAACTGACTGGCCCAGCCTGAACGGTGATGCGCAAGAGCGCCTCTCACCACGGTCTCATCCCCAACGAGCAGCACGTTGTAGGCGGAATGACGCTCCAGAAACTCCAGCGCAGCGGGGATGGTCACCGAGGGCCCGTGATCACCCCCCATACAGTCGATTGCGACGCGCACGGTCTGCATGGATTCCGCTCTTAGCGCCAGGGGCTGGCGGAAGCCCCAGACCCGATGGACTGCAAGGCAGCCGACTTAGGCTTCTGCGACGCCTGTCTTAACCACTCGCTTGCCACGGTAGTAGCCCGTGGGGCTGATGTGGTGGCGACGGTGAACCTCTCCCGTGGTGGGCTCAACGGCCGTGGGGGGATTGGTGAGAAAGTCGTGCGACCGATGCATACCGCGCTTTGAGGGCGATTTCTTATTTTGTTGGACAGCCATGTCAATACTCCAGATGTCTCGAGGAAAACTCGCGTAAAAACAGTCGATTGTAGCCTACTGTTTGTCTTTTGGGTGTAGTAGCGATGCAAGATCGGCAAAAGGTCGCTGCCGCGCCTCAGGCTCCGCCTGGACCGCCAGGGCGCAGTCAGCGTGCTGCATGAGGTCCTCTGCAGACAACAGAAGTTCATCTTCCAGCAGGTTGACGAGACTGAGGCTATCTTCGGTCGACAGCGTCTCCTCGAGGCCATCCTCGAGGGAGAGCGCCTCATCGGCCTCTATGGCGGTGTCAAAAAGACGAAATCGACGGTCCATCGAAAACAATGGCTGCAGATCGGCCAGGCAGCGCGTG
The DNA here is from genome assembly GCA_041165705.1 of Pseudomonadota bacterium. GTDB lineage: Bacteria > Pseudomonadota > Gammaproteobacteria > Burkholderiales > Burkholderiaceae_A > Hahnella. Next base: position 92,947 of record JBEAMW010000068.1, read on the forward strand.
CAAGAGAGGCCCACCGGGCCCTCGGCCTGGAGGTCTACCCAGTCGGCCCCTCGCTCGGGAGAACAGTGCAGCTGCGCAGACCACCGCATCGGCCCGAGCAGCTCAATACCAGCCGAGCGAATCCGCTCAGACCCGGATGACAGGCTGCCCTGCCACTCCGCTCCCGCTGGGAACTGCTCACTAAGAAGCCTGCGGTGGAGTGGTGCCTCGGGCGAAAAACTCGTCTTCATGGCCAGAATGATACTGCCCCTACAATCTGCCTCATGCTCATTCTCGCCTCCACCAGCCCCTACCGCCGCGAACTCCTGGGCCGTCTGGGCCTGCCCTTCGAATGTCGATCCCCTGGCGTTGACGAGACTGCCCTACCTGGCGAGGCGCCGTTGGCCCTGGCCATTCGTCTTGCTCGGGCCAAGGCTCAGGCTGTGCTCACTCAGAGCCCCGACGCAGTGGTGATCGGCTCGGACCAGGTCGCGCTGTGTGAGGGACGGGTTCTGGGCAAGCCCGGTACCCCGGACAAGGCCATCGAACAACTCCAGTGGCAGCGAGGTCGAGTAACTGAATTCCATACGGCCTTTGCCGTGCTGCGTGGCAGCCAGTCGGTTGAAGAGGTGGTGACCACCCGCGTGGTGTGGCGCTCGGCCAGAGAACTGAGCGACGAGCGTCTCGCGAACTATGTGGCGCTTGAACGCCCGTTCGACTGTGCCGGTGCTGCAAAGTCGGAGGGCCTAGGCATTGCCCTCCTGAGCCAGGTGGAGTCGACCGACCCCACCGCCCTGATTGGCCTCCCCCTGATTCGAGTGTGTCAGGCCCTTAGCGACCTAGGGATGGAGCTGCTGCCTCGTCCCTCAGCAGCTTGATCGCAGAGGCACCTGCGCCAGCACCAAACTCTCTCGCGAGCCGCTCGGGCCAGCTGGGCTCATAGCTGTAGTCCACGAGCTTTGGAGCCTGGATCACCTCTCGCGCAACGCCCTCAAGCGAGCCCAGTCCATCGACGAGGCCGAGCTCAACCCCCCGCGCCCCTGAGAACACGCGCCCTGAAAAAACCTCGTCATCCTCCTTGAGTCGATCCCCGCGGCCTGCCTTCACCGCGGCAATGAACTGACCGTGAACCTCATTGAGCATGTCCTGAAGAATCTTCTTGGCTTTGGGGTCCTCGGGAAGAAAGGGATCGTTGAGGGCCTTGTTTTCTCCTGCGGTGAGGAGTCGACGCTCCACGCCAATCTTCTTGAGCAACTCGGTAAACCCGAAGCTGTCCATGCGCACGCCAATGGAGCCCACGAGACTGGACTGGTTGACATAGATCGAGTCGGCACCTGCCGCAACGTAATAGGCACCCGAGGCTCCTACATCTTCAATCACCGCAATAAGCTTCTTGTCGGGGTAGAGCCCTTTGAGCCGACGCATCTCTTCAAAGATGAGCGCAGACTGAACCGGGCTGCCGCCAGGGCTGTTGATTCGGAGCACGATGCCCTTGGCCTCGCGGGTTTCAAAGGCATCTCTGAGCGCCTCGTTGACCGTGAGCGCATCGATATCCCCCTCGGGCTCGATCACCCCCAAGAGACTCACCACGGCTGTGTGCTCACCAAGCACCTCACCGCCGCCGTGCTGGCGCCAGGGTTCTTTCGTGAGGTAGAGGATCAGCCAGACAAAGAAAATGAGGGTGAGCAGTCGCCGAGCAATCGCCCAGCGCCGGGCATCTCGGGCCTCTTTAAGCTGGCCTTGGACTAGTTTTTCGAGCACGGAGCGCTCCCATCCTCCCAGCGATTGGGCAGTCGGGGAGGTGGAACTTAAAGGGGCGGACGAAGACACAGAATCGTTGTCGGTCGACATAGGTTCTTTCATTGAGAGACTCGTTCTAGAACCCAGCTCGAGAGGCTGGGTACGCTGTCCATAATAACCAGTGGCTTTGCCTCCTCCAGTCGCTGGCGGTCATGGGCCCCGTAGCTGACCGCGACAGCGTGGGCGCCTGCAGCCTGGGCCATCCCGATGTCGTGGGTAGTGTCACCAATCATCAAGACGCGGGAGGGGTCGACCGCCTGGGCCTCACAGAGCTCCAGCAGCATATCCGGGGACGGCTTGGGCACCGACTCATCCGCACAGCGAGAGTCGACAAAATAATGACGCGTGCGGGTGGCATCGAAGGCACGCTCCAGCCCTGCACGGGATTTACCGGTGGCCACCGCCAGAGGCAGTCGACGCGCCGTGAGCGCATCCAGCAGCTCCCTGATTCCCTCAAAGGGAGTCAGAAACTGGTCTCGGGAGAGGTAGTGGTGGCGATAGCGGTCGGTAAGGGCATTCACCTGGGACGGACTGAGACCCGGTGCCACATGAGCCAGCGCGTCGTGAAGCCCCAGCCCAATGACAAAGGATGCCTCTTGAAGACTGGGGACCGGCAGGCCAAGGTCTGCGCAGGACTGTCGAATGGCCTCTGCAATCGTGAGGGTGGAGTCCACCACGGTTCCGTCCCAGTCAAATACAACCAACTCAATGTTCAAGGTGAGGCTCCGAGAGTCCAACAGCCTGCAGGATGGAGGTCAAAGCGGCCGGGAGTGGTGCATGCAGGCTCAGCCCCTCTCCCCAGGCCTGCTCGCCAAGCTCTAGCCGCCACGCGTGAAGAAAGAGCCGCTTCAGGCCAAGCACTTCGGCCGCCTCGAGGGCCCTGGGATCGGTGTACTTGGGATCTCCAAGAATGGCATGGCCCCGCGATTGGAGGTGCACCCGAATCTGGTGAGTGCGACCGGTGAGCGGCTCGCACTGCAGAAGGGAAACGGCTTCCTGACCGGCACGACCCACCCCCAGCAGTCGAACCCGGGTGGCACTAACCTGGCCCTCGGGATCGGGTCGAACCCAGCGCTCGCCGTTGGGGGCTAGGGTTTTGAGCAGGGGTGTCTTGATGAGCTGGCTACCCGCCTCCCGCCAGGTTCCCACCACCAGGGCGAGGTAACGCTTGCGCAGTCCGCCCTCGCGCAGGAGCCGGTGGAGATGCAGCAGTGTCTTTCGCTGCGTGGAGAGCATGAGGAGCCCGGAGGTTTCTCGGTCGAGTCGATGGGCCAGCTCGAGGTAGGGGTCGGATCGGGCAGCCCTTAGGGCTTCCACCAGCCCAAGATCGACTCCACTCCCCCCATGAACGGCCAGGCCCGCCGGTTTATCCACCACCAGCAGCCCATCATGTTCGTAGACCACCGGCAGCTGGAGTGCAACGCGATCGGCCTTGGCCTGCCGGGCCAGAACCGCCCCCTGGGCCTCCTCCTGAGGGGTGGGCACCCGCACGGGCGGAATACGAATGGTCTGGCCAAGCATCAGGCGGGTATCGGCCTGAACTCTCCCCCGATCCACTCTCACCTCGCCCGAGCGGATCATGCGGTAGACCCGGGTTTTGGGAACCCCCTTCAGGACCCGGAGCAGGTAGTTATCCACCCGCTGCCCGTCTCCCCCTTCGTCAATAACCAGGTTTTGCACCTGTTGAAATGTCTTTTCCAGTGATTTCATGAAGAGTTGGGGTAAACTGCTGAGGTTCCTAGTGAACAGTCTGAAAGATTTCCGCGCCCGGCGACGCAGGTCGCCCGCGATGTGTCTCTCAGACCATTGTAAGTGACCACGGAGCGCGAACTGCGCGTGACCGGGCCCATCGAGAGAAAACAGCAGATCCAATGAATCGCGTGGAAGTTCCCGTGACGAATCCCCTCAGCGGCGGCGCCCAGCCTCGCCGTTGCGTTGAACCGATCACCCTCCCCTTGTTCATATCTACCGGCCACCCCCATTGGCCGTCGCCTGCACTCGCCCGGCCTGACACGCACATCTCGCTCCCCTTCCGCCACTAGCGCGGTGTTCTGGCGCGTCTTAACGCGCCTTTTTAGGGAGTTTGTATGAAACGTATGCTGTTTAATGCCACGCACTCGGAAGAGCTGCGTGTAGCCATCGTTGATGGCCAGCGCCTGGTCGACCTCGATATCGAGACGGCTGGCCGCGAACAACGCAAGAGCAATATCTACAAGGGTGTCGTCACCCGTGTCGAGCCCAGCCTGGAGGCCTGCTTCGTGAACTACGGGGAGGAGCGTCACGGCTTCCTGCCCTTCAAAGAGATCGCACGCGAGTATTTCCGACCTGGGGTAGATGTTGGACGTGCCTCCATCAAAGAAGCCATCGCCGAAGGCACCGAGCTCCTCGTCCAGGTTGAAAAGGAAGAGCGGGGCAACAAAGGGGCTGCGCTCACCACCTTCATCAGCCTAGCCGGCCGTTACCTGGTGCTCATGCCCAACAACCCGCGTGGGGGCGGTGTCTCCCGCCGGATTGAGGGCGAAGACCGCCAGGAGCTCAAAGAGGCCATGGACCAGCTCGAGGTGCCGGGCGGGATGAGCCTCATTGCCCGCACCGCCGGTATTGGCCGCACGGTCGACGAGCTTCAATGGGACCTCAACTATCTCCTCCAGCTCTGGAAGGCCGTGGACGATGCCCGCAGCCTGCAGGCTGGCGCCTACCTCATTTACCAAGAGTCGAGCCTGGTGATTCGGGCGATTCGCGACTACTTCCACCCCGATATCGGCGAGATTCTCATCGATACCGACGATGTCTTTGAACAGGCTCGGCAGTTCATGCTCCATGTCATGCCCGACATGGCCACCCGGGTTAAACGCTATCGCGACGATGTGCCGCTCTTCTCGCGGTTCCAGATTGAGCACCAGATCGAGACGGCCTATTCCCGAACAGTCCAGCTGCCATCCGGTGGAGCACTGGTCATCGACCACACCGAAGCTCTGGTCGCTGTCGACGTGAACTCTGCCCGCTCCACGCGTGGCTCGGACATCGAAGAAACCGCCCTTCGCACCAATCTGGAGGCGGCCGACGAGGTGGGACGCCAGCTCAGGCTGCGCGATCTTGGCGGACTGATCGTCATCGACTTCATCGACATGGAGTCGTCTAAGGCCCAGCGCGAGGTGGAACAGCGCCTGCGGGATGCCCTGCACCACGACCGTGCACGCGTTCAGATGGGCAAGATCTCCCGTTTTGGCCTGATGGAACTCTCCAGACAACGCCTGCGCCCTGCCCTCAATGAGGGATCCCACATGGCCTGTCCGCGTTGTAATGGCACGGGCGTTATCCGCGACACCGACTCCAGCGCGCTCCACATCCTTCGCATCCTCCAAGAAGAGTCGATGAAGGACAACACGGCGGCAGTGTATGCCCAGGTGCCCGTTGAGGTGGCGAGCTACCTGCTCAACGAGAAGCGCACGGATATCGCCAAACTCGAGGCTCGACTCAAGGTCACCATCGTGCTCATTCCCAACAAGCACCTTGAGACTCCAAACTACAAGATCGAGCGCCTTCGCCACGATGACCCGAGGCTTGAGGATGTAAAAGCCAGCTACGACCTCGTAGACCAGCCCGCCACAGACTCACCCTATCTCGAGAGCAAGGAAGAGCCCGCCAAGCCAAGGCAAGAAGCCGTGGTCAAGGGCATCACGCCCTCCGCCCCTGCGCCCATCTCGGCCCCCCGGCCGGAGCGATCCGCAGCCACGCCCGCCCCCGCCAGCACCGGCTCCTCTGGTGGGCTCTGGGCGAGCATCGTGGCCTTCTTCAAGGGGCCTGAGCCACAGCCTGCGCCCGAGCCCGTGAAGGCGCCCTCGGAGTCTCGAACGGGCCAAGGGTCCGGGCGGGGAAGTCGCCAGGGCGAAGGGCGAAACGGACGAGGCGGACGCGGAGGACGAGGCGAACGTGGGGAGCGTAGCGACCGCAGTGAGCGCGGTGAGCGCGGTGAACGCCCCGAGCGGGGTGACAAGAGCGAGCGTGGCGAACGTGAGGCGCGTGAGCCCAAGCAGCCGAGAGAGGCCCAAGGAAAATCTGACGAGGCTCGTTCCAGCCAGTCCACCCCCAAAGAGGGCGGTCGCTCTCGTGGCGGACGTGGCCGTGGGAACAAAGACCAACAGGCTGAGCTCCTGCCCGATGAGTCCAATGCCCAGGTGCTCACAGAGACCACAGACGCCCTTGCAACAGCCAATCCCACCGAGGGCGCTCCTGCGCCTGAGGGTGCCCAAGCCGAAGGCGGCGGCCGTCGTCGCCGTCGCCGTCGGTCCGGCAAGCGCAATGACGGGGAAACCCTTGAGGCAGGGCAGGATCAAGACGGCGCTGGCGAGCTCGACGCTCCCCTTGCGCTAACGCCACCGCCCGAGTCCCTTGCGCCCGAGTCGGTAGTGCACCAGGCTCCAGTGACCCAGGCTCCAACGACCCAGGCGCCTCTGTCGGTAGAAGAGGTGCCCGCGCCCGAGGCTCCAGTCATCCAGGAAGCTGAGGTGACCAAGCCCATGCCTGAGCCCGCCAAGCCCATCGATCCAAAGGTTCTACAAGAGGACCTCAAGCAGGCGGGCCTGGAATGGGTTCAGACCGAGCCCGGCAAGGTGGCACTCGAAGCCCCAATGGAGCCTCCACCGGTCCTCGGTCGCAAGCCTAGGCGCAAGGCGACTGAGCAGACGGCAGAGCCACTGGTGATGGTGGAGACTCGCAACGCGGAGCCCCCCGCGAGCACCTGACCGAGTGGGCTCATGACGGAGCGCCAGCGCATCATCCCCATTCAGCCCGGCCGGGAGAGCCCCCTCCGGCCGGTGTTGAGTGTGCCTAAGGGCTGGCACGCTCCGGGAGCCATACAAGACACACGGGGCCGTTGGCTTCGTGACCTCCGGGTATCCGTCATCGACCAGTGCAATCTCCGCTGTCGTTATTGCATGCCGCGCGAGGTATTTAACGACGACTATGTCTACCTCTCACGACAGCAGATGTTGAGCTTCGATGAGATCACGCGAGTAGCGCGCAGCTTCACCCAGCTTGGCGTCCAAAAGATTCGGCTAACGGGTGGTGAGCCCCTGCTGCGCAAGCAGCTTGACCAGCTCATCATCCAGCTGGCTGCGCTCCGTACCCTTGAAGATCAGCCTGTTGAACTTGCACTCACCACCAATGGCCTCCTGCTGGCGCAGAAGGCCAGACTGCTCGCAGACGCAGGGCTACACCGCGTCACTGTGAGCCTCGACGCCATTGATCCGATGCGCTTCCAACAGATGGCAGACGACCCTGGCGCAAACCCCCAGCAGGTGCTCGAAGGAATTGCAGAGGCCAAGTCGATGGGCCTTAAGCTCAAGGCCAACATGGTCGTTCAGAAAGGCGTCAACGAGGAGGAGATCCTTCCGATGGCTGCTGCCTTTCGTGACCTTGGCGTCAGCCTGCGTTTCATCGAATTCATGGACGTGGGGAGTTCCAACGGATGGTCTCTCGAGCACGTGGTGCCCTCCGAGCTGATTCTCCAGAGAATCGGTGAGCACTGGCCCCTGGAACGGGTGGGCCGAGAGATTGCGAGCGAAGTATCTGAGCGCTGGCGGTATGCGGACGGAAGGGGAGAGATTGGATTTATCTCCTCTGTCACTGCTCCGTTCTGCGGTGACTGCTCCAGGGCAAGGCTATCTGCAGAGGGAGGCCTTTATACCTGCCTCTTTGCCCACCAAGGCCTCGACCTCAAGCCGCTTGTGAGATCCCAGATCACCGACGAGGAGCTTCGGGGAGTTCTCGCCGACTGCTGGACCGGACGCACCGACCGGTATTCAGAAATCAGAGCGGAACTCCAGGCCTCGGGCCAACAGAGGCCCAAGGTGGAGATGAGTTACATCGGCGGTTAACGCTTGATGATTCCGAGCGGCCCGGGAAGGGATGCGTAGTAGGCGGCGAGGTTTTCGATGTCCTGCTTGGACAGCGCAGCGGCCATTCCAGTCATCACGGCGTTCTTGCGGCGACCCAGCTTGTAATCAGTGAGCGCCCGAACGATGAAGTCCTGGTACTGGCCGGCCAGGATGGGGTAAGTGGCGTCCAGGCCCTTCACACCATCGGCACCATGACAGGAGACGCAGGCAGCCTCTTCCGACTTGGCCTTTCCAGCGGCAATGTTGCCAGCCTGAGCGGCGGTGGCCAGAACCAGAGCGGACAGGCTCAGAGCAAGCGTAGCGATTGATTTGCGCATGATGGGGACTCCTTACTTGCCGCCGCGAGCGTAGAACGCCGCGAGATCAGCCATATCTTGTTCAGTGAGCGATGACGAAATAGCCACCATTGAAGGATGGCTGCGCTCGCCGCTCTGATAGCCCTTGAGGGCCGCCACGAGGTAGGCCTCGTTCTGGTAGGCGATGCGCGGAACGCGGTACAGCACCGGGAAGGCGGTCTTGTATTCGGGAATGCCATGGCAGCCGATACACATCGAGTTCTTCATCGCACCGCGAGCGGGGTCGCCCTTCACTTCAGCGGCAGGCGCCTGAGCGAGTGCCGCGGTGGAAAGTCCCGCGCTCAAAAGAACTGCTACGACTGAGATCCGCATGTTTTCTCCCTTGGTTTCAAACATGCGGATTCTAGCATTTGTCCTAGATCAATTGTTCTAGATCAACACCTCAGGCCCGCAGTCCCTTCAGCAGAAAGCCGTTGAGGCGCCGAACAAACTGCGCTGGATCCTCTGGCTGGCCGCCCTCGGCCAACAAGGCCTGGTCGTGGAGGAGCCAGACGAGGTCGGACAGGGTGCCGTCGTCACCGGGTGTCTCCCCCCCAGAGGCATTCGCCTCACGCACCAAGGCCTGAACCAGAGGATGTTGGGGATTGAGTTCCAGAATTGGCTTGCGCTCAGGGGCGGCCTGCCCTGCTGCCTTTAGAAGACGCTCCAGATGACCACTGACATCCTGTTCGTCCGAGACCAGGCAGCAGGCCGAATCGGTGAGGCGCTGGGTCACCCGCACCTCCTTCACCTTATCCCCGAGAATCGACTTGGCCTTTTCAATGGCGGGCCGTGTCTCCTGCTCGGCCTGCTCCAGTGCCTTCTTCTCGTCTTCGGCCGACTTGCCGTCGGCGTCTGCCAGAGTGCTGAGGTCTAGGCTGCCCTTGGCCACCGACTGGAGTGATTTCCCCTCGTAGTCATGAAGGTAATTCAGAACCCACTCATCGATTCGATCGGTGAGCAGCAGAACCTCCACTCCCTTCTTTCGGAAGACCTCGAGGTGGGGGCTGCTGCGGGCTGCGGTAAGGCTGTCTGCGGTGAGGAAGTAGATCTTGTCCTGGTTCGGCTTCATGCGGGCGCAATAGTCCCTAAGCGTCACCTCCGGGCTATCTGATGCACTTTCCGTGGACACAAACCGGCTGAGACCCGCGAGTCGATCCTTGTTGGTGAAGTCCTCACCAAAGCCCTCCTTGAGGCACTGACCGAACTCTTTCCAAAAGGTCTTGTAGTCGTCTGGACGCTGTTCGGCCATCTCCTCGAGCAGACTGAGCACCCGCTTGGTGCAGCCCTCACGAATCGCCTTCACATCCCGGCTCTCTTGAAGGATCTCACGCGAGACATTCAAGGGCAGGTCGGCCGAATCCACCACGCCTCGGACAAATCGGAGGTAGTTGGGCAGCAACTGCTCGGCATCCTCCATGATGAAGACCCGCTTGATATAGAGCTTGAGGCCGTGACGCTGCTGGCGGTCATAGAGGTCGAAGGGTGCCTTGCCGGGAATGTAGAGCAGCTGGGTGTACTCCGTGCGGCCCTCCACGCGGTTGTGGGTATACGCCAGCGGATCGTCCATGCCATGAGAGAGGCTCTTGTAGAAGGCCCGGTACTGCTCCTCGGTAACCTCAGATTTCGGGCGCGTCCAGAGTGCTGAAGCCTGGTTCACGGTCTCCCACTCGCCGGCCTCTCGGTACTCCTTCGCCTCCTCGTCCCACTCTCGCTTCTTCATTTCGATCGGGAAACTGATGTGGTCGGAATACCGCTTGAGGATGTCCTTCAGGGTCCAGTGAGAGAGCAGGTCGTCGTTGCTCTTGGCGTCGTCGCCCTCCCCTTCGGCTGGGCGCAGGTGAAGGGTGACCTCGGTGCCACGAATAGGCCTCTCAATGGACTCGAGGCTGAACTCTCCAGTGCCCTCGCTCTCCCATCGCACGCCCTCGGAGGCCGGCTGACCAGCGCGTCGCGTGAGCACGGTGACCCGGTCGGCCACAATGAAGGAGGAATAAAAGCCCACGCCAAACTGACCAATGAGTGCGGAGTCTTTCGCCTTGTCTCCGGACAGCTTGCTGAAGAACTCCTTGGTGCCTGAGCGGGCGATCGTACCGAGGTTAGAGACCACCTCATCCCGGCTCATGCCGATGCCGTTGTCGGAAATGGTGAGGGTTTTGGCCTTGGCATCAAAGCTGATCTGAATCTTGAGCTCGGACTGCCCCTCATAGAGCTGGTCATTCGCAAGCGCCTCAAGCCGAAGCTTGTCGCAGGCGTCCGAGGCGTTGGAGACCAGCTCTCGAAGAAAAATGTCGCGGTTGCTGTAGAGGGAATGGATCATGAGGTGAAGCAGCTGCTTCACCTCGGTCTGAAAGGCGAGTGTTTCTTTAGACATGAGACGCTCCGGGCAGATTCAGGACAAAAAAAGCCAACTAGCAGCGAACTTGGGGTCGCTACTGGGGCTTTTCAAGGGTACCGAGCGACTTTGGCTTGAAGCGGACATCCAGGGGCTTACCCTTTCGCGCCCGCCGCCCTGCATAGGCCTTCAGGTCGGCTGGCTTGAGGCCTGCCTGCGTCTCCTTGCCGCCCCTGCCTTCACCGCGCACCAACAGCCCGTCATCGCCCACCCAGGCGAGGTCGACCAGGCGGTCATCGGCGCCGTCGAGCTCGAGTAATGCAACCCCTCGCCCACCAGTGGCTAACACCTTGATCTCATCGAGGCCGACCACCAGCAGCCGACCTTTGAGGCTAAGAAGCCCCACCATTCCGTGCTCCGAGGGCAGCAGCCGGACACAGGCGAGGCGGTCGGTTCCGTCAAGCCCCAGAAACTGCTTTCCACTTCGATTGCGGCCTACCATGCCCTCGAGCCTGGTGACAAAGCCCATGCCCATGTCTGTGGCCAGGATAAGAATCTGTGCGGGAGACGCTGCCACAAAATGAACCAGCTGCCCGCCCGCCTCGAGATCGATCATCGAAGACATCGGAGCACCATCTCCACGCCCCCCGGGCAGGCCACTTACCGCTACGGAGTAGGCTCGCCCAGTGCTTGAAAGAGCAACCAGCATGTCAGGTGTGCGGCACTCGAAGGTGGCATAGAGTGAGTCACCCGTTTTGAATCCAAAACTCGCGGGGTCATGACCGTGGCCCTGACGCGCCCGAACCCAGCCATTGGTAGAGACCACCACCGTGACTGGCTCATCAAGAACAGGGATCTCCAGCGTGGTTCGGCTTTCCTCCTTAATCAGCGTGCGACGCGCATCGCCATAGGCCTTCGCATCCTCCCCGATCTCCTTGGACACGGCCTTGCGCAGGGCTCTCTCGTTCTCGAGCAGGTGTCTCAGCTTGTCGGCCTTTTCCCGCAGGTCTGCGAGCTCACGCTCAATCTTGATGGCCTCCAGACGCGCCAACTGACGCAGACGTATCTCAAGGATGTCCTCCGCCTGGAGCTCCGACAGCCCGAAGGTCTGCATCAAGGCTGGCTTGGGCTCTTCGCTCTCACGAATGACCGCAATCACCTCCTCGATTCGCAGCAGCGCGATGCTCCGCCCCTCCAGAATGTGGATGCGACGCTCAGCCTGATTGAGCCTGAACTGGCTGCGTCTCCGAACGGTCTCCACCCTGAAGTCAATCCAGCCTTGGAGCATCTCCAGGACCGACAAGGAACGCGGACGCCCGCCTCCATCAACGGCCACGAGGTTGAGCGAGACTGAACTCTCCAGGCTGGTGTGGGCGAGAAGCAGACGAGCAAATTCATCACGGTCAATCTTCGACGTGCGAGGCTCAAAGACGAGCCGCACCGGCGCATCCTTCCCCGACTCATCTCGAACGGACTCAAGCTGGGCGAGGATGAGCTGCTTAAGCTGCTGCTGTTCAGGCGAGAGCGACTTCTTCCCGGTCTTCACCTTGGGATTGGTAAGCTCCTCAATCTCCTCCAGCACCTTCTGGCTCGACACGCCGTGGGGCAGCTCAAAGACCACCAACTGCCACTGACCCCTCGCGAGCTCCTCGATCGTCCAACGGGCTCGCATTTTCAGCGACCCCCGTCCCGTGCTGTAGGCCGCAGCAATCTCACCGGGGCTCGAGATCAACTGCCCCCCGCCAGGAAAGTCGGGCCCAGGCAGCCAGGCCATGAGCTCGGTTGGGGAGAGGCCGGGCTTGTCCATGAGTGCTACAGCAGCCTGAGCCACCTCGCCCAGATTGTGCGGCGGAATTTCGGTGGCCATCCCAACCGCAATCCCTGACGCACCATTCAGGAGGCAGATGGGGAGACGAGCGGGAAGCCGCAACGGCTCCTCAAAGGAGCCATCGTAATTCGGCCCGAACTCCACCGTGCCCTCATCAAGCTCAGCCAGCAGAAGCTGGGCGAAGGGTGTAAGCCGTGCCTCGGTGTAGCGCATCGCTGCGGCCCCATCCCCATCGCGGGACCCAAAGTTTCCCTGGCCATCGATCAGCGGATACCGAACGGTAAAGCCTTGGGCCAGCCGCACGAGCGCATCGTAGGCCGACTGGTCGCCATGGGGGTGGAACTTACCCAAAACATCGCCCACCACTCGAGCCGACTTCACGGGCTTGGCACTGTTGCCTAGCCCCATACGCTCCATGGCAAACAGGATGCGTCGCTGAACCGGCTTCATGCCGTCACAGAGGTCGGGCAGCGCCCGTCCCTTCACAACAGAGATGGCGTAATCGAGGTAGGCCCGCTCGGCGAAATCCGCAAGGCTGGGTGTGTCAGAGGCCGGCTCAGCCTGCCCGAATAGATCCATGGTGGTGTCTTGATCCGACATAAAGCGCTTTCTTAGAGGTCGACCTGGGCCTCATGCCCACGGGCCTCGAGCCAGGCACGGCGGGCAGACGCCTCGCCCCGCCCCATCAACAGGTTAAATCGCGTCATGGTCTGCTCAGGTGTCAGCAGACCCAAGGACACGGGCATCAAACGGCGAGTATCCGGATTGAGCGTGGTCTCCCAGAGCTGTTCGGCGCTCATCTCCCCCAGGCCTTTGAACCGTGAGATGGACCAGGCCGTCTCCCTGAGCCCCTCCTGCCGGAGCTTGTCGAGTACATGCTGCAGCTCCCCTTCGTCGAGCGCGTAGATCTTGCGCGCGGGCTTTTTGGCGCGTGCCTCAACATCAATTCGGAAGAGCGGCGGTCGGGCCACGAAGACATGGCCTCGTGAAATGAGCTGGGGGAAATGACGAAAGAAGAGTGTGAGCAGAAGCACCTGAATGTGCGAGCCATCCACGTCTGCATCGGAGAGCACACAGACCTTCCCATACCGCAGCCCACTAAAATCTACCGGATCGATGGGGCTGTGTGGATCAATCCCCAGCGCGACGGAGATGTCATGCACCTCGGCATTGGCAAAGAGCCGATCGCGCTCTGCTTCCCAGGTATTGAGCACCTTTCCCCGCAGAGGGAGAATCGCCTGACACTCCTTGTCTCGACCCATCTTGGCGGAGCCGCCTGCACTGTCGCCCTCAACCAGAAAGAGCTCATTACGGGCGAGGTCGGTTGACTCGCAGTCTGTGAGTTTGCCGGGCAAGACCGCAACGCCCGATCCCTTCTTTTTCTCCACCTTCTGGGCAGATCTCTGGCGGGTCTGTGCTGCTCGAATCGCGAGCTCCGCAATCCGGCGTCCTGCGTCAAGATCGCGGTGAAGCCAGAGCTCCATGGGGCCCTTGCACTGAGTGGACAGGAGGCGCAGCGCGTCCCGGCTCGTGAGCTTTTCCTTCGTCTGCCCCTGAAACTGGGGGTCAAGGACTTTGGACGACAGAACGAAACTGGCCCGTGAGAAGACATCCTCGGGCAGCAGTTTAACCCCCTTGGGCAGCAGGCTATGCTGATCCACGAACCCCTTCACTGCCTGAAATACGCCATCTCGAAGGCCGGCCTCATGCGTTCCGCCCGCTGGCGTGGGAATGAGGTTCACAAACGACTCTCGCACGACTGGGCCCTCTGCGCTGAAGGCCAGAACCCACTGCCCCCCTTCCCCCTCTGCGAAGGTGTCATCGCCGGCTGGCGCGTATCCCTCATGCGCCCAGGCCGGGGCAATCAGTTCGGCCTCTCCCAGCGACTCCATGAGATAGGCCGAGAGGCCACCCTCGTAGCGCCAGGTCTGCGTCTGTTGGGTCTTCTCCAGTAACAACTGGGTGGTCACCCCGGGCAGGAGGACGGCTCGAGCCTTCAGGCTTCGGGCGAGTTCTGCCGATGGAATCTGGTCATCATCAAAATAGCGTGCGTCCGGCCAGACGCGAACCATGGTGCCCGAACGACCCTTCGCTGCCGCGCCGCGTTGAAGCGGTCGCACCAGTTCACCCCCTTCAAATCCAATCGTCCACTCAAAGCCTTCCCTCCAGACCGTGACGTCAAGTCGGATTGACAGCGCGTTGGTGACCGACACACCCACGCCGTGAAGGCCCCCTGAGAAGGCGTAGGCCCCTCCGGATCCTTTGTCAAACTTTCCGCCCGCGTGCAGCCGGGTGTAGACAATTTCCACCACAGGCACACGCTCCTCCGGGTGCGGCCCCACGGGAATTCCGCGCCCGTCATCGGCCACGCTGACGCTGCCGTCCGCATGCTGGGTCACCAAGATGGTGCGAGCATGACCGGCGAGCGCTTCGTCCGCGGCGTTATCAATGACCTCTTGAATGATGTGCAGCGGATTCTCGGTTCGGGTGTACATCCCCGGGCGCTGACGAACAGGCTCTAGCCCCTTCAAAACCCTGATCGAGGATTCGTTGTAGTTGTTTTTACTCACAAAAAAATATTCTTCTCAAAAGTTATCCCCAGCGGGTGTGGAAAAAACCGGGGGCATCTTGGTCAAAAGCCGTAAGCATCAGCGCTCCACTGGGGTGTTCAAAAAATGACCACCACCCCTCAGTTGAACTTGACACCGGCTTACAAAATTTTCTCACTCACGAGAACGCCATCGGCGTCAGCGACGAGGTACTCGCCCGGACGAACCAACACACCAGCCACATCGACTGGAATGTCTTTGGCGCCCAGACCAGCCGTGGCAGGCTTCCTTGGGTGATTGGCGATGGCCCAGACGCCCACCTGCGCCTCAATCAACTCAGACAGGTCACGAACACAGCCATGAATCACAAGACCGGCCCATCCTTGACGCTCTGCCAGGCCGGCCAGATCCCCACCCACCAGAGCACAGCGATCGCTTCCGCCGCCATCCACCACCAGTACTCGGCCGTTCCCAGGCTGAGAGAGTGTCTGCCGAATGAGGCCGTTATCTTCAAAACACTTCACCGTGACGACTGGGCCTGACATCTGCTCAGCGCCACCGTAGTTCTGAAGCACAGGCGGGAAGACCCGCAGGCGACCGTCGGCGATCAGAGATTCATGTGCATCGCAGAGATCCGGGGTGCGACGAGGGGCGGCTGCTGCAGGCCGCTGGGATTTGGGGTGCGGTTTCGTCATGGCAATAAAGTATGCCCCACTTCCTTGCCAGCCATCCCAAGCCTCTCACGCACTGCACGGCCGCCCGCGACCCCCTAGATCTGCAAGAGCTTTCGCATCGAGAAGGCAAGACGTTCCTGGCTCAGAGGCTTCCTCAGCACATCATGGACAGCAAGGGATTGATACTGCTTCATATCCAAAAGCCCAACCGCGCTGGAACAGACGATGATTGGAGGCATCGTCTGGCCCTTGCGCTTCGACCAGTCCACCAGATAGGCCAGCACCGAGACCCCGGTGAGCCCGTCCAGCTGGTGATCCAGCAGGACCAGGTCGAAGGAGCGCTGCTGGAGCCAGTTCATGGCCTCATTGGCAGAGCCTGTCTCGTGCACCTCAAGGCCGAGCAGGCGGCCTGCAGAGGCCATCATCTGTCGAGACACACAGTCATCGTCAACCACCAGACACTGCAGCCTTGAAGCCGAGTCAGCAGCGCCCTTTTCGATCCATTCACTCGTCGGTCCGTTCATTGTTTTGTCTCTCCCTGGTTTAAGTTCACTTCTTTGAGCAGGTCCTCTAGCCAGAACAGTGCGGCCTGCAGCGCTGAGACCAGCTCTGGCGGAGTGGGCACTGGGTGAGCCATGGCCGTTCGAGCGAGCCGACCCAGGGACACACAGCCCACTGACGGTGCACTCCCGGCCACGCGGTGCAGTGCTGCTCCAGTCTCCGCAGGCCCGCCCTCACAGATCGAACGAAGGTCCGCTCGAAACTGCTCGATCACCTCCGCAAGAAATCCACTCAGTTCAGTGCCCCCGAGGTCTCCAAAGTTCTCCTCAATCACCTCTCGCCGAAAATCAAGGCTAGTGGTCATGCGGCCACCTCCAGCCCGGCATGGGCGCTCTTGCGCCGAAGACGGAGCAGGTAGATCAGTTGATTCAGGGTCTGGCTCAGGTCACGCGCAACTCGTTCGAGACTGGCTTCATCCACTTCGGTCCTCAGGCGAGCATCCAGCTGCCGCGCCCAGTCGGAGAATCGCAAGTAGCCCACCATGCCGAGTGCACCGGTGAGCCGATGAACCCAGACACCGATGCCCTCTGCCGATTGAGGCGTTTGCGGCACTGAGAGCGCAGACTGAGCGTCGAGCAGGAGCGACTCAGCGGCCTGCAGCATCCGATCAGAGGCGTCGAGGCCGGCGAAGTTCTCCTCCCAAAAGTCTTGATCCAGGATGAGGCGCTCCGCATACGCAAGGCTTGTCATCAGGTCGTCTCGGCGAAACGGTTTGGCCAAATAGGCGTTCATACCCGCCGAGAGGCAGCGCTCCTGATCCCCCGAGAGGGCATTGGCCGTCAGTGCGATGAGGGGGAGCAGCGCCTTCGTGCCCCCGCTGGCCCTCAGCCGCTCGGCAGCCTCGAGCCCGCCCATCCGGGGCATTTGTACATCGAGGATGGCCAGGTCGTATCTGGCATCCAGCGCCTGAAGAGCTGCAAGAGCGGCCTGCCCATCGCCGACATGGGTGACCCGATGCCCCATCTGTCCGAGAAGCGCGGTGGCCACCTGAGCATTCACCGGATTGTCCTCCGCCAACAGGATCTCAAGGCCACGCGACTGAGGCGCGCTGGGCACCACAGGGAGCGCTGGCGAGTGCCCCACGGTTGATGCCGCAGCAACGCTCAGGCCGAGTGCAGCACAGATCACTTGGAGCAGGCGCTCGGATCGAATCGGCTTCTGAATCTGGGCCGCGAACCCCACGGAGGAGCTATCGATCTTTGCAAGCTGTCCAGCCGAACTACACAGCACGAATGGCAGGCGGCTCTCGGGGTGACGCGCGCGCCACAGCTTGAGCAGTTCCTCACCACTCATACCGGGCATCATGAAATCGGTGAGTACGAGGTCAAACACTGAAAGCCCAGATCCGGCCTCCTCCAGGCGAGCCAGAGCCTGCTCTGCGCTGTGGACGCTCATTGAGCGCGCGCCGACTCGAGCGAGATTGCGTGCCAGCATCTCTGTATTGATGGGCAGGTCGTCCACCAGGAGAATCGTCTTGCCCCTCAGGGGATGGGTTGCCGGGGCCATCCAATGCACGGCCGCGCCCCCTAAAGCCGTTGGGGCTGGTGCCGCTGGGATGAGAAGCTCAAACACAGAGCCCACTCCCGTCTGACTCGTCACTGAGAGGCCGGCACCCATCGCCTTCAAAAGACCGCTGCAGATGCTCAGGCCAAGCCCCGTTCCGCCAAACCTCCTGGTGATCGAGTCGTCCGCCTGAGCATAGGCTGTCGACAAACGCGCGAGCTCCAGCTCATTCATGCCAATTCCGGTATCGCGAACCAGAATCCGGAGCCAGCCCTCGGCCCGAGCCGCCTCAGGCAGAACCAGGACCCGCGAACAGCGCTGCCGATCAGGATCGGGTGCGTCCGCCTGGGAGCTGGGCAGGTACTCATGCCAGTCCGCTCGGATCTCCACTGCGCCGCGTTCAGTGAATTTCACAGCGTTGCTCAGGAGGTTGTTAAGCACCTGTCGAACCCTCAGCCCGTCCATCATCAGGCAGGCGTGAGGCAGATCGAGGTCCTGAACGATTTCGAGGGTGGACATCCGGGCGGCATGAAGCTCACAGAGCTCCTCCACCAGATGCGGCACCACTACTGGGCCCAGTTCGATTCGCACCGCACCAGCCTCCAGCTTAGAGAAGTCGAGGATGTCGTTCAGCACACCCAGAAGGCCATCCGCCGAGGTGAGGATGGTCTTGACGCAGGCGGATTGGTCCTCCGAGAGGGGGCTGTGCAGCAGCAGCTCGGCCATCCCCATTACACCATTCATTGGCGTGCGAATCTCGTGGCTCATGTTTGCTAGGAAGTTGGATTTCGCCTGTGCCAGAGCCTGGACATCAAAGAGTGACTCGCGCAGGCGAAAGGCGTCCATCACCACCTCCGCGAGTTCGGACAGGGCAGCCTGGTCCTCTCCTGAGAGCACTCGGGGCTTGTCGTCAATCACACAGAGCGCGCCGAGCCCGTGTCCGTCATCTAGCCGCAGAGGCACCCCGGCGTAGAAGCGAATTCCGCCCTCTGCAAGCACCAATGGGTTACGGGCGAAGCGGGCATCTGCCGCTGCATCTTCGACGATGAAGCTGGCGTCTCCGCAGATCGTGTGGGCGCAGAACGCATCCTCTCTGGGGGTCTCCGTGAGCGTGAGCCCGGTCTTGGCCAGAAACCACTGACGGTCGGCATCGACCAGAGAGATGGCTGCAATTGGAGTGTCGAGCAGCCGCGCGGCCAGTCGCACAACCCTGGAGTAGGTCTCTGACGGATCGGTGTCGAGCAGACCAAGCGCGCGCAGGCGCCGAAGCCGCGCAGGTTCACCCGCCGGAATGGGATATGGCATGTTGATAGCTCCCTGATTTTTTCTTATTGGGTGACATCCTCATTTGTCAACATTTCAAGACAATTTCGGACATGGAAAAGACCATTTATCTTTTGTGGGAATTTCTCGCCCGAGCCACAGCCCCTTTCAATTTATTAATTTATATACTATCTTCTGATCAACTTTTTCTGAACCCCAACCTTCACAGACACCCATGCCCATCTCCGCTCGCACCCGCATTGCCCTTGCGCTCGCCACACTCGGACTTGGCGCAAGCCTGCTCTCGCACTCCGTGGTCACTGCCCAGACACCCCAGAAGCAAGGCGCTCAGCCCGGTCTGGCCACCTTGAAGGTTCAGGCCGCTGCGGGCCAGGCCCTCACCAAGAGCCTGGACGGTCGTGTGGAGGCAGTCCGACAGGCCACCCTCTCCAGTCAGGTTCCTGGAGCCATCACCGAGGTCCTGGTTCGGGCTGGAGACAGCGTGAAGGCAGGCCAGCCCCTCGTGCGGATCGATGCAAGAGCCGCGCAGCTCAACGCTGCGGGAGTCGATGCCCAGCGCCAGGCTGCAGAAGTGAGCCTTGCCATTGCCAAGAAGGAGCTCGAGCGACAGCAGGCCCTCTTTCAACGCAAGTACATCAGCCAAGGCGCGCTTGATCGCGCTCAGGCGGCCCTCGATGCGGCGCAGGCCCAGCTCCAATCTCTCCAGGCACAGGCCCGAGCAGCAAGTACTCAGGCCGACTTTTATGTAGTGGAGGCTCCATACGGAGGCATCATCTCTGCCGTCACTGCACTGCCCGGCGACATGGCCATGCCGGGCAGAGCCCTGATGGAGATCTACGACCCGAGCGTCCTGCGCGTGACCACTGCGGTTCCGGAGAGTCTTGTCGCCAGCGTGTCGGGACGGCTGCAGTCGCTTCGCATCGAACTGCCTGGCGCCTCATCGAACCTCCGCGCCCCAACCCGCACAGAGCTCCTCCCCCAGCTCGGTCAGGGGCAAACGGCCGAGCTTCGTCTGGGGCTGGGGCCCACGCCAGCGGGCATTCTTCCCGGCTCCTTTGCCCGCGTATGGATCCCCACGAGCCCAGAGGCGGGGGCTAGCGCCCAGCCCGAGATTCCCGTAGGCGCCGTGCTGTTGCGCGGTGAGCTCACTGCGGTCTATGTCATGGATGCTAAAGGCCAGCCCCAGCTCCGCCAGGTTCGTCTGGGCCGAAACCGAAATGGTCAGGTGGAGATTCTTGCTGGGCTTCGAGTGGGAGAGACCATCGCCCAAGACCCCCAGGCTGCAGCCCGCCTGCGTTAAGGATGACCGCCCATGACTGACAAGACACTCGGGATCTCGGGCCGCATCGCGCGCAGCTTCCAGGCCGCTCAGATCACTCCCCTACTCGCCCTCCTGAGCCTGCTGCTCGGGCTCTTTGCAGTGCTGGTCACTCCTCGAGAGGAAGAGCCGCAGATCAATGTCACCATGGCCAATGTGATCGTGCCCTTCCCTGGAGCAGCCGTGCGAGAGGTCGAGCAGATGGTCTCCATTCCGGGCGAGCAGGTCCTCTCGCAGATCGCTGGGATTGAACATGTGATGTCGGTATCCCGACCGGGGCTGGCAATCCTCACCGTGCAGTTTGAGGTGGGTGTGCCGCGCACGGAGGCATTGGTGCGGCTCCACGACACCATCCGTGACAATGCAGACTGGCTCCCCAAGGGCCTTGGCGTCGGGGAACCCCTGGTGAAGCCCCAGGGTATCGATGACGTTCCCATTCTGTCGCTCACGCTCTACTCCGCAAACCCCGATGCCGGCGCGTTCGATATCCAACGCGTTGCTCACAGCATCGAGTCTGAACTCAAACGTGTTCCCGGAACCCGGGAAGTGGAGACGATTGGTGGACCCGGCCGCGCCGTGCTGGTGGAGATCGACCCTGAGCGCATGGCCACTGCAGGCATCACCGTAGCGGATCTGCGCGGTGCACTTCAGTCAGCCAACCAAGGGCTTCCAGTTGGACGACTCACCCGAGAGAGTCGCTCCATTCAGATAGACGCCGGCCCCTATCTCGCCAGTGCACATGAGGTGGGAGACCTCGTGATTGGTACGCGAGAGGGACGTCCCATCTATCTGCGTGATGTAGCGGTCATTCGAGAGGGCCCTCCTGTGGCCAGCCAGTCGGTCTGGCATGGGTATGGTCCCGGCAAGGGCGGACCTGAGCAGACTGCAGTCACCCTGTCAGTCACCAAGAAGCCGGGTGAGAACGCCATTGATGTGGCCCAGGCAGTGATGGCCAGGGTGGCCTCTCTCAAGGGCACCATCATCCCTGACGATGTCACGCTCGTGGAGACGAGAAACTACGGCGAGACGGCCAATGACAAGGCCAAGAAGCTGATTCAAAAGCTTCTGTTTGCAACCCTGTCAGTGGTTGCCCTCGTCTATCTTGCCCTGGGCCGGCGAGAGGCGGCAATCGTCGGCGCCGCAGTGGTGCTGACGCTTGCGGCCACGCTCTTTGCATCCTGGGCCTGGGGGTTCACGCTCAATCGAGTCTCACTCTTCGCACTCATCTTCTCGATTGGCATCCTGGTGGATGACGCAATTGTGGTGGTTGAAAACATCCACCGGCACCAGGCGCTCTACCCGAACAAGACGCTCCTGCAGATCATTCCGCATGCTGTGGATGAGGTGGGTGGCCCCACCATCCTGGCCACCTTTACAGTGATCGCTGCACTTCTACCGATGGCCTTCGTGTCGGGCCTGATGGGCCCCTACATGAGCCCCATTCCAATCAATGCCAGCATGGGCATGCTGCTATCGCTCGCCATTGCCTTTGTGGTTACGCCTTGGCTCGCCAACCTCTGGATGAAGTCACACGCCACCCCCGATGGCGCCACTCATCATGAGCACGGGCAGGAGCAGACAAGCCGGCTCACTGCAATGCTTGCGCCCTGGTTTGAGCGGATCTTCACGCCCCTGCTGGATGACCTTCACGGGGCACGGAACCGCCTCAGGCTCGGTCTGGCTGTGCTCGGTTTAATCGCCCTCTCAGTTCTGCTGCCTATCCTTGGGCTCGTTCAGCTCAAGATGCTGCCCTTTGACAACAAGTCCGAGCTTCAGGTGGTGGTGGATATGCCAGCCGGAACGCCGCTCGAAGAGACAGCAGCGGTGATGCGCGCACTCACGGCGCACCTGGCCAGCGTTCCGGAGGTTGCGCATTACCAGGCCTATGTGGGCACTGCCAGCCCCATCAACTTCAACGGACTCGTGCGGCAGTACTACCTGCGCAGTGGCCCTGAGGTGGGGGACATTCTGGTCAACCTTCTGCCCAAGTCTGATCGCAAGGACCAGAGCCATGCCATCGCAACGCGCCTGCGCCCCGAGCTTCAGGCCATTGCCAAGGGCTTCCAGGCCAATATCAAGGTCGTTGAGGTTCCTCCGGGCCCCCCCGTTCTTGCACCGATCGTTGCCGAAATCTATGGGCCTGAGGAAGACGGCCGACGTCAACTCGCCAAACAAGTTCGCGCTGTCTTTGAGAAAACGGAGAGCGTCGTGGACGTCGACGACAGCAGCATTCTGGATGCCCCACGAATGGTTCTCACGGTTAATCGCAGCCGCGCAGCGAGCCTAGGCGTCTCCGCAGCCGACCTTGTCGGAACGCTGCGAGCAGGCCTATCTGGCGAGAGCGCCACCTATCTGCATGACGGAAGTAAGTATGCGGCCCCCGCCCTCATTCAGTTGCCCGCTGAACGCCAGGGAGACCTCGACAGCCTCCTCGCACTTCGGGTTCGAGGAGCAGGCGGCCAGACCATTCCCATCCGAGAGCTGGTGAGTATTCGTAACACCCTGCAAGAGCAGCCGATTTACCGCAAAGACCTGCTGCCGGTGAACTACGTGGTGTCCGACATGGCGGGGAGAATTGACAGCCCGCTCTACGGCCTCTTCTCCATGCGTGGCGAGATCTCCAAGATCACAGCGCCCAACGGAGGGGCTGTGGAGGAGTACTTCATCAGCCAGCCCACCGATCCGTGGCGTGGCTACGCCCTCAAGTGGGATGGCGAGTGGCAGGTTACCTACGAAACCTTCCGCGACATGGGCGCGGCCTACGCCGTTGGCCTCATTCTGATCTACCTACTGGTGGTGGCGCAGTTTGGTTCTTACCTTATTCCGCTCATCATCATGGCCCCCATTCCGCTCACGATCATTGGCGTCATGCCTGGCCACGCGCTCTTCGGTGCGCAGTACACAGCCACCAGCATGATTGGAATGATCGCACTCGCTGGAATCATCGTTCGTAACTCCATTCTGCTGGTCGACTTCATTCACCTCCAGCTCGCCGAGGGGGTTCCCCTCAAGGCCGCGATTGTTCGGTCTGCGGTGACGCGGGCTCAGCCCATTCTGCTTACAGGATTCGCCGCCATGCTTGGAGCCTTCTTCATTCTCGACGACCCGATCTTCAATGGCCTCGCAATCTCCCTGATTTTTGGCATTTTTGTCTCCACTATCCTGACCCTAGTGGTAATCCCCACGCTTTATTACGCGACCCGAAAGAAGGAACACTTATCATGACCTCATGGCAAATCGTTCGTCTCATTGCTGGCACATTCATTCTGCTGTCGATTGCGATGGCTCTCCCCTCCAGCCCAATTTTCGTGAGCGAGTGGTGGCTGGCCTTCACCGCCTTTGTTGGCGCCAACCTCCTTCAGAGCGCCCTCACACGCTGGTGCCTCATGGAAAGCATTCTGCGCAAGCTTGGAGTTCGGGCCGGCCAGTAGCGGCCGCGCTTTTCTCCATGGGCCTGGGCCTTGGCGGCCAGGCCGTAGCCCTGGCTACTCCCAAGCTTGACCTCGCGCCCTGCCGCGTAGATGGGCTCGAACGGGAGGCAAAATGTGGCTGGATCGCTCGGCCGCTCAATACTCAGACTCATCCCGCCACCAAGGACGCGGAAATACGGATTCGCGTGTTGGTCATACCCGCTCAGGCCAGACACGCCAAGCCAGATCCCGTGTTCTTTCTGGCTGGGGGCCCAGGCCAGAGCGCTACCGAATTAGCTTCTCTATTGTCAGGTCGATTCGCTCGATTACTCAATCGACGAGACCTCGTACTGGTCGATCAGCGAGGAACTGGGCAGAGCGCACCCCTTCATTGTCCTGCCACGCCTCCCACGCGGCCGCTTTCGGAGGCCGTGGATCCGAACCGACAGTCCGCAGATCTCCTCGCCTGTCTGAAGGCCGCGCAATCCCTTCCTTACGGCGACCTCACAGCCTTTGACACGACGCGGGCCATGCAAGACCTCGATGCCGTTCGAGCCGCACTCGGAGCGCAGCAGATCAATCTGATTGGGGGCTCGTATGGGACGCGCGCTGGACTTGAATACCTAAGACTCTTCCCCGAACGCGTTCGCCGTCTGGTCCTCGATGGCGTGGCACCACCTGACGCCGCGCTGCCGATTTCGATGGGCCTTGATGCCCGAGCGGCGCTGCTCCAGCACATCGAACGCTGTGAAGCCAGCTCAGAGTGCAAGACTCAGTTTCCAAACCTTCGGCAGCAATGGAGCCATCTCGTTCAGCAGAAAAGGATTCAGGTCCGAGGCTTGCATCCCATCACGGGACAGCCAGAGCAGTTTTCGATTCCCGGATACGCGATGTGGGAACTTGGTCGAATGGCTTTGTATGCCCCAGAGGTGGCCGCAGTACTTCCGCACTCCATCTCGCAGGCCTCAGTAGGAAACTGGGCGCCCTTTCTTGGCATGCTGTCGCTCATGAATGGACATCCCAGGAGACCCATGGCAGGAGCCCTACATTTCTCAGTGATCTGCGCAGAGGACTTTCCCGTGATGACGGGTCAGGTTCAGGGCGTTTCGGTGCCAGCCATTCCAGCGGACGCCCAGGCTGCCGTCCAGGCGAGCGCCGAGGTCTATCGGTTGGCCTGTCCTCATTGGCCAAAGGCTAAGGTTGATCGCGCGTTTTACTCAATCCGAACGGCTCCCGCACCGGTTGCAATTCTGTCGGGTGGATCTGACCCAGTCACTCCACCTCATCACGGCGACCGAGTTGCCCGCTTGCTGGGTAGCAAGGCCATCCATGCGGTAGTGCCGAATGCTGGACATGGCGTCATGGGGCTCTCTTGTGTCCGCGACGCCCTCTTCGAATTTATCAACGCCACCTCGGAGGAAGAGGCCCTGAAGGCCCCTATCCACTGCGCGCGCGATATTCCTGCACCAAGTCCCTTCCAACCCCTAGGGCATCGACCATGATCTCCATTGAGGGACTATCTAAGCGCTTCCGAACGGGCCGAGGGAAGACAGCCAAGGAGGTTCAGGCCGTGGATGGAGTGAATTTCACGGCACTGGACGGAAAGATCACTGGCCTCCTCGGCCCCAATGGCGCGGGTAAGACCACCACCTTGCGAATGGTTGCCGGGCTCATTGAACCGGACTCGGGCCGGGCCAGCATTGACGGCATATCCGTCTCTGAGGACCGAGCAGGGGCCATGAGGCGCGTCGGTGTGCTCTCAGACGCGCGCGGCCTGTACAACCGCCTAACAGCGCGCGAGAACATTGCTTACTACGGGGCCCTCTACGGGTTAGAGGAGCGCGCTTGTCAGACCGCAATCGAGGACATTGGCCAGATGCTGGAAATGTCTACTCTGCTCGATCGTCGAACCGAAGGCTTCAGCCAAGGCGAGCGAATGAAAGTGGCGCTGGCGAGGGCGATGATCCACAACCCGCCCAACCTAATTCTGGATGAGCCTACTAACGGGCTGGATGTACTGTCGACTAGAGCTCTTCGAGAGAGCCTCCGGCGCTTACGGGATGAGAGTGGCAAAGCCATTATTTTCTCCACTCATGTGATGCAAGAGGTTGAGCGGCTCTGCGACCACGTCATCGTCATCGCGCATGGACGATGCGTGGCAGAGGGCAGTGTGGAGGCACTGATGGATCTCGCCCAAGCTCGGGATTTTGAGGAAGCCTTTGTGCGACTGGCCTTTGAGGGAGCGCGGGCATGATTCAGTCGGCATTCAGAGTATTCAAAAAGGAACTGGTGGACGCTGTTCGAGACCGGCGCACGCTGCTCGCCATTTTGATTAGTAGTGTCGCCATGGGGCCATTTATCCTGCTGATGCTCTCTAGTCTCATCACCAGCATGGAACGCCAGGTAGAGGCCAAAACCATTCTGGTGTCCAGTCTCTCCTCGTCGCCGAGGCTCATTAATTTTTTGCAGCGACAAAACCTCATCGTTGAGGAGGCTCCAGCAGACTATGTGGCGCAGCTTCGAGCAGGGGCGCTAGATAAGCCAGTCATTGAGCTCGAGCCTAATTTCGATCTCCTCCTTCTACAAGGGCTCCAGCCCAAGGCAAGTGTGCTCGCTAACAGCGACCATAAAACGGCGGTGGCGGGCGCACGGCGGGCCAGGGACCTGCTCTGGGGCTTCCAACGCGAGCTGGGTGCACAGTTTCTCGCCGCCTTTGGGGCATCAAGAGCCCTACTCACCCCTTTTGACATTCACTCCCTCGACCTCGCCAAGAGTTCGCCGATGGGGGCACAGTTCACCTCCATGGTTCCGTACTTCATTCTGATGGCAGTGGTTTATGGTGCGCTCACCGCTGCGCTAGATACGACTGCCGGCGAGAGAGAGCGACGCAGTCTGGAGCCACTCCTCATGACGCCTGCGAGTTCCTGGTCGATTGTTCTCGGCAAATGGGGCGCTGTAACCTCTGTGGCGATGGCCATCACAGTCCTGAGCTCCCTTAGTTTTATTCCGAGTCAGTGGCTCATTCAGAGCGAAACCCTATCCGCACTTTTTCAGTTTGGACTGAGAGAGGCCATCGCTTTTGTGGCCATTCTCATCCCCCTCGGAGGGGCGCTGGCCTCCGTTCTTATGGCTGTTGCGATTCGAAGCAAAACCTTTCGGGAGGCTCAGTCCACCAGCACCTTCGTTGTGCTCGGTGCGTCTCTGATCCCCGCCGTCAGTTTTCTGAATCCAAGCGCTGAAGAGGGCTGGCACGCCTGGGTGCCAGCGCTGTCGCAGTTCCAGATTATGGGCAAGGTGATCCGGGGCGAGGCTATGCCATGGGAGGCCCTGGGAATTTCGGTCCTCGTGTGCGCGGTGGTTATTGGTCTCTGTCTGGCCAGCGTAAGCCGCCACATCCGCAAGGCTGTCTAGTGCAGCACCACCTGAGAGGCCTGGCGGCCTGGGAGGTCTTCGGGGGCCTTCAATGCAAAAACCGGGATATCAGCCTCAAACACCTCGGCGTCATCCGAAATGCAGACATAACGCCCGTGCATACTCCCCAGTGCGCTCCGAATGCGTGTCCCACTGGTGTACTCAAACGACTCCCCCGGCTGCAGGTAGGGCTGCTGCCCCACCACCCCCAGTCCGCGCACCTCCTGGCGGTGTCCCGCTGCATCCTCAATCACCCAATGTCGACCAAGCACCTGGGCAGGAAGGCTGCCATGATTCGTGATCGTGACAGTGTATGCAAAGGTGAACACCTGGTCCTGAGGGTTGGACTCATGAGGCAGAAACTGGGTGTTAACAGACACAGCGATGCGACGTTTTTCCATGGCCACTAGAGTGAGGCCATGCGGCATGAATTTCAAGGGTAAGGCCCTACTCATCACCCTTATGGGATTTAGCCTCGGGGCGATCAACGGATGTGTGGTCAGAACCCAGGAATTTCATTGCGCTCAGACCGCCGAAGATGGCCGGGTGATTGAGCGCGACATGGAAATGACCCCAACCGATCTTCGATTTGCAGATCAAGCCTTTCATTTTCGGGAGGAGCTTGGCGTTGAGCGCCTCTACCGGTCCGCATCGGGGGAGACCCTGCATTTCAATGTCGCCACAAACCAATTACGCTCTGAGCGCGGGGTCTGGTCTTGTCGGCGCTACCTCGCACCCTAACTCAGCCTATCCATGCCCTACGCTCATCTGCTCGCCCCCCTCCACCTAGGATTCACGACGCTGCCGAATCGCGTGCTGATGGGATCGATGCACACGGGGCTCGAAGATCGATCCGACCTCTCCCCACTCGCTGCCTACTTCCGAGAGCGCGCAGCTGGAGGAGTAGGCCTGATCGTGACCGGCGGATTCTCCCCAAACATTGCTGGGTGGACCAAGCCATTCGCGGGAAGTATGAGAACGGGCGCGGACGCCCGGCGCCACCGTGTGGTCACACAGGCCGTTCACGCCGAAGGGGGCAGGATCGCCATGCAGATTCTGCACACAGGCCGGTATGGCTATCACCCCTTTATCGTGGCTCCCAGTCGGATCAAGTCTCCCATCGCACCCCTGAAACCCTGGGCTCTCAGTTCGGCTGGGGTGGAACGACAGATTCGGGCTTTCGTGAGGAGCGCCGTGCTGGCCCGAGAGGCTGGATATGACGGGGTGGAGATCATGGGCTCGGAGGGCTACTTCATCAATCAATTCCTGGTGAGCACCACCAACCAGCGAACTGACCGATGGGGCGGCACTTATGAGAATCGCATGCGCCTTCCCGTTGAGATTGTTCAACGAACCAGAGAGGCGGTGGGGCCAGACTTCATCCTGATCTACCGGCTCTCCATGCTCGACCTCATCCCTGACGGAAGCAGCTTCGAAGAGACGCTCATGCTGGCTCGGTCAATTCATGCAGCAGGCATCACCCTGATCAATACGGGCATTGGCTGGCATGAGGCGCGTATTCCCACCATCGCCACCAGCGTGCCTCGGGCCGCATTTACCTGGGTTACCGAGCGCATGCGGTCTGCACTCAGGGCAGAGGGAATTCAAACGCCTCTCATCACAACGAATCG
Organism: Pseudomonadota bacterium; assembly: GCA_041165705.1. Lineage (GTDB taxonomy): Bacteria > Pseudomonadota > Gammaproteobacteria > Burkholderiales > Burkholderiaceae_A > Hahnella. The sequence continues at coordinate 121,465 of JBEAMW010000068.1, forward strand.
CATCAACACGCCAGAATTGGCTGATCAGATTCTGCGTGACGGACAGGCTGACATGGTCTCCATGGCGCGTCCCTTTCTTGCCGATCCGGATTTTGTGAAGAAGGCATCAGAAGGACGAGGCCAGGACATCAATACCTGCATCGCCTGTAATCAGGCCTGTCTGGATCATGTCTTTGAAAGCAAGATCGCCTCCTGTCTCGTCAACCCTCGGGCCTGTGCTGAGACCCGTCTCAATTTCCACCCCACTGTTCGACGAAGGCGGATCGCGGTTGTTGGCGCAGGTCCGGCAGGACTGACCGCTGCGGCCTACACGGCTGAGCGCGGGCACGAGGTTCATCTCTTTGAGGAGCGTCACGAAATCGGTGGACAGCTCAACATGGCCAAACAGGTTCCGGGCAAAGAAGAATTCTTCGAGATGCTTCGCTATCTCGAGCGACGCCTGAAGACCACAGGAGTTCACCTCCACCTCGGGTGCTCAGTCTCCGCAGACACATTGGAATCCTTCGACGAGGTCATTCTCGCAACCGGTGTGCAGCCCAGAAGTCCAGACATCCCTGGACAGAGTGATCCACGCGTGATGCGCTATACCGAGCTGCTGCGAGGCGAGGCCGTGGCTGGCCATCGAGTACTCATTATTGGGTCGGGTGGCATTGGATTTGATGTGGCTGAGTTCCTCTGTCGAGACAGCCACCTCCCCCAGTCCGGTGCGTCTGGCCCGGCGCTGAGAGACTGGCTTATGTCCTGGGGCGTAACCGACCCAGCCTCCGAGCGAGGCGGGCTCAGTCCTCATGGGCCCAAGGTGACTCGGGCCACTCGACAGATCACCCTGCTTCAGCGCAAACCCGGCAAGCCCGGAGAGGGCCTCGGCAAGACCACCGGATGGATCCATCGGAGCACTCTCAAGCTGCATGGAGTCACGATGCGCAGCGGGGTGCAATATCAGGCGATCACCCCTGACGGACTTGAGATCTCAGACCCGCAGGGACGGCGGGAAACCCTTCCCTTTGACACCCTCGTGCTTTGTGCCGGACAGACACCTTACAACCCGCTTCAGGCAAGCCTAAAGGCGCGCGGACAGAGCTGTCGTGTCATCGGAGGGGCTCGAGATGCGTCGGGGCTCGATGCCAAACGGGCCATCCGAGAGGCCGCTGAACTCGCCAGCCATCTCTAGAGAGTCTGACCTAGGTCAACTCCTCCTCCCATCAGTCCTTCAGACTGATAAACAAAGAGGAGAACCTAGACATGAAACTGATCCACGACCTGCTGCTCACCGACTATGGCTTTATGAGCCTCATCGTCATTGTGATTGCCATTGGTATGCCCATCTTTATTGCTCGTTGGGTCAAGAAGCAGATGGCGCAGTCGGCTGGGGCTACTCATCGAGACTAGTGTCTCGGGCGCTTCTTTCAGGAAGCGCGTAAGGACTCTGTCACTCGGGGGGTTTAACGTCAAGTTGACGAAGGGAACCCACCAATGCGCCACCAAAACAACGAGAGCCTCACACCCCGCGAGTATTGCAGCAGAGGCGAAATAGGCCCTTCCTCGTCGGTCGCCCTAGGTTTGGCGCTAGTCTCATTAACCGGATGCGGTGGAGGATCTGACAGTGGATCCGCGCAGGCGGGGCCAATCGTCTCAACTCCCTCCGTCCCGAGTGAGCCAGCCAGTCCGATCATTTCGGACTCAGCTCGGTTTCTATCTCAAGCCACTCTCGGATTCACAAAGTCAGACCTTGACGAAGTTGACTCGATTGGACCATCTGCCTGGATTGATCGTCAGATGGCTATTCCGATCAGCATCACCAATTTCGATTGGATGGTGTCACGTGGATACAACACGGCATCAAACATAAACAGTCTTGCTGGAATCGATAACAGTCTCTGGCAGCGCCTGATTAGCTCTAGAGATTCCCTAAGACAACGAGTAACACTAGCTCTCTCAGAGATCGTGGTCGTGGGCATACAGGGCATTACGGGGCCTTGGCGTCAATTTTCGGCTGCAAATTTTGTTGACATTCTTGAGCGCAACGCCTTTGGCAACTACCGAAACCTCCTAGAAGAGGTCACTTTGAGCCCTGCCATGGGCACTTACCTCACGTACCGAGGCAACACAAAGGCAAATTCTCGAACCGGCAGCGTCCCCGATGAGAACTATGCGCGCGAAGTCATGCAACTCTTCAGCATAGGACTCATCACACTTGAGCCGAATGGCCAGCCAAGGCTCGTGGGCGGTCAGCTACAGGAAACCTACAGCCTGGAGGACGTGACCGGTCTCGCCCGTGTGTTCACGGGCTATGACTACGACGTGTCTGGCTACACAGCTCCTTATCCCCCGGAGGTGGTTCGAAGGCCCATGGCCCAAATTGATAGTCGATATGAGTACGGAGAAAAGCGCTTTCTCGGCACTGTCATTTCCGCCAATGTTCCGGCCCGTGAAGCGCTCAAGATTGCCCTAGACACGCTCTTTCAGCACCCCAACACCGCCCCATTTGTCTCCAAACAGCTCATACAAAGACTGGTCACCAGCAATCCAAGTCCAGAATATGTCCAGCGGGTTAGCGCGAAATTCGTCGATAACGGTAATGGCGCGCGAGGAGACCTCAAGGCCGTTGTGCGTGCCATCTTGCTCGATATCGAAGCTCGAAACCCCAATACAGCAAGTAATTTTGGCAAGCTTCGCGAACCCATAGTGAGACTACTGAATTGGGCAAGAGCATTCAGCGCAACCTCTCCAAGCGGAAACTTCGCGCTGGGAGATCTCTCAGATCCAAGCACTCGCCTGGGACAGAGCCCCTTGCGTTCTCCCAGCGTCTTCAACTTCTTCAGGCCCAACTTTTCAACGGTGAGCCTTTCCAATCAGGGCCTCGTTGCTCCAGAACTTCAAATTACCACCGAAACCTCAGTAGCTGGTTATCTCAACTTCATGCAGCGAGCAATCAACGGTGCCGGAGTGGGAGACCTTACGCCAGACTACAGCGAAGCGCTCTTACTAGCAAAGACACCCAAGGCCCTCATTGATCACCTCGCTTTGCTGTTCACAGCCAATAGTCTCCCCTTGCCCACCAGGAGCGCACTGATTTCGATGCTTGAATCTATGCCTCAAACCAATGAGACCCAACTCAAGAACCGAGTGCTCACGGCGCTCTTTCTTACGCTGGCTTCACCTGAGTTCATTGTCCAGAGATAAGTCCACTCATGAGTACAAATCCAATATCCAGAGGTGATCGACGCGCCTTTATCCAAAGGCTATCTGCGCTCAGCATGCTCGGATCTGCTGCTCCTTGGGCGCTTCAACTCAGCGCAATGGCGGAGGCCTCAGCTGCAACGGCAGACGACTATAAAGCACTGGTCTGCGTTTTTCTGTTCGGTGGAAACGACCACGCCAATACGGTTGTTCCATTCGATCTTCAGAGCTACACAGCGCTTCAGCAGATTCGCCCAAATCTCGTCATTCCCCGAGACCGTCTCACCGATAATCAGCTCACCCCGCAAATTCCGCTCATCAATCAACGCGCTTATGCCCTTGCACCGGGATTAGAGCCCCTTGTATCCCTGTTCAAGTCCAAAGAGCTAGCAGTAATTCTTAACGTCGGCACTCTCATTGAGCCAACCTCTAAAGCTCAATATCTAGCGAAGTCGGTCAAGCTTCCTCCCAAGCTTTTTTCGCACAATGATCAACAGGCATTCTGGCAGACCAGCGCGACCGAGGGATCACCCTCTGGCTGGGGTGGGCGTATGGGAGAGCTATTCATGTCGTCCCAAACAAACGCAAACCTAACTGCCATTAGTGTGAGTGGACAAGCAGCGTTCGTCTCTGGAAGAACCCTGCGTCCTTACCAGATTGCATCCTCTGGTCCAACGCAAGTCTCAGGTGTGAGCAACCCAGTATTCGGAAGTACTCAAGCGTCAAATTTTCTCAAAACGATGCTCTCCGCAGATCAGTCTCATATGCTGATGCAGGAATGGATCACCACCTCACGAAGGAGCCTTGATCTCACGGACACACTCAGCCTAGCCTTGGCCAAGGTCAATCTTGCAACGCCCTTCCCGCTTGCAAGCAACCTAAGCGATCAGTTAAAAATGGTGGCTAGACTCATCGCAGCGCGAAATTCACTCGGTTTAAAACGACAGGTATTTTTTGTCTCCATGGGGGGATACGATACCCACGACAACCAAGCCGCCTCACACCCATCTCTTATAGCGCAAGTGGGATATAGCCTCGCCGCATTTCAAGAGGCGATGCGCGAGCTTGGCCTTACCCAACAAGTCACCACCTTCACCGCCTCCGATTTCGGTCGAACTCTCGCTAGCAACAACGATGGCTCAGACCATGGCTGGGGAAGCACCCATTTCGTCATGGGGGGTGCAGTGCGCGGTGGAGAGTACATAGGCACCCCAGCTGCGATCGCTGTCAATGGGCCTGATGATGTCGGTTCAGGTCGTTTGATACCCACCCTTTCAGTCGATCAATTGGCAGCGACGCTTGGCGAATGGTTTGGTCTATCGCTCTCGGAGCAATTGTCACTTCTCCCAAACCTCGCCAACTTCAACCAGAAGTTACTACCTCTTTTCCACTCGTAAGAATTAGCGATCGAGGTTGTTACAGGCTTCGCACTCTTCTTTGAAGATGCCAAGCTTCACAAGGCCTGCATGGATCTGACAGCCCACGCAGAATCCCAACACCGTCTCAAGCCACATAAAGCCTAGACAGAGCCAGACCATCACCAAGGGCAGCCAGCGTGGCATATACTGCTCGGTGGTGGGGAGCAATTGGGACTGGAACACTGTGTTAACCCAGCCCGCAAACACCTCGGGGTAGAAGAATACAAGGCAGATGCAGACCATCGTCGCCCCAATCCCCCAGGCAAAACGCTTCGGCGCGAGGGGCTTCCAGTAAGGCTTTGACCGCCTTGCCAGAAAGGTGGCGATCCACACCGTGGGCGACAGATAGGCGGTTCTCACGGACATACCGGCGAGCATCTCGAAGAGGGTGTAGAACAGCAGCCAAGTCTGGATGGTGTAGTCGTAGGTTCGCCGAACCGCCTCCACCATGTAGAGAATCCGGCCGTCGAAGTCCATATCGAACGTGTCGTTCACCACATTACCGGTGACCACCCATTTGCTTCCCATCACAATGTCCCAGAGCGTGAAGGCCATAAAGATGGGCACAGCAAGCATCAGGCCCGCTCGAATTCGGACCGCGGTTTCATTGATCCAGGGCGTTTCGTCGTCAGGATGGCGGAACCAGAGCAGAGAGGTCTTCATCAAACAGATGCTAATCCTAAACCCCAGGGGGTATCAAGCACTCGACTCCCGGTACCATTAGCGACATGACAACCGAGACCCTACACCCCTCCAGCGTGGCCACGCGCGCCAATGTCTTTTTCGAAGGCAAGTGCGTGAGCCACACCCTTCACTTTATCGACGGCAGCCGAAAGTCAGTTGGTGTCATTCTTCCCTCTAGCCTTACCTTCAACATTGGGGCAGCCGAGGTGATGGAGTGCACCGGCGGTGCCTGCGAGTACCGCATTCACGGCCAGGATGGCTGGCAGGCGTGCGCCCCAGGTCAGTCCTTTTCCGTCCCAGAGAATGGCGGCTTCGATATCCGCGTTGCCGAATCCTTTCACTACATCTGCCACTTCGGGTAAAACATGTCCACCATCCTGCAGAGCCTACCGGCCGGGCAAAAGGTCGGTATTGCATTTTCGGGAGGCCTAGACACCAGCGCGGCACTGCTCTGGATGCGTCAGAAGGGCGCCATTCCTTTTGCCTACACGGCCAATCTTGGCCAGCCCGATGAGAGTGACTACGAGGAGATCCCCCGAAAGGCCAAGGCCTATGGCGCTGAACTGGCGCGGCTGGTTGACTGCCGGGTGCAACTGGCCCACGAGGGGATTGCCGCGATCCAGACTGGTGCGTTCCACATTCGCACGGGAAGCGCCACCTACTTCAACACCACCCCACTTGGGCGTGCAGTCACGGGCACCATGCTCGTGGCCGCCATGAAGGAGGACGATGTCAACATCTGGGGCGATGGGTCCACCTTCAAGGGCAATGATATCGAGCGGTTCTACCGTTACGGGCTGCTTACCAATCCCAGTCTCAAGATCTACAAGCCCTGGCTCGACCAGCGATTCATTGATGAGCTTGGAGGCCGCAAGGAGATGAGTGAGTTCCTCATCGCCAATGGCTTTGACTACAAGATGAGTGTGGAGAAGGCCTACAGCACGGATAGCAACATGCTGGGGGCCACCCACGAGGCGAAAGACCTCGAGGAGCTCTCAGCCAGTGTGCGGATTGTGAACCCCATCATGGGCGTCCCCTTCTGGCGAGAGGACTGCCCTGTGAAGGCCGAAGAAGTGACCGTTCGATTTGAGGAGGGCCAGCCTGTCGCCCTCAACGGACAGACTTTCGAGAGCGCGGTAGGCCTTTTTCTTAAAGCAAATGAGATCGGTGGGCGTCATGGCCTCGGCATGTGCGACCAGATTGAGAACCGCATCATTGAGGCCAAGAGCAGGGGCATCTATGAGGCGCCTGGAATGGCCCTGCTGCATATCGCCTACGAACGGCTGGTCTCCGGCATTCACAATGAAGACACCATTGAGCAATACCGCATCAATGGGCTCAAGCTGGGCCGGCTGCTCTACCAGGGCCGCTGGTTCGACCCACAAGCCATCATGTTGCGTGAGACTGCACAGCGCTGGGTGGCCCGCGCGGTGACGGGCGAAGTTACCCTCGAACTGCGTCGCGGCAATGACTACAGCATCCTCAACACTGAGAGCCCCAACCTCACCTACGCAGCAGAGCGACTGAGCATGGAGAAGGTGGAGGACGCACCATTTTCTCCGGCAGACCGCATCGGTCAGCTCACCATGCGCAACCTCGACATCACCGACACGCGCGGAAAGCTGGGGCTCTACAGTAAGTCAGGTCTGCTCTCGCTCGGCGAAGGAGCCGACCTCCTCAAGCTAGGGCAATAAGCGGCTGCATCTGCCCCACCACCTTCAGCAAGATGCGGTAGGTATCGCGATCGAACTGAATCTGACGCCGGCCTGCGAGGCAGTCCTCCAGGTCGGCCTCGGAGTGGGCAGTGCCTAAATAGGCCCAGTCTTGAAAGATGAGAATTGCCTCACCCTCCTTGAGGTAGGCCGGACCAGCAAAGGGCCAGTCCCGAACCTTCAGTTTTGAGAGGGCAGCCATCACCCGAAGGTGATGACGCTCCAACGACTCTCCTCCTTCGCAGGCCCCCTGGCATTTCTTGAGCTGCCGCCCAAAGCAGGCCTCACCCTGCTTGCGCTTCTCCAGCCCCAGGAGGGCCTGACAGAGCCCATGCTCTTCAGCCACCCCGCGCAGGCTTCGCTTGGCCTCCGTCATCGACTGAAAGAGTCCGTAGGCACGGCCAGCGCACTGGGGCAGGGCCTCGTCTATCGAGAGCGGCTGAGCCTGAGGAAACGACTGTGGGTGGTCAAGGACGAGCGTGCAGACATTCTGATTGAGACGCAGCTGTCGGTTGTGGGTGGGCATGAGCGACTTCACCAGCTCGGCTTCCAAGAGCAAGGCGCTAATCTCTCCAGTGGTCTCTCGCCATTCCACCCGACGAACCTGCTGGGCAAGGCTCAGCTCCTTGGAGGACCGGACATCGCTCGAGAAGTGGGCGAGCACCCGGGAGCGAATAGCTTTCGATTTTCCGATATAGATCGGAAGCTCATTCTCACCATAGAAGAGATACACCCCTGGGCCCGTGGGCAATTCCATGAGCAGGCTAGGATCGAGGTGAGATGGGAGGCTCGGCCGACCCAACACCTCCTGAACCGCTGACTCCAGCAGCTCGGGTGGAAGCTCGCGCCTCAACACCTCCCAGAACTGGAGTAAGAGGTCTGCATCCGCCATGGCTCGATGGCGTCCCTGAGCCACCAGGCCATGACGCGCGGCGAGCGCGTCAAGGTTGTGCCGGGCCTCCTTTGGAAAGAGCTTACGAGAGAGCTTAACCGTGCAGAGCGTTGGTACGCGGAGGTCTTCACCCGCCGCGATAAACGCCTGCTTGATAAAAGCATAGTCAAACCGCGCATTGTGGGCGACAAACACCCTTCCCTGCAGCCTTGTCTGAATCTCGGGGAGTACCTCATCAAACCGTGGCGCATCGGCCACCATGTCGTTGGTGATACCGGTAAGCCTCTGAATGAATTCAGGAATGGAACACTGGGGGTTAATCAGAGACTCCCAACGCTCAACCTCTCCCCCATCCCAGGTGATCACAGCCACTTCCGTGATGCCATCTCGGCTGGGGGTCGAGCCTGAGGTCTCGATGTCGACGAATGCGAAGGAGTTGGGAGTCACAGAGCAAGCATAATCAACGAAATGGTCATTCTAGGAGCCAGCATGTACGACCTTATCGTAATCGGCGGAGGTTCAGGCGGTGTTCGGGCTGCGCGCATCGCAGCTCAGTATGGGGCAAAGGTAGTCCTGGTCGAGGAGTACCGCATGGGGGGCACCTGCGTGATTCGCGGGTGTGTGCCCAAGAAGCTGATGGTCTACGCCAGCCGCTTTCCCATTGAATTTCAAGAAGCCAAGGGCTTCGGCTGGACACTTGGCCCCTCGGAGTTTCATTGGTCTACGCTCAAGACCAATCGCGATCGGGAGGTGAGTCGCCTGGAAAGCCTTTATCGCACCAACCTAGAAAAGACCGGAGTAGAGATTATCCAAGGGAGTGCCACTCTGGTGAGTCCAACTGAGGTGTCTGTAGACGGCATGCGCCTACTCAAAGGCAAACACATCCTCATTGCCACGGGCGCCCATCCAGTCACGGATACGCAGATTCCTGGTCATGAACTCTGCATCGACTCCAATGACTTCTTTCTGCTCGACCAGCAGCCCAAGCGGGTGCTGGTGCAGGGGGCGGGATACATCGCGCTCGAACTCGCCTGCGTTCTCCAGAACCTGGGCTCTCAGGTACATGTCGTCTATCGAGGGGCCCGCGTGCTCCGGGGATTTGACCACGAGCTACAGGCACATCTCGAGGAGGAGCTCGCGCAGTCCGGCCTGACCCTGCACGCGGAGCAGAAGATCACTCGCATTGAACGAAACCCCACTGGACTCACTGTGCATCTCTCTGGAGGCGCATCCCTCGAGGTTGACGCAGTGCTCAAGGCTATTGGACGCAAACCCAAGACCGAGGGCCTGGGGCTCCAAGCACTTGGGGTCCACCTGGACCACCACGGCGCCATCCAGGTCGATCCATACTCGCGCACCAATATCGAGAGCATCTCCGCTGTCGGCGACGTGACCAATCGAGTGAACCTCACGCCCATGGCGATTCGCGAGGGCCACGCGTTTGCCGATACAGTCTTTGGCAACAAGCCCGTCGCGGTGGACCATCGACTCGTTCCAACAGCAGTCTTCACGACGCCCGAACTCGGAACCGTAGGACTCACCGAGGAGGAGGCGCTGGCCGCTCACCCAAGGCTGGATGTCTACACCACTCGGTTCCGACCGATGAAGGCAACGCTTTCTGGACACCACAGCAAGGTCTTCATGAAGCTACTGGTAGATCGAGACACCGATGCGGTGCTGGGCTTTCACGCGCTCGGGCCAGACACGGGCGAGATGGCCCAACTCATGGGCGTGGCATTAACACTCAAAGCAAGCAAGGCAGCCTTGGATTCGACGCTGGCCGTTCATCCAACAGCCGCTGAGGAACTGGTAACCATGCGCAGCCCCTCGCGGCGGCACAACCAATACAACTAGCCACTAGGGCCTTTCTCCTAATAACGGCGAGCCGACTCCTTGCACTGAGTCATCAGCACCTCGTTAATGACTGGGTAGTCCGTCTCGTAGAGGGCCGCCTTACAGTGGGCCGCCGAACGGCTCGCCTGAGACCAGCAATTGGCCTTTAGATTCTCATTTTCGATTGCGGAACAAAAGAACCCGCTCTTCGTTGCCAATGCCTTGCAAAGCGCCCGCTGATCATCGTCATCGATTGATTTGCAATGAGCTGCAGGAAACCGTGCGCTGGCGGTGCTTACGGCGCCGAGACTGAGTAATAAACAGATCAAAAATTGCTTCATTACGCTCTCCCATCATGGATTGATTCCAACTTTCGCTGGCCCGCTCCTTCACCCGCCACTCGTCCGTGGGACATGCAACAAAATGTAAGGTTTGATTGACATTGCATATTGTCAGGTTCAGTATACATCTCACAATAGGCAGGATGCGGCTTATTCAAGCTATACAAAATATAGATAAGAAGGAGACTAAAGTGAAACGCTTAATCCTCATTCCTATTATCGCCGCGGGCGCAACCATTGGCGGTGTCGTCATTGCCACTCTCCTTACAGCCTCTGGCTTCGAGCCCACGAAGACACAACAGCTTGGTTATCGCGGCGTCGGGCTTGTCCTGAACAAGGACCCCCAAGCCCAACGGGCCCAGGCGCCACTTCATGAAATGCCGGAACCAGAGCCGCCCCCTGAGATTGACCCGGCAAACCCGCCCAAACTCGCCAAGAACCAGTACCTCAATATTCAGGTGCTCACCGATCTCAACACCCAAGAGTTCTCAAGACTCATGCAGGCCTTAACCTCCTGGGTTGCACCCGAGGAGGGCTGCGCGTATTGCCACAACCCGAAATATCTGGCTTCAGATGAGAAGTACCCTAAGATCGTGGCACGGCACATGCTGCAGATGACGCGCAATCTCAATCTGGAATGGAAAAAGCATGTCGGCAACACTGGGGTCACCTGTTACACCTGCCATCGAGGGCAGCCGGTTCCGTCCGGAGACTGGATGGGCTTCACAGGGGACGAGAAGAAACAGCTCGCTATGCTTGGGCATCGTTCTGGGCAAAACCATGCCGGCATCGAAACCGTCGGTAACACCTCTCTGCCTTATGACCCCCTAACCACCTACCTCACAGACAAAAATTCTCCCAGCATTCGAGTTCAGGGTGATAGAGCACTGCCCGGTGAGAACCGCAGCTCCGTAAAGCAGAGCGAGCACACCTACGGACTCATGATTTACATGAGCCAGTCACTGGGCGTTAACTGCACCTTCTGCCACAACACACGTGCCGCTGCGAGTTGGGAGCAGAGCTCGCCTCAACGTGTAACCGCATGGTACGGAATTCGGATGGTCCGAGACATTAACAGCTCCTATTTACATTCGGTTGGAGACTTGCTCCCTGCCTATCGTAAGAATGCCGCTGGGGACTATCCAAAGGTGGCCTGTGCAACCTGCCACAAAGGCGTCAACAAGCCATTGAATGGCATAAGTATGCTGAATGACTACCCAGTGTTGGCAGTCGAGGCGCGCCCACCGTACGCAGGGGGTGCCAAAACACTTGATCAGGTCGTGGATCTCAATCCATTCAAGATTGAAAACAAAGGAAAAGAGAACATCAAGCGATGAGCGAATGACTTTGGCTGATGGATAAGCCGAGCTTATCTTAACCAGTCAGAAAGTATTTCACGTTGGCTCCTGCTTTTACGGGAAATCCCGATTTGGATTTTCCGCCTGAAGGATTAAGTTGTTGTCTAGGACAAAATTGAAGAGATATCTTCAACTAAAGGTGCCAGTCAGAGCCCAGAAGCAGAACCAGGGAGTTTTACTCAACGTAACCCTCGGAGCTAAATGATGGACGACAACAAACTCGAAAACAGCGGTAAACGGCAATTTCTTCAGTTCTCAGGCAAGGCGGGGCTCTCCACTGTGGTCGCAACGGCCGCCGGTATCAATCTTGGGCTGGTCGACTTGGTTCATGCCCAACCTGGCAAAAAGGTGACGCCTTTCCGCTTCGCCATGATCAGTGACTCGCATCTCTTCAGCCACAAGGACCACAAGTTTGATTCCCAGTTGAGTGACGCCATTCAGCAGGTGAACAAGCTCGCGGTAAAGCCTGATTTCGTGATTTACGGTGGTGACATTGCTCAAGACGGTACGATGGACCAGCTTGAGAAGGGGAAAAAGATCCTATCGAAGATTGAGTCAAAGATGGTGATCATCCCTGGCGAGCACGACTGGTATGTGGACATGGGCACAGGCTGGAATGGTCTGTACGGAGCAAACAATCCGGAATCAGGTCAGCGTGCGGGTCGGAGAGAGTACTGGTCCTTTAACCACAAGGGTGTGCACTTCATCGGAGTGAACAACATCCTGGTCGATGATTTTTGGACCGTTAAAAAAATGACCGGAACGGAGCGCCAGACCCACATGTCAATGCTCGAAGGTCCTTGGGGCGGTCTATGGGGCGTGAAGTCTGAGCAGCTAGAGTGGCTCAAGAAAGACCTCGCCAAAGTGTCTTCTGACACACCAGTCATTATTTTTAGCCATGCACCGCTTTGGGATTACTACCCCCGTTGGGGCTTTGGTACTGCCGACGGCGCGGACATCAGGGCGATGCTCGCCAAGTTCGAAAACGTGTTTTCTTTCCACGGCCATGTTCACCAGACCATCTATAACAAGATCGGCAACATGTCGTCGGTGGGCGCAATGAGCACATCGTGGCCCTGGCCTTATCCGGACGTTGAGCTCAACTTCCCCCAGAGCAGGCAGTACCGCGCAGACCCCGGCAACGAGGCCGATGGCATGGGCAATCTGTACGCTGACTTTGGCACTCAAGGAGTCACTGTGCAGCACCAGCCCTTTGCTGATTCACTCACTCCGTGGATGAAGAACGGCTTCAAGGCCTAGTTCCCCATCCGCAATCTAAGGAGACTTCAATGAAGACAAATCAAACGAGCAGGACCCTTGCTTCACTCAGTGCCCTCGGTGTGACCTTTGCCCTTGCCGCGAGTGGAGTCCAGGCGCGCGAACCCTTTACTCAGGCCGAACTCGACAAGCAGCAAAAGGCCTTATGGGCTGTTTCTGAGGAGGGTTACAACTTGTGGCATGGAAGCAAACCATCCATGACCACCAATGGTCTGTCGTGTGGAAACTGCCATCCTGATGGCGCAGCAGCAAACCCTCAGACCTTTCCCAAATTTATTCCCGCGTTCAACCGCGTGGCGACCTTTAGGGAAATGATCAACTGGTGCATTCAGAACCCTCAGGCAGGCAAGGCCCTAGATGTGAGCAGTAAGGAGATGCTGGCCATGGAGGCCTATGCCTTTTCGCTTCACCGTGGTAAACCCATTGAGCCTGGTCTCGCCACTCGACAGACCGCACCGATCCGAGTTGAGTACGGAAAAGGCTTTCCCTCAAAGCCCTCAATGATTGGCCAAGATACGAAGGAGTGAGCCGAAAGGAAAGCGTTGCGCTTGGTCTCGGCGCTCTTATGGCTCTGACCAGCGCAAACGCTGAAAGCCGGTTTTTCGATAACGACGATGGCACTCTGACGGACCGCGCAGCACAGATTACCTGGATGCGTTGTTCGCTTGGTCAGCACTGGGACAAGGCCTCGTCAGCGTGTCAAGGCAAGGCCGTTGCCCTTAGTCTTGATCAGGCTCGCGAAGCGGTGCAGTACGAAAATCGAAAGAAGGGTTTTTATCAAGACTGGCGTCTGCCGAGTTTGACTGAGCTCGCTCGCATCGCGAATGGCAAGGCCGATTTGAATGGCGCTCGTATCAGTGAAGAGAGCTTTCCCGGCACACCCGCTGCGTTCTTCTGGACCAGCAGCGCGAAAGCATCGAGCGGATATGAGCCGTTGTGGTTTGCGCTGAGCTTTGGCAGTGAGGGATTAACGGCCGTCTCTGCTGACAATAAGTTTTACGTCCGTCTGGTCCGAACTGGTAACTGAGTTTTTTCGCTTTTTTTATTAATTTTTGCGTCTTAACCATGGAGAAATACAATGAAAACTGTATCGAGGCGTGTATTTATGATGAACACAGTGGTGGGAGCCGCCGCACTCTGCTCTATCAAAGCAGCACAGGCTGCGGCCAACAGACTCAACCCCAGCGACAGTTATGCGAAATCGATGGGGTTTGTCGTTGACGCGTCTGTGATTAACCCCGATGCAGATCGCAACTGGAGAAAGTACAAAACCGGACAGCAGTGCAGCAAGTGTCAGCTCTGGGACGGCAAAGACAAAGACTCCTATGCCGCCTGTTCATTCTTCGGCGATCAGCATACCCCTCGAACAGGGTGGTGCAAGAACTTCAAGCAAGTCGCTGGTTAATACCACTCTGGGTGGTTGAACTTCGAAAGACAAAGGGGCCTCTTCGCAGGCCCTTTTTCCTTTATTTCAGCTGCGGATCAACCAGAGCAGGGTCTACAACTGGGCCCCAGATTGGTGGGTAGGACGGTGCCACACCATGTTTCACAGCCCACAAATACCAGTTATCGACCACGGTACCTGTGAGCAGGATGCCAATGCCTCCCGTTATGCAGGTCAGCATGGCAAACCACCAAGCCCAGCGGTGAATGGATTCCATGGTGGCGTTAAAGCCCATGGTCCAGCGCCAAAAGAGTGCAGCACGCTCGGCGGCGGTTCCACGATCGACGATTTGCTCAACCTCACGCTCACCCCCATAGCGACTAACCGCAAGGATGGTGGCACCGTGCATGGCAAACAACAGCGTCGATCCGTAGAGAAAAGCGATCGACAACATATGGAATGGGTTGTAAAAGAGATTGCCGTAACGCAGTGAGAAAGCCGATGTCCAGTCTAGGTGCGGGAAAATACCAAAGGGCACAGCCTCACCCCAGCTGCCCATCAGAACTGGTCGGAAAAAGCCCAAGACCAGATAGAGCCAGATCGCCGCAGCAAAGGCCCAGGCGACATGGGTGCCCATCCTGTGCTGAACAGCGAGGCGATAGGTGCGCACCCACCAGAGCAGAATCGACAAGGTGATAAAGAAGCCAGAGAAGAGCCACCATCCGCCTTGATTGAGCGGCGGAATGCGCAACCCATAGATCGGTGGAGGTGGATCCACGGAGAGCCAAAAGAGTTGTCGCACAAACTCAATCGGGCTGTAGTTCACCTGCACCAGGTAGTTCCAGCCAATTGAGGTAAAACCAATAACGAAAAAGAAGATAGAGGCGACCCCAAGAGCGCCCAGATAGAAGGGACCAATCTGGGCATTCCCAAGTCGGCCCAAAAGGTGAAAGTGGGCCGTGGCGGTTCCGCGTTCGCGCTGATCGATCTCTCGCCCCAAGGGCACCCCGAGATCGACTGGTCCCTTAACCTGGATCTGTGTAAAGAGGTTCTGATAGGCCGCCATTTTTTTCTCCTTGCGCTCGGCGCCTCTGACGCCTAGTTTTTGAGAAACGTAATGTCATACTTTTCTTACATTTTAATTGTCAATGTAAATTGACAGTAATCAGGATATTCCTTTTGACAGACTTGTCAATCGGAACTTTGAACGCAGTCACAGCCTGAACGGGACCCTAAGAATTGGCCACAAATTTCCTTGCAGCGGCGGCGATCCGCTCGCCATAGAGGCGCGCAGTCTCGAGGTCACCCGCGTTCAGCTCATCCGCGCTCGCGTCAGAGGGGGTCTGCATCATGGCGCCTGCGAACGAGCCGACGTAGTTCACATCGTCGCGTTTTGCAGCCTTAGCATTTGAGGGCATGAGACCAGTTCCAACCCACACGCCACCATGCTGCATGGCGAGCGTGATGAAGTAATGAATGGTGGAGTGCTTGTCGCCATTCATGGTGGCGGAATTGGTAAAGCCCCCGAAGAGCTTGTCCTTCCACTTCTGGGTAAACCAGGCCTTGCTGCTCGCATCGGCAAACTTCTTAAACTGCCAGCTCGCCATGCCCATATAGGTGGGTGAACCAAAGATGATGGCCTGGGCGGCATCCAGCTTGGCCCAGTCCGCCTCTGAGATTTCGCCATTTGCGTCTATAGCAATGAGGGCTGCAGACGCGCCCTTTGCAACGGCTTCGGCCTGCCGGGCGGTGTGGCCGTATCCACTGTGATACACAACAACAACGCTACTCATAGAGACTCCTTTGATTTGCTCGGTTGAGAAGAAAAGGCAGATTGGAGGGAACTGAGGTCTGCGCAGAGCGCCTCGAGGCGCTTGCCATTGAATGCCGAGAGTGCCCTCGAGAGATGGTCGACATGACCTGGAAATACTGATTGAAAGAGCCGGTTGCCCTCATCGGTGAGGCCGACCAGATAACTGCGGCCATCGTTCTCATTTGGGATTTTCTGAATGAGGCCCTTCGCCTCTAGGCGTTCAAGCACACCAGTAAGCGTGGCTTTGAGGATGAGTGTCCTTTCGCCCAAGTCCCTGCAGGTCATTGGGGGCTGGTTGCCAAGCGTAGCAATCACATCGAACTGCGTGAGCGTCAGTCCTGCCTCCCTCACATGCTCAGTCGCAAATGCCTCAAAGGCCTGATAGGCCAGTGCGAGCGAGCGAATGAGCGGCAGAGGATTAGTACGCATACATACTATATTATCATGATCGACAACATGGAATCGCTGCTCATCTCAACAGGGGTCGTGACGCTGGCTGAGATCGGCGACAAGACCCAGCTTCTCGCCTTCCTGCTCGCCGCTCGCTTCAAACGCCCAACGCCCATCATTCTGGGCATCCTCGTGGCCACCGTTTTGAATCACGGCCTTGCCGGCGCAGTGGGATCCTGGATCACGCAGGCCGTGCATCCCCAAATCCTCCAGTGGATCCTGGGCGTGTCATTTGTGGCGATGGCCATTTGGACACTCATCCCTGACAAGATTGAGGAAGAGGACGCTCAAATCGCCAGCCGCCTGGGGGTGTTCGGTGCAACCCTCGTCACCTTCTTTCTGGCGGAGATGGGTGATAAGACCCAGATTGCCACCGTGGCCATGGCGGCCCACTACCCAGACGCAGTGCTCGTCGTGATTGGAACCACGCTCGGAATGCTCATTGCGGACGTACCTGCGGTCTTTATCGGAGACAAACTCGCGGGGCGCATTCCCATGCGCCTCGTTCGCTCAATTGCCGCAGGCGTCTTTCTCCTGTTGGGCGTCTCAGTGCTGATCGCCGCCGCTACCGCCTGACTTCTTCGGCTCGAAGGGGAAAGAAGAGCCCACCGCCCCCCCTTTCGGAGGAATCCTCAGGGAGAGAAGCATCGTGACGGCCAAGGTAACGACGGTGAAGCCTAGCGACCAGGCAATAGGAATTTTGTAGAGATCGATCAGCAGCATTTTCACGCCGATGAAGACCAAGACCAGTGCCAGGCCATACGAGAGCAAGTGGAACTTCTCGTGCATGCTTGCGAGCAGGAAGTAGAGTGCCCGCAGCCCCAGAATGGCGAAGACGTTGGACGTGAGCACAATGAACGGGTCGGTGGTGATCGCGAAGATGGCTGGGATAGAGTCCACCGCAAAAATCACATCAACAATTCCGATCAGCAGGATCACCACCAGGAGCGGAGTGGCCATCTTGACTCCGTCCACGACGGTGAAGAACTTCTCACCATCCAAGTTGGGCGAGATTTTCATGTGGCCGTTAATCCACTTCAGAATCGGGTTGTTCGCGAGATCGGGCTCCTGCCCAGCAGCCCACCACATCTTGACGCCCGTAAAGACCAGGAACGCGCCAAACACATACATCAGCCCGTGGAACTGCGAGATGAGCCATGCGCCGACGAGAATCATGACGGCCCTCAGTACTAAGGCCATCAATATGCCGATCATCAGCACCCGCTTCTGATACTCGGGCGGCACCGCGAAGAATGTGAAGATCATGAGGAAGACAAAAATGTTGTCTACCGCCAGGGCCTTCTCCACGAGATAGCCAGTCACAAACTCCAGCGCCTTGGCGTCTGCGAGTTCTTTGGCGGCGGGGTCTGGGCCCATTCCGCCCAGGTACCACCAGAGCCAGCCGACGAATATGAAGGCGACGGCAATCCAGATCAGCGACCAGATTGCGGCCTCACGAATGCCCACCACATGGGCGCCACCCTTCTTTAGGGCGACGAAGTCGATAATGAGCGCCACCAGCACAAAAGCCGCAAACAGCGACCAGAGCAGGGGAGTACCGATTGAAATCATGATGATTGCCTCTCGCCCTGTACCGGCATTGCACAGAGCCAATGGTTAGGAGTCCTCGCCAGTCTTGCTGCCCAAGACACGACCTTGAGTGCGCTGCCGGGCCATGACGACTGCCAAATCATCGCGACCGTATTGACGACAGAGCAGACGACAGGCAAAGCGTGCTTGGCGCCAGCTACTCCCTTTGAGAGGCACTCGGATTGAATCAGAAGGCCATCTGCTCCGTCAAGTCAGGCCTTCGCTACCAGGGAATTTCGTCGCCCTTGAAGTCTACAAACCACGCGCGCGGCCGGGGCGCTAGCCCATCGAGGGCCTGTAACAGGCCAGCCGCAGACGCCTCTGGCTGAAGCACCTCATGTCCTGCCTGAAAAGGCGCCGAGAGCCTCGAGCTGACTGTTCCCGGCTGAAGTGCTGCAAAGACTGCCTGGGGACGCGTGCGGTGAGACTCAATGGCCGCGGTCTGCAGCAGCATATTGCCGGCGGCCTTGGAGGCACGATAGCCATACCAGCCCCCCAGATGGTTGTCCTCAATGCTGCCGACCCGGGCCGAGAGCACCCCAAAGATGGCTCGCTCTCTCGTTGCCAGGAGTGGCACAAAGTGCTTGAGCACCAGCGCCCGGCCGATAGCGTTCACTTCAAAGGCCCGCGACAAGGAGGCAGAAGAGATTTGGGAGAGCCGCTTTTCAGGCCCCTGACCATCGATGGTGAGGGCACCGGTGGCATCCACAATCAGATGAAAGGGCCCGCAAGACTTCGCGGCCATGGCGGCCGAGGCGATGGACGATTCATCCTCGAGCACCATAGGGGGACTGGACGAGCGACTGAGGCCCAACACCTGTTCGCAGTGGTTCATGTCCTGCAGCAAGTCGTAGATTGCGCCTCCGATAGCACCTGTGTGTCCAAGCACAAGCGCCCGAAAGGGATGTGGAAATGAGTTCATGGCCCATACTATCGGCTGAGCTATGGCACGCACATGCATCCATGCCCTCTTGGGGGTCTTTCTGCTAACCGGCCCAGTGCTTGGCGCCGCAGCCGCTGAGGTGAAGGTTGCCGTGGCGGCCAATTTCACCGCGCCCATGAAGGTGCTCGCCCGAGAATTCGAGCAGGCCACCGGGCACAAGACTGCCCTCTCCTTCGGGGCCTCGGGCCAGTTCTATGCGCAGATCAAGAACGGCGCCCCCTTTGATGTGCTGCTCTCCGCGGACGACACCACTCCGGCTCGGCTCGCTCAGGAAGGCCTTGCGCAGGCCGAGAGCCGCTTCACCTACGCCATCGGCCGGCTGGTGCTCTGGAGCAGGCGCCCCGACCTGGTCGATCGCGAGGGGACTGTCTTAAGGACCAGTCGCTTTCAGAGGCTGGCCATTGCCAATCCAAAGCTAGCGCCCTACGGTGCTGCAGCCATGGAGGTCCTCAACAGCATGGGACTCGCCGTCACGCTCGCGCCCAAGATCGTAGAGGGCGCAAACATCGGCCAGGCCTATCAGTTTGTCGCCTCGGAGAACGCCGAGTTGGGCTTTGTGGCGCTCTCGCAGGTCTCTGAGAATGGAAGGATGCGCGAGGGGTCTGGCTGGGTCGTGCCCACCAGCCTGCACGCCCCCATTCAGCAGGACGCCATCCTGCTCGCGCCAGGCCGGGACCAGGCCTCGGCCCTGGCACTCCTGCGCTTTCTGCGCTCTGAGCGCGCCCGTGAGGTCATCACCTCCTTCGGATATGCCGTCGCACGTTAGTGCAGAGGCCTGGCAGGCCATTGGGCTCACCCTGCAGCTGGCCAGCCTGTCGACCGTCATTCTGCTGGTCATCGCCACACCGCTCGCCTGGTGGCTCTCCCAGACCCAGTCGCCGTGGAAGGCCGGCATCAGTGCACTGGTCACACTGCCCCTGGTGCTGCCTCCGACCGTCCTGGGCTTTTATCTGCTGGTGCTGCTCGGCCCCCAGGGCTGGGTGGGCTCCATCACGCAGTCCCTCGGCCTGGGGCTCCTGTCGTTCTCCTTCTCGGGCCTGGTCATTGGGTCGGTGGTCTTCTCACTGCCCTTTGCAGTGCAGCCCATTCAGGCTGCGTTCGAGGCCATTGGCCCACGACCACTCGAGGTCGCGGCCACGCTTCGCGCGAGCCCTCTCGATCGATTCTTCTCGGTCGCGCTTCCGCTCGCCAAGCCAGGCCTGTTCACGGCCGTGGTCCTGAGCTTTGCCCATACCGTGGGTGAGTTCGGTGTAGTGCTGATGATTGGCGGAAACATTCCAGGAGAGACACGCGTGGTCTCCACCCAGATCTTTGGCCATGTGGAGGCCATGGAATACGGCCAGGCCCACTGGCTGTCCGCCGGTATGGTGGTCTTCTCATTCGCGGTCCTGCTGATGCTTGCGAGGCTGAGACGAGCGTGAGGGTCAACCTTACCCTGAATCGAGTGGGGTTCTCCCTCAGAGCAGATCTCCATCTGCCCGACCGAGGATTTACAGTGCTGTTTGGGCCTTCGGGTTCCGGTAAGACCAGCCTACTGCGCTGTATCGCTGGTCTGGAACGCGCCCAGGGCAGCGTCTCGGTCGCTGAGTTGGACTGGCAAGATGATGCGCGTAAGGCCTGGGTCCCCACTTGGAGACGTCCGCTGGGCTATGTCTTTCAGGAGGCCAGCCTCTTTCCCCACCTCAGTGTGAGAGAAAACCTGTCGTATGGAGTGAAGCGGGCCAAGTCAGCGTCGGCTCGGACCGCATTGGAGGAGGCCATTGAGCTGCTCGGAATCGCCGCCCTTCTGGACCGCGACCCCGCTTCACTCTCGGGGGGCGAACGCCAGCGCGTGGCCATTGCGCGGGCGCTGGCAACCAACCCCAGGCTGCTCTTGTTGGACGAGCCCCTAGCCTCTCTCGACATGAATCGCAAAGAGGAGGTGCTCCCCTGGCTCGCGCAGCTTCAAGCGCGGCTTGCGATCCCAGTGCTTTACGTCACCCACTCCATGCAGGAGCTCACGAGGCTCGCAGACCATGTTGTGCTGTTGGAGGCAGGTGAGGTGCCCGTAAGCGGCCCGGTGCAGTCTGTCCTCTCAGACCCCGAGTTCGCGCGTCGCGTGGGGTCCGAGGCTGGCTCAGTTCTCATGGGAGAAGTCGCTGTACACGACCGACCTTACGGCTTGCTTGGGGTGAGCGCTGGCGGGCTCCTGCTCTGGAGCAGTGGGGCTGATCTGCCAATCGGTGCGCAGGTTCGCGTGCATATACGGGCGAGCGATGTGAGCCTCAACCCTCATGAGCCGCAGGCGGGCTCGATTCAAAACCTATGCCAGGCCAGCCTGATCCGAGTGGAGGCAGACCGACATCCGTCGCACTGTCTCGTGCTGGCTGAGGCGTCTGGCCAGTCCATTCTTGCGCGCATCACCCGCAGGGCAGCAGATCAGCTGAGCCTCTCGCCTGGGCAGACAGTCTGGCTTCAGGTGAAATCAGTGTCCCTTGTGGGGACATAAAGGTTTCGAATGCCCGCATCGCCTCTATCCCCCTCCCTTCACCTCCCCCCGCTCCCATCGGGTCGCAAGTATCGATTCCACAGCATGGTGAAGCCCGCTGGTGCACTCTGTAATCTCGACTGCCCCTATTGCTTTTACCTCCACAAAACCGAACTACTCGGTCATGCGCCCAATGGTCGACTGAACGACACGCTATTGGAGCTTCACATTCGTCAGTACATCGAGGCCAATACCGGAGAAGAAGTGATCTTCTCCTGGCAGGGTGGCGAGCCAACCGTCATGGGACTGGCGTTCTTTGAGCGGGTTGTTGAGCTCCAGCAGCGTTATCAAAAGCCGGGCCAACGCATTGAGAATGACCTACAAACCAATGGGCTGCTGCTCGATGAGGCGTGGGTGGCTTTTCTCAAGCGGCATGGATTTCTGGTTGGTCTCTCCATCGATGGCCCCAGAGAACTTCATGATCAATATCGCATCACCAAGGGTGGAGGCCCCACCTTTGACAAGGTGATGCGCGCAGCCCAGCTACTGGTTGCGGCGGAGGTTCCATTTTCTGCTCTCTGTGTCGTGAACCGGGATGTCGCTCGGCACCCGAGAGAGGTCTATCGATTCTTGGTTGAGCAGAGCGGCACTTGGCGCATACAGTTCACGCCTTGTGTAGAAACCTGGCATTTCGACCAGCAGGCGCCGGCGCGTCTGCCCCCCTCTCAAATGCCCGCACTGGGCAGCGAGCGCGCACGCCCCGGCCACCCCCTCTCGGTGGTCACCGAATGGTCCGTAGATCCCAACGACTATGCCGAGTTTCTATGCACGATTTGGCGTGAATGGCTCGCGCATGACTTCGGCCGCATTCACATCAACCTGTTTGAGACGGCCGTGGCGCAGTCGCTGGGGCTGCCTGCACAAACCTGCGTTTCTTCACCCATCTGCGGGAAGGCCATGGCACTAGAGCATGATGGAAGTCTCTACAGCTGTGATCATTTCGTGTACCCCGAGTACCGGCTGGGAAACATCCAGGACACCCACCAAGGTGACCTTGCCTTCTCCCCGAAGCAGGTGAAATTTGGAACCGCCAAGCGCGACACCCTTCCGCAATTTTGTTTGCAATGTCCCGAGCTAGACTTGTGTTGGGGAGAGTGCCCAAAAAACCGGATCATCAAGACACCGGATGGCGAGCCCGGCTTGAACTACTTGTGCGACGCGCTCAAGGCCTTTTACAAGCAGGTGAGACTAGACATGCCCGCTATCCGCTCCCGCCTTGGCCGATCGACCTAACGAACCAGGAAAACCCTATGCTGAGTGCTGCAGACGACTATCCCATTCACCAACTTCCCGAACCCATTGCCTTTGTCGGGACGGATCGAAACTTCTACGACCGATACTATTTTCAGGGGTTTCAACTGGACCAAGGGATTTGCTTTGGTGCGGCACTCGGGGTGTATCCCAATCTCAACCTCATGGATGCTGCCTTCATGATCCAGCGAGAGGGTGCCCAACAAAGCCTGCTCTCATCTCGTCACTTGGATGGAGACCGCATGAACACCCGCGTCGGACCCATTGAGGTGGAGGTGCTTGAACCCCTCAGGCGGATCCGGATCCGTGCGAGCGATGCCGAGCTAAATCTCGACGCGAATCTGGAGTTTGTCGGCCGCGCTGAACCCATTCAGGAGCCCAGATTTACCTACCGAGTCGGCGCCATGACTGTACTTGACCTCACTCGAATGACCCAAGGCGGACGTTGGAAGGGGCAGGTCAAATTGGGCAATCACTGTTGGGATGTCTCAAACTGGACGGGCACCCGAGACCGATCTTGGGGAATTCGCCCCATCGGCGAGCGTGACCCAAGAGGCCACGGCTTTGGGGGGGAGATGCAGTGGTATTGGATCTGGGCCCCTATTCATTTCCCGCACTGTAGCGTGTTCTTCCATACGAATGATGACGCGCAAGGCGAGGGATGGAATCGATCTGCAGTGCTTGTACACCACGACGGTAGCGGCCAGCAGAAATTGAGCTCGGTGACATTCAAAGCTGAATATCGCCCCGGCACCCGTCAAATTCACCGCTTACGGATTCAAGGTTCGCTGCCCAACGGCGAGAGCCTTCATATGGCACTCACATGTGGTGAGGTGGTCTATAAACAGGGAGAGGGCTACAACCACCCCACGTGGGGACACGGCACTTACCATGGCAAGTCTGCTGTTGCGCGAGAGCACCGAGATGCTCGTGCTCTCAACCCAAATGATTTTGCTCAGGTACACCTTCACGCCCTATGTCAAGCAACGCTACAACAGTCAGACCAAAGCCCTTGCGAGGGTGAGGGTGTCGTCGAGCAGATGATTGTTGGGCCACATACCCCCTCGGGCTTTACCTCCCTCAACGATGTCGCCTCTTAGGTCAAACCGCGTTTCAAAATAGAAATGGAATCCCAACGACCCCCAACAGGCCTAGACGACCCCAGAGGGCAAGTCGTTGGCTCTGATGATTCCAAAGGCCAAGCGCACCAAAGGCGCCCATGGCCCCAGCGCCGTCTATCCAAATGCCTGCAAGCCCGAGCAGACCGAGAATGCCGAGACGCCGGAAAAGCTCGCCCGGTCGACCTGGAGCGACTGGATTTCGAATCGCAGCAAGCCCCGCCAATCCCACTAGGCCAATAAGACCGAGCAGGCCAATCAAGTCGTGGAGGTTGTTCATCCGCGCATTCTGGGCGCCTCCATTGCTGGGGAAGCCCTCCTCTCCCCAAAATGGGTACACTGACTTCGGACGGGGGACATAGAACACAGAATGAAGTCAAGCCAGAAGCCGAAGATCAGTCCTCACCTATTAGAGCGACATGCCTATCAGGTTGCTCACCTGATTTCGTCCTTCACGGTCCCGCTGATGCGGGACCTTTACCGCCTCTTTGATGGAGACATGGTGGAGATCATCGTTCTGGGCGAGATTGGTACCCACAACGTATCGCAGTTCTTTAGTCGCAGTGCGGAGGCGATTCCTGAGTATTGGCTTGATGACGAGCGCCAACGTCACAAGTACATGCGTCCATGCAATGCGCTGTCGATCAGTGAGGCCACTGGAATCCCCAGGGAGACCGTCAGACGTAAAGTGAATCAGCTGATTCAAAAGGGCTGGTTACACCGCGACGCCAACCACTCCCTCATTCTCACTGCAGGGATGGGTCAAGGATTTATCGAATCGAATGCACAGAACGCACTCAAGATTATGGAGTTGTCAGCCGCCCTGCAGACCTTGCTCTCTCCGTCTGAGGAGCGCGATGACGAGTGACTCGGGTAAACCCGATATCGCATAAACCATAGGTACCCAAAGTGGGTAAAACGCTGTGTCAACGTGTCCTTCAGGACCGACACTGCCAACATGAATGCTCTGAAATTCGACTTCATCATCGTTGGGGCAGGTTCGTCAGGCGGCACGCTGGCGGCTCGCCTGAGCGAGTCCGGCCAACATCAGGTGCTGCTACTTGAGGCAGGCGGTAGCCATCGCAAGCTCTTGGTTGAAATGCCGGCAGGATGGGGCGGACTGAGTTACAACCCCACCTACTCGTGGATGCACTACACCGAACCAGAGGCTGCGGCCGGTGGCCGACGCATTGCCATGCCCAGAGGCAAGGTGCTGGGCGGTTCCTCATCCATAAACGGCATGATCTATATCAGGGGCCATCGTCGGGATTATGAGGACTGGGAGATGGCTGGGGCCTCAGGCTGGGGTTGGGATGCGCTCTTGCCCTACTTCATACGCACCGAAGACCATCAACACCTCAAGAGCGCCCTGCACGGCCAAGGTGGCCCACTTACGGTTAACACGCTCGATCACGTGCATCCCGTCACGCGCGCAATGGTCAAGGCAGGTGAGCAGGCCGGCCTCAAGGTTGTTGAGGACTTCAATGACGGTGAGGCCCAAGGGGTGGGCATTTACCAACTGAACTGCCTTAAGGGAAGGCGCTCCTCCATTGCCCGTAATGCGATTGAGCCTGCCATGGGTCGGCCCAACCTTCATGTGCGCACCCAGACCGTCGCTCAACGCATTCTGTTCGATGGATGTCGTGCAACCGGCGTCGAATTCCGCATGAGTGACGGAA
The DNA here is from genome assembly GCA_041165705.1 of Pseudomonadota bacterium. GTDB lineage: Bacteria > Pseudomonadota > Gammaproteobacteria > Burkholderiales > Burkholderiaceae_A > Hahnella. The sequence continues at coordinate 146,916 of JBEAMW010000068.1, forward strand.
GTACACACAGGGCAACCGCGCGCTGCGAGGTGCTGCTGTGTGCGGGAGCTATTCAATCCCCCCAACTGCTCATGGTCTCCGGTATTGGGAAACACGAACACTTGAGGGCCAAGGGGATTCAGGTAGTGGCGGACCTCCCTGGCGTTGGCGAGAACCTTCAAGATCATATCTGCGCACCATTGTCTTGGCGCGTCAAATCGCATGTCCCGAGCATGAACGCGGACTTTCGTGGCCTGGGCCTTCTGCGTTCCATTCTGAGGTATCTCATTTGGCGTAATGGGCCCATGACCACTCCCCCTGCTCAGTTTGGCGCCTACCTGCGCAGTGACCCCAGCCTGCCGTATAACGACATCCAAGTGTTCGGTCTCCCTGTAACCGGAGTCCCCCCCGACACCGCCAAGCCAACAACGCCGCCGACGCCGGACGCATTTGGTGGCTTAACCATGGCTCCATTCCAGGTCAGACCCTATTCTCGAGGACACATTCGTCTCAAAACGCCTCATGCGAATGACCACCCCGCCATCACCATGAACTATCTTCAGGATGAGCGGGACCGACAGGCCTTGGTGTGGGCCTTTCGCTACTTGCGCAACCTTGCGCGTCAGCCCGCACTGGCCTCGCTCATAGAATCCGAGATTCGGCCCGGGCTCGATGTCAACACAGACGCCGAATGGCTAGACTGGGCCGCGCCAATGCTCTCGAGCGGCTACCACCCAGTGGGAACCTGCCGTATGGGTCATGCTCATGATCCACATGCGGTCTGCACGCCAGACCTCAAAGTACGTGGGGTGGAGGGCCTGCGGGTGATTGATGCGTCTGTCATGCCTAACCTCATTTGTGGAAACACCAACGCCACAGCAGTGGTGATTGGAGATAAGGGAGCCGATTTGGTACTCGGCCTCACTCCTCCGCCCCGCGCAACTCAATAGGTCCCTAAGGAGCATCACGATGAATCAGCGCATGTTGACTCAGGTCGCCGCCGCGATTAGCACTCTGCTTGTTGCGACCACCCCTGCCTGGGCTCAGAAGCCAAACATCTTGGTCATCATGGCTGATGACATTGGCCCAACTAATGTTGGTCTGTACAGCCAAGGGATGATGGTACCAACGCCCAATATTGACCGTATTGGCCGAGAGGGCATGCTATTTACCGATCACTACGCGCACCCCAGTTCCACGCCGGGTCGCGCCGCCTTCATTACCGGGCAGCTTCCCATTCGCACTGGCCTCACCACAGTTGGACTCCCTGGCGGAGAGATTGGCCTCGATGCACGAGACCCCACGCTGGCAGAACTTTTAAAAGAGCGAGGCTACAAGACCGGCCAGTTCGGCAAGAACCACCTTGGGGATCGCAATACCCACCTGCCCACGGTTCACGGGTTCGACACCTTCTTTGGCAATCTTTACCACCTCAACACTGAGGCAGAGCCCGAGCTTCGAATGTGGTCGAAGGATTCCGAGTTCAACCAAAAGTACAAGCCCAGGGGCGTCCTCGATTGTGTAGCCACAGACACAGAGGACAAACAGGTTGATCCTCGGTTCGGTCCGTGGGGGCGGCAGCGCTGCGTTGACACGGGCCCGCTCACCTCGAAGCGCATGGAGACGGTAGACGAGGAGTTCCTTGCGCGAACAGCGCAGTTCATTGAATCCTCAGTGAAGGACGGCAAACCCTTTTTTGCCTGGCTCAACACCACGCGGATGCACATCTACACGCACCTCAAGCCCGAATCACGGCATCTGGCCAGCGACATCTCCTCTGAGTTTGATGTGTTTGGCAGCGGCATGATGGAACACGATGGCCATGTTGGCCAGCTGCTCGGTCTTCTGGAACGGCTAAAGATCAGCAAAGACACTATCGTGATCTATACCAGCGACAACGGCGCCATGCGATCGTGGTGGCCCGACGG